>NZ_JBEYTB010000026.1:0-107299 GCF_040642915.1 Actinomadura sp. NPDC047616
GCCCGCGAGGTCTACCGCACCCTGACCAGCACATCCACCACACCAGCCAACCAAAACGATCTTGCTCCTGCAGCTTGACATCTATAGGAGCATCCGCAGGTGCCTCAGCGGGGCACCCGGCACTTGGTACGGAGTACCGGCGTTGGTGCCGGGTGACCACGACCCCGGATTGGTCAGCCGCCGGTGACCAGGGTGTACCGGACGGTCTGCGCCTGGATGAGGCCGTCCCGGAACACGAAGGTGTCGACGCCGTCCTCCACGCGCGCCGCTGTGCTGGTGGCCGACCACTCCAGGAAGAGCACCTCACCGGCGAACTGTGGCTTCAGCTCCCACTCGGCGTCGGGCAGATCGGCCAGGAGCGCCCCGATGCCTTCCTTGACGCCTTCCCTCCCCCGCAGGATGCCCCGGGGGGTGATGAAGACCGCGTCCGGCGCGTAGTTGGCACTGATGCTGTCCAGGTCTCCCGTGCCGAGTCGGCGCCCGTGATCGGCGAAGACCTCTTCGGGGGTACGGGGGCCGGCCGGGATCGAGGACATGGTCATATCGGTCTCTTTCGTTGTATCGCTGGTGTTCCGGAAGTCGTAGGCGTCACACGGGTCCGTCGCGGGCGTCCCGTGCTCGCCACATGACGGACGGCGGGGGCGGAGCCGGGCAGGGCCCCGCCCCCGCCGGTCAGTTGAGCCGGTCGGGCGCCATGCGAAGCCGATCGGCGCAACCGGGCATCACGTGTCCGCGTTCACGCGCCGAGTGTCCTCCGCAGTGCGGCCAGGCCCTCGGTGTAGATGCCGTGGAACAGGCTGATCGCCTCTTCTTCGCTCGTCCCCGCCGGCGTGAAGGTCCCGGACCACTCCACACGGCTCTGTCCCCCCGCCACCTCGTGCACGGTGAGGGTGGAGCGGTAGCCGGTGACAGGGAACGGGGACTGGAGAATGGAGTAGCTGTACGTGCGCGCCTGGTTGTCGAACGCTTCGAGGCGTTCGACGATGACGCCGCCCTCCTCGTTCGTGAGGCTGCGGACGCGGCCGCCCTCACTGAGCGTGCTCTCGGGGATGTAGGGCAGCCAGTCGGGCAGGGAGCCGAAGCCGCCGATGAGCTGCCAGACACGCTCGGCGGGCACGGGGAGGTCGATGGTCGCGGTCGTGGTCGCCATGGTCGTCTCCTGAACAGGTGAGGTAGGGGTCAGGCGCCGGGTACGGGAGCGTCCTGAGCGATCAACCCCTCAGTGCGCAGAGCCGTCCAGAAGGCCGCCGGGACCGTCTCACCGAGTGCGGCGACGTCCTCTGCGACGCGGCTCGGCCGGGAGGCACCGGGGATGGCCGCGGCGACCGCGGGATGAGCGAGGGAGAACTGCAGCGCCGCCGCCTTGATGCCGACGCCGTGCTGCCGTGCGAGTGCCTTGATGCGGTCCACCTTGGTGATGACCGGGGCGGGGGCCTTCTGGTACTCGAAGTGCTGTCCGCCGGCCAGGACGCCGGAGTTGTACGGTCCGCCGACGACGATGTCGACGTCCTGGGCCTCCGCGGCCGGCATGAGCCGCTGCAGCGCACGGTCGTGGTCGAGCAGCGTGTAGCGGCCGGCGAGGAGGAACGCATCCGGCTTCGGCTCCTCCAGGTCCAGTGTCAACTCCAGGGGCTCGACCCGGTTGACACCAAGGCCCCATGCTCTGATGACGCCTTCGTCGCGCAGCCTCTGCAGCACCCGGAAAGCGCCGGTGCGGGCTGTTTCGTAGGCGGCGAGCCACTCGTCGCCGTAGAAGTCCTGCGCGACGTCGTGCACCCACACGATGTCGAAGTGGTCCGTCTTCAGTCGCTTGAGGCTGTCATCGATGGAGCGCAGCGTGGCGTCGGCCGAGTAGTCGTTGACGATCTTGTTGGTGCGTCCGTGTTCGAACAGTCCGCCCTTCTCCCCCAGGTTGCGGGCGGAGGGGTCCTCGATCTCGTCGAGGATGACCCGCCCGACCTTCGTGCTCAGGACGAACTCGTCGCGGGGGCGGCCGGCCAGCGCTTCACCGAGCCGGATCTCGGACAGGCCCGCGCCGTAGAAGGGGGCGGTGTCGAAGTAGCGGATGCCGTTGTCCCAGGCAGCCGCCACGGTGGCGGCGGCCTCCTCATCGGGTATGGCCCGGAACATGTTGCCCAGCGGTGCGGTGCCGAAGCCCAGGCGGCCAGGCAGGAAGGACTTGATGGACATCGTGTGAATCCTTGTTCGGCGTACGAGCTGCGACGGACGTGCTCCCTGCGCGGTGTGCGCGGTCCGCCGGTCTGACGATTTCGAGGCTAGGATCCAGACTTGAGACTGTCCAAGACTTGCTTGGCAACACTTGAGTCCCCTGAGGTCTTAAATGATCGACTTGCGGCAACTCCGCTACTTCGTCGCCGTGGCCGAGACGGAACACGTCGGCCAGGCCGCCGAGCGGCTGCACATCTCCCAGTCGCCGCTCAGCCGGCAGATCGCGCAGCTCGAGCAGAAGCTCGGTCTCACCCTGTTCGAACGCGGCCAGCAGAGGATCCGGCTCACCCGCGACGGCCAGGTCTTCCTGGCCGAGGCCCGCGCGCTGCTGCGGCATGCGGATCGTCTGGAGAGTTTGGGCCGTCGGCTGGGCCGTGGGGAAGAGGGCGGCCTGTGCATCGGCTACGTTGCCGACGCCATGCACACCGGCGTCCTGCCCCGCGCACTACGCGCTCTGCACAGCAAGAGCCCCGGCGTCCACATCGCTCTGTACAACCTTCCGCCCACCGAGCAGTTCGAAGGCCTGCGGCAACGCAACCTCGACATCGCGTTCGTCCATGAACCTCCGACCGCGGATGACCCCGACCTGCTGGCCGCACCCCTGCTCCAGGACCCGCTGCTACTCGCCCTGCCCGCAGGGCATCCACTCGCCGACAGGGAAGAAGTGAGTCCCAAGGACCTCGATGGTCAACCGTGGATCGCGGTCGAGAACCCCCAGGACCCCGCCTGGCGGGACACGTTCATCGCCGCCTGCACGACGGCCGGCTTCACGCCCGACATCCGCCTCGACGCCGCCGAGCCGCTGACCGCGCTGGGTCTGGTCGCCTCCGGGCTCGGACTCGCACTCGTGCAGAAGAGCATGGCCCGCGCCACCACTGAGGATGTCGCGGTGCGCGAGCTTCCCTGGCACGACACATGCGTCCAACTGTGGGCCGCATGGCACCGAGTCGACCTGCGGCCCCTGGTGGCAGGGTTCCGCGCCACCGTCCTGGGCACCAGCGGCACCGCCTGACAGGGGCGACCAGACCATCGGCGACCGGCGCACGCCCCCGCCGAACGAACGCACATCGTGTACGGCGGTGCCGACACCTCCCTGTTCTTCCCCGACCCGCGGCTGGAACGCGTCGGTGTGCTCTTCGTCGGGCGGCTCACCCCGCACAAGGGCCTGGACCGCCTCATCCGCGCCCTTCCCGAGGAGGCGCCGCTGACGGTGGTGGGCACCCCCGGAAATGATCCGCGTCCTCCCGAGTCCGGTTATCCAGGCAGGGTGGCGACCGCCGCCGGGCGGGCCTGTGGCATCTGTCCCCCGTACGAGCTACACGCAAGTGTCCACCGAGTGGTGACGATTCGAGTGCCCTCGACTCCATAGCGTTCCGTGGAGCCGCGGCGCTCCGGCCGCGGACCTGGAGAAGGGGATTTCATGAGATTGGTCTGGCAGCTCCTGGCCGTCGTGGCGGTCGCGATGATCGGCAGCCAGGGCGTCGCCGCCGTGGACGGCAATCCTTGGCTGGAGCTCGCCCTCGGCCTCCTGACAGCCGTGCTCGGGGTGTTGGTCTACGGATGGGTGGTGCGGCGGACCGAGCGCCGCCCGTCCACGGAGGTGGCCCGGAAAGGTGCCGGGGCCGCGCTGAGCCTCGGTCTGTTGATCGGCGTCGCGCTGTTCGGGGCCGTCATCGCGAACATCGCCTTCCTCGGTCACTACAAGGTCGACGGCCTGGGATCGCCCACGGCCGCGGTCGGGCTGGTCGGCTTCATGGCCGCCGCCGCCACGACCGAGGAGCTGATCTTCCGCGGCGTCCTGTTCCGGATCATCGAGCAACGCACCGGCACGTGGATCGCGCTGACGCTGACCGGCGTACTGTTCGGCCTGTCTCACCTGCTCAACCCGCACGCCAGCCTGTGGGGCGCGATCGCGATCGCGATCGAGGCAGGCGGCATGCTGGCCGCCGCGTACGCCGCCACCCGCAACCTGTGGGTGCCGATCGGCCTGCACTTCGGCTGGAACTTCGCCGCGGCCGGCATCTTCAGCACCGAGGTCTCGGGCAACGGCACCCCGCAGGGACTGCTGGACGCCACGACGTCCGGCCCGAATCTGATCAGCGGTGGAGACTTCGGCCCGGAGGGAAGCGTCTACTCGGTTCTGTTCGGCCTGCTGCTGACGATCGTGTTCCTGTGGCTGGCCCGCCGACGCGGCAACCTGGTGCCCCTCCGCCGACGCACCGCCCACACCCCCGCCACCGCACTTCCCCGGTGATGCTTCTTCGGCGACTCCCGGACCTGTGGCGTCGGTGGGACGCCACAGGTCCGGGATCTCCCGTTCGGCTTGCCAGTCCCAGCCGTACTTGCGCGGGTGCTGCGTGGTCGGGCAAAGCCGCGTTCGGCCAGGCACGCGCGCCGTTGGCAACGCCTTGCGGCTAAGGGTGTCAGCGCGGAGTAACTGGTCATCGGCGGGCTTGATGCCCTGGGTAACACCCGGATCCCGTCGTCGCGGACCACGGCCCCCAGCGCGTCAAGCTGGGGCTTGTTGCCGATAGAGGACCGCTCCGGAGCCGGAAGCGTCACGATAGAGGCCACGTCGGATCGTCACGCTCAACACAGCCCTCTCCAGAAGCTAGCTGGCCGGTGACAAGGCGGTGGCCGGAGCGGCAGCCGGAAGGCACTTTCTGTCAGGCTGACAATAAGCTAGCCTCGCCGCATGACCGAGGACCGCTGGACGCCGCCCGCCGTGATGCTCGCGGTGGACCTGGTGATCTTGACGCTGCGCGAGTCGCACCTGCACGTGCTGCTCGTCGAGCGGGGCGTCGAGCCGTACGAGGGGGCTCTGGCGCTTCCGGGCGGTTTCCTGCGGCACGCCGAAGAGGACCTCACCGCCGCGGCCCACCGGGAGCTGGCGGAAGAGGCCGCCATGGATGTTGAGAAGCTGCACCTGGAGCATCTGGGCGTCTACGGCACCCCTGGCCGCGATCCGCGCGGCCGGGTGGTGTCCGTCGCCTATCTGGCGATCGCCCCGGGGCTGCCGGAGCCGATCGCCGGCACGGATGCGGCCGGTGCGCGATGGCAGCGGGCCGACCAGGTCCTCTCCGGAGACTTGGAACTCGCCTTCGACCACCGCCGGATCGTCGAGGACGGCGTCGAAAGGGCCCGCGCCAAGCTCGAGCACTCCGCGCTGGCGACGGCGTTCTGCGGGCCGACCTTCACGATCACCGACCTGCAGCGGGTCTACGAGGCGGTCTGGGGCATCTCGCTCGATCCCCGCAACTTCTACCGCAAGGTCCAGAAGACCAGCGGATTCATCGTTCCGGCGGGCCCGGAGCGCAAGGTCACGACCGGACGGCCGGCCCGGCTGTTCAAAGCCGGGCCTCGCAAGATCCTCTATCCGCCGATGGTCCGGCCGGTCGAGCCGTCGAACGCCAAGGAGCCGAAAGAATGAGCGACAGTCAGATCGTCGTTCTGACAGCACTGGACGTGGAGTACGAGGCCGTCCGTCAAAAGCTGGACGCCCCCCGATTGCATCGGCACCCGCAAGGCACCCGCTTCGAAGTCGGCCGGCTTGCGGGCGGCCGGTGCCGGATCGCTCTGGGCCTCGTCGGCAAGGGCAACCAGTCCGCGGCGGTACTGGCCGAACGTGCCATCGCCGAGTTCTCCCCGGTGGCGCTGATCTTTGTGGGAGTGGCAGGGGCCCTGCACTCTCATGTCGCCCTCGGGGACGTGGTGGTGGCCACCCATATCTACGCGTTCCATGGGGGCACGAGTGAGGACGACGGGTTCAAGAGCCGTCCGCGTGTCTGGGAGGTCTCGCACGGCGCCGACCAGATCGCCCGGCATGTGGCGCGCGACCGATCCTGGGCAGGTGATCTTCGTGCTCATCGCCGGGCGCCCGGAGTGCATTTCGGGCCGATCGCGGCCGGCGAGGTGGTTCTGAATTCCACGGTGTCGGCGCACGCCCGCTGGATCCGGCGGAACTACAACGACGCGCTCGCGATCGAGATGGAAGGAGCAGGCGTGGCTCAGGCCGCGCATCTGAACAGGTCGCTTCCGGTGGTCGTCGTCCGGGGCATCAGCGACCGAGCCGACGGCACCAAGGAGACCACCGACCGCAAGCGATGGCAGGCGCGGGCGGTGGCCAACGCGGCGGCGTTCACCGTCTCACTGGCCGAAAACCTGGTCGCTGAGGAACGGAACCGCGATCGGTTCGACGAAACCGGAAGGATGGGGAACTCGCAGATGGATGGGTTGGTCCGCAACGTCGCGAAGGACAACGCACGGGTGGTCGTGCAGGCCGGCCACGTGCACGGCGGGATCCGGGTGTCCGGCGAGCAGGACCCGCCGGCCGATCCCACCCAGGCGATCGCCGGCCTGGCCGCCCGGCTTCAGCAGGCACGAGCGGCAGGGCACCTGGACGAGGACACCTACCAGGCGGCACAAGCCGAACTCGCCAACGCTCGCGAGACGCTGCACACGACCACGCCGCCGGACACCGGCGCGGTGACGCTGGCGCTCAAGAAGGTCCGCGGACTCGTCGGGGACGTGGCCACCCTGGCCGCCGAGGTGGCGAGCGTGATCGCACTGGTCCAGGGCCTGTCATGACCGAGCCGGGTGCCACCACGACGAACTACGCCGGGGATTCCGCCCATGTCGGAGTGCAGGCGGCAACCGTGCACGGCGGAGTCCACATCTACTCGCTTCCCGCAGACGCTTCGCCTGCAGAAAAGTTCGAGACCGGTGTCAGCCTGCTCGACGGCGGCATTCCGGGCAAGGCACGGCACCTCATCCACGAAGCCGTCATGGGAAATCACATCGGCAACAAGGTCTGCTTCCACTGGCAACTGGCCCTGGTCAGCGGCAGAACGCCGCACGAGATGCCGGAGGAGGACATCGCGCTGCTGCGGCAGGCACCTTTCATGTGCCGTGTCACCGGCGGCGACGCATGGGCGGACGGTGTGAACACCGTGCGCCGCCTGCTGGATTCCGCGCGACAGCCCGACGCCGACCTGCGTCCCCTGCTCAAGGATTTCGACGGGCTCGGCGACCCCCAACGCGCCATGATCCTGCGGCACCTGGAGTTGTTCCTCGACGGACCACTGAAAGATCAGATGTGGCACCGCGCCCTGCAGAGCGCCAGGGAGCACCAGATGGCCGATGACCGAGCCGATCGAGTCTGGAAGTTCTTCGAGCCGAAGCCCGCCCCGCCCCGAACACGTGCGCCCCGCCCGCCCGAGATCCCGGTCGGCACCTGGATCAAGGCGGTGACGGCGACGCTCGTCTTCACCGTGGCGGTGCTCCATATCGGCTACCTGCTGGCTCGGGAACTCCAGGCTTTCGCGCTGCTCGCGTACCTGCTGAGCATCGCCGGCGGCTACTACGCCGCGCGCGGCGGCCTGGAATGGCGCTATCGCGCCGAGCGGCGCAGGGCGAAGGACGAGGAGTACGGGCTGCCTCGGGCGCGTACGACCAGCGCACCGTCCGGCGGCTTCGCGAACAGGGTCGATCAACGTTTCGACTACTACTTCGCCAAGTACGTTCCGCGCGACACGAGCCGCTCCGCCTGGTTGGCGGAGACGGCAGGGATCCGCAAGAGCCTGCGCGACGAGATCGTCGACGTCTACCGGGAGCAGCGGATCGGCGTTGAGAAGATCAACTGGCTGATCCGGTATCGGGTGAGCGATGTCAGGAGGCGGTGGGAGAACGGCACGCTGTGGAACTACCGGCAGGAACTCGCGACCCCCTTGGCCACCAAGGTGCTGACGATTCTCGGTCTCGCCGTTCTGGCCATGGGGGCCACTCGGGCGGTGGGGAACGCAATGGGGGTCGCGCCCGTAAGCGCGGGCCGTTCGGCGACGGTTGCACTGATGGCCGGGGTAATAGGAGCGCTCGCCTGGCTGCGCATCGTCCTGGAACACAGGCGGCATGCAGCCGACGAAGCCGAGAGCACGCAAACGCTGGACGACTGCACGGCGGCCTATGAGCGCTGGCGGGAGAAGCTGGCCGACACACCCTCGGATCCGGAGATGGCCGCCTGGCTGGACCGCGACCGCAAGGTGCTATTGGACGAGGCGCTGCGCCACTACGGGCTGGCCATGAGCGACATGATCGCCTACGCGTTCATCGAAGCGCGCGGCTCCCGCGCCAGGCGCGCCCGCGTCCGGAACGGCCCCTGGCGCTACACGCGGTACCAGTTGCTCCTCTTCCTGCTCACCATGGACGGGGTACGCCAGCTCAGCGTCGAACTCGACTTCGAGCGAGGCACCTTCCACGGCTGGAACCGTACCAACTACCGCTACGAAGCGGTCGCAGCCGTGCGAGTACACCAGGCAGACGACGACGAGCGCAGATTCGAACTCGCCCTCGTCAACGGGGAGCAGATCCAAGTCGAGGTGATGACCTCGGGGATGGAAGAACTCGAGATGGACGAAGCCCCCGGCGTGGTGTCCGAGATGACACTGGACGCCTCCGGGATCCACCACACCCTGCATGTCATGGAGGGCATCGCCGCGGAGGGCAAGCAGTGGATCGCACAGGAACGCCGAAGAAAAGGCGAACGGCAGTTCGCCATGTGACATCAGAAGCACCTCGGCAGCCACCGCCAGCGGCGCCGCACCATGCCGCAGATCGTGCAGCCGGTCTGCGGCGCCCCATGCTCGGCGATCAGTTTGTGGTGGCACTAGTGGTGGCGATCGCCTCGCGGTAGCAGGGGCTTTGCCACGTCCCGGCGGGAGGGGCGCGGTACGCGCACGATGTTTCAACGCCCAAGAGGGGGCAAAACACCCAGCGGCCCCTTCCCAGTGCGGCGAGGGCCCCTCCCATCTGACGAGTCGCTCCTGGAGACGCGGATGAACGAACGGTCCCGAGCCATGCCTGAAAACGACATCATCAGCCTGCGGCTGCGGCAGCACGCCGAGATCGGTCGCCTCTTCGCAGAGCTGGAGGCGTCCACAGGCAGGCAGCGGACCGCCGTCTTCCACCGACTGCGGCGGCTGTTGACGGCGCTTGAAACCGTCGAGGAAGACCTCCTCCACCCGGTCGCCGGCCATGACGGCGAGCAGGTTGAAGCGTCGCTTCCAGTAGGTATTCAAGCCACGCCGATCCTGCCGGGAGTCAGTGGACTGGAGTTTGACGACAGTCGTCACGGTCAGCGGCCCGTCCAGCTGGGCGCCGGGATCTTTGATCTCTCGGCGCGGAAGAAGGAGGGCAAGTGCAGTGAGGTCGCCCCTGCTGCCAGCAACTCGCCCGGCGAACTGATGCACCAGTGAGGGGCGCTCGCCGCAAGGGTCACCGACCTGCGCAGCGACGGTGACGCCAACGCCTGCATGCTGCTCTACGACAGGCTGAGCGGCCGCCCGCCGAACGCGGTCGCACACGTGTGGCCCCAGGGCCACTCGACGCTCTGCCTACCGGCTCCGGCCGACCCGGCAGCCAGGACTCACCGATCCGTTGTCCCCTGGCTCCAGCGGGTGTCCGACGTCGCGTCACTCTCTTCCGACGGCGGGGAACCCGAGCGGTATTGACCTTTCAGCGCCTACGGCGACCGGGGCCCGGGGCGAGGTCGGTGCGGTACGCCGCAGCGGGGTGGGGTGCCTGTTGTAGTCGGCTGGTGGCGCTCGCCAGGGGGTATTCGGGTACACGTCGAGCAGGGTGGGCTGACATCGAGTGCGGTCGGCGGTCGCGTTCGGGTCGGCGGGTGTTGTGGCCCATTGCGTGGCATGGTGCCGGGCGTGGGGCGGTGAGTGGGTCGTTTTGATGGTCGCCTTGGGTCGCGGGGGGTGCGGCGCGTTCCGGGGGCGCGGGACGGTTCGGGAGGAGGCTGCGTGGGTGTCTGACCTGGTCGGTGCAGGTGTGCGCGGGGACTGAGCGGGTAATTCGGGACAAAGCCGCTCAGGGAGCTCGGCCCGGGTGTTGCGAGGGGGCGTCGCTCGGACCGGGGCACGGGGGCAAGCCGGCACCGTCCGCCACGACACGGTGCCGCGAAGGGGGGAACGACGTGGAGCGGCTGGGGGACGGTACGCGCGGCCGATCCGCGGATGCGCGGGGAGTGCGCATCGGGGCGCCGGCCGTGTCGGACGGTGCCGGGATGTGGCGCGTGGCGCGGGACTGTGCCGAGTTGGACCTGAACTCCTCGTACTCGTACGCGCTGTGGTGCCGTGACTTCGCGGACACATCGGCCGTCGCCAGAATGGGGGAGACGGTGGTCGGCTTCGTCATCGGTTACGTGCGGCCGCGTGCGGCCGGCACCCTGATGATCTGGCAGATCGCCGTGGACGCGGCGCACCGCGGCCTGGGCGTCGCGAGCGCGCTGCTGGACGACGTCGTCCGCCGTGCCGCGGACGCCGGGGTGACGCACCTGGAGACCACCATCGCCGCGGACAACCAGGCCTCGATCGCGCTGTTCACCGCGCTCGCGGCCCGCCGGAACGCGTCCGTGGACCGGTCGCCGCTGTTCCGTCCCGAACACTTCGCCGACGCCCACGACGACGAGGACCTGTTCCGCATCGGCCCGCTGACGCCGGCCGGAGCCGCGGTTCCGGACTGAGCCCGCGGGCGGAGCGCCGTGCCGCGCTCCCATCACCCCGGACGAGGACATCGTGGATATCTTCGAGACACTCGAATCGAACGTGCGCAGCTACTGCAGGGGCTGGCCGGCGACCTTCGACCGGGCCTCCGGAAGCCGCCTCTACGACGAGGACGGCCGCGCGTACCTGGACTTCTTCGCCGGCGCCGGCGCCCTCAACTACGGGCACAACAATCCGGTGCTCAAGCGCGCCCTCATCGCCTACCTCGAACGCGACGGAGTCACCCAGGGCCTGGACATGAAGACCGCGGCGAAGCGGGACTTCCTGTGGACGCTGCGCGACCTGGTGCTGGAGCCCCGAGGGCTGCGCTACAAGGTCATGTTCCCTGGTCCGGGCGGCGCCAACGCCGTCGAGGCGGCGTTGAAGCTGGCCCGTACGGTCACCGGCCGCTCCCTGGTCGTCGGTTTCACCAACGCGTTCCACGGCATGACGCTCGGCGCGCTGTCGGTGACGGGCAACGCCGCCAAGCGCGACGCCGCGGGGGTTCCGCTCCAGCACACGACGCTGATCCCCTACGACGGCTACGTCGACGGGCGGATTCCGGACTTCGCCCTCCTCGAACGGCTGCTCACCGACAGCGGCAGCGGGCTCGACCTGCCCGCCGCCGTCATCGTCGAGACGGTGCAGGGTGAGGGCGGCCTCACGCCCGCGCGGATCGAGTGGCTGCGCGGGCTCGCCCGGCTCTGCGAGCGCCACGCGATCCTGCTGATCGTCGATGACGTGCAGATGGGCTGCGGCCGCACCGGCCCGTTCTTCAGTTTCGAACCGGCCGCCGTCCAGCCGGACATCGTCTGCCTGTCCAAGTCCATCGGCGGTTACGGCCTGCCCCTGGCGCTCACGCTGGTGAAGCCGGAGCTGGACGTCTGGGAGCCGGGCCGGCACAACGGGACCTTCCGCGGGGTCAACCCGGCGTTCGTCGCGTCGGCCGAGGCGCTGCGCACCTACTGGCGGGACGACGAGCTGGAGAAGAGCACGCTGGCCAAGGGCGAGCACGTCGCCAGAGTGCTCACCGAGGTCGCACAGGCGCACCCCGAGATCCCCATGAAGGTCAAGGGCAGGGGCCTGGCGCGCGGCCTGGCACTGCCGAGCGGACAGTTGGCGAGGCGGGTGTGCCGGGGCGCGTTCGAGCGCGGACTGCTCGTGGAGACGTCCGGCCCGGACGGCGAGGTCGTCAAGCTCATGCCGCCGTTGACCGTGACCCGCGACGAGCTGGACCAGGGACTGGCCCTGCTCACCGAATCCGTGGAGGGAGCACTGGGATGATCGTCCGATCGGTGCACGACGTCACCGGCACGGACCGGGACGTACGAACCCGGAACTGGCGCAGCAGGAGAGTCGTGCTCGCCCAGGAGAACGTCGGGTTCTCCCTGCACGAGACCACGCTGGAGGCGGGCACGGTCAACGACTTCTGGTACGCCAACCACGTCGAGGCGGTCTTCGTCGTGGAGGGCGACGGCGAGTTGCTGGACAAGGAGACCGGTGAGGTGCACCACCTGTCCCCGGGCTCCCTGTACCTGCTGGACGGCCACGAGCGGCACCGGTTGCTGCCGCGCACGCGGATGCGCGCGATCTGCGTGTTCACTCCCCCGCTCACGGGTTCGGAGGTCCATGACGAGGACGGCGTGTATCCGCTCCTGACGCGGGCGGCCGATCGGTGAGGAGGCGACCATGACGGCGAACGACACCAGGACCGAGGACCGCTATCCGACCCGGCTCGCCCGGGCCGCCGAGCCGATCGTGCGCGGCGAGCCGGCGGTCTGGCCGAGCGCCGGCGGCGGACCGCCGGACGCCGCACTGGCCGCGCACGAGGCCCGCGGGTACTCGGTCGTCGAGGACCTGCTCGACCCGTCCGAGGTGGAGGAGTTCCTGCGGGAGGTGCGGCGGCTCACCGAGGACCGGGCGCTGAGGGCCGACGAGCGGGTCGTCGTGGAGAAGGAGTCCGCGGAGGTCAGGTCCATCTTCGCGGTGCACGAGCTCAGCCCCGCGATCGGCGACCTGATCCGCGATCCCCGGGTCGCCGGCCGCGCGCGGCGGCTGCTGGGCTCGGAGGTCTACGTCCACCAGAGCCGGGTCAACTACATGCCCGGTTTCACCGGCACGGGCTTCTACTGGCATTCGGACTTCGAGACCTGGCACGCCGAGGACGGCATGCCGCTCCCCCGCGCGGTGAGCATGTCGCTGGCCCTCACGGACAACCTGCCCTACAACGGCGGGCTGCTGCTGATGCCGGGCTCGCACCGTACGTTCGTGCCGTGCCTCGGCGCGACGCCCGCCGACCACTACAGGGAGTCGCTGCGGGACCAGCGGGTCGGTGTGCCGAGCAGGAAGGACATCACGCGGCTGGCCGAGGCCCACGGCATCGAGCAGTTCACCGGCACGGCCGGTTCGGCGCTGTGGTTCGACGCCAACACCATGCACGGATCGGGCAACAACATCACGCCGTTCCCGAGGTCGAACATCTTCGTGGTGTTCAACAGTGTGGAGAACACCCTGGTCGAGCCGTTCGCCGCGCCCGGTCCGCGGCCCTCCTTCATCGCGTCGCGCGACTTCACCCCGGTCCCGCACTGACCGCTCCCGAGGCGGCCCCCGTGGGGCGACCTCAGGCCACTCTTCGGGGGAACGCCTTGCGGTAGGCGCTCGGTGACACGCCGACGTGGCGAAGGAAGTGGTGGCGGAGGTTGTTGGCCGTGCCGAGGCCGGTCAGTTCCCCGATCTTCTCGATGGGGAGGTCTGTGGCTTCCAGCAGGTTCTGTGCTCGGGCGAGGCGCTGGTTGAGGAGCCACTGAAGGGGTGTCGTGCCGGTGGCGGCCTGGAGGCGCCGGTAGAACGTCCGGGGGCTCATCGCGGCGCGTTCGGCCAGGTCTTCGACCGTGAGAGGGCGGTCCAGGTTGGCTCGGGCCCAGTCCAGTACGGGGCCCAGCCCTTCGTCGTCGGTGCCGGGGACGGACAGGTCGATGAACTGCGCCTGGCCGCCGGCGCGGTGGGCGGGCACCACCATCCGGCGGGCCAGCTGGTTGGCGACGTGCGCGCCGTGGTCGCGGCGCACCAGGTGCAGGCACAGGTCGAGGCCGGCGGTCAGGCCGGCGCTGGTGAGCACGTCACCGTCGTCCACGTACAGCACCGAGTCGTCGACGTGGACCCTCGGGTAGCGCTCGGCGAGCTGGGCGGTGTGCATCCAGTGGGCCGTGGCGCGGCGCCCGTCCAGGATTCCGGCCTCGGCGAGCGCGAACGCGCCCGTGCACAGCGAGACCATGCGGGCGCCCGCGTCGTAGGCGCTGCGCAGCGCGCTGATCAGGTCCGGCGGCAGCGGCCTGTCCTCCTCGACACAGGGGTCGGGGACCGAGGGGACGATGACGGTGTCCGCGTCGGCGAGGTCGTCGAGCCCGTAGGGAGTGCGCACCGCGAGGCCGGTGGCCGCGGTGTTCCGCGCCGCCGCTCCGTCACCGCACAGCCGCAGGTCGTACCAGGGGTCGGCGAGGTCGGCCTGCGCCTTGCCGAAGACGGTGCAGGGGATGCTCAGCTCGTAGAGGCCCCAGGACGGGACCTCGATCTCCTCGGTCACGACCACGGCGACGGATCTCGCGCTCATATCGGGGGAGTATGGCAGGAATTTGGTGGTGACCGTCACCAGTGTCACTGTTGCCGTCCGCCGCGCGCTGCGAGCGTTGCCCCTGTACGCGAATCGACCGCCATCGCGCGGACGTACAGGAGGAGTGCCATGACTTCCGATTCCCCGGCCGTGACCGTGCTCGGGCTCGGCTCGATGGGCTCGGCGCTGGCCGCCGCGCTGCTGGACCGGGGCCACCCGACCACCGTGTGGAACCGCTCGGCGGCCAAGGCCGAACCGCTGGTCGCCAAGGGCGCGCGCCTGGCCGCGACGGTCGAGGAGGCGATCGCGGCCAGCCCGCTCACCATCGCCTGCGTCCTGGACTACGCGGCGCTGCGCGGCGTCCTGGAACCGGCCGCCGGCGCCCTCGCGGGACGGACCCTGGTCAACCTCACCTCGGGCGCGCCGGAGCAGGCGCACGAGGCCGTCGCGTGGTTCCGCGCCCAGGACGCCGGCTACCTCGACGGCGCGATCATGACCACCCCGCCCGGCGTCGGCAGCCCCGAGGTGATGATCCTCTACAGCGGCGCGCCGGCCGTCTTCGAGACCTGCCGTCCGACCTTGGCGGCGCTGGGCGACCCCCTGTACCTGGGCGAGGACCCCGGCCTGGCGTCCCTCTACGACGCCGCGCTGCTCGGCCTGATGTGGTCCACCATGACCGGCTGGCTGCACGGCACCGCGCTGGTCGGCGCGGAGAGGACCGCGGCCACCGCGTTCACCCCGATCGCGATCCGCTGGCTGGGCACCGTGAACCGGTTCCTGACCACGTACGCGCCGCAGGTGGACGCCGGCCGCTACCCGGGCGACGACGCCACCGTCGACGTGCAGATCGCGGCCATCGACCACCTCATCCACGCCGCGGCGGCCCGCGGCGTCGACAACGCGCTGCCCGAACTGCTGAAGGACTTCATGGAACGAGCCAAGGCCGCGGGACACGGCTCCGACAGCTACGCCAGCGTCATCGAGGTCCTGAAGAGCTGGCAGTGGGACGGAACCGTCGATCAGTCTCGGGGGTGACGCAGGACCGCTACTGCGCGCGGGGCCAAATCGACGGTGTGGACGGGGCGGGAGGGGTCTCCTAGGAGGTCGGTGGCGGGTTCCGGGAGAGGGACGGAGGCGCGCTCGGTGCCGTGGTTGAGGAGGAAGAGGTAACGGTGCTCCGGGCCGCGACGTACGACGGCTTGGACGCCCGAGGGCAGGCCGGGAAGGACGGGGTCGACCTCGGCGTCCGCACGGGCGCGGTCCAGGAGCCGGCGCATGGCCGTCGGGCCGGGGCGGGTGGCCAGGTACCAGGCGATGCCGTCGCCGTATGCGTGGCGGGTGACGGCCGGGCGGCCGCCGAGCGGGCCCTCGGTGAAGGTGGCGATGGGCTGGGCGCCCTCCAGGTCGATCCATTCGGACCAGATGGCGGCTTCGTGGCGTTCGCCGCCCAGGTCGATGTGCGTCGGCTCGTCGAGGGGCCAGAACTCTTCGACGCGCAGGCCGAGCACGTCGCGCAGGGGTGCCGGATAGGCGCCCGGGTGGACGCGTTCGGACTCGTCGACGATGCCGGAGAAGAACGACACGAGCAGGTGCCCGCCGTCCTCGACGTAGCGGGTGAGGCGGGCGCCGACGTCGCCGGGCATCAGGTACAGGTTCGGGACGACCACCAGCCGGTACGCCGACAGGTCGGCGGTCGGCGGGACGACGTCGCAGGTCACGTGGGAGTCGAAGAGGGGCGCGTAGTGGGCGCGGTGGGCGTCCAGGAGGTCGATGGGGGCGGGGTGGGCGTCTCCCTCGACGGCGCGCCAGCTGTCCCAGTCGTGCAGGATCGCCACGTCGGCGCGCACGCGGGTGCCCGCGAGCTCGGGGACGGCCGCCAGTTCGGCGCCCAGGGCGCGGATCTCCCGGTGCGTCCGGGTGTCGGGGCCGCCGTGCGGGACCATCGCGGAGTGGAACTTCTCCGCGCCCCCGGCGGCCTGACGCCACTGGAAGAACATCACGGCGTCGGCGCCCTGCGCGACGGCCTGCCAGCACCACAGGCGCATGGTGCCGGGTGGTTTCGGCGCGTTGCGCGGACGCCAGTTGACCGCGCTCGGCGCGTTCTCCATCAGCATCCACGGCCGGCCCGAGCGTGCGGAGCGGATCAGGTCGTAGGCGAACGCGGCGTCGACGTGCGCGCGGGGGTCGTAGGGGTCGGGGTAGCTGTCGAGGCTGGCCACGTCCTGTTCGGCGGCCCATCGGAAGGAGTCGATCGGCTTGTGCACCAGGCCGGTGAAGTTGGTGGTGACCGGCACCTCCGGCGAGTGCCGCCGGACGGCGTCGCGTTCGAGCAGGTAGCAGGCCAGGATCGCGTCGTCGCTGAACCGCTCGAAGTCCAGCCGGTGCGCCGGGTTGACGAACGTGGGCGTGGTGCGGGGCGGGTTGATCTCCTCCCAGTCGTCGTAGCGCTGCGACCAGAACGCCGTGGACCAGGCCCGGTTGAGCGCGTCGATGTCGCCGTAGCGCTCCCGCAGCCAGCGCCGGAAGTCGGCCGCCGACACCTCGCAGTAGCACTGGCGGACGTGGCAGCCGTACTCGTTGCCGATGTGCCAGAGCCGCAGCGCGGGATGGGCGGCGTAACGGCCCGCCACCTGCTCGGCGAGGCGGCGGGCGTGCTCGCGGTAGACGGGGCTGGACGGGCAGTAGTGCTGGCGCGCACCCGGCCACAGCTTGGTGCCGTCGGCGCGGACGGGCAGCATCTCGGGATGCAGCCGCGAGAGCCAGGGCGGCGGGGACGCGGTCATCGTGGCCAGGCAGGCGCCGATGCCGTGGTCGGCCAGGTTGTCCATGACCTGGTCGAACCAGCCGAAGTCGTACTCGCCGGGCCGCGGCTCGACGCTCGCCCAGGAGAAGATGCCCACCGAGACGAGCGAGACCCCGGCCTCGACCATCAGCTTCATGTCCTCGGCCCAGACGGAGGGCGGCCACTGCTCCGGGTTGTAGTCGCCGCCGAACATGATCGTCATGCGATGTCCTCCATGGAGAGCCAGAGGCCGAGCCGGGACGCGGACGGCCGGTCGCCCGACCGGACCCGGTCGAGTTCCGCCGGGGACAGCGCGCGCCGGTAGACGCGCACGTCGTCGAGGGTGCCACGGAACCGGTCGACGCCGTCGAGACGCTGGCCGACGTGGATGCCGTCCACGCCGAACTCCTTGCCCTCGGTGACCGAGCCCGGCGGGACCGCGGCCGAGGCGACCTCGGCGCCGTCGATCCACAGGCCGAGCCGTCCGCCGGCCCGGCGCAGGGCCGCGTGGTGCCACTGGCCGTCGTTGTAGGCGCTCGCCGACTGGACGGTGATGTTGAACCGGTCGACCATGACCAGCGCGCGGATGCGGCCGGCGCCGGGTTCGGCGCGCAGCCACAGTTGCGGGGTGGTGCCGCTGCCCGTCCGGTAGGCCCACAGGAGGGCGTGCGACCCGGTGGTGTCGGTGTAGCGGAACCAGGTCGTCATGGTGAAGTCGCCGCCGCCGACGTCGATCGACCGGTCGAACGGCACCTCCACGCGGTCGTCCACGCCGTCCAGGGCCAGGCCCTTGCCGAAGCGGCCGGGTGCCGTGGCCGCTCCGCCCCTGACGTAGGCGTCGTTGCGGTGGGGCGAGGAGTCCGGGGTCTTCGGTCCCGGCGCGGGCGGCCCGGGGATACCGGGCGGGGTGCCGTTGGGGGTGGCCAGGTAGGCCTCGTTGAAGCGGGCCCAGCGGATGGTCTCGTAGGGCGTGGACGTGCCCGCCTCGTAGTAGAGGCCGACCTCGTCCTCGCCGAGTTTCACCATGTCGGAGTAGGCCGACGGGCCCCACCAGAAGACCTTGCCCTTGGTCCAGGGTTGCCAGGTGCGGCCCTCGTCGTAGGAGGAACGCACCGCCATGGCCTCCCGCGCCACGGGGTGCGCGGGGGACGACACCAGGATGCGGTTTGTCGCGTCCCCCTCGTCGCGCGCGTGCAGGCGCAGCGTGGACGCCTGCACGTCCGGCATGGGCAGGTCCAGGGTCCGGAAGGGGCGGTCGAACGTCTCGCCGCCGTCGCTGCTCACCGCGTAGGCGCGGTGCCCGGGGTCGGTGCCGCGTTCGCGGGCGAGCGCGTAGACCTTCCCGTCGGTCCGTTCGACGACGGTGACCTCCTGGGCGATGATCGTGCCGTCGTCGAAGGCGCTCTGGGCGCCGATGTGCCAGGTCAGGCCGCCGTCGTCGCTGTAGAGCAGGTGGGTGCCGTAGACGTGCGGCCCGCCGGCGCGGTCGTAACTCTCGTGGTTGGCGCCGACGACGAGCCGTCCGGCGTGCGGGCCGCGGGTGAGCTGGATGCCGTGCATCGGACCCGTCGCGTACCAGAAGTTCCACTCGGGCCGCTTGCCCTCGGTCATCTCGCGGGGCGCCGACCAGGTGGCGCCGTTGTCGTCGCTGACCTGCACGTACGGGTCGCGGTCGCAGCCGTTGGGGCAGGGCTCGGGGCCGTTGCGGGTGCTCACCAGGACGACGCGTCCGGCGCGCCGCCGGTCGACGATCGGCACCGGGTTGCCGTGGGTGGAGCCGTTGCCCTCGGAGATCACCTGGAGCGGGCCCCAGGTGCGTCCGCCGTCGGACGAGCGGCGCAGCACCAGGTCGATGTCCTCGTCGTCACCGCAGTCCTTGACCCGTCCCTCGGCGAAGGCGAGGACGGTGCCGTCCGCGGCGCGGACGACCGCCGGGATGCGGAAGCAGGCGTAACCGAAGTCCCCCTGCCTGAAGAGGACCTGCTCGTCGATGAACGGGCGGGCCGCCGAGGCGGCGGCGGGCGGCGCCGGGGCGGCGGCGAGCGAGCCCAGGAGCGACAAGGCGAGCATCGCCCTCGTGGTCGCGGACGTCATGTGGTGCCCTCCGGGGGTGGTCGAGGAGCGGCCGGGACATCCAATGTTGGACGTCCTACGTCCCGTCGACAAGAGCCAGATCGTGATCGGATCAGGCCGCCGGGCCCTTGACCGGGGAGAGAACCCGACTCTAGCCTCACAGTCCCAAGACGTAGGACGTCCGATGTCCCTTGTCCCAAAGGTGAGACTCCGCATCCGCCTGCCCACCCCCCACCAGGAGGCATCGTGAGCTCGTCGGTTCCCCGGCCCGCCATCGGCCGCCGGGACTTTCTGCGCTACACCGGAACGCTCGGCGCCGCCGCGGCCGTCACCGCCACGCTGTCGGCGTGCAGCGGCCCGGCCTCGACCGGGTCGAGCGGCGCCGGCAAGGACAAGGACCTGATCACCGCCGTGATCGGCTACGGCAACGACCAGACCTGGGACCCGACCATGACGGCGTCGGCGTTCGCGATGGCGGGCAACAACCACATCTACGAGGGCCTGGTCGACACCGACCCGATCACCCGCGCGCCCTACCCGGCGCTGGCCACCGCGCTGCCCGCCGACCCCTCCGCGACCACCTGGCGGTTCGAGCTGCGGCCCGGCGCCAAGTGGCACGACGGCAGGCCCGTCACCGTCGACGACGTGCTGTTCACCTTCGAGGCCATCCTGGACGAGAAGGCCAAGCGGCTGACGTACTCCTTCTTCGCCACCTGGCTCAAGGAGGTGCGCAGGGCGGGCGCCAACGCCGTCGAGCTGGTGCTGAAGTTCCCGTTCCCGGACGCGCTGCCCCGGCTGACCATCGCCAAGATCATGCCGAAGCACGTGTTCGGCGTGCCGGGCGGCTGGGACGCGGCGGCCAAGGGCAAGGCGGTCGGTTCGGGCCCGTACCGGATGACCGCGCACAACCCCAAGTCCAACACCTCCTTCGAGGCGTTCGCCGACTACAACGGGCCGCGCAAGCCGCTGGTCAAGCGGATGAACTGGCTGTCGATCGTGGAGGCGTCGGCCCGGGTCGCCAAGGTCTCCGGCGGCGCCGCCGAGGCGCAGATCGCCGACAACGTGCCGTTCGCCAACATCGAGCAGCTGCGCGGGGCCGGGCTGACGGTCGAGGGCGGCAAGGGCATGAACCACATGTTCCTGATGTTCAACACCCGGCAGAAGCCGTTCGACGACGTCCGGGTCCGCCAGGCGCTGCTGTACGCCATCGACACCAAGACGATGATCAACGTGGGGTTGAAGGGCCACGGCACGCCGGCGACCAGCTTCCTCAACGAGCAGAACCCGTCGTACGCCAGGGCCAGGACCGTCTACTCGCACGACCCGGCCAAGGCCAGGGCGCTGCTCGCCGAGGCCGGGGTGACGAACCTGACCATCAACCTGATGGCGGTCAACCTGAGCTGGATCGTCGAGTGCCTGCCCACGATCACCAACTCCTGGTCGGCGATCGGCGTCAAGACCACGCTGGAGCCGCAGGACACCAGCGCGCTGTTCACCAAGATGGACCAGTCGCAGTCCTACCAGGTGGTGGCCGCCGCCTCGAACCCCAACCAGTTCGGCCTCGACGCCGACCTGATCCTGCGCTACAACTACACCTCCGGCGGCACCTGGATGAAGTACACCAAGTGGGACGGCACCGCCGAGGCCAAGGACCTGTTCGCCAAGATGGACGAGGCCACCCGCGAGCCCGACCCGGCCAGGAAGCGCGAACTCGTCCGCGCCTACATCGACATCATCGCCGAGCAGGCCGTCCTCTACCCGGTGGTGCACACCGAGCTGATGACCGCGTGGGACCCCAAGAAGCTCACCGGGGTGCGGGCCCAGGCGTACCCGGGCGTCAACCTCCTCCAGGCGCGCCGCCTCTGACGGCCCCGTCCACGATCCCTGCTGTCTCCGAGGTCCAAGGGGGTGCGCGGTGGCGATCCTCGTCCGAATGCTCGTGCAGCGCACGCTGATCCTGATACCGCTGCTGCTGGGCGTCAGCCTGCTGGTGTTCATCGTGATGCGGTTCTCCGACAGCAAGCCGGAGTACGCCTACTTCCAGGGGGCCAACCCCACGCAGGAGCAGATCCGCGCGTTCCAGGAGGAGAACGGCCTCCTCGATCCGCTGCCACTGCGTTACGTGCGGTTCGTGGGCGACCTCGTCCAGGGCGACATGGGCACCAGCGTGCTCACCAAGGCGCCGGTGCGCGACTCGGTGCTGACCGCGCTGCCGCTGACGCTCCAGCTCACCCTGTACGGCGTGCTCATCGCGGTGGTGCTGTCGCTGGTGCTCGGCGTCACCGCGGCGCTGTTCCGGGACCGCTGGCCCGACCAGGCGATCCGCCTGGTGTCGCTGTTCGGGGTGGCCGCGCCCGCGTTCTGGCTGGCGCTGCTGATGATCCAGTACCTGGCGGTCGACCTCGGCTGGTTCCCGACCGGCGGCTACATCAATCCGGTGGACGGCCTCGGCGGCTGGCTGCGTTCGCTGACCCTCCCGGCGTTCGCGCTGTCGCTGCCCGTGGCCGCCTACCTGACCCGTGTCATCCGCACCTCGATGGTCGAGGAACTCGACCGGGACTACGTGCGCACCGCCATCGGCAGCGGCCTGCCGCCGATCGTCGTGGTCGGCCGCAACGTGCTGCGCAACGCGCTGATCACCCCGCTGACCGTGCTGGGCCTGCGGGTCGGCTACCTGCTCGGCGGCGCGGTCGTCATCGAGACGATCTTCGCGCTGCCCGGCATGGGGCAACTCATGATCAACGGGGTGCGCAACGGCGACCCGGCCGTGGTGCAGGGCGTGGTGCTGACCATCGCGACCGGCTTCGTCGTGCTGAACCTCGTCATCGACATCCTCTACCTGCTGGTCAACCCCCGTCTCAGGAGCGCCTCATGATGCGCCGCGGACTCGCCGAGCGGCTTTCCAGGGGGGACGTCGCGTTCCGGCGGCTGAACACGGCCTCCTGGATCGCCCTCGGCATCGTCGTGGCGATCGCCGTGGCCGCCGTCCTCGCCCCGCTGCTGACCCCGCATTCCCCCTACACCCAGGAGGCCGGGGGCGGCGGCCCCAGCGCCGCGCACTGGATGGGCCTGGACAGCGCCAACCGCGACATCCTCACCCGGCTGCTGTACGGGGCCCGCTGGTCGCTGATCATCGGGCTGGGCGCGACGGCGCTGGCGCTGCTGGCCGGCGCCGCGGTCGGCGCCGTCGCCGCGACGTCCCGCAGATGGGCGGACGAGACGGCCATGCGGACGCTCGACGTCATCATGGCCTTCCCCGGCATCGCCCTCGCCGCCGTCCTGGTGGCCGTGTTCGGCGGCAGCGTCCCGGTGCTGGTGGCGACGATCGCGTTCCTGAACATGCCGTCGGTGGCGCGGGTGGTGCGCGCGAACGTGCTGGCCCAGTACGGCGAGGACTACGTCGCCGCCGAACGCGTCATCGGCGCCCGCGCCCCGCACATCCTGATCAAGCACGTGGCGGTGAACTGCGCCGCGCCGATCCTGGTGTTCTGCACGGTGATGGTCGCCGACGCGATCGTGTTCGAGGCGTCGCTGTCGTTCATCGGGGCGGGCGTGCGGCCCCCGGACCCGTCCTGGGGGAACGTCATCGCCGACGGCCGGAACATGGTCCTGGTGGGCGGCTGGTGGGCCACCCTGTTCCCCGGCCTGCTCATCCTGGTCACGGTGCTGGCGCTGAACGTCCTCGCCGAGGGCATCTCCGACGCCTGGGCCGCCCCCGCCGAACGCCGAGACGCCCCTACCGCGAGGCCGGAGGCGGCCCGCCGTCCCGCACCCGTCCCCGGCCCGGGCCAGGACGTGCCGCTGGCCGGTCTGGAGGAGGCCGCGCGCCGTCTCGCCGAACGCGCCCGGCCGCTGCCCCAGGGCGACCCTGTCCTGAGCGTGCGGAACCTGACCGTCTCGATCCAGGGCCGCCACGACGGCGTGAGCATCGTCGACGGGGTCTCCTTCGACGTCCGTCCCGGCGAGGTGCTCGGCCTGGTCGGCGAGTCCGGCAGCGGCAAGTCGCTCACCGCCCTCACGATCATGGGCCTGCAGCCGCGCCGGGCGCGCGTCGAGGGCGAGATCGTCTTCGCCGGACGCGACCTGCTCGCCCTGCCCTGGTCGTCGCGGCGCAGGCTGCTCGGCCACGACATGGCGATGATCTACCAGGACGCGCTGTCCTCGCTGAACCCGGCGATGACCGTGAAGTCGCAGCTCAAGCAGCTCGTCCGGCGCGGCGGCCGGCGCACCCCGGCGGAGCTGCTGGAGCTGGTGGGCCTCGACCCGGCGCGGACCCTGCGCTCCTACCCGCACGAGCTGTCGGGCGGGCAGCGGCAGCGGGTGCTGATCGCGATGGCGCTGTCCCGCGACCCCAAGCTGATCATCGCGGACGAGCCGACCACCGCGCTCGACGTGACCGTCCAGGCCCAGGTCATCGAGCTGCTGCTGAGGCTGCGCGCGGAACTCGGCTTCGCCCTCGTCCTGGTCTCGCACGACCTGGCGCTGGTGGCGGACGTGACCGACCGGGTCATGGTGATGTACGGCGGGCGGATCGTCGAGACCGGTGTCACGCCCGCCGTGGTCGGCGCGCCCGCCCACCACTACGCCCGCGGCCTGCTGGGCTCGGTGCTGTCGCTGGAGACCGGCGCCGAACGCCTCGCCCAGATCCGCGGCGTGGTGCCCGCCCCCGCAGGCTTCCCGGACGGCTGCCGCTTCGCCGACCGCTGCGCGATGGCCACGGACGTGTGCTGGACCGACGAGCCCGTCCTCCACGAGCGCGCCCCGAACCACGCGGTGGCCTGCCACCACCCCGCCGAGCCCGTCCAGGTCCCCGTGGCCGCGCCCGCCGCCCCCGAGGAGCCGCGATGAACACCCGAGAAGAGCTCCCCCGGCGGCCCGAGGCCCGGCCCCTCGCCGAGCTGGCCGACGTCCACGTGGTCTACAAGGCGCGCTCGGGCGGCGTGTTCTCCCGCGACCGCGTCCACGCCCTCACCGGGGCGGACCTCACCGTCGAGCCGGGCGAGACCGTCGGCGTCGTGGGCGAGTCCGGGTGCGGCAAGTCCACCCTGGCCCGAGTCCTCGTCGGCCTGGAGAAACCCACCGCGGGCACGGTCCGCTTCACCGGACGCGACATCTGGTCCATGCCCGCCCGGGAACGCCGGGCCGCGATCGGGTCGAGCATCGGCATGGTCTTCCAGGACCCGGCCACCGCGCTCAACCGCCGCCTGCCCGTCCGCAAGGTGCTGCGCGACCCGCTCGACGTGCACGGCAGGGGCACCCCGCGCGAACGCGACGACCGCGTCCGCGAACTGCTCTCCCTGGTCGGCCTGCCCGCGAGCGTCGCCGACCTGCTGCCGAGCCAGATCTCCGGCGGCCAGCGCCAGCGCGTGGCGATCGCCCGCGCCCTCGCGCTCGGCCCCCGCCTCCTGGTGGCCGACGAGCCCACCAGCGCGCTCGACGTCTCGGTCCGCGCGCAGATCCTCAACCTGCTGCTGGACCTGCAGAGCCGGCTGGAGCTGGCCATGGTGTTCGTCTCCCACGACATCCAGACGGTGCGCCGGATGAGCGACCGGGTCGTCACCATGTACCTCGGGCGGATCGTGGAGGAGACCACGGCCGACGCGGTGCCCGCCCGCGCCCGCCACCCCTACACCCGGGCGCTGTTCTCCGCCGCGCCCGGCCTGCTGTCGCCCATCGACCCGATTCCGCTGGAGGGCCCGGTGCCGTCGGCGACCCGGCCGCCGTCCGGCTGCCCGTTCCGCACCCGCTGCTGGAGGGCCGACGACGCCTGCGCCGCCGAGATGCCCGCCCCGGAACGCGACGAAGGCCACCTGTTCCGCTGCCATCACCCGGTGCCCAAGGGCGCGACCGACCTCGAACTGATCAGCCAAGCACAGGAGCGTTCATGACCATCGCCACCGCGGCGTCCGGCGTCATCCCCCCGGTGTGCACGCCTCTCACCCCCGCACACGAGGTCGACACCGCCTCCCTCACGCGCCTGGTGGACCACCTGCTGGACGGCGGCGTCGACGGCCTGTTCGTCCTGGGCAGTTCCTCGGAGACCGCCTTCCTCACCGACGGGCACCGCCGCACCGTGCTCGACACCGTCGTCGGCCACGTCGCCGGGCGGGTCCCGGTCCTCGCCGGTGTCATCGACATGACCACGCCCCGCGTCCTGGACCACGTCCGCGCGGCCGTGGCCGCGGGCGCCGACGCCCTCGTCGCCACCGCCCCCTTCTACACGCTCACCTCCCCCGCCGAGATCGCCGTGCACTTCCGGACGATCGCCGCCCGCGCGGGCGTCCCCCTCTACGCCTACGACCTGCCGGTCTCCGTCCACACCAAGCTGGACGCCGCCCTGGTGCTGGACCTGGCCGCCGAGGGCGTGCTCGCCGGCATCAAGGACTCCAGCGGCAACGAGGCCGCGCTGCGCGAGGTCCTGCTGGGCCGCCGCGACCGCGGCATCGCGTCGTTCTCGGTGCTCACCGGCTCGGAGCTCACCGTCGACACCGCCCTGTGGATGGGCGCGGACGGCGTCGTGCCCGGCCTGGGCAACATCGACCCGCACGGCTACACCCGGCTCTTCCACGCCGCCTCCAAGGGCGACTGGACCACGGCCCGCGACGAGCAGGAACGTCTCTTCCGCCTCTACGACCTGGTGAAGGTCGCCAGGTCGCGCATGGGCGGCGGCTCCTCCGCGCTGGGCGCCTTCAAGGCGGCCCTCCACCTGCGGGGCGTCATCGACCACCCCACCACCGCGCCTCCGCAGATCCCCCTCGACGCCGAAGAGACCGCGCGGGTGGCCGAGCACCTGACCGAGGCCGGGCTCCTCTGACACCGGCGCGCCCGCCGCGCCGGCCGCCGTTCAGCGGCGGCGCGCGGCCTTCTCCACCCGGCTGTCGATGGTGCGGAAGTGGCGGGCCAGAGCCTGCTCGGCCTCCTCCACGTCATGCCGCCGCAGCGCCGCCACGATCGCCCGGTGCCGGCGGACGGTCCCGATCGGCGAGGGGTCGTGGTTCCAGCCGCGGACCTGGGCGACCCGGTCGAAGACGTTCCAGAAGACCCCGAGCAGCTGCGGGACGAGGGTGTTGCCGAGCGACCGGTAGAGGAGCTCGTGGAACTCGCGGTCCTCGTCGGGGAACGGCTCGCCCGCGCGCGCCTTGGCGTCCATCTTCCGGACGGCGGCGTCGAGCGCGGCGAGGTCCTCGTCGGGGATGGTGGCCGCCACCCGCCGGATCAGGCCGGCCTCCAGCGCCTCCCGCACCTCCAGGATCTCGCCGAGGGCCCGCACGTCGTTCTCCGAGCCCTGCAGCGTACGGAAGGTGAGCCCGTCCGCCAGCGGCGTGAGCGACAGCTTGCCCACGTACGTCCCGTGCCCGTGCCTGACCTCTACGATGTCGAGCGCCCGCAGCGCCTTCAGTGCCTCGCGCACCGAGTTGCGGCTGACGCCGAGGTCGTCCATCAGGTCGTTCTCGGTCGGCAGCGGATCGCCCGGGCGCAGGCCCCGGTCGAGGATCAACTGCATGATCTCCTGCTGGAGCAGCTCTCCCGTACGCCGGGCGAGAACGCGCCGACCCGGCCTCTCCGTCATGCGGTCCATGGTACTTGACATAGGACATCCAACGTCCGATGTTCAGGGCCCACGTTCGTCCGAACACTAAGATCGTTCCGGTGAGCACCTCCCCCCACGCCCCGGAGCTGGCCGCTCTCGCCGCGAGCGCCGGATCCGGCCATCCGCGCAAGCTCAAGTCGGCCCTGACCACACTGGCCCGGCCGCTGCCCGCGGCGGACCGGATCGGCTTCTTCGAGGAGGCGTGCCGCGCGTTCACGGCCGCGGACGCGTCGGACACGGCGACGGAGCTCGCCACCTGGTCCTTCACCCAGGCCCGCAAGGTCGAGAAGGACGACGAGAGCCTGCGGGACGTGGAACGGCTGCACGCGCTGTTCCTGGAGTTCGTCCCCGCGGGCGTGGTGGCCGCGACCGCCCTTCGCGACTACGCCAAGACGCTCGCCGGGCATCTCCCGCCCGGCCAGGCGCACGCACGGTTCCGCGAGGTGATCTGCGCGGGCTTCGCCGCCGGGCTGGTCCCCTACGCCCGGCTCTTCCCCGACCTGCGGAAGCTGGCCGTCGCCGCGGGGATCACCCGGCAGGACGAGGAGGAGTTCCTCGCGGCGCGGCTGCTGCGGGACGGGCTGCTGCCCGGCGCCTCGCAGACGATCTGGGCCGCCGCCGGCACCGCGCTCGCGACGGTGGCGCGCCGCGACGCCGAGCTGCTGGATCTTCTGATCGCGGCCGAACCCGACCGGGCGCGGCACGAGGAGGACGGCGGCTCCGAGCTCGCCGAGAAGATCAGGCAGATGTGGCTGGCGACGCTGGCCGACGCGGGAGCGGGTGCCCGGCTGCCGGCGGACTGGTTCGCCACCACCGGCCGCCGCTGCGCCGTCGACGTGCTGCTGACGCTCGTCGACCAGGCCGGACCCCGGCTGTTCCCCGACGACGCGGAGCCGGCCGGCGGGCCGGACCCCGACACCGATCCGGCGACGATCCCGGCCAGGCGGGCGCCGTGGGACGACGTGCCCGACGCCGAGATGAGAACCCTGCTGAAGGCCGACGTCGAGGCGGGCTGCCTG
Source organism: Actinomadura sp. NPDC047616 (assembly GCF_040642915.1). Taxonomy (NCBI): domain Bacteria; kingdom Bacillati; phylum Actinomycetota; class Actinomycetes; order Streptosporangiales; family Thermomonosporaceae; genus Actinomadura; species Actinomadura sp. NPDC047616. The sequence goes on from NZ_JBEYTB010000026.1 coordinate 27,851, forward strand.
GACCGCCTCGACCGGGCGCTGTCGTGGCTGTTCGACAAGGGGCGGCCGTTCCTGGAGCGCAATCCCGGCTTCGCGCGCGAACTGGAGTTCTGTGATCCGGTGGACGCGCTGCTGGCGAAGCTGCGCGCCGGCGTCCCGGAGGAGTTCGGGATCCCCGTCGCCCTGTCCGGCCGGGTCGCACGGTCCGTCGTCCAGCACCGCGAGTACCTGTCCGTGCGGACCCGCCGGGAGGTGGAGGTCGACGACGGCCGCGGATCCCCGTGGACCGTGCGTCTCGGCCGCTTCCCGGCCGAGCTGTTCCCCTGGTACGACGGCGAGGTCATGCGCGTGTCGCGGGTGCGGCCCGGCGGCCGCTGGCAGACGTTCCGGGCGGAGGGCACGGTCGACGTCGGAGGGGACGGCGAGGACCTCGCGCTGACGTACGAGCCCGGTGCCGGCACGGCCCGTCCCGAGGCGCCCGGAACCGGCGAGGTCACCTTTCCGGGGGCCGCCGCGCCGAGCCGGGTCCGGCTCCGCCGCGGCGAGATCACCGTCACCGCGCCCGACGGCTCGCAGACCACCCGGCTGAACTACTCCCCGCGGAATCCGGCGGTGCCGCCGCCCGGCGTGTGGGGCAGGCGGAGCCCTGTGGACCCGGCCGGTTCGGCCGCGCTGCGCACGCTGGACAGGGCCACGGCCGAGCGCATGGTGCTGGCCGCGCTGCCCGCCTCTCGCGGGGTGCTGAGGCCCGTACGGGAAGAACTCGCCCGCCTGGTGCCCGAGATCACCGAACCTTCGCTGGCCACCGCGGTGGCGGAACGGACGTACAGCGCGGCACAGTGCCTGCTGAACGAGCACTGGCTCCGGATGAAGGCCGGGACGGCGCCCCGCCCGCCGCTCGCCCCGCTGCTCGACGTCCATCCCGAACTGCCGGTGGTCGGCCTGCGGCAGCTGGTGTCGTTGCGGGTGCTCGAAGGGCATCTGCTGGCGGCGGTGGAGGAACCGGACGCGGCGGAGCCCCGGTTGCTGCGCGAGGTCGCGCATCCGCAGGGGGACGACTTCCTCATCGAGGACTTCGGTGGGATGGCGCGCCACGTCATACCCGTTCTGTGGCCGTGGCAGCGGCCTCACGCCCAGTGGAGCCTGGACGGGCTGAGAGCCTGGGCCAACTCCGGCTGGGGCGACGGAAGCGGACGTTACCGGCTGCTGTGGTTCGGGCAGCCGTCCCCCGGTCCGCCGTCGACGCCGAAGATCCAGGTGTGGCGCACGCGGAACGGTTCGCTGCTGTCGTTCAGCGGGTGGCACCGCCGGGGCTTCGCGGCGGTCGAGTACTCGCCGGACGGACGGTTCGTCCCGATCGGGCTTCCCGAACGCGACCTCGTCGGCGGCCCCGTGCCGCAGGGATGGCTCTCCCAGGACAGGCTGCTGCGCCTGGAGCGCCTGCTGGCCGAGAAGGGGCCGCCCCCGGTCCGCGCCGAGTCGGCACGGGAACTGGCCGCGCGGACCGGCCTCACGACGGCGAAGGCGGTCGATCTCCTGTACGGGAACGAGGACGGCCATCTGCGGCGTCGGCCCCTGCCGCCGGGGGACGACCCGGGCCTTCCCGACGAGATCGTCGACCTGCTCGAAGCCACGAAGGGTGAACGGCTGGACTGGAACTTCGGTCACGCGTTCCGCCGTGACAACGGCCGCCTGGGGACGTTCCGGGAACGGCTGATGCCCGACGACCCGGCCGACCTGTGGACCACCGGCTTCGACATCGCCCGGGCCGCGGACTGGTGGCGGGAGGAATGCGAACGCCAGGGCTGGTGAGCACACCCGCCGGCACGTCGCCTCGTCGTGCACCATGGAGGGGTGACTCAGGCCGTTGAGGAAGGTCTCGCCCTCGCACCGGACGTCTCCGCCCGCCTCGGGGAGCTGGCGGACTTCGTCGCGGACGGCGACGTGGTGGTGCTGAGCGGTGCGGGGCTGTCCACCGAGTCCGGCATCCCGGATTATCGCGGGGAGACCGGGCGACGGCGGCGGGCCACCCCGATGACGTACCAGCTGTTCACCGGCAGCGCCGAGGCGCGCCGGCGGTACTGGGCGCGCAGCTTCCTGGGCTGGCGGCACATCGCCGGCGCCCGGCCGAACGCCGGCCACCGCGCGGTCGCCGAGCTGCAGCGCCGCGGGCTGCTCGCCGGGATCATCACCCAGAACGTCGACGGCCTGCACCAGGCCGCCGGGGCACGCGACGTGATCGAGCTGCACGGCGGCCTCGACCGGGTGGTGTGCCTGGGATGCGGCCGCCGCACACCCCGGCGGCTGCTGGACGAGCGCATGCTCGCGGCCAATCCCGGCTGGGACGCCCGGGTCGACGCGATCAACCCCGACGGCGACGCCGTGCTGGCGGACGAGCAGATCCGGTCGTTCCGCGTGGTGGACTGCGCGGACTGCGGCGGTGTGCTGAAGCCCGACGTGGTGTTCTTCGGCGAGAACGTGCCGCCGGCCCGCGTCCGCGAGTGCTACGCCCTGACCGAGCGGGCGGGGCTTCTGCTGGTCCTCGGCTCGTCGCTGGCGGTCATGTCCGGCCTGCGGTTCGTCCGCCGCGCCCACCAGCACGAAATCCCGGTGGCGATCGTCAACCAGGGGCCGACCCGGGGCGACGCCCATGCCCTCCTCACGCTGGACGCTCCGCTCGGCCCGGCGCTGACCGCCCTCGCCGCCGCCCTCTGACGCCCCGATCTCCGGGCGCGGGGAGGTGCGTTCGACCGGCTATGCGGCATGCCGCGCCCGGCGCCTCGCCCCGGCGGCGGGGCGGGCGCTCAGGGAATCTGGCCGGTGCGGCGCGCGGAGATGACCGCTTCGTGGCGGGTGGACGCGCCGAGCTTGTTCATCGCCGACTTCATGTAGCTCTTGACGGTGCCGGTGGTGAGGCCGAGCGCCTCACCGATTCGCCGGTTGGACAGGCCGCGGGCGGCGTGCGCGACGATGTCGCACTCGCGCGGGGTGAGCATGACCGGCGGCGGCTCGGCGTCGTCGTCCAGCAGGCGCCGCCCGGCGCGCAGGATGGCGGCCCTGGTCTCGGGGTCGTCGGTACGGGCCGCCAGGGCCCGCAGGTCGCTGTAGGTGTCGCGGATCCGCTCGCGCAGGCGGTGGGCCTCGCACGCGTCGGCCGGGTCGGCGAGCGTGTTCTCCGTGGCCGCGGCGACGGCCAGGCGCTGTTCCAGCGCGCGGGCCTCAGCGGTGACGGCGTCCTGGATGCGGTCGCCGATGACCTGGGTGTCGCGGAACGCCCCGTAGACGACGGCGACGGTGGCACGTTCCACGATGACGGGCGTCGCGACCATCGCGCGCAGCCCCTCGGCGCTGATGAGCCGGTCGTAGTGGTGGGTGATCAGCGGGGTGGCCAGGTAGTCGTTGAGGGCGATCGTGCGGGAGAGGGCGGCGACCTTGCCGCCGAGGCCGTGCCCCGGCCGCAGTTCGACGCCGCGCATCGCGCCCACGTTCGGCCCGTCGAAGAAGGAGAGCCGCACCTGGCGGGAGTCGAGCACCTCGCCGGCGAACGCCAGGGAGACCCCGGTGGCGCGCCGCACCCGCCGGAGAGTCGCGGCGATCTGCCGCTCCAAGGGCACCTGAGTCATGTGAGCTCCCCGCACCCACCCCCCTCTTCGGAGGGTGGCGGTCATCTGTGCATCGCCTGGAATGTACGTGATGCAGACCACCTTCCTGAACCCCCGGGGACGGCATCCCATGGATCTCGCAACGTCAGACGTCGGCACCTGGCTCGCCCGTTTCGGCGGCCCGGACGCGTGCGCGGCCGACCTGTTGTGCGACCGGCACCCGCGTGACGCGGTCGCCTTCACCGTGATCGAGCCCGACCTGTCGTCCCGCGACCTGACCTACGGCGAGCTCGCCGACGCCTCGCGCCGGTTCGCCACCGCCCTGGCCGCGCGCGGCGTCGGCCGCGGCGACGCCGTCGCGGTGCTCATGGGCAAGAGCGACCGGCTGGTCGTCGCGCTGCTGGGCATCTGGCGGCTCGGCGCCGTCCACCTGCCGCTGTTCACCGCGTTCGCCACCCCGGCGATCGAGTTCCGCGTCCGCGCGAGCGGCGCCCGGGTGATCGTCGTGGACGCCGACCAGCGCCCGAAGATCGACGCCCTGGACGGCCTGACCGTGATCGAGGGCGGCCCCGAGTTCGACGACCTGGTCGCCACGAGCGAGCCGTTCACCGGGACCGTGGCCGTCGGCGGGGACGGGACGCTGGTGCGGCTGTTCACCAGCGGGACGACGGGCCGGCCCAAGGGCGTCCCGGTGCCCGTGCACGCGCTGGCGGCGTTCGTCTCCTACATGCGGTACGGCCTGGACGTCGCCGAGGACGACGTGTTCTGGAACGCCGCCGACCCCGGCTGGGCCTACGGCCTGTACTACGCGATCCTCGGCCCCATGGCCCTCGGCCACCGCAGCCTGCTCCTGCACGCCGGCTTCTCCGCCGAGCTCACCGCCCGCGTGCTGCGCGAGTTCGGCGTCACCAACTTCGCCGCCGCGCCCACCGTGTACCGCGCCCTCAGCAAGGACCCCGCGGTGAGCGGCATCTCGCTGCGCCGGGCGTCGTCGGCGGGGGAACCGCTCACCCCGGACGTGCCCGAGTGGTCACGCGACGCCCTGGGGGTGGAGGTGCGCGACCACTACGGGCAGACCGAACTCGGCATGGTCATCGTCAACGGCTGGCACGACGCCGTCCGCGCCCCGGTCAAACCGGGCTCCATGGGACGCGCCCTGCCCGGCTTCACGGTGGGGATCCAGAACGGGCAGCTCGCCGTCGACACGGTGAACAGCCCGCTGATGTGGTTCACCGGCTACGTCGACGCCCCCGACAAGACCGCCGAACGGTTCACCGCCGACGGCCGCTGGTACCTGACCGCCGACACCGGACGCCAGGACGAGGACGGGGACTTCTTCTTCACCGCCCGCGACGACGACGTCATCATCATGGCCGGCTACCGCATCGGGCCGTTCGAGGTCGAGAGCGTCCTCATCGCCCACCCGTCCGTCGTGGACGTCGCCGTCATCGGCGTCCCCGACGACATCCGCGGCGAGGTGCTGCACGCCTGCGTCGTCCTGAGCGCGGACGCCCGGCCGTCCGAGGAGCTCACGCGCGAGCTGCAGTCGCTCGTCAAACAGCGCTACGCCGCCCACGCCTATCCCCGCGCGATCCACTACCTGGACCGCCTGCCCAAGACGCCCAGCGGCAAGACCCAGCGCTACATCCTCCGCGACACCTACCGCACCACCGCCACCTGACCGGTCACGGACGGGTGCCGTGGCGGCGGGACGTCGCGGTGACCCACCAGGCCCACGGCGGCTTCCGGTGCGGGGCGGCGTTCAGTCCGGGATCGCCGCCAGGCCGGTGGCGGGGACGCGGCCCATCAGGGCGCCCAGGCTCGCCGTCAGTTCCGCGACCTTCTCGACGTCGTCGCCGGACAACGCCTGGTCGCCGTCGCACAGGGCGATCGCGGGGTCGGGATGGACGTCGATGATGAGCCCCTCGGCGCCGGCGGCGACGGCCGCCCGGGCGAGCGGCAGGACCAGGTCGCGGCGCCCGCCCGAGTGGGACGGGTCGACGATGACGGGCAGGTGCGACAGCCGGTGGACGACCGGCACCGCGCTGACGTCGAGGGTGTTGCGGGTGGCCGTCTCGAAGGTGCGGATGCCGCGCTCGCACAGCACGATGTCGAGGTTGCCGCGCTGGGCGATGTACTCGGCGGCCATCAGCCACTCCTTGATGGTGGCGTTCATGCCGCGCTTGAGCAGGACCGGCCTGGACGCCGCGCCCACCGCCCGGAGCAGCGCGAAGTTCTGCATGTTCCGGGTGCCGATCTGCAGCATGTCGGCGTAGCCGGCGACCAGCTCGACGTCGTGGGCGTCGACCACCTCGGTGACGACCGGCATGCCGGTCTCCGCGCGCACGTCCGCCAGGATCTTCAGGCCCTCCTCGCCGAGGCCCTGGAAGGCGTACGGGGAGGTGCGCGGCTTGTACGCGCCGCCGCGCAGCAGCGTCGCGCCCGCGGCGCGGGCCAGGCGGGCGGCGGCCAGCGTCTGCTCCGGCGTCTCCACCGCGCAGGGGCCCGCGATCACGGTCAGGAAGCCGGGACCGATGGGCACGCCGCCGACCTCGATGACCGACCGCTCGGGGTGGTGCTCCCTGCTGACGAGCTTGTACTCGGCCGAGATCCGGACCACGTCCGCCACTCCGCGGCGGTTGCGCAGGCTCAGCATGCCGAGCTGGGCGGGGTCGCCGACCACGCCGACGATGGTGCGGGAGACCCCGCGGCTGACGAAGGCCTGCGCGCCCGCCGCCCGGACGACCTCGACCACTTCCTCCAGGTCCGCCTCGGTGGCGTCGGGAGACATGACAACGACCATGGCGCCTGCTCCCTCCGCTCAGTCCCGGCCCGCCGGGTCGGCCGCCTGCCGGCGTCCCACCGCTTCGTACAGGGGCCGGGCGGTGTCGCCACCGCCGCCATGGGAGTCGCGCGGGCGATTCACCGCCCTTTCAATATCGTCGGCGAATAACTCACCGTGGTCCACCGACCGAATCTCCATTGGACACCTCCGTCATGACACCCGTCGTCCGGCTCGGCCAACTTACTCTAACGGCGTGCGCCGCCGTTTCGTCCAACTGCGCATTTCCTGCAGTTGGACACCGCCGAAGCCGGGTTTCGCGCGAAAGGCGTGCGGATTCCCGGACATTGTGTTAACCGGATCGAACGGAACCGGCCACCTCGTCTTTCAATCAATGAAATGGACGCCCGCCCCGCCGGGACGTAACGCCGTGCGGCCGAAGACGACGACGCGTTCGACGGAGGGGCGTGCTGACCGACACGGCCGACCGGCCGAACCTGGACAGGGCTTCCGCACGCCCGTGGCGCGGGAACCGGCGTGGCTGCCGCGGCCGGGCAGCCGGACGCGGTGAGCCGTTCCGGTGGGGCGTGATCGGCCGGCGGCGGCCGGTCAGTGCGGGGAGCGCGGGACGACGAGGCCCGACTCGTAGGCCGTGACGACCGCCTGGGCGCGGTCGCGCAGGCCGAGCTTGCGCAGGATCCGGCTGACGTGCGTCTTGACGGTCTCCTCGCCGAGGACGAGGCGGGCGGCGATGTCGGCGTTGGACAGCCCCTCGGCGACCAGGCGCAGGACGTCCACCTCGCGGGGCGTCAGGACGTCGATCGCGGGCGGGGCGGGCCGGGGGCGGTTGCGGGCGAACTCGGAGATCAGGCGGCGGGTGACGGCCGGGGCGATCAGGGCGTCGCCCGCCGCGACGACGCGGACGGCGTCGAAGAGCCGCTCGGCGGAGGCGTCCTTCAGCAGGAAGCCGCTCGCGCCCGCCGCGAGGGCGTCGTAGACGTGCTCGTCCAGGTCGAACGTGGTGAGCATGACGACGCGCGGCGGATCGGGCACGGCGGTCAGCAGCCGGGTCGCCTCGATGCCGTCCATCCTGGGCATGCGGACGTCCATGAGCACCACGTCCGGCCCGGCCGAGCGGCACACCTCCAGGGCCTCGGCGCCGTCGGCGGCGGTGCCGGTCACGGTGAAGTCGGGCTGGGTCTCCAGGAGCGCCGCGAATCCCGCCCGCACGACCTCCAGGTCGTCCACCACGACCAGCCGGATCACGAGGCGGCCCCGGTGGGCAGGGTGGCCTCCACCAGGAAGCCGGTGGGCGTCGTGGGGCCGGTGCGCAGCGTCCCGCCGACGGTGGCGGCGCGTTCGCGCATGCCGAGCAGGCCGTGTCCGGCGGCGCGGGCCGCGGCCGGCGAGCCGGGGCCGTTGTCGCGGATCCGCAGCCGCAGCTCGGCGGCGGCGTAGGCGACCTCGACGTCGACGGCCGCGCCGGGCGCGTGCCTGCGGGCGTTGGTCAGGGCCTCCTGGACGATCCGGTACGCGGTGAGCTCGACGCCGGGGTCCAGCGGCGCGACCGGGCCGCTGACGATCAGGCGGGCGGGGCCGCCGCCGGACGCCCGGGTCTCGTCGACCAGGTCGAGCAGGTCACCCAGGCCGGGCTGCGGACGCCGGTTCGCCGGGGACGGCTCGGCGTCCTCGCGCAGCACGCCGAGCAGCCGGCGCATCTCGGTGAGCGCGGCGCGGGCCGTCTCGCCGATGGCGACCAGGTGCCGGACGCCGTCGGGCGGCATGCCCGGCACGGCCAGCCGCGCGGTGTCGGCCTGCACTGAGATCATCGAGATGTGGTGGGCGACCACGTCGTGCAGCTCGCGGGCGATGCGGGCGCGTTCGCCGCGCGCGGTCAGCTCCAGCAGGGACGCCTCGAAGGCGCGCTGGTCGGCGGCGCGGGCGGCGGCCTCCTCGCGGCGCACGCGCAGCCGCCGCCGCACGACCGGCAGCCAGGCGGCGCCGACGGCGAGCACGCCCGCCAGGCTCGGCGACCGGTAGGCCGCCGAGAGCAGCACGGCCGCGACGGTCACCGCCAGGGCGGTGCGCCACCCTCTGGCGAAGGCCGGCGGGGCCGTCGTCGCGGCGGCCAACGGCAGCACCAGCGGCAGCGAACCACCCGACCGGATCACCGCCTCGGCCACGGCCGCCGCCGCGAGACCGGCCGCCGCCCAGCGGTGCGCATGCTTCATGCCGGACATTCTGTCGGCAGGCGCACTGCCCGGACATCCCTCCCACCGGGTCGCCGGACGTCCCTCCGCAGGGGGACCCCGCCCGGCGCGTCCCCTGGGACGGGGACGCCGGACACGGCTCCGTCGCGGGACGCCCCGCGGGGGCCGGGAGCCGTAGCGTCCGGTGCCATGGAGACGACCATCGAAGTACGGGGCCTGCGCAAGAGTTACGGCTCCGCCGTCGCCGTCGACGACCTGACGTTCGGCGTCGCTCCCGGCCGCGTCACCGGCTTCGTCGGGCCCAACGGCGCCGGGAAGACCACCACGCTGCGGCTCATCCTCGGCCTGGACCGGCCCGACGCCGGGACCGCGCTGGTCGGCGGGCGTCCGTACCGGAGCCTGCGCGGCCCGATGCGGCACCTCGGCGCGATGCTGGACGCCTCCGCCGTCCATCCCGCGCGCAGGGCCCGCGACCATCTGCTGTGGATGGCGCACGCGGCGGGCCTGCCCGCGCGCCGGGTGGACGAGGTGCTCGACCAGGTCGGCCTGGCGTCGGTGGCGCGCAAGGCGGTGGGCGGCTTCTCGCTCGGCATGCGGCAGCGGCTGGGCATCGCCGGGGCGCTGCTCGGCGACCCGCCCATGCTGATCTTCGACGAGCCGGTGAACGGGCTGGATCCCGAAGGCGTGCGGTGGATCCGGGAGCTGCTGCGTTCCCTGGCCGCCGAGGGACGGGCCGTGCTGGTGTCCAGCCATCTGATGGGCGAGCTGGAGGACACCGCCGACCACCTCGTCGTCATCGGCCGGGGGCGGCTCGTCGCCGACACCCCCGTCGAGACGCTGCTGGCCGCCGCGTCCGACGACCGGGTCGTGGTCCGGACCGACCGGCGCCGCGACGCGATGACCGTGCTGTCGCGGGCCGGGGCGACGGTCGCCAGCGGCGGGCCCGGCCAGGTGACGGTCTCGGGGCTGCCCGCCGAACGGATCGTGGCGGTCCTCACCGGGGAAGGCGTCCCGTTCACCGGCCTCGCCGGGCACCGCGCCTCCCTGGAGGAGGCGTACATGGAGCTCACCCGCGACGTCGTCGACTACAGGGAGAACGCGTGAACGAGTTCGGCGGGCTGGTCCGCTCGGAGTGGACCAAGCTGCGGTCGGTGCCGCGCTGGCTGCTCACCCTCGGCGCGGCGGTCGCCCTGACCGTGCTGGTGGCGCTGCTGACGACGGCGGGCGCGAAGACCGCCTCGGGCGGCGGGCCGGGCGCCGTGAACGCCCCCAAGCCGCCCCGCGGCCACCAGGACGGCGGCGCCTTCGCCTACCGGGAGCTGACCGGGGACGGGAGCCTGGTGGCGCGCGTCGCCGCGCAGAAGAACACCGGGCCGTGGGCGAAGGCCGGGCTGATGATCCGCGCGAGCGAGGATCCGGGGGCCAGGTACGCGGCGGTGATGCTCACCCCCGCCCACGGGGTGCGGATGCAGGCCGACTTCGCCGACATGGCGGCCGGCACCGGGACCTGGCTGAAACTCGCCCGCACCGGGACGAGGGTCACCGGCTACGCGTCCGCCGACGGGACGAACTGGAAGGCGCTCGGCACCTACCGGCTCGGCGGGACCGCCCACCTCGGCCTGTTCGTCGCCTCCCCCGCGCAGATGTCCATGGTCCGGTGGTTCGGCGAGGAACGCGTGCATTCGGAGATGCCCGACGCCCAGGCGGTCTTCGACCGGGTCACCCCGGGTCCCGACGGCTGGCGGGTGCGCGGCGGCGGGCCACGGCACGCCCCGTTCACCTGGGCGGACGGCAAGGCCACACTGGTCGGCGTCGGGGACGTCGGCCCGGACCCGTACGCCGACGACATCACCAGGATGACGCTCACCGGGATCCTCGTGGGGCTGATCGGCGTCGTCGGCGTCGCGGTGCTGTTCGTCACCTCCGAGTACCGGCGCGGCATGGCGCTGACGACGTTCACCGTCACCCCGGACAGGCGTCGGGTGCTCGCCGCCAGAGCGCTCGTCCTGGGGGGCGCGGGGTTCCTGGTGGGGGCCGTGGCCGCCGCGCTGTCCCTGCTGCTCACCAGGCCGTTCGTCCGGGTGAGCCGCCGGGACGAGCTGTCGCTCGCCGATCCGGTCGTGCTGCGGGCGGTCCTCGGCACCGCGTTGCTGGTCGCGCTGGTCGCGGTGTTCAGCCTGGCCCTGGCGACCCTGTTCCGGAACACCGCGGCCGCCGTCGCGGTGGCGCTGGTGACGCTGCTCGTCCCGAGGATCGTCGCGACCGGCCTGCCGCTGGAGGCGGCGCGCTGGACGCAGCGGCTCACGCCCGCCGCCGGATTCGAGGCCCAGCAGACCTTCCACCGCTACGACACGGCGATGGGACCGTGGGCGGGGCTGGCCGTGCTGGCCCTGTACGCGGTCGTCTGCCTGGCCCTGGCGGCGCGGTTCCTGGCGAGGCGGGACGCGTGAGGCACGCCCTGCACGCCGAGTGGACCAAGCTCCGCACGCTGCGCAGCACCGGCCTGCTGCTGGTGGGCATGGTCGCGCTCACCGTCGTGGTGAGCGCGGCCGCCACCGGCGCGGCCGACACCGCCCGCTGCCCGACGCCGGAGCGGTGCTTCGAGGACACCCCCAAGCTGGCGCTCACCGGTGTCCGCCTGGGGCAGGTCCTCGCGGTGGTCCTCGCGGTGCTGGCGGTCAGCGCCGAGTACGGGACCGGAACGATCCTGCCGACGCTGACCGCCATGCCCCGGCGGTCCGCCGTCCTGGCCGCCAAGGCCGTGGTCGTGACGGCGACGGTGATGGCGTCCGGGCTGGTCACCGTGCTGCTGTGCCTGGTCGTCGGCCGCGTGCTGCTGCCCGGCGGCGGTTTCACCACGGCGCACGGCTACCCGCCGTTGTCGCCGGCGGACGGCCCGACGCTGCGCGCGTCCTGCGGCACCGTGCTGTATCTCGCGCTGGTCGCGCTGCTGGCGCTGGGCGTCGCGGCGGCCGTCCGGGAGACCGCCGCGGCCCTCACGACCGTCTTCGCGCTGCTGTACCTGTCCCCCACCTTCGCCGAGTTCGTCACCGACCCGCGGTGGCACGAACGCCTGGAGAAGTGGACGCCGATGAGCGCGGGCCTCAGCGTCCAGGCGACCGTCGCACCCGACCGGCAGCCGATCGGCCCGTGGGCGGGGCTGGGCGTGCTCGCCGCCTACTCCGCCGCGGCACTGCTGCTCGGCGCCCTCGTCCTCGTCCGCGGGCGCGTCCGCGCCTGAGCCGCGGCGCCGGTGAGCAGGGCGACGGCCACCAGGAGTGCGCTGATCCACAGCGGCGAGCGGTAGCCCAGGCCCCCGTCCAGCGCGACGGCGCCCAGCGAGGGGCCGACCATGGCGCCCACGTTCAGGGCCGCCGTGGAGAACCCGCCGGCCAGGGTCGGGGCGTCGGTCGCCGCGTACAGGGCCTGCGAGATCAACGTCGATCCGACGCCGAAGGACAGCGTCCCCTGGACGAACACGAGCAGCAGCGTCGCCGCCGGGCTGCCCGCCGACAGCGCGAACACGACCCAGCCGGCGAGCAGGGCGACGCTGCCGTATCCCAGCAGCCGCAGCGGACGGGTGTCGGCCATCCGGCCGCCGGCGGTGACGCCGGCGAACGAGCCCAGGCCGAACAGCGCCAGTACGAGCGGCACCCACGTCTGCGCGAAGCCGGTGACGTTGGTGACCAGCGGCGCCAGGTAGGTGAAGCTGCAGAACGTGGCCCCGTTGACCAGGGCGCCCAGCAGCAGGATCACCAGCAGCCGCGGGCTTTGCAGCGCGCGCAGTTCGCTGCGTGCGCTCGGGGCCGCCGCGTCCGGGGCGCCGGCCGGTACCGACCGGACGATCGCGTAGACGGCCGGGACCGACAGCACGACCACCGCCCAGAACGCGGCGCGCCATCCCCACAGCTGACCGAGCACGGCGCCGCCGGGCACCCCCGCGACGCAGGCGAGGGTGACGCCGGCGAGCAGGGTGGCGGTGGCGCGGCCCTTGGCGTTCGGCGCGACCATGCCCGCCGCGGTCGCCACCGCGACCGCCAGGAACCCGGCGTTCGCCAGCGCCCCGACGACGCGCGCGGCCAGCAGCACGGCGAAGCTGGTGGTGACCGCGCCGACGACGTGGACGGCCAGGAACACCAGGAGGAAGACCAGGAGCGCACGCCGTCTGGACCAGCGCATGCTCGCCGCGGCCATCAGCGGCGCCCCGACGATCATTCCCAGGGCGAACGCCGACGTCAGCGTCCCGGCCGTCCCGATGGAGACGCCCATGTCCCGGGCGATGTCCTCCACCAGCCCGGACAGCATGAATTCGGACGTGCCCTGGGCGAAGACCGCGAGCCCCAGGACATAAATTGCGAATGGCACAACGAACTCCGTCATCGCATCACGGAAAAGGAGACACGGCGCCGCGCGCGATTCCGGGGCGGAGTGGGATCGACGAAACGTCCGGCCCGGATCGCGCGGCTGCCGCGCGGAAGAACCCGCACGGGTCGCCGCAACGACGAGAGCGCGGGTGGGAGACAGTCCTTACGGTGATCCGATGGCGGAGATCGCAGGCCGCGGCGTCATGGGCCGCACGGCGCTATGCGACGGAATACCGGCGAGCCACCGGACGACCGGTGGCTAGCGTCTTGACGCCTCGGGACTGGACATGGGCGCCACCGTAGCAATGTCCGGCGCGTCGAGTCCACTCAGGGTCGCTCACGACCGCCGGAAACGGTCCTCGGCCGCCGCAATCGGCCCCTGGAATGGGACCCGCGGAATGGCCCCGCGGAATGGGCTCGCGAATTCGGCCCGCACGCGGACAGGAGAAAGCGGCCGGGCACCCGCAGTCGCCCGAAGGGCCCGGCCCCGCGTGGAAGGAAGCTCAGCCCTCCACCCAGCCGTGCTTGACCGCCAGCTCGGTCATGACACGGCGCACCTGCAGGATCTGCTGGCCGGTCAGCGTGGACGCGCCGGCCAGAAGCGCCTCGGTGATCTCCTGCGTGATCTCGGCGATGGACAGCACGTCGCACACGTCGTCGTCCGCGTCGTGCTCGCGGGACCCGCCGAACGGCATGGCCGGCACACGGACCGGCGCCGGACGTTCGACGGTCTGCACGGCGAACGCCTTCAGTCCCCGGTCGCCTTCGGTGACCTCGAAGGTCACCGCGGTGCCCGGGGTGAACAGGGCCTTGTCCTCGAGCAGCTCGTTGGCATGGACGAAGACGTCCTCGCCACCGCCGTCGGGCGCGATGAACCCGTAGCCGCGGGCGTCATCGAACCTGATGATCTTTCCAGACCTCGCCACTGAAACCTCCCACCAACAACACGTGGCCGCCGGGCGGTCGCTCACCGGCCGCCCACGCCGCCGCCGGCCGGCACCTCGTCCATCGGGACGCCCGCCCGCCTCCAGCATGTCACCAGGAAGCCGATGCCGTGGCCCGCAGGGGCGACGCGTCGCGATCGCGCGTGGAAGACCAGGGACGTGCTTGGACCGTCCGGCCGGGGGAAGCCCTGCCGGGAGATCGCCCGTCCCAGCCGAGGAGACAGCGCATGCCGGAACCCGACGCACCATCGGCGGCAAGGGTGCGCGGGGCCGTCGCCGCGCTGTGCCTCGTCCAGTTCGTCGACGTCATGGGCGTCACCGTCGTCCTGACGGTGCTGCCGCGCATGCTGGCCGACGTCGGCGCGGCGCCCTCCGGCGGCACGCTGGTGGCCACCGGCTACGCCATGTTCTTCGGCGGGCTGCTGATGTTCGGCGCGCGGCTGAGCGACCGCATCGGCTACCGCCGGTGCGTCCTCGGCAGCCTGGCGGTGTTCGCCGCGGGCTCGGTGTTCGCCGCGACGGCCGCCTCGTCGCTCGTGCTGGCGGCGGCCCGCTGCGTGCAGGGCGCCGGCGCCGCCACCGCCGTCCCGTCCGCCCTGCGCATGCTGACCTCGGTCACCCGCGACGGCCGGGCGCGGGCCCACGCGGTCGCCGCGTGGAGCGCCGCCGGGGCGGCGGCCGGCGCCTCCGGCTTCGTCGTCGGCGGGACGGTCGCGGAGACCGGCGGCTGGCGGCTCATCTTCTGGGGCCTGGCGGGCATGGCGGGCGTACTGGCCGTGGTGGTCGTCGCCCTCGTCCCGCCGGTCCCCCGCCCCGGCGACGCCAGGGCGTTGAACGTGACGGGCACCGTGCTGCTCACCGCCGGGGTCATGCTCGCGGTGGTGGGCGCCACGCTCCTGGGCGAACCACCGCACCGGCCGGCGGGCGCCCTCCTGCTGGCCGTGGCGGCGGGAGTCCTCGGCGTGTTCTCGGTCGCCGACTCCCGGTCGTCCGAACCGCTGCTGCCGGGCTCGCTGCTCGGACGTCCCCAGGTCCTGCGCGGCACCGTCGGAGCCTTCTTCAACACCGCCACCACCACCGGCGCGGCGACACTGATCACCCTGTACCTGCAGGGCGCGCTCGGCCGGACGCCGTTGCAGGCGGCGGCGGCGTTCCTCCCGTACTGCGCGCTGGTCATCGCGGGCTCGGCCGCGGCGGCACGGCTCCTGGCGCGCCGTCCCGGCGAGCGGGTCGCCGCGACGGGCCTCGGCCTGATCGGGGCCGGGCTCGCGGTGCCGCTCCTGGAACCGGCGTCGTCAACGCTGCTCACCGGGGGACTCTCGGTCGTCGGTCTCGGCCTGGGGCTGTCCTCGGTGGCGACGACGTCGCTGGCGACGGGCGTGCCGGAAGGGCCCCGTGCGACGGCGTCCGGGATCGTCAACACCAGCGCGCAGATCGGGGCCGCGGCCGGCACGGCGGCCCTGCTGCTGACCGCCGCCGCCACCACGGGCGTCCCCGGTGAGACCGAGGCCGCTCCCTCCGTCGCCTGGGCGGCCGCGGCGGCTCTGGCCGGAGCGGCCGCGGCGGCCTTCGCCCGGCTGCGCCCGCGCTGATCCGCCCGGGCGGGGCGGGCGGGCTCAGAACGGCCGGGGCTCAGAAGACGACCGCGAACAGGATGCCGCCGACGACGTGGGCGAGGACGGTCAGGATCAGTCCGGCGATGAGCACGTTCCTGGCCGTGGGGTGGTCGAACTGGGAGCCGGGCCGGGAGCGCTGGGCGGAGCGGTCCAGCGCCTGCTGCTCCAGCTGGTCGAGGGACGGCAGGAAGGACGGTCGTCGCATGAGGGCCTCCTCAGTGCGCCCAGACGGCGAGCAGGACGCCGCCGATGACGTGGGCGGCGATGGTCACGGCCGCCAGCAGGATCAGCAGGACCTTGGCGGCGGGCTGGTCGAACTGGCTGCGCCGGCCCGTGCGCGGCGGCAGCTCCGCCTGACGCCGGGCGATGCGCTCCTCCAGTGGTTCCCTGCGGAACACGCGTCCTCCATTGCCGCCCTAATAGTTGGTGCACCAATCATTGCCGTATAATCTTTATAACCCGAGCCGCCCGGCAACGGAGGACCCGTGGCAGGTGATCTGAGCAACATTCCCGACCCGCTCGCCCTGGAGAACCAGGTGTGCTTCGCCCTGGTGGTGGCCTCGCGCACCGTGCTGGCCCACTACCGGCCCATCCTGGAGCCGATGGGGCTGACGCACCCGCAGTACCTGGTGATGCTGGCGCTGTGGGAGCACGGCCGGCTGTCGGTCAAGGAGCTCAGCCGCCTGCTGCAGCTCGATCCGGGGACGCTGTCTCCCCTGTTGAAACGCCTGGAGAGCGCGGATCTCATCCGCCGCCAGCGCGACAGCAGGGACGAGCGGCTGCTGGCCGTCACCGTCACGCCCGCCGGGCAGGCCCTGCGGGAACGGGCGGAGAAGATCCCCGCCACCATCATGGAACGCCTCGGCATGAGCCTGGAGGAACTCCAGGACCTCAACCGCACGCTCAACCGCGTCATCGCCGCCGCGAGCCGCGAACCCGTCTGACCGCCCGCTGCCAGTCTCGGGCGGGACGGTCCGGCGTCAGGGGCCGGGCTGATTTCAGGCGGTCTCGGTCTCCGCCTGCATGCGGATGGGGCGGGACTGGCTGAGCCGCACGCTGCCGAACAGGATCAGCGCGAACCCGGCCACCTCGATGATCACCCACGGGCCCGACCGGACGCCCTCGCCGAACATCGTGACGCCGTACACCACGCTGGCCACCGGATCGGTGATCGTCAACGCCGGCTGGGCGGCGACCAGGGTGCCGCTCTGCAGGGCGTTCTGCAGCAGGTAGACGCTGCCGACCCCGGCCCCGACCATCGCGTACGGCTCCCACGACGTCAGCAGGACGACCATCCCCTGGTCGGCCAGGTTGGTGGTGGCCTTCATGAACGTCGCGGTGAAGGCGAACCCGGTTCCGGCGCTGGCGCCGAGCACGGCCGCCCGCAACGTGCCGGACAGCAGCCTGGACAGCGCGACCACCGCCACGATCGCCCCGACCGTCACGATCGCGGCCAGCACCCAGTCCAGCGTCCCCGGCATGTGACGTCCCGGCGTGGGCGACGCCGCCGCCAGGAACCCGGCCAGCCCGGCCGTCATCGCCGCCACCGCCACCCACGTGCGCCGGTCCAGGCGGATCCGCGACATCCGGGCCAGCAGGATCATGGTGAACGGCAGCTCCGCCACCAGCAGCGGCTGCACCAGGGCCAGGCCGCCGTTCGACAGTGCCAGCGCCTGCAGAAGGAACCCGGCGATGAGCGCCGCGATGCCCGCCAGCCACACCGGCCGGCGGATCAGGCTCCACAGCAGGGCGGGACGGAAGGCGAACTCCTCCGGGGCGCAACGCGCGGCGCGGCGCTGCAACACCGACGCCAGCGCGTTGCTCGCCGCCGCGAGCAACGCGCACACGACCGCGATCATCGAACCGCAGGTGACACGTCCCGACGCGGCCCCGGCAGGCCCCCCGCCGCATGCCCGATAGCCAAGTCGCCCATCCCCGTGCGCACGAAACGTCCACGGCCCGCAACGTCGCCGTGACCCCGAGGAGGGCTCTTCCCCGAAGCTCGGGGGTGTAAAGGCGTTAGCCCTGGTCAGGTTGCCGTCGCCCGGCATGCCGAGCTGTGCGCCCGGAAGAGGTCAGGAGGCCGAGCGCGAGCCGTTGAGGATGAGGGCCGGCCGTCGCGGCCTCTGCGCGCCGGGGGCCGGAGGTCGTGTGGGGGCAGCCCGGGGACGTGTGGCGGAGCGGGCGGACGACGGGGTCGTTGGCCTGGATGGCCAGGCTGACGAGGGACTCCAGGAGGAACAGGTCGCCGTCGGTGTCGAGGTGCACCTGGACCCAGCCGCCGTCCGGGGACAGGTCGACGCGGCCGGAGGTGGTGAGGGTCGCGGTGAGACGGCGGACGACCCGCTGGGTGAGGAATACTTCCGCCAGGTCCCCGTGGTGGAAGTGGACGATCTGCAGGCCCGGCAGGGCCAGCGCGCGGCCGGGCGGGCAGTCGGCGCGGCATGCCTTCAGCGGCCAGTTCCGGAATCGGGCGATCGCCAGGTCGGCGTACGAAACGGAGCGGTGGCTGCGTCCTCGGCTCATGACCTCAGCGTGGCGGACCACCCGGCCGGATGATCGATTCGCCCATGTCCTGGTGGATTCCGGGGGTTCCTGGTCGCTTCCAGGAATTCCGCCGCGCCTCCCGGAAACGTCCTGGACGGGGCCGGCGATCGTACGGAGGGGGACGAGAACACGAACTTCCGGACAACTCGCTGATCTCGCTCCGGCCCGAACCGCATCATGGAGGGCCGCCCCGTGGGGGGCGCCTGTGCGGGGCGATGCGGGAGATGGACGGAGCGGGCGGTGGACTCCTATCTCGACCGGAAGGCGGACTTCACCCGTGATCTGGTCGTCCGTCTGGACGGAACCGACCCCGCCGCGCTGGCGCGGCGCACGGGGCTGCTGGAGGTGACGGTCCGGGCGGTGCTGGCCGGGGACGGCGAGCTGATGTCGTGGGAGGTCGTCAGCGCGTGCCTGGCCGCGGCGGGCGTCGAAGGCGGCGACGTGGCGGCGGTGCGCGACCGGTGGGCGGCGGCCGAGCAGGCCCTGTGGGAGGAGCGGGGCGACGACCTCCGCGCCGCGTTCGAGCGCAACCGGAACGGCAAACCCGCCAAGCTCGTCGAGAGCCACCGGCCGAGGATCCCGTGGCGGCGGCTGACCTCGCGGCATCCCGTGACGTTCGAACCGTGGACCCTGCCGACGTTCGGCACCGCCCGCGGCCTGCCCGATCCGGCGACGGCCGGCGACATCCGCGAGTTCTACCGGCTGCTGGCGCAGTTGCGGGAGTGGGCGGGCTCGCCCCGGCAGTCGGAGATCGAGAAACGCTCGTGGGGCACGCTGCCCGACGCCACGATCAGCGCGATGCTGCAGAAGGACCGCTGGCGCACCACCAGTGACCGGGAACGTGTCCGGGTCGGCTACTTCGCGATGGCGTGCGGGCTGCCCGAGGCGGAGGTCGCGCGCTGGGTCGAGGCCTACGAGCGGCTCCGGCACGTCGCACCGCCGGACGACCTGGCCCGCGCCCGCGCCGAGGCGGCCGAGCTGCGGCGCCGGCTCACCGCCGCCGAGGCCGAGGCGCAGGACCTGCGCGCCCGCCTGGCGGCGGCCGAGAGCCGGCGCGATCCCCCACCTCCCCCGCTTCCCCCGCCGGCCGCGGACACGCGGCGCGACCGGAGGTGGTGGGATCCCCGCGAGCGGCGGTCGCTGTCGGCGGCCGTCGCCGCGCTGCTGTTCGCGGGCGGCGTCGGGGCGGGCCGGGCGATGGGCGCGGGCGGCGGCACGGCGGATCGTTCCATCTGCTTCAGCGGCACGCTGCACCTGGTCGGGTCCACCGCCTTCGAGCAGACGGCCGACGCGATCCGCCGGGGCTACGAGGCCCTGTGCGAGGACGCGAACATCGAGGTGGAGTCCATCGGCTCCAACGAGGGGGTGCGCGCGCTGACCCCCGCGAACGCGGCCTCGACGATCGCCATGCACGACGGGCACCTCAAACCCGGCTCCGACGAGATCCGGATGCGGGGGTTCCGCGGCTTCCCCGTCGCGCTGGTCGCCTTCGCCGTCGTCGTCCACAAGGACACGAACGTGACCGGCCTGTCGGTGCAGGACCTGCGGTCCATCTACACCCGCGACGGCGGCCCGGCCGGCTGGAAGCGGTTCCGGGGCGGCGCCGACGTGCCGATCCGGATGGTCAGCAGGACCGAGGGCTCGGGCACCCGGACGATCTTCGAGGAGCAGGTGCTCCGGGAACCGGAGCCGGAGCTGTCGTCCAGGGACTGCCGGCGCAAGGACGAGATCCGCGCCGCCGCCCGTGTGATCCGCTGCGAGCGCAGCAGCCAGGGCCAGGTGCTCGACACCGTCAACCAGCTCCCCGGCGCGATCGGCTACGCCGAGCTGCACGTCGCCGCGAACACCCGCCGCTACCCGAACGTGCGGATCCTCGCCCTGGATGGCCGGAAGGCCGACGCCGCCTCCGCCGCGGCGAACCGCTACCCGTTCGTCGCGCCCGAGGTCTTCTACACCCATGGGCCGCCCCCGAACAACAGCCCCGCCTCGGCGTTCCTCACGTTCCTCGCGAGCGACTCGGCGCGGAAGATCCTCCAGCAGGCGGGCGCCACCCCCTGCGTCTCGCGGGACGCGCTCGTCTCCGCGCCGTGCCAGGCCACCTGAGCGCGGCACCGCCGAGAGCCCGCTCTTTCACGGTTCTTTCACGGCGGCGCGCCGACGCGGCGGCGCCGGTCGTCACCAGGACGGGGGCCTCCGGCGCCGACCGGAGCCGGAGACGCGGGGGTTGACGCCGCCCGCAGGCCGGGGTACAAGGGCGACAGAGCTTGGAAAGCGCTTTCCCGCTTGGTGGCACATCGCGGTCACCGGCGTCCGCGGCGCGGGCGCCGGTGCCGCTCCCACTGGAGGTTCACCGTGCACAGACCAAGCGTCAGTCCACCGACAAGCGCCCGTCCCCCGCGCAGGCCGCTCACCGCGCTCGCCGCGGCGGCCGGCGCCGGGTGACCGTCCGGGATTCGCCGTGACGATCCGGCCCTCCGCCCCGGAGGGCCGGATTTCCGGTGGAACGCGGCTCTGGAGCGGTTCGACAACGCCGCCGGGCGACTGGCATCATCACGCGCATGGCCGAGCTGCCCGGCGACCTCAGCGCCGCCCTGGACGAGGCTCTGAGCAGGGCCGACTCGGGAACTCTGAGCAGGTCGGTCCAGAAACTCATGCACCAGTACCGCGACGGGTTCGACCCCGCCGAGCGGATGGTGCTCGGCTCCGCGACCGACGTGGCCGCGTACGCCGCCTACCGGATGCCCGCCACCTACGCCGCGGTGGTCGCCGCGCTGGAGCGCAGCGCGGAGCTGATGCCCGGTTTCTCCCCCCGGACGCACGTGGACGTCGGCGCGGGCACCGGGGCGGCGGTCTGGGCCGCGGCCGAGGTGTGGCCGTCCATCGAGGAGACCACCGTGCTGGAGCAGGCGCCCGAGGCGATCGCCTTCGGCCGGCGGCTGGCCGAGCGGTCGGACTCCCCTGCGGTGCGGGACGCACGCTGGCGGCGGACGGTGATCGCCGGGCCGGTGCGCAAGCCCGCCGCCGACCTGGTCACCATGACGTACGTGCTGGGCGAGCTCCCGCCGGGTGTGCGCGCGGACGCGGTGCGCTCGCTGGCGGCCGACAGCGAGATGGTCGTCCTGGTCGAGCCGGGCACCCCCGCGGGGTACGAACGGGTCATCGAGGCCCGCGACCTGCTCGTCGAACTGGGCCTGTCGGTGGTGGCGCCGTGCCCGCACGACCGCGCCTGCCCCATCCCCCGGGGCGAGGACTGGTGCCATTTCGCCGAGCGCCTGAACAGGACGGCCCTGCACCGCAGGATCAAGGTCGGCACCCTGGGGTTCGAGGACGAGAAGTTCTCCTACGTCGCGGCGGCGAGGGGCGACCGGTCACGGGCCGCCGGCCGGGTCGTGCGGCGCCCCGTCCAACGCAAGGGCATGGTGTCCCTGCGGCTGTGCACGGAGGCGGACGGGCTGCTGGAGGCCACGGTCTCCAAGCGTCAGGGCGAGGTCTACCGGGCCGCCCGCAAGACCGACTGGGGAGATCCCTGGCCTCCGGCGCAGGGGCCGAACTGACCGGCCCCCAGGATCGCCGCTGTCAGAGGACGTGCTCGGCGCGCACGTGCCGCACCAGCGTGGTCATTCTCAGCACGGGCAGCTCGCAGACGTGGCAGACCCACACCCCGCTCGGGGCCGAGACGCCGTGCGCCGCGGCGTCGTCGCGGGCGCAGGCGAGATGGTAGGCGCGGACCATCCGCCGCCAGTACCGTGCCGCGATTGACATCGCTCCTCCATCAGATGCCGTGCTCGGGACAAAACCCAAGGGTATGGCACGAATAGAGGAGCGTTTGACCCCGGCTTGGCGTTCGGCCGCCCGCGGGGCCGGCGGGCGGGGGTCACGTCAGGACCGGCCGGCGGGAGCCTCGTCCCGGGGCCCGACCGGCGCCCGCGGCGCCGAGGGTCGGCCGGTGGCGAGGGCCCCCGCTTCGTCCGACGGCCGGATCACTGCCCGATCCTGACTCCCGGCTGGCCGTACGGGTACTCCAGCGGCCGGTGGGCCCGGCGGCCGGGGATGTTGGCCGCGGCGCGGTACTTGCCCAGCGGGAGGATCGTCCTGCCGAAGGTGTCCTCCATCAGCATGGCGGCCGCCGCGTACAGGGCGATGACGGAGGAGATCACGAACAGCCATCCGCCGATGCGGACCGGCCACACGGCCCCGGACCAGAAGCCGGCCGCGGTGAACCCGGCGCCCACCGACAGCACGATCAGCAGCGCCGCCATTCCCATGTTCCGGCCGAGCGCCGCGAGCGCGGTCAACCCGGTGATCACGCAGAGGGCCACGAACCAGAACCCGAAGCTGGGATTGGACACGCCGACCACCGGCGTCAGCACCACCGGGAACGCGCCTACGCCGGTGAGCAGGTACAGCAGGCCGAACGCCAGCCAGAACGAGCCCCACGTGCCGTGCACGGCGGTGGCGAGGCCGTCGCGCGCCCGGTAGGACCACATTCCGGCGAGGAACTGCGCGAGCCCGCTGAACATGAACACGAACGGGGACAGCAGCACGGGCGACACGCCGGTGCCGTACCAGCCCGCCATCCAGGCCCCCACCATCATGAGCGCGGTGGCGAGGCCGAACAACCCCAGGATGGAGGGGGCCGCCACCGGCTGCAGGAAGATGCGGGTGCGGTCCTCCCAGACGGCGTGCTCTTCGGGGAACTCCTCCGGCCCCCGACGTTCGCCGACCGGCACGCCCCGTCGACCGGGCTCTCTCTCATGTGTCATGGCCCCTCCTCGAATCGGAGATGCAGGGCATTTTCGGTCTATCCGAAGAAGGCCCCCATAAACCTGTCGCACACCACCCGTCGGCCTCTCACCCGCGACCGTCACCCGGACTCCGCCACCCCCCAGCAGAGGCCGCTGACCTGCATGGAGGGCTACGGGCAGGCACGACAGGCCAACCATGACAAACGTCCCCGGACGCAAATTATTGGCAAAGCAAAAGCACCTTGAGAGCCGTTTATCAGGCTCCG
Organism: Actinomadura sp. NPDC047616; assembly: GCF_040642915.1. Lineage (NCBI taxonomy): Bacteria > Bacillati > Actinomycetota > Actinomycetes > Streptosporangiales > Thermomonosporaceae > Actinomadura > Actinomadura sp. NPDC047616. The sequence goes on from NZ_JBEYTB010000026.1 coordinate 50,906, forward strand.
TCCAGGATTGGTGTCATCGCCGCACCCGCTCTTAAGCCGAGAGCGTCCGGTATCACGCCGCCCGTGGCGCCTTTCCCCTTTCGCTCCAGGGATTGCCGACTCGGCGTGTGGGCCGGGCGACTCGGCGGGGCGCCGGCCTCGATGGTCACGGGGTGGTGGGCTCGCTTGCGGATCGTGCTGCGAGGTCGGAATGGGGGTGGTGCAGGTCGAAGGCCGGGCGTTCGGAGCGGATGGCGGGGATGGCCTTGAAGTTGTGCCGCGGAACCGGGCAGGAGGTGGCCCATTCCAGCGAGTTGCCGTAGCCCCACGGGTCGTCGGTCTCCACGCGCGGTGCCTTGCGGGCGGTGTGCCAGACGTTGTAGAGGAACGGCAGGATGGACAGCCCCAGCAGCGCCGCCCCGGCCGAGGAGACCAGGTTGAGGGTGGTGAACTCGGCGGCGTAGTCGGGATAGCGGCGCGGCATGCCCCCGACTCCGAGCCAGTGCTGGACGAGGAAGGTCGTGTGGAAGCCGACGAACAGCATCCAGAACTGGATCTTCGACAGCCGTTCGTCCAGCATCCTGCCGGTCATCTTGGGCCACCAGAAGGCGAACCCGGCGAACATCGCGAACACCACGGTGCCGAACAGCACGTAGTGGAAGTGCGCCACCACGAAGTAGGAGTCGTTCGCCTGGAAGTCCAGCGGCGGCGACCCGAGGATGACGCCGGTCAGGCCGCCGAACAGGAAGGTGACCAGGAAACCGATCGCCCACAGCATCGGCGACTTGAACTCCAGTTGCCCGCGCCACAGCGTGCCGGTCCAGTTGAAGAACTTGATCCCGGTGGGGACGGCGATGAGGAAGGTCATGAACGAGAAGAACGGCAGCAGCACCAGCCCGGTGACGAACATGTGGTGCGCCCACACCGCCATCGACAGGCCGGTGATCCCGATGCTGGCGAACACCATGCCGACGTAGCCGAACAGGGGCTTGCGCGCGAACACCGGGATGACCTCGGTGATGATCCCGAAGAACGGCAGCGCGACGATGTAGACCTCCGGGTGCCCGAAGAACCAGAACAGGTGCTGCCACAGCAGCGCGCCGCCGGTCGCCGGGTCGTAGATGTGCGTGCCCAGCCTGCGGTCGGCCCACAGCGCGGCCAGCGCGGCCGCCAGCACGGGGAACGCCAGGAGCACCAGGATCGAGGTGAACAGCACGTTCCAGGTGAAGATCGGCATCCGGAACATGGTCATGCCCGGCGCGCGCATCCCGACCACGGTCGTGATGAAGTTGACCGCGCCCAGGATCGTGCCGACCCCCGACATGATCAGGCCCAGCACCCACAGGTCGCCGCCGATCTCCGGGGAGTAGGTGTCCAGGGTCAGCGGGGCGTAGGCGTACCAGCCGAACTTGGCCGGGCCCATGCCGGTCAGGTACCCGCCGAGGACGATCAGGCCGCCGGACAGGAACAGCCAGAAGCTCAGCGCGTTCAGCCGCGGGAACGCCACGTCCGGCGCGCCGATCTGCAACGGCATGATCACGTTGGCGAACCCGGCGAACAGCGGGGTGGCGAACAGGAACATCATGATCGTGCCGTGCAGGGTGAACAGCTCGTTGTACCGTTCGGGCCGCACCACCTGCAGGCCGGGATGGACCAGCTCCGCGCGGATCAGCAGCGCCAGCAGCCCGGCCACCAGGAAGAAGGAGAACGAGGCGACCAGGTACAGGTAGCCGACCTTCTTGTGGTCGGTGGTGGTCAGCCAGTCCACCACCCTGCCGCGCAGGGTGGGCGCGGGCGCGGCCGGCGGCGTGGTCTCGGGCGGGTTCCGTACGTCGGTCACAGGGTGCCTCGCTCGTCCGTTGGGCGGCCCGGCGGCGCGGGGACGGCACGGCGGCCGGCGGGACGCGCGGTCAACACGGCCTCGCCCCGGAGAGGGCGGCGGACCTGTGCCCGTGCGCGCGCTCGTCCGCGGTGGCCGCGCCGGTGGGCGGCGAGCAGGGATGGCGTGTGGCCAGGACCACCGCGGCGACCAGGAACACCGCCACCGCGGCGACCGACGCCGCCACGGCCACCGCGACCCGCGGCGGGCGCCACGACACGGCCGTCTCGGCGGCGTCCCCGTCCGTGCGGGAGAAGGTCCTCAGCCGCCGGGCCAGGTCCGGATCGTCGCGCTCCAGGTCCGCGTCGATCCGCCGCAGCACGGCACGCTCATCACCTGGCAGTCCCATCCCCGTCCACCTTCGGCGCACGGCCGCAGCGGCCACCGGTCACGCCTCCGCCATGAGCGCCTGCGCTGCTCGGGGCGGCAGGCAGGACTTACCCGGGCATCGGGCACCGATCCACCAGCGGGGACAAAGACCCGGTACCGACGTCCCCAAGGTCCGCCCGGCCGGTCGCGGCGAAAGTCCGGGCCGGTGGGGACGTTCGTCCATGTCGGCCGGCCGCGTCCGGTGGTGGCCTTGAGGGGGCGGCGGCGTCCGGGGCCGAACGGAGATCGGCATGAAGCAGACGGTCAAACTCGGGAGCATCGCCGGGATCCCCGTGGGGGTGCACTGGTCGGTGCTGGCGGTCCTGGCGCTGATCGTCGGCGGGCTCGCCGGGGCCGTGCTCCCCGCGGGCGCGCCCGGCCGGGCGGCCGGGCTGTACTGGGCGGTCGCGGTGCCGACCGCGCTGCTGTTCCTGGCGTCCCTGTGCGCCCACGAGGTCGCGCACGCGCTGGTGGCGCGCCGGAACGGGGTGCGGGTCAGGTCGCTGACGCTGTGGATGCTCGGCGGCCTGGCGGAACTGGCCGACGACGTCCCGTCCCCCGGCGCGGAACTGCGGATCACCGGTGTCGGGCCGCTGGTCAGCGCGCTGATCGGCGGGGTGTTCCTGCTGGCCGCCCACGGCGTCTCCGCCCTCGGCGGGCCCGCTCTGGTCATCGCGCCGCTGACCTGGCTCGCCCTGATCAACGGGATCCTGGCCGTGTTCAACCTGCTGCCCGGCGCCCCGCTGGACGGGGGGCGGATCCTGCACGCGCTGCTGTGGCGGTTCAACGGCGACCGGGCGAGGTCCACGCGGATCGCCACGCGCACCGGGACGGTCCTCGGCTACGTCCTCATCGCGTTCGGATGCGCCGAGGTGCTGCTGTACCGGCGGCTGGACGGGCTGTGGGTGGCGCTGGTGGGGTGGTTCATCGCCGGTGCCGCCGCCGCCGAGGAGCGCGTCGGCGCGCTGCGGACCGCGGTGGCCGGGCTGCGCGTCCGCGACGTGATGACGGCCGATCCCGACCACGGCGCCTCGTGGTCGACGGTCGGCGCGTTCGTCGCCGAGGTGGCGCGGCGGTCCCGGCAGACGGTGTTCCCGGTCGTGGACTTCGACGGCCGCCCGACCGGAGTCGTCACCCTCGACCTGCTCGGCCGCGTGCCGCCGCAGGCCACCGACGTCCCCCTGCGGGAGATCGCCGTGCCGCTCGAGCCCGACCACGTCGTCGAGCCCGACGATCCGGTGTTCCCGCTGCTCAAGCGGCCGCCCGTCGCTCGCGAGCTGGTCGCCGTCGTGGCCGAGGGCGGGCGGCTGGTCGGCATGGTCACCGGCGACGACCTGACCCGGCTCCTCCGGCACAGCCGGCTGCCGGGGCCGGTCACCGAGCCGGAACCGTGGCGGTCTCCGTGACACCGAGGAGGCGCTCGGCCTGCACCACGCCCTGCTCCATCAGAACCTGGCCGCCGTCGTGATCCTCCTGTAGATCCCCGCCCGGGAGACGGCCTGCCCCGGCAGACGACGCGGCCGGGCAGCCAAGGAGGGCGCCAAGCTTGTACCGATTTCGCCCATAATGTACTGCCATCGACCGACTCGCTGGGTAAGCGGCCGTTGACCGAACGCGGGCACCGCGTGCCCATCCACGAGGAGGTCGTCCATGCGGCTGTTGACGACGCGGGTACTGGCGACCGGTGCGGCCACCCTCACGCTCTGCGCTCCCCCCGGCGGCGCGCTGGCCGCACCGTTGGCGGACGGTCCGACCGCCCGGACCACCGGGCGCGTTCCGAAACCGCGGACCCTCGCCGATCTCAACACCTCGATGCGGGGCGAGGCGTTCGCCTACGCCTCCTACCGCCTGTTCGCCGCGCAGGCCCGGCGGGAGGGCCTGCGGTCCACGGCCCGCCTGTTCGACCGCACCGCCCGCGTGGAGCTGGCCGAGCATTTCAGGGAGGAGGCCATGCTCAGCAGGCTGGCCAGGGGCGACGCCGCGAACCTGCGCAACGCCATCGCCGGTGAGAGCTACGAGCACCGGACGATGTACCCCCGGTTCGCCCGGCAGGCCAGGGCCGACGGTGACCGCGCGGCGGCCGCGCTGTTCACCGAGATCGCCCGCGACGAGGGCGGGCACCTGCGCAGGTTCAGGGCCGCGCTGCGCTTCCTGCAGACCGGGCGCGGGAAGGTCCCCGCGCCGGCGAAGGTCACGCCGGAGCGGGTGCAGGCGGGCCCGCCGAAGGTCCGCGCGCGGCGCACCATGCGCAACCTGGACACGGCCATGCACGGCGAGGCCTTGGCGCACGCCAAGTACATGTGGTTCGCCGAGCACGCCCGGAACCGGGCCGTGGCCCGCCTGTTCCGGGGCGCCGCCGCCATGGAACTGCGCGAGCACTTCGCCGGCGAGGCCCGGCTGTACGGGCTCGTCCGCGCGACGCGGGCCAACCTGGCCAGGGCCATCGCCGGGGAGCGGTACGAGTCCCGCACCATGTACCCGAGGTTCGCCCGGCGCGCCAAGGCCGCGGGCGACGCCAAGGCCGCCGCGCGGTTCCGGCACAACGCGGCGGACGAGGCCAAGCACATGCGCGCCTTCCAGCGGGCACTCAGGCGACTCGGCCGGGGCTGACCCGCCGACACCCGCCGGGCCCCGCCGACGGAGCGCCGTCACGGCCGCCCGGTCCGAAGGTCCCGTCGCCCCGCGCGGCGGGACCTTCGTCCCTGTCCGCGCGGCAGGGCCCCGCCAAGACTGGGAGCCTGGCCGCGCCGTCGCGCGGCCATGGTTCGGCGGGATGGTGGGAGACCTGTGACGCAGCGCGAGGACACATCGACGCCCCTTGCGGAGGGCCTGTCGTCGGCGGACGCGGCGCTTCGGCTGCGGCGTGACGGGCCGAACGTCCTGCCGTTGCGTCCACCGGTGCCCGCGTGGCGGCGGGTCCTGTCCCAGCTGCGGGACCCGCTGATCCTGGTGCTGCTGGCGGCGGCCGCGCTGACCCTGGCCACCGGCGACTGGACCGACATGGCGGTGATCCTCCTGGTGATCGTCGTGAACACCGCGGTCGGGGTCAGCCAGGAGATCCGCGCCGACCGCGCGATCAGCGCGCTGTCCGATCTGACCGCACCGGCCGCGCGGGTGGTCCGGGACGGGACGCAGCTGCAGATCCCCGCCGCCGACGTCGTCGTGGGCGACCTGCTCGTGCTGGCCGAGGGCGACATCGTCCCGGCCGACGCCGCGGTCGTGGAGGCGGCGGCGCTGCTGGTGGACGAGTCCGCCCTGACCGGGGAGTCGGTCCCGGTGCTCAAGACGGCGACGGCCGCGCGCGACGGCGCCGCCGTCCCCGAGGACGCGTCGGTGTCGGCGGGCACGGTGGTGGTCAAGGGCCGCGGGCGCGCCGTCGTCACCGCGACGGGGGCGGCGAGCACGACGGGGCGGATCGCGGCGATGCTGGGCGGCGGCGCCGGCCTGACACCGTTGCAGCGGCGCCTGGCCGGCGTCGGCCGGATGCTGGCCGGTGTCGCGGTCTTCCTGTGCGCGGTCGTGCTGGCGCTCGGGCTGGTGCGGGGGCAGCCGGTCGAGCTGATGGTGATCACCGCGATCAGCCTGGTGGTGGCGGCCGTCCCCGAATCGCTGCCGGCCGTGGTCACGCTCGGCCTGGCGCTGGGCGCCCGCCGGATGGCCGCGCGGCACGCCCTGATCCGGGGGCTGTCGGCGGTCGAGACGCTGGGGTCGGTCACGGTGCTCGCCACCGACAAGACCGGCACGCTCACCGAGGGCCGGATGGTCGCGCGCCGCCTGTGGACGCCGGCCGCGGAGGCCACCGTCACCGGCTCCGGATACGCCCCGGAGGGCCGGATCGACGTCGGCGGCCGCGCGCTCGACGGCCCCGACCCGTACGGGATGACCGAACTGCTGACGGCCGCGGTGCTGTGCAACGACGCGCGGCTGTCCCCTCCCGGGGACGCCGACGGAGAGTGGACGGCGCTGGGCGACCCGACCGAGGCCGCCCTGCTCGCCGCGGCCGCCAAACTCGGCATCGACCGCCGCGACCTGCACGAACGCTTTCCGCGCCAGGACGAACGGCCCTTCGACAGCGACCGCAAGCGCATGACCACCGTGCACCGGCTGCCCGACGGTCGGTTCCGCGTCGTCTGCAAGGGGGCGCCGGAGACGATGCTCGGCGCCGCGGTGCTGACGGACGACCCGGAGCTGGTGGCCGGGGCCTCCGCCCGCGCCGACGAGCTGGCCCGCGACGGTTTCCGCGTGCTCGCGGTCGCCGCGGCCACCCGGCCGTCCGCCCCCGGCCCCGGCGAGCCCCTGGAGCGGGGCCTGCGCCTGCTCGGCCTGGTCGCGATCGTCGACCCGCCCCGGACGGCGGCGGCCGCGACCATCGCCGCCTGCCGCCGCGCGGGGATCCGGCCGGTCCTCATCACCGGCGACCATCCCGGCACCGCCCGCGCCGTCGCCGCCGAGCTGGGCGTCATCGGCCCGGACGACCCGGTCGCCGACTGCCGCGTCCCGCACGCGGCCGACGACCCCGGCACGGCGGTCTTCGCCCGCGCCACCCCCGCGCAGAAGCTGGACATCATCCAGGCCATGCGCGAGCGCGGCGAGGTGGTCGCGATGACCGGGGACGGGGTCAACGACGGGCCGGCGCTGCGCCGCTCCGACATCGGCGTGGCCATGGGCCGGCGCGGCACCGAGGTCGCCCGCCAGGCCGCCGACCTGGTGCTGGCCGACGACGACCTGGGCACCGTGGTCGCCGCGACGGAGGAGGGCCGCCGCGTCTACGGCAACATCCGGCGCTTCCTCGTCTACGCCCTGTCCGGCGGGGCCGCCGAGATCGCCGTCATGCTGCTCGGCCCCGCCTTCGGGCCGGCGCTGCCGCTGCTGCCCGCGCAGATCCTGTGGATCAACCTGCTCACCCACGGGCTGCCGGGCGTCGCCCTGGGCGGCGAGCCGGTGGAACGCGGTGCCATGGACCGGCCGCCGCGCCCGCCCTCGGAGAGCATCGTGGGCGCCGGGCTGTGGCAGCGCGTGCTGCGCATCGCGATCGTCCTCACCGCCGTCACCCTGGGGGTGGCCGTCTGGGCGCACCACACCGGACACCCCTGGCAGAGCATGGCGTTCCTCGCCCTCGGCGCCACGCAGCTCGCGGTCGCGATCGGCTCCCGCTCCCGGCCGGGCTCCGGCAGCAACCCGATGCTGCTCGTCGCCGTCGCGTCCGCCCTGGCGCTGCAACTGGCCGGGCTCTACCTGCCGCCGCTGCGCGACCTTCTCGGCACCGAGCCGCTGACCGCCGGGGAGCTGGGGGCCGTGCTGGGCCTGTCCGTCCTCGGCTACGTCGCCGTGCGCCTCGACCGCGTCCTGCATCCCGCGCAAAAACGACGGAAACAGCGCCATTAACGGGCTGTTCACCCCGATTCGTCAGGTGAATCTCATCCTGCGCTGACCGGAATCTGACTTTGCTCTCCTTACGCTCGACGCTATGGGGGACCTTCGGCGGGCACGGATCCTGGTGGTCGACGACGACCCCGCGGTGCGCTCCGCGCTCGACCACGTCCTGCGGTTCCACGGCTATGACGTCGACCTGGCCGGGGACGGCATCGAGGCGCTGGCCGCCCTGGAGGACACGCGGCCGGACGCCGTCGTCCTGGACGTGGTGATGCCCGGCCTCGACGGCTTCGGCGCCTGCCGGATGATGCGCGGCCGCGGCCACGACGTGCCGGTGCTGATGCTCACCGCGCGCACCGAGGTGGAGGACCGGGTGACCGGGCTGGACGCGGGCGCCGACGACTACCTGTGCAAACCGTTCGCGCTGGAGGAGTTGCTGGCCCGGCTGCGCGCCCTGATCCGCCGCTCACGGGGCGAGACCACGGGCGGCGACGGGGAGGTGCTGCGGTTCGCCGACCTCACGATGAACGTGGCGACCCGCGAGGTGTGGCGGGGGATGCGCCGGCTGACGCTGTCGCCCACCGAGTTCACGCTGCTGGAGATCCTGCTGCGGCGTCCGCGGCGTGTGCTGGAACGCGGCTGGCTGCAGGAGGAGGTGTGGGGCTGCGACTACGGCCGCAACTCCAACTCGCTGCACGTCTACATCGGATACCTGCGGCGCAAGACCGAGGAGGGCGGCGAGCCCCGGCTGATCCAGACGGTGCGCGGCGTCGGCTACACACTGCGCGAAGGCCCGCTGTAGCCGGCCGTGGTCCGCCGGCCCGCGCGGTCACCGGCTCGTGGTGGGCTGTGCCGCCGGCCCGGTCCGGTCCGCGCGGCCGTCCCCGACCGCGCGCAGGGACGCGGCGCCGGCGCCCAGGTCGATGACCTGGTCGGGACGCGGCGCCAGGTGCGGGTCGTGGGTGATCAGGATGGTGGTGCGGCCCTCCATGAGGCGGCGCAGCGGGGTCAGGACGCGGCGCGCGGCGGCCTCGTCCAGGCCGGTGGTCGGCTCGTCCAGGATCAGCACCGGGGTGTCGCGGATCATCGCGCGGGCGATCGCGATGCGCTGCCGCTGCCCGCCCGACAGCAGCCGCCCGCGCTGCCCCACCGGCGTGTCGTAGCCCTGCGGCAGGGCGGTGATGAAGTCGTGCGCGTCGGCCGCCTTCGCCGCCGCCACGATGTCGTCCTCGCTCGCGCCGGGCCGCCCGTAGGCGATGTTGTCGCGGACCGTCGCGGAGAACAGCAGGTTCTCCTGCGCCAGCAGGGTGACGCTCGCGCGCAGGGCGTGCAGGGTCAGGTCGTGGATGGGCACGCCGTCCAGGCGGATGCCGCCCGCCACCGGGTCGTGGAACCGCAGCAGCAGCTTGGCGATCGTGGACTTGCCGCTGCCGCTCGGTCCGGTCACCAGCACCAGGTCCCCGGGCCGCGTCCGGAACGTCAGCCCGTCCAGCACCGGCCGGCCCGTGCCCGGATAGCCGAAGGTGACGGCGTCGAAGGCGACCCGGCCCCGCCCCGCCACCCGCGGCCGCGCGGACGGCCGGTCGGTGATCTCGGGCGGGGTGTTCAGCACCTGCAGGACGCGGTCCGCGCCCGCCGCCGCCTCGCCCGCGGTGAGCGCCAGCCGTCCCAGCGCCTGGATCTGCGGGTACAGGTAGCCCAGGTACGCGGCGAAAGCCAGCAGCCCGCCCAGCGTGAGGCGGTCGCGCGACAGCTCCCAGACGCCCATGCCGAGCACCACCAGCACGCACACCGTCTCCAGCACCTCGATCAGGGGCCCGTACGACGCCGTCAGCCGCGCCTCGGCCATCTTGGCGGCCATCCAGCGGCGGCCCTCGCGGTGCAGCCGGGACGCCTCGGTGGCCTGCCGGTTGCAGGACTGCACCAGCGCCTGGTTGGCCAGGCCCTCCTCGACGATGCTGTTCATCACGCCGTTGCTGGCGCGTTCCCGGGCCGCCGCCGCGTGCAGCCGCGCCGCGAACACCTTGGCCGTGACGACGAACAGCGGCACCAGTGCGCACGCCACCAGCGCCAGGTCCCACCGCACGTACAGCGCCGCGCCCGCGAAGAACACGACGCTGACCGCCGCCGTCACCGCCTGCACCAGGCCGGAGGCCACCAGTTCCTCGATCGCCTCGATGTCGTCGGTGAGCCGGGCCATCAGGTCGCCGAGGCGCCGCCGGTCGAAGAAGTCGGGCGACATCCGCTGGATGTGGGCGAACACCCCGTCGCGCAGCCGCAGCAGGAACCGCTCCCCCGCCAGCGCCGTGGTGTACTCGCCGCCGAAGCTCACCAGCCCGGCCGCCACCGCCAGCGCGAGCCAGGACAGCGCGGGCGTCCAGAACGCGTCCAGGTCCCTGGTCGCCAGCGCCTTGTCGGTGATGACGCCGAACAGCCAGATCGCGGCGACCTCGCACGCCGCCGCGACGACCGCGCACACTCCGCTGAACAGCAGCCATCGGCGATCGCCCCGCGTGTAGGGCCAGAAACGCCGGAACGCGGCCACCACCGACCGCACCTCACCGGAAACCGCCAGCAGCGGCACGCAGCCCTCCCCTGCTCACGAGAAGAGCCCGGCGGGCCGTTCACCCGCCCGGCTCTGCTCAGATCACCCGTTCGCTCGGCGCGACCGGCCTAGTACCAGCGGTGCCTGCGGTAGAACCGGCGGTGCCGCCTGTGGAACCTGCGGTGCCTGCGGTACCGCGGCCTCGGATACGGCTGCCCCCCACCGGCCCCCGGGAAGATCTTCTGGAAGCTCATGAGAGAACCCCCGTTCTTTGTCGTCCGGCCTTTACGGCCCTGACACGAAAGAACGTACCCAGCCATTTTTATGACCGCGCTGTGGCCGATCTATAAGCGAACTGAGAGAAATCTAAGAATGTGCTGAGAGCACGGCCCGCGCGGCGAAGGACGATCAACCGGATTTTCCGGACCGCGGAAGTCGCGGTGGCGCTACGGGGGCTCGGCGGCGAGTGTAACGGCCGCCCCTTCGGGGAGGACGCGGGCGGGACGGGAGGGGGCATGGACCAGTCGGACGTGATCATCGTCGGCGCGGGGGCGGCCGGTCTGTCACTGGCCCATCACCTCGTCGGGGCGGACGGTCCCGGAGCGCCGCCCACGGTGACGCTCGTGGACGCGCTCGACGAGGCGTTGCGCCCGCCCGAGCGCACCTGGTGCTTCTGGGAGGAGGGCGACGGCGAGTTCGAGGACGCCGTCACCGCGTCCTGGCGATGGCTGCGGGTGGTGGGCGCGGACGGCACCGGGGGCTCGCACCGGACGTCCCCCTACCGCTACAAGATGATCCGCTCGACCGCGTTCCAGGAGCTGGTGGGACGCGGGCTCGCCCGGCACGCCGGAGTACGGACGGTGCACGCCGACGTCGACACGGTGCGCGACGTCCGCGGCGGCGCCGAGGTCGGCGGCACCGCGGACGGAGGGCGGCGGGTGACGCTGCGGGCCCGCTGGGTGTTCGACTCGCGTCCGCCGCGTGATCTGCCACGGGCCCGCAGCACCCTGCTGCAGCACTTCCGCGGCTGGTTCGTGGGCACCGAGGCGCCCGCCTTCGACCCCGACGTCGCGCTGCTGATGGACTTCCGGACCCCCCAGCCGCGCCACGGGGTCTCGTTCGGCTACGTGCTGCCGACCGGCCCGGCCGAGGCGCTGGTGGAGTACACCGAGTTCTCCCCCGCCCCGCTGACCCGGGACGCCTACGAGCGACGGCTGCGGCACTACACGCGCGAGGTGCTGGGGCTCGGTTCCGCACGGGTTCACAGGTGCGAGCAGGGCGTGATCCCCATGACCGACGCCGTGTTCCCGCGCCGGGTGGGGCGTTCGGTGTTCCGTATCGGCACGGCCGGTGGTGCGACGCGTCCCGCCACCGGCTACACGTTCGCGGCGGTGCAGCGGCAGAGCCGGGCCATCGCCGCCGCCTACCGGCGCGGGGCCGTGCCCGTGCCGCCCGCACCGTACCCCGCCCGCGCCCGCGCGATGGACGCGGTGCTGCTGAGGCTCCTGGTCCGGGAGCGGGTCGACGGCGCGCGGTTCTTCACCGACCTGTTCGAGAACACGCCGACGGCGCGTCTGCTGCGGTTCCTGGACGGCGGCACGCGCCTGTGGGAGGACATCGCGATCGGCATGCGCACCCCCGTGCTGCCCATGCTGCGCACCGCCGCGGAGCTGCCGCTGCTGCCCCGCAGGGACCGTCCCGCCCGTCCCGTCCCGGCGTCCGCGGCGGACCGCTCGGTGGTGGGGCCGTGAACCACCGGCCCGGCAGGGACAGGCGCGCGGAGCTGATCGCCGCGCCCGGCGGGCGGAACCGGTTCAGCGGCGACGCGCCCGCCGTCGCGGTCGTCGGCGGGGGCATCGCGGGGATGGCGGCCGCGACCGTGCTCGCCGAACGCGGCGCACGGGTCACGCTGTACGAGCGGGAGGCGGCGCTCGGCGGGCGGGTGGCCGGATGGCCGGTGACGCTGGCCGACGGATCCCGCGCCACCATGACCCGGGGGTTCCACGCGTTCTTCCGCCAGTACTACAACCTGCGCGGGTTGCTGCGCCGCGTGGACGGGGGCCTCGGCATGCTGGCGGGCCTGCCGGACTATCCGCTCCTGCACGGCGACGGCCGGTCCGACCGGTTCGCCAGGGTGCCGAGGAGGCCGCCGTGGAACGCGCTGGGCTTCGTGGCGCTCAGCCCCAGCTTCCGCTGGCGGGACCTGGCCCGGATGAACCTGGCGGCGGCCGGGCCCCTGCTGGACGTGCGCGTCCCGGAGATCTACGAACGGCTCGACGCCACCGGCGCCGCGCGGTACCTGGCCGCGGTGGGGTTCCCCGACGCGGCCCGGCACCTGGCATTCGAGGTGTTCTCCCGCAGCTTCTTCGCCGACCCGGACCGGCTGTCGGCCGCCGAGCTGGCCCTGATGTTCCACGTCTACTTCCTCGGCTCGGCCGAGGGGCTGCTGTTCGACGTCGTCCGCGAACCGTTCCCGCAGGCGCTGTGGGACCCGCTGGGCGCCTACCTGGCCGCGCTGGGGGTGCGGCTGCTCACCGGCACCCCCGTGGAGCGGGTCGGGCCGCGGGCGGACGGCGGCGCCGACATCGTGGCCGAGGGCGACTTCGGCCGCTATGACGCGGTGGTGCTCGCGCTGGACGTCAACGGGCTGCGCGGAGTGGTCGCGCGTTCGCCCGATCTGGGCGACCGGTCGTGGCGGGCGCGCGTCCAGCGGCTGCGCACCGCGCCGCCCTTCCTGGTGACCCGGCTGTGGCTGGACCGTCCGCCGCACGCCCATCGCGCCGCGTTCCTGGCCACCAGCGGCTTCGGGACGCTCGACAACGTCAGCGTGCTGGACCGGTGGGAGGGCGAGGCCGCGCGCTGGGCCGCGCGCACCGGCGGTTCGGTCGTCGAGCTGCACGCCTACGCGTTGCCCGCGACCTGTGACCGGGGGGCCGAACAGGAGCGTCTCCTGGCCCAGTTGCATCGCGTCTACCCGGAGACGCGCGGGGCGCGGATCGTCGACGTCCGGCACCTGTGGCGGGAGGACTGCCCGTTGTTCGCCACGGGCGGCCACCGCGACAGGCCGACGGTGCTCACACCGCATCCGGACGTGGTGGTGGCGGGCGACCTGGTCCGCACGGACCTGCCGGTGGCGCTGATGGAGCGCGCCGCGACCAGCGGCTTCCTGGCCGCCAACGCGCTGCTGGCACGGTGGGGCGTCCGGGGGCAGCCACTGTGGACGGTCCCCCGCGCGGGCCGCTCGCGGGCGCTGCGCGCGGTGGCCGCCCTCGTCGGACGAGCCTGAGCCGGGACGGGCCTGAGCCGGGACGGGGCTGAGCCGGACGGGCCTGGTCTCAGCCGGGGAACCGGCCGGACGCGCGCAGCCGCCAGCGGCGTTCGGCGTAGGCGAGGTCGTCCCGCCACAGCCGTCCGGCGGCCCGCCGCATCAGGGGGCGCAGCAGCGGCGCCATCGCGCGGGCGACCGCGAAACCCGGCCGCTCGGAGACGGCCAGGACCGCCTCCACGACGGCGGTCCGCGGAGCACCGTCCGGACCCGGCCCGAGCGGTGTGGCGTGCGTCTCCACGACCGACGTGCGGCCTTCGCCTTCGAGGATGTGCATGACGACCGTGCGGGGGCCGGGGGCGGTGAACCGGGCCCGGACCGGGACGACGGCGCGGCCCGCCACCCTGAACGACACGTCCACGAGGAAGCAGTCGTCCTCGCCCTGCCCCTCGCCGACCCCCTCCCCAGGACGCTCCGGACGCTCCGCCGGTGCCCGCCGCACCGTCAGGTCGACGAACGAGTACGGGTGCAGCCACCCGCCGTGCCAGGGGTCGAGGCGATTGGCGATCACGTCCTCCGGTTCGCAGACGCCCTCGGCGTCGAACACCGCCTCGATGCGGCGCGCCGCCTCCGGCCTGCCCGGCACGACGGGGCGCTCCAGCGGCGGCTCGCCGCCGGCCGCGTCGAGCCGCACCCAGGCCAGCACGCCGTCGTCGTAGGCGGGATAGGGTTCCCACCCCGCGTAGGGGCTTCCGTCCAGGACGAGCCCGTGCCAGTGGCAGACGACCGTGCCGCACAGGACGCGGGCGTCCCGCAGCGGGGCGCCCAGATGGGGGCAGGTGCCGGTGCCCGCCCGCAGCAGCCCGTCGCGGCCGCGCCACGCGATGACCTCCAGACCGGCGACCGTCCGCGCGTAGGGGCGCCCGCCGTGGCCGATGTCCCGGCTGGCGCCCAGGACGTACCAGTTGCCGGACGGCCGGGCGGCGGCCCGCTTCAACGCCGCCGCGATGATCGAGGGCCGGGCGTCCCGCCAGGTGGCCCGCTGGTCCTGCCAGCGCGCGGGACGCCGCAGCCGCAGCGGCAGGAGGGACCGGCGCGGGGCGGTCACCGCGGGGCCTCCGGCGCGTCGATACCCCGGCGCGGCACGCGGGTCCGCAGCCGGGCGGCCGCCGCCCGCGCGGCGCCGCCGAGCGCCACCGCCGCCCGCCGCCCGCGCGGCACGACGGCCCGCCGGTGCAGCACCGCGTAGCCGTCCGCCTCGATGACGCGCAGGATGTCGCGGTAGAGGACGTAGGCGGTGCGGATGCAGGGCCGCGAGACGGGGTGGAGCATGTCCAGGCCCGGCGCGGCCTCCCGGTACACCCCTTCGGCCAGGTCGGCGGCGGCCCGCAGCGCGGACCGGATCCGGGGGTCGGGCCGGCCGGTGTCGCGGCTCCAGCGCAGCAGCTCCCGGTCCACCCCGTGCGCGTCCAGCAGGTCCTCCGGCAGGTAGACGCGACCCCGGTCGAGGTCCTCGCCCACGTCCCGCAGGAAGTTGGTCAGCTGGAAGGCGATGCCGAGCGCCGCCGCGTGCGGGGCCGCCTCCTCCCGCGGCGCCACCGTGCCGAGCACCGGCAGCATCTGCAGCCCGATGACGGCGGCCGAGCCGTGCATGTAGATCTCCAGGTCGGCGTAGGTGGGGTACCGGGTGACCTCCAGATCGCTGCGCATGGAGGCCAGGAAGTCCAGGAAGTACCGGTGGTCGATGGCGTAGGCCGCCGCCGTGTGCGCCAGGGCCCGGACGACGGGTTCGGCGCTCGTGCCGTCGCGCAGCCCGGCCACCAGCCGTTCCTCCAGGCCGCGCAGGGCCTCGGCGCGCCGGCGCGGTGTGACATCGCGGTCGAGGTCGTCCACGATGTCGTCGGCCCAGCGGGCGAACCCGTACAGCGCGTGGACGGCGGGCCGGCGCGCCGCGGGCAGCAGCCGGGTGGCCAGGAAGTACGTGCGGCCGTGCCGTGCGTTGAGCCGCCGGCAGCGCGCGTAGGCCCGGCGCAGGGCCGGATCGGTGATGCCCGCCGCGTCCAGTTCCCGCCGGGTCATGGCGACCGCCTCTTGCGGTGCGGCCGGGAGCGGCGGGCCGCGCCCGGCCGGACGAGGCGGGCGGCGGCCAGCTTTCCGGAGATGAGCACGGTGGGGACGCCGACGCCGGGGGTGGTGCCGCAGCCCGCCAGGACCGCGTTGCCGACGCCCCGCACGAGGTTGCGCGGCCGGAACGGGCCGGTCTGCGCGAAGGTGTGGGCGACCGAGAACGGCGTCCCCGCCGCATGGCCCAGCGCCGTCCAGTCGGCCGGGGTGACCAGCCGTTCGCTTTCGATGGAGGCGTCCAGGCCGTGGAGACCGCGGCGTTCCAGTTCCGCCACCAGCCCGTCGCGGTAGCGCGGGCCCAGGGCGTGCCAGTCGCGGGCGCTGGGGCCGATGGCGGTGTTGGGGCAGGGCGCGAGGATGTAGAGCAGTTGCCTGCCCTCGGGCGCCAGCGCGGGGTCGCTCGCGGTGGGACGGGTGACCAGCAGCGACGGGTCGCTCATGACCTGGCCGGTTCGCGTGATCTCGTGGAACGTGCGTTTCCAGGCCCTGCCGAAGAAGATCGTGTGGTGCCCGAGCCGCGGCCACGTGCGGGCGGTGACCGCGTGCAGGACGACCGCCGAGGGCGAGTGGCGCAGCGGCACCAGGCGGCGCGGCTCGCGGCCCAGCAGGCGGTAGGCGGCCGGCAGCTCCACGGTGAGCACGACCGCGTCGCAGCGGATGCGGCCGCCCGCGCGGGTGCGCACGGCGGTCACGCGGTCGCCGCGCCGGTCCAGGGCGGTGACCTCGCTCCCCCAGTGGAACTCGCCTCCCGCGTCGGCCGCCGCGTCCGCCATGGCCCGCGCCAGGGCGTGCATGCCGCCGCGCGGGAAGTACACCCCGGCCACGGTGTCCATGTAGGCGATGACGGCGTAGGCGGCCAGGGCCCGGTGGGGCGGCACCCCTGCGTACAGGGCCTGGAAGGTGAACGCGCGGCGCAGCCGTTCGTCCGACAGGAAACGGCCGACGCGCGCGTCCAGGCGGCCGAATCCCCCCAGGGCCGCCAGCCTGGCCAGGTCGGGGGTGAGCAGTTGCAGCGGGGAGTCGAAGTCGGCGTCGATGAACCGGCGCATCTGCACGCCGTACAGGTCGCGCAGCCAGGCCCGCAGCCGCCGGTAGCCCTCGGCCTCACGGGGGCCGGCGAACCGGCGGACCTCCTCCTCCATCGCCTCGGCCCGGGTGTGGACGTCCAGGGCCGACCCGTCGGGGAACACCATGCGGTACGCGGGGTGCAGTTCGAGCAGCTCCACCCGGTCCGCGAGCCGGTCGCCGACGGCGCGGAACGCCTCGTCGGCCAGGTGCGGCATGGTCAGCACGGTCGGGCCGCTGTCGGCGCGGCACCCGCCCAGGTCGAGCCGTCCCGCCCGGCCTCCCGGCTCGTCGGAACGCTCCACCACCGTGACCCGGCATCCCGCTCCCAGCAGGTGCAGCGCGGCCGACAGCCCGGACAACCCGGCCCCGACGACCACGACGTGGTGCGGCATCGACGCCCTCCCTGTTCCTGTCCAGCGGGGCCGGCCCGTCCGCGCGCACAGGGGAACGCCGGAAGCCGGTGCCCGGTCCGGCACAGCTACGTCCCCTCCGGCCACCGTCCGAACCGCGTCGCCGCCCGCGAATTCCGCCAAGATTTTTTTGGATTCTCCAGGTGGGTCAGGACGCGTTCATGAGCCGCACACGTCTCGCTCTCTGAAACCAACAGGGAACCGACTCGGCCCGCGGCATGCCGGCGGCGAGAGCCAACTTCGCATGTGGTACAGAGCCGGACGCAAGCCTCACATCGCATCACTTGTCACACTTGTTACCTCATCCCGACACCGCCGAAATCTCCCCGAAACGGATGTCCGATTTCCTCACCGATCGTGATCTACGAGTGGAGGAGGACCCGTGGGCATGCCGTCGGATGACGAGCTCGACGCGCTGATCAGGGCGCGGCTGGCGCTGGCGGGCGTCGATCTGGACCAGCTTCCCGAGTCCCCGGACCCCGCGACCGGCGCGCCGACGCGCGCCCAGGCCATGGAGTACCTGCGGACGTTCCTGGCGGGCGCCAGAAGCGGCGGCACCCGCACCGGCGGGCGCCCCGGCGCGATCAACACCTGGCGGCCGCCCGCGACCGGCGAGGACGCGGCCGCGCTGGCCCAGCAGGCCGCCCCGCCGCTGGAGTACCCGTCCATCACGACGGCCTGGACGGAGGCGAAGTGAACCGCGACGTCTCGCGCCGCCTGTTCCTGGCCCGCTCCGGCGCGGTCACCACGGCCGCCGTGGCCGCGGCGGCCGTCGCTCCCCGTGCCGCCTCGGCCGCGGCGCGAAAGCCCGCCCTCGACCTGCCGGACGTCCCCGTGCGCCCCGAGGCGGTGGCCGACCCGGCCGAGGCGACGCTGGCGGAGGCGGCCACCCTGCTGCGGCAGCGCAAGATCACCGCCGTGAAGCTCGTCCAGGCGCACCTGGACCGCATCACCGCCCACGAGACGACCTACCAGGCGTTCGTCACCGTCACGGCGGAGCAGGCCCTCGCCGCGGCCCGCACCGCGGACCGGCGGCGCACCGGCCCGCTGTCGGGCATCCCGCTGTGCGTCAAGGACAACTACTTCACCGCCGGGGTCCGGACGACCGCGAACTCGTTCATCTTCGACGACTTCGTCCCCGACCACGACGCGACGGCCGTGGCGCGGCTGAAGGACGCGGGCGGGATCGTCATCGGCAAGGGGCAGATGGGGCCGCTGGCCACCACCCGGGCGACGACGCCCGACGGCCGGATCACCACCGTCAACGCCTGGACGCCGGCCGACCCGTCGGTCGACCCGGGCGGGTCGTCCACCGGCCCGGCGACCGCGGTCGCCGGGCGGCTGGCCACCTCCTCGATCGGCACGCAGACCGGCGGCAGCATCGTCCTGCCGGCCAACCGGCAGAACCTGACCGGGCTCAAGCCGACGATGGGCCGCACCTCGATCTACGGGATCGTCCCGCTGTCGTTCACCCGCGACCACAGCGGGCCGATCGCCCGGGACGCGCTGGACGCCGCGATCATGCTGTCGGTGCTGTCCGGCCCCGACCCCAGGGACGTGCGGACCCTCGGCCTGCCGCCCGTGCCGGACCTCGTCCGCGCCGCCACGCCGGTCCGCCGGGGCGGCAAGGTGCGGCTGCGGCGCACCACGCGCATCGGCGTTCCCCCGGACTACCTCGGCGGCGGGAACGCGCAGGTGGTCGCGTTGCGCCGCAAGTTCCTCGCCGACCTGGAGGCGATCCCCGGGGCCCGGCTCGTCGAGGTGTCCTACCCGTCGGACTGGTCGCTGCTGACGGGCGCGTTCAACGACATCCGGCTGGCGGAGCGGACCGAGCCGTTCCGGCCCTGGCTGCAGAAGGACCTCAGGCTGTTCGGGGTCTCGCTGCTGAGCTGGCTGGCCGGGCTGATGCTGTCGGGCGACGAGTGGGTCACCGGGCAGCGGGCCAAGACGCACCTGCTGGGCGAGGTCCTGGACGGGGTGCTGGACGACTGCGACGTCGTCCTGCAGACCGGGCCGGTGCCGTTCGACATCCTCGGCCTGCCCGAGATCGGCTTCCCCATCGGGTTCGACGCGGCGGGCGTCCCGGTCGGGACGATCCTCGGCGGCGGCCCCTACGAGGAGGACCGGCTGCTGGAGGTCGTCGCGGCCTACCAGGCCGTCACCGACTGGCACCTGCGGCGGCCCGCCGACCCGCCGAAGGCCCGGCTCAGGGCGCGGGCCGCCGCGCCCAGGCTGGACCCGGTGACCGCCGCCGAGCAGAGCGCCTGAGGCGGCGGGGCACAGGGTGACGGGCGGTCGGCGGCGCGGGCCCGGTCAGGTCAGGCGCTGGGTCCTGCTGAGGACCCGCTGGGCGACCACGACCAGGACCAGGAACGCGCCGCTGACCACCTGCTGGACGGCGGAGGTGAGGTTGCCGACCTGGTTGATCAGGTTCTGGATCACGCCGAGCAGCAGCACCCCGGCCATCGTGCCGGTCACGCCGCCGACCCCGCCGGTGAGCAGGGTGCCGCCGATGACCACGGCGGCGATCGCGTCCAGTTCCAGGCCGATGCCGAGGATGGTCACGCCGGACGACAGGCGGGCCGCGTTCAGCGCGCCCGCCAGCCCGGCCAGCAGCCCCGACAGCAGGTAGACCAGGATCTTGGTGCGGACCACCGGCACGCCCATCAGGCCCGCGGCCTCCTCGTTGCCGCCGACCGCGTACACGTTCTGCCCGAAGCCGGTGCGCTGCAGCAGCACGACCCCGGCGACGGCGAGCACCACCGTGATCAGGACGGGCCAGGTGAGGCCGAACGGCCCGTCCTGCCCCAGCGAGGCGAAGGCGCGGTCCTCGACCAGGTAGGTGGTGGCGCCCTCGTCGGACACCGCCAGCATGATCCCGCGCACGCCGAGCAGCCCGGCCAGCGTGACGATGAACGGCGCCATCCCCAGCCGCCCGATCAGCACGCCCTGCAGCAGGCCGATCGTCCCGCACACCGCCAGCGGCAGCGCCAGCGCCGCGAGCGTCCCCGCGCGGGAGCCGTAGGCGGCCAGCACCCCGCCGAGCACGAACAGCGAGCCGACCGACAGGTCGATCCCGCCGCTGATGATCACGAAGGTCATGCCGAGCGCGACGATCGCCAGGAACGCCGAGGAGACCGTGACGGCGCGCAGGTTGGCGCCGGTGGCGAACGAGTCGAAGGCGAGCGTCCCGAACGCCACCAGGCCGAGCAGGACCAGCGCCGCGCCGTGGTGCTGCAGCAGGTGGCCGAGCCGTTCGCGGCGGGCGGCGCCGGTCCCGGGGGCGGGCGGGTCCGGCGGCGGCGCCGGGCGTCCCGCCGCCCCGCCGGCGGTGATCGCGGTGGGGTCGGTCATCGCGCACCTCGGTTTCCGGCCGCGTACACCGCGGCGAGGATGATGGCCGCCTGGACGATCTGCGCCCAGGACTGCGGCAGGTCGTGCTTGATCAGGGTGGCGCCCAGCAGCTGCATCAGCAGCGCCCCCATGACCGTGCCGAGCACGCGGATCCGGCCGCCGCTCAGCGGGGTGCCGCCGATGACCACGGCGGTGATCGCCGACAGCTCCATGAACAGGCCGAGGGACGTGGGGTCGCCGGCCTGCAGCCGGGCGGTGGCCAGCACCCCGGCCCCGGCCGCCAGCGTGCCGGAGATGACGTAGACGGCCAGCAGCAGCCGCCGGACCGGCAGCCCGGACAGCTCGCTGGCGGTCCGGTTGCCGCCGATCGCCACGATCCGCCGCCCGAACGTGGTGCGGCGGACGACGAACGCCATCACCGCGGTCAGCGCCGCCGCGACCAGCACCACGTACGGCACGCCCGCGACCGAGCCGCTGCCCAGCGTCAGCAGCCCCGGGTCGCCGATCTCCTTGAGCTGCGGGACCAGCACGTTGGCCAGCCCGCGCACGCCGACCAGCAGCGCCAGCGTGGCGACGATCGGCTGCACCCCGACGTAGGCGACCAGCGCGCCGCCCGCCGCGCCGACCACGGCGCCCGCCGCCAGCGCCGCCAGCACGGCCGGGACCGTCCCGTAGCCCAGGTACAGCACCACCATCGACGCGGCCAGCGCCATCACCGACCCGACCGACAGGTCGATGCCCTCGGTGCCGATCACCAGCGCCATGCCGAGCGCCACGATGACGATCGGGGCGACCTGCACGAGCTGGGTGCGGAAGTTGCCGGTGTCCAGGAAGTTCGGCGTGAAGATCACGTTGAACAGCAGCAGGGCCAGCACGGAGGCGTACACCCCGTACTCGCGCAGCCACGCCAGGACGCGCGCCCGGTCGAGGCCGGTGCCGCGTCCGGCCACGGCCTCAGCCATGGCGCTCCTCTCCAGGTCCCTCGCCGGATCGCTCGTTCTCTTCGGGACGGTCGCCGGCGATGACGGCCATGACGCGGTCCTCGGTCACCTCGTCGCCGTCCAGCTCCCCGGCCACCGTCCCGTCGCGCAGTACGACCACCCGGTCCGAGCCCTCCACCAGCTCCTCCAGGTCGGCCGAGATCAGCAGCACGCCCAGGCCGTCGCGGGCCAGCTCGTCGATCAGCGCCTGCACCTCGGCCTTGGCGCCGACGTCGATGCCGCGGGTCGGCTCGTCCAGCAGCAGCACCCGCGGATTGGTCGCCAGCCACCGCGCCAGCAGCACCTTCTGCTGGTTGCCGCCCGACAGCTCGTCGACCCGCTGGTGCGGCGAGGCGGCCTTGATGCGCAGCCGCCGCATGAACTCCGCGACCATCCGGTCGATGCGCGCCTCGGACACCAGGCCCGCGCGGGCCAGCCTGGGCAGCGCGGCCAGCGCGATGTTCTCGCGCACCGACAGGCCGGGCACGATGCCCTCGGCCTTGCGGTCCTCGGGCAGCAGGCTCACCCCGGCGCGCAGCGCGGCGGCGACGGGCCGGCGGCGGCGCAGCGGCGTGCCGTCCACGACCACCTCGCCGTCGTCCAGCGGCAGCGCGCCGACGATCGCCTTGGCGGTCTCGGTGCGGCCCGCGCCCAGCAGGCCGCCGAGCCCGACGACCTCGCCGGGACGCACGGTCACCGACACGCCGTCCAGGACGTGCCGCCGGGTGAGGCGGTGCGCCCGCAGGACGGGCGGCCCGGCGGCCTCGTGCTCGCCGGAGAACCGGGTGACCCCGCGGGCCCGCACGTCGGCCAGGTCGCGGCCGAGCATGAGGGAGATCAGCCGCAGCCGGTCCAGGTCGGCCAGCGGCCCGGTGTGCGCCACCCGTCCGTCCCGCAGCACCGTGACACGGTCGCACAGCCGGTACAGCTCGTCGAGACGGTGGCTGACGTAGACGGTGGAGATGCCCCGCCCGCGCAGCTCGCGGACGACGCCGAACAGCGTCTCCACCTCCCGGGGCTCCAGCGAGGACGTCGGCTCGTCCATGATGACCACCCGCGCGTCCACCGACACGGCCCGCGCGAGGGCCACCATCTGCTGCGTGCCGATGCCCAGCGACCGCAGCGGCGCCCGCACGTCCGCGCGCACCCCGAGCCCGGCGAGCGTCTCCTCGGCCGCGGCGTGCAGGCGCGGCAGGTCGATCACGCCGAGCCGGGTGCGCGGCTCGCGGCCGAGCAGCAGGTTGCGCGCCACGCTCATGGCCGGGACGAGCCCCACCTCCTGGTGGACGGCGGAGATCCCGGCGCGCCGGGCGTCCAGCGGGGAGCCGAACGCGACCGGCTCCCCGCCGACCAGCACCCGCCCGCCGTCCGGCCGGTGCGCGCCCGTGAACACCTTGATCAGCGTGGACTTGCCCGCGCCGTTCTCCCCCACCAGGGCGTGCACCTCGCCGGGACGCAGCGCGAACGACACCTCGTCCAGCGCCAGCACGCCCGGGAACCGCTTGGACACGCCGTCGGCCTCCAGCACCGGGGCGTCCTGCGCCCCCATCGGCGCCTCCATCAGTAGGCCAGCCCCAGCGAGCCCTTGGCGTTGGCCGTGGTGTACTCGCGGTCGGCGATGACGACCTTCTCGGGGATCGGCTCGCCCGCCAGGAACTTCTGCGCCGTGGAGAACGCCAGCGGCCCGAACCTCGGGTTGGACTCGATCACCGCCTGCAGCCAGCCGTCGACGATGGAGCGCACCGCCCCGCGCGTGCCGTCGATCGAGACGATCTTGATGTCGCCGGGCTTCTTGCCCGCGCCCTTCAACGCGGTCACGGCGCCGAGCGCCATCTCGTCGTTCTCGGCGTAGACGCCGTTGATGTCGGGGTTGGACTGCACGAGCTGCTCGGTGACCTGCTGGCCCTTCTCGCGGGTGAACTCGGCGGTCTGCTCGAAGGAGATCTGGATGCCGGGGGCCTTCTCCTTGATCCGGTCCTTGAAGCCGTTGGTGCGGTCGGTGGTGACGTTGTTGCCGGGGGCGCCGAGCAGGATGGCGACCTTCCCCTTACCGCCCAGCACGTTGATCATCTGGTCGGCGGCGCGCTGCCCCTGCTGGTAGAAGTCCGAGCCGATGAACGTCAGGTAGTCGCCGCACGGCCTGGCGTTGATCTTGCGGTCGACGGTGATGATCGGGATCTTCTTGGCCGCGGCCTGCCGCAGCACCGGCTCCCACCCGTCGGAGTTGAGCGGCGCGATGACCAGCAGCCGGGCGCCCTGGGCGATGAGCTGCTGCACGTCGGCGATCTGCTTGGAGAACTGCGACTGGGCGTTGGTGACGCGCAGCTTGGAGATGCCGAGCCTGGCCGCCTCGTCCTTGATGGACTTGGTCTCGGCGATGCGGAACGGGTTGGCCTCCTTCTCCGACTGGGAGAAGCCGACCACCGAGCCCTTCAGGTCGAACTTCGCGCCCCCGAACTGCTGGAGCGTGCAGGTCTTCCCGGCGGTGCCGGCCGGGGACTGGGCGACCTGCTGCTGCGCCTGCGCGGCCGGGGTGCTCTGGGACGAGGCGTCGTCCTCGGTCTTGGCGCAGCCGCCCGCGACCAGGACGGCGGCGGCGGTGACGGCCGCGAGGGGCAGATGACGGGAACGGCCTGGCTGCTTGGGCATCGCGAGTCCTTACGTGCCGGGGTGGGGGGGAGGGGGCGGGACGGGCGGCGCTCCGCGGCGCCGCCCGTCCGCGGCGATGGGCCGGGTCAGCCGCAGCTGACGGGGGTTTCGTCGATCACGGACCGGTTGGCGGCCCGGATCCGGTCGACGTCGGGCTTGACCACCGCGCGGTCATAGGTGATGAGCCCGTTCAGCTCGGTCTCGACGTCGGTGGTCTGGGTGTAGATCGCGGCGCTGAGCCCGTTGCAGGTGCGCAGTCTGCGCAGCTGCTCGCTCATCCCGGCGTACCGGTTGGTGAGCGCCTCGGGGTCGGGCTCGACCGCGTAGCCCCAGCCGCCGCCGGACCAGGTGTGGCCGATGACGGGCAGCCCGAGCCCGCCGTACTCGCCGAGCACCGAGGCGCGGGCGGCGGACGGAGCGCCCGGCGTGCCGGGGCCGGGATAGATGTGGTAGTCCATGACGTCGCCGTTGCCGCCGTCGACGGCGCCGCAGCAGTTGATGCCGCTCATGTTGTTGACGAGGCGGGACGGGTCCCAGCTCTTGACCAGGTCGGCGATGCGGGCCTGGTCGTACTGGCCCCAGCCCTCGTTGAACGGCACCCACATGACGATGGACGGGAAGTTGTGGTGCTGGTCGACCAGGGCGCGCAGCTCGGTCTCGAACCGGGCCCGCTCGGCCGCGTCGGACGAGCCGAACATCGACGGCATGTCCTGCCACACCAGCAGCCCGAGGCGGTCGGCGTGGGCGTACCAGCGGTCCGGCTCCACCTTGACGTGCTTGCGGACGGTGTTGAAGCCGAGCCGCTTGGTCTCCTCAAGGTCGTAGCGCAGCGCCGCGTCGGTCGGCGCGGTGTAGATGCCGTCCGGCCAGAAGCCCTGGTCGAGCGGGCCCATCTGGAAGACCGGCTCGCCGTTGAGCAGCATCCGGTTGACGCCGCCGACCTGCTTGACCTCGATCGTGCGCATGCCGAAGTAGCTGCCGGTCCGGTCGAGGGCGCGGCCGCGGGCGTCGAGCAGGGTGACGTCCAGGTCGTACAGGAACGGCCGGTCGGGCGACCACAGCTTCGGCTTGGGCACCGGCACGCGCAGCTCGGTGCCGGGGGCGCCGGTTGCGCGGCCGACCACGCGGCGGCCGTCGCGGGCGGTGACGACGGCGCGGGCGCCGTTCTGGGCACCCTGCGCCTGGACGGTGACGCGGAGCGCCTGTCCGGCGACGTCGGGGGTGCTGCGCAGGCCGGTGATGTGGGCGGGCGCGACCGGCTCCATCCACACCGACCGCCAGATGCCCGACGCCGGGGTGTACCAGATGCCGCCGGGCGTCTTGCGCTGCTTGCCGACGGCCTGGCCGTCCAGGTCGGTGGGGTCGTACACGCCGACGATGAGCTCCTGCGGGCCGCGTCCCGGCTTGAGGGCGTCGGTCACGTCCACGCTGAACCGGTCGTAGCCGCCCTTGTGCGCGGCGACGCGCCTGCCGTTGACGTAGACCGTGGACTCCCAGTCGACGGCGTCCAGGTGCAGCAGCAGCCGTTGCCCGCCGCGGCCGTTGTTCACCCGCCAGCCGGCCGGGACGGTGAACGTGCGGCGGTACCACATGCGCTCCTCGGCGCGCTGGATGCCCGACAGC
Source organism: Actinomadura sp. NPDC047616 (assembly GCF_040642915.1). NCBI lineage: Bacteria > Bacillati > Actinomycetota > Actinomycetes > Streptosporangiales > Thermomonosporaceae > Actinomadura > Actinomadura sp. NPDC047616. Next base: position 76,524 of record NZ_JBEYTB010000026.1, read on the forward strand.
GCCGACTCGACCGGGTACGGCACGACGATCCGTTCGCCGAGGGTGCGGCCGGACGGGGGCGCCTCGCCCTGGCGGGCGGAGGCGAACTGCCAGGTGCCGTTCAGGCTCTGCCAGCGCTCGCGGGTGAGCTGTGGGCGCGGGTACTCGGGCAGCGGGTCGCGCGGGTTCACCTTGTCGGCCCACCGCGTCCTGATGGTGTAGGTGGACTCGTTCCACGCCAGGGCGTACTTGAACGCCTCCAGTGCGGTTCCGTCGGCCCGGGTGACGCCGCCGGCGCCGTCGTAGGTGACGCGCACGCCGTTGCCGGCCTGCTGGGGGATCGCGTGGGCGAGCTTCAGTCGCAACGCGGACGTGTCGCCGGAGTCGCGGGTGACGGAGTCGACGGGCCAGGGGGTGCCGCCGACGGTCACGGTGAAGTGCTGGTGCGCACCCGCGGGCGGGGCGGCGAGCGGCGAGCCGAAGCCGAGCCGCACCGTGTCGCCGGACGTGCTCACGGCGGCCGTGCCCGGCCCCGGCGGGTCGAAGCCGTCCGGGAGCGTGAAGGCGCTCGCGGGCACGATCTGCTTCGGCTGGGACGGGCTCTGCCAGCGCAGCCGCAGGTTGGAGCCGCCGTAGTGCTCGAAGTACTCGATCTTGAAGTCGTACTCCGTCCCGGCCTTCAGGTCGATCGGCGCGCCGGTCTTCTCCTGGTCCCAGGTGTCGGTCCAGTTGTCGATGACCAGGCGGCCGTCGACCCACAGCCGGAAGCCGTTGTCGCCGATCATCGAGAACGTGTACGGCTCGGAGTGCGCGGGCCTGATCCTTCCGGTCCAGCGCACCGTGACGTCGTCGTTCTGGCCGGTCAGCTCCCGGAAGGCGCCCTCCAGGTCCGGCATCTCGATGGCGGGGTCGACGACGGTCGCCTTGAGCTGGTGGAAGTCGAACCTGCCGGCGCCGGAGCTGACGTAGTAGTCGCCGCGCAGGCCCTGGCGCGCCTCGGCCTGGGCGGGGGCGCCGGCCGGGGCGGCGGAGGCCGGGAGCGCCGCGACGCACTGCCAGACGAGCGCGGCGAACAGGGCCACCAGGAGCACGGGTCGGGGTCTGGTTCGGGGACGGGGTCTCTTCGCGTTCATCCGGGGGATCCTCTGCGCAGGGGGTGGGTGGATCGGGGACGGATGGATCTCGGAACCGATCGAAACGAACAGATATGAACCCTTGGCCGATCCCAACCAAGCACCGAACGATCGCGTCGGTCAAGACATCTCGGTCACTTTCGATCGAAAACGATCGGAGCTTGACAGGTTCCGGCCGTCCGCCCCGACCGCGCCCACCGGCCCGCCTGACTGACTACGATCGGAATCGGTCGGATCGTTTCGGGTCGCCGAGTCGAGGTCGGGAGACAGTGAGCGAGAACCAGGGACCGGCGGACGGGCGCAGGCCGGTGTTCGCCGCCGAACGCCGCAGGCGCATCCTGGAGCTGGTCCGGGCCAACGGCGCGCTGTCGCTGCGCCAGCTCGCCGAGGCGGTGCAGTCGTCGGAGGTCACCGTCCGCCGCGACGTGCGGGCGCTGGAGGCCGACGGGCTGCTCAACCGGCACCACGGCGGCGCCTCGCTGCCCGGCGAACTGTCACGCGAGCCCACCCACCTGCAGAAGGCGCAGGTCGCCTCCACCGAGAAGGCCGCCATCGCCGACCTGGCCGCCGCGCTGGTGGAGGACGGCGACGCGGTCGTCATCGGCCCCGGCACCACGACGCTGGCGCTGGCGCAGCGGCTGACCGGTCGCACCGAGCTGGCCGTCGTCACCAACGCGCTGCTGGTGGCGCAGGCCCTGGCCGGGTCACCGCGGATCGAGGTCATGCTCACCGGCGGCATCCTGCGCGGCTCCACCCAGGCGCTGGTCGGCAGCGAGGCCGAGCGGGCGCTGGCCGGGCTGCGGGTGCGCCGGGCGTTCATCTCCGGCAACGGGCTGACCGCCGAGCGCGGGCTGTCGACCCCGAACCTGCAGGTCGCCAGCGCCGACCGCGCCCTGGCGGGGGCGGCCGAGGAGGTCGTGGTGCTCGCCGACCACACCAAGATCGGCGTCGACACGATGGTGCAGACCGTCCCCGCCGACCGGATCGACCACCTGGTCACCGACGAGCACGCGCCGCAGGAGGAGCTGGACGAGCTGAGCGCCCGGGGCGTCCGCCTGCACGTGGCCCGGCTATGACTCAGCGCGGGCCGTCTCTGACCGCTTTCGATCGACCGTGACCGAACCTGCCCCCAATCGTTCCACGATCGTTACACGACGCGATCACCATCGGTGCAGCGGGAGCCGCGTCGCGCACAGGGCCGCAGGGAACCGCGCGGCGGCCGGAGGGCCGGGAGGCAACGCGTGGCGGAAAGAATCCTGGAGGCCGCCGGGATCCTCAAGAGGTTCCCGGGGGTCGTGGCGCTCGACCATGTCTCCCTGACGCTCGTCCCGGGCGAGGTGCACGCGCTCGTCGGGGAGAACGGCGCGGGCAAGTCGACGCTGCTGAAGGTGCTCGCGGGGATCCACCGTCCCGACGCGGGCCAGGTGCGCGTCGCGGGCGAGCCCGTCCGCTTCGCCGGGCCACGCGACGCCCGGCGCGCCGGGATCGGCGCCGTCCACCAGGACGCCGGCCTGCTGCCCCTGATGAGCGTGGCCCGCAACCTGTTCCTCGGCCGCGAGCCCCGCACCCGCCTCGGGCTGATCGACACCGCCCGCATGAACGCCCGCGCGCGGGAGATCCTCGACCGCTACGAGGTGACCGCCGACGTCCGCCGCCCCCTCGGATCGCTGCCCCCGGGCGCGCGCCGGCTCGTCGCGCTGGCCCGCGCCTGCTCCGCCGAGGCGCGGGTGGTCATCCTGGACGAGCCCGCCGCCTCACTGGAGCCCGCCGAGGCCGCCACGCTGCGGCGCACCGTCAAGGCGCTGCGCGCCGAGGGCCGCTCGGTGGTCTACGTCAGCCACCGGCTGGAGGACCTGTACGAGATCTGCGACCGCGTCACCGTGCTGCGCGGCGGCCGTGTCGTGCACACCGGCCCCCTGGCGACGCTGGACCGTCTCTCCCTGGTCTCCCTCATGCTCGGCCGCAGCCACGTTCCCCGTCCCCGCGCCAAGCCCGCACCGGCAGCCGCACCGGAGCCCGTGCCGGTGACGGCCCCGCTGCCGCCGGAGGACCCGCCGTACCTCCAGGCCACCGGCCTGACCCGCAAGCACGCGCTGTCCGACGTGTCGATCGCGCTGCGGCAGGGCGAGGTGCTGGGGCTCGGCGGGCTGCTCGGCGCGGGCCGCACCGAGACCGCCAAGGCGATCGCGGGCGCGCTGCCGCTGGACGCGGGCGAGGTCACCGTCGCGGGGGCGCCGCTGCGCAAGCGCTCCATCACCGGCGCCATCCGGGCGGGCGTCAGCCTGCTGCCCGAGGACCGCACCGCCGAGGGGCTCGTCCCGTCGCTGTCCATCCGCGACAACATCGCGCTGGCCGCGCTTCCCCGCCTGTCCCGCTTCGGCGTCGTCTCCCCCGCCCGCATCGACCGCGTCGTCGCGACGTTCATGCGCCGCCTCCACATCACCGCCACCTCGCCGCACCAGAAGGTCCGCGAACTGTCGGGCGGCAACCAGCAGAAGGTCCTGCTGGCCCGCTGGCTCGCCACCCACCCCAAGGTCCTGCTGCTGGACGAGCCGACCCGGGGCGTGGACGTGGGCGTCAAGGCCGAACTGCAGGAGCTGCTGGACGAGCTGGCCGTCGAGGGCCTGGCCGTCCTGCTCATCTCGTCCGATCCCCGCGAACTCGTGGAGGGCTCCGACCGCGTCGTGGTGATGCGCGAGGGCACCGTCGCCGCCGAACTGGTCGGCCCCCAGATCACCGAGGACGCCATCATGTCCGCCCTGGCCGCCGGTCGCGTGCCGAGCGGAAAGTGCGCGCGCTCGTAGGCATTACGGCCCCAATCTGAGCTGCCACCGAGAGGGAACGCCGCGAGGCCTTCGGACCCGAGACCGTGACCCGCGCGGAACACCCTCCCGAGGCTGACCGGGCATGAAGCTGTGCGGGCGGTGGCTCGTGAAAGGCGTCCACGGGAGTCGGCGGCGCTGAAATATTCGCGCGATCGGAAACGAGGGGTTGCGTCGATGCCGGGGCGGCAGGAAGATGCGCGCAATGTCCCTCTCAATGTTAGCGCTAACATTGATCTTGGAAGGGGTGTGGTGATGTCCTCCTCCGTCAGCCGCCGGCGGTTTCTGGAGGCCGCAGGGGCCGTGGCCGTCACTTCCGTCGCCGGATCCGCCGTCGGCCGCTCGCCCGCCCGGGCGGCGGCCGCCCCGGTCGGGGCGTCGGCGTCCCCCTTCGAGCTCGGCCAGGTGCGGCTGACCGCGAGCCGGTGGTTGGACAACCAGAACCGTACGCTGGCCTACCTGCGGTTCGTCGATGTGAACCGGCTGCTGTACAACTTCCGGGCCAACCACGGGTTGTCCACCGGCGGTGCCGCCCCCAACGGGGGTTGGGACGCGCCGACGTTCCCGTTCCGCACCCATATGCAGGGCCATTTCCTCACGGCGTGGGCGCAGGCGTATGCCGTGACAGGGGACACCACCTGCCGGGACAAGGCGAACCACATGGTGGCGGAGCTGGCCAAGTGCCAGGCCAACAACGGTGCCGTCGGGTTCAACAGCGGGTACCTGTCCGGTTTCCCCGAGTCCGAATTCAGCGCGCTGGAGGCGCGGACGCTTTCCAACGGCAACGTGCCGTATTACGTCATCCATAAGACCCTGGCCGGCCTGCTGGACGTGTGGCGCCACATGGGCAGCACGCAGGCCCGTGACGTCCTGTTGCGTCTGGCGGGGTGGGTCGACTGGCGCACCGGGCGGCTGAGCAGCCAGCAAATGCAGGCCATGTTGGGGACGGAGTTCGGCGGCATGAACGCCGTGCTGACCGACCTGTACCTGCAGACCGGCGACGCGCGATGGCTCACCGCCGCCCGGCGGTTCGACCACGCGGCGGTGTTCAACCCGCTGGCGGCCAACCAGGACCAGCTCAACGGCCTGCACGCCAACACCCAGGTGCCCAAGTGGATCGGCGCCGCGCGGGAGTACAAGGCGACCGGCGACACCCGCTACCGGGACATCGCCACCAACGCCTGGAACATCTGCGTCAACGCGCACACCTACGTCATCGGCGGCAACAGCCAGGCCGAGCATTTCCGCCCGCCCAACGCCATCGCCGCCTATCTGAAACAGGACACCTGCGAAAGCTGCAACACCTACAACATGCTGAAGCTCACCCGGGAGCTGTTCACGCTGGATCCCGACCGGGCCGCCCTGTTCGACTACTACGAACGGGCGTGGCTGAACCAGATGATCGGCCAGCAGAACCCGGCCGACGGCCACGGGCACGTCACCTATTTCACGCCGCTCAATCCGGGGGGCCGCCGGGGGGTGGGCCCGGCGTGGGGCGGCGGCACCTGGAGCACCGACTACAACTCCTTCTGGTGCTGCCAGGGCACGGGCTTGGAAATGCACACCAGCCTGATGGACTCCGTCTACTTCCACAGCGACACCACGCTGATCGTGAACATGTTCCTGCCCTCGGTGCTCACCTGGTCGCAGCGCGGAATCACGGTCACCCAGACCACGTCGTACCCGGTCGGCGACACCACGGCCCTGCAGGTCACCGGCAACGTCAGCGGCACCTGGTCGATGCGCGTCCGCATCCCGAGCTGGACCACCGGTGCCACCATCAGCGTCAACGGCGTGGCGCAGAACATCTCCACCACGCCCGGCGGCTACGCCACCCTCACCCGCTCGTGGACCTCCGGCGACACGGTCACGGTCCGCCTGCCCATGCGGGTGATCATGCGGGCGGCCAACGACAACGCGAACGTCGCCGCGGTGACCTACGGCCCGGTGGTGCTGTCCGGAAATTACGGCAACACCTCGCTCGGCTCCCTGCCGTCGCTGAACACCTCCTCGATCACGCGGACCAGCGGCAGTTCGCTCGCCTTCACCGCCACCGCCAACGGCGCCACGGTCGATCTCGGCCCGTTCTACGACGCGCACGGCCACAACTACACCGTCTACTGGAACGTCAGCGGCCAGGGCGGTGGCACCGTCCGGCTCGTCAACGTGGGCAGCGGCCTGGTGCTGGGCATCCAGGACATGTCCACGGCCGATGGCGGGCGCGCCCTGCAGTGGCACGACTCGGGCACCGCCGACCACAACTGGGAAGTGGTCGGCGACGGGAACGCGGTCCGGTTCCGCAATGCCCACAGCGGCAAGGTGCTCGGCGTTCAGGACATGTCCACGGCGGACAACGCGAATGTCCTGCAGTGGTCGGACAACGGCACCGCCGACCACAGGTGGACGCTGCTCGACCAGGGCGACGGGACGTACAAGATCCGCAACGTGAACAGCGGCAAGTTGCTCGGCATCCAGAACAATTCGACCGCCGTCGGCGCTTTCGCGGTCCAGGACTCGGACAACGGCACCGCCGACAACCGCTGGCGAATCGTACGCAACGGCTGACCGTTCGGTCTCCAGGGCTCTTGAGCTGGTAGCCGGGAGACACCTGGTGCGCGGTGGCGAACAGGCGGCCGTCCGGGGAGACGGACGTGGGCTCGTCCGGCGATGGGATCACCTGGCCGATGCGCAGGTCGTTTACCGATTCCGGACGGCGACGAGCCACCGGCTGCTGGATGCGGCCACGCCACGGTGGGCTCAGGTCCCGCTCCCGCCCATTGCCGTGCGGTCGGGGGAATGCCCAGCGGTGACCGCGGGTTGTCGCGGGCATGACGACGATTGGTTTGATCGGAAGCGGCAACATCGGCGGCACGGTGGCCAGGCTGGCCGTGGCCGCGGGTTACGACGTGGTACTCAGCAACTCGCGCGGCCCCGAGACGCTGAAGGAACTCGTCGACGAGCTCGGGCCGCACGCCCGTGCCGCGACTCCCGCGGAGGCGGCGGAGGCCGGCGACCTCGTCGTGGTGACGATCCCGCTGCGGGCCTACCGCGACGTGCCCGTCGAACCGCTCGCGGGCAAGGTCGTCATCGACACGAACAACTACTACCCGGAGCGGGACGGCCGGTTCCCCGAGCTGGACGACGAGTCGACCACCACCAGCGAGCTGCTGCAGGCGCACCTGCCGCGGTCGAAGGTCGTCAAGGGGTTCAACAACATCTTCTTCAAGCACCTGCTCGCGCTGGCGCGTCCGGCGGGATCTTCCGACCGCACCGCGCTGCCGATCGCCGGCGACGACGACGCCGCCAAGGCCACGGTGACCGAGTTCCTGGACACGATCGGCTACGACACGGTCGACGCGGGCCCGCTCGCGGAAGGGTGGCGCTTCCAGCGCGACACGGCCGCCTACGCGGCCCTCTACGCCAGTGACGGCCCGGAAGGCTGGGACAAGCCGGTTGCGGTGGACGCCGCCACGCTGCGCGAGGCCCTCGCCGCCGCCCGCCGGTACGCCGACATGGACCAAGCCTGACCGTACGGGCGCCGCCCGCCCTCGGCTCAGCGCACGGCGGTTGACCTGTAGCGGGTAAGTCCTCCAGGTCGCGCCGACCGTTGGGCGGCGCCGTGGGGTGTCGGCGCCGCCCTGCTTGTCGTGCTGGTGACGTGGGCTATCGGCGGATGACGCCCGGGTCGGGTTCGAGGGTGATGTTGTCCAGGTTGACGTTGCCGTTGTCGTTCGGGCCGAACACGGAGGTCAGCGGGTGGGCCTGGCTGAGGGGGAGGCTGACCTGGTGCTCCGACCAGGTGTCCCAGGTCGGCAGGGTGGGCAGCCGCAGTTGCAGGCGCCGCCACCTCCGGCGTCTCCCCTCGCGGACACCCCGGCCGGGTGTTCACGGTGCTCTTCTCAGGCACGAAACATCCCTTGTCAGTCGACCAGCGGCCGACGGACGGGGAGAACAGCTTCCCTGCCGCGCCCTGACGGCAAATGTTCATTCCGTCGGCGAGCCGATCCGAAGCCGGTTGCCGTCAGGGTCACGAAGCTCGATCTCACGCCCCCACGGAGCGTCCTCCACCTGCACACCGAACTCGGACGCGATGGAATCGACATCACGAACGCGGAGGTAAACCAACGTGTCAGGGCGGGCGTCGCCCTTGTGCTCCGACAAGAACAACCGTGCCCCGCCCCGGGCGACCTCCACAAAAGCGGGAAATCCCGGCTCAAAGCGGTGTTCCCACAGCTTTGCAAAGCCCAGTCGCTCGTACCACCCGACCGCCACCGCAGCGTCCTCGACGCGAAGAATGGGAATGACATCCTCGTCCATGTCGCCCATCCTCGCAGACTGCCGATAGCGCGAACCGTGCCTGACGCGGCACGAGGCTCAGGTCGTGGCGGCCGTCCACGATGTCGGCCCGCAGCACCCGCCACGCGTCCGGCGACAGCTGGAGGTCGGGACCAGACGGGTTTTTCGTGTCGTGGACGCCGCTGATGACGTCGGCCAGCCTCGCCACCTCCACACCCTCGCCCCTCGAGTCACTACACGACCTCTTGCGTCACTTCGCCATCACAGCGTCTCCATCTTCTCGAGGAGCGTTTCTTCGAGAATCTCCACGGGACAGCGTGTCCGCCGCGATCAGGTCGAACTCTCGGGACGCGTAGAGCGAGAGCCTTACAAGTCGTGGCGCCCATCCCGGACGGCCGCCACGAATACTGCCCACGCGTCACGCGCGAGCAACAGATGACCACCGTCCGGGTTCTTGGAGTCCCGGACACCGATCAGGCCTGGGACAGGAGCAGCGACCTCCACACAGTTGTTGCCGTTGCCGCTACGAGCACTCTTACGCCACACGGTGCCAGTCAGGTCCATCTTGCCCCCACTCTCGAACCCTCGGGGGTGCTTGCATCTGAAGCACTGCGCTTCATTTGTAAGACGGGCACGAGGGTCTGTCTACAGATCGTGCCGACCGTCCTTGATCGCGGTCGCCAGCTCTGTCCACGCGTGTCGCACGAGCAACAGGTGACCGCCCTCTGGGTTCTTCGAGTCCCGAACGGCGATCACGTGGCTCATGGCGGCGAGTTCGACACAACTACCGTTCTGGGTGCTCCGCCGACTCTTGCGCCACACGGCGCCGTTCAGGTTCATTTCGCCCACTCTCTTGCCCCACTCTCGGACTCTCAGGTGCTAGGAGAGCACTTGACCTGCAGGACGGGAGTCCCAAAGGTCGTGGTGACCACCCCGGATGGCCAACGTGAACGCTGCCCACGCGGCGGGCGTGAGCGACAGGTGACCGGCGTCCGGGTCCTTGGAATCACGGACACCGATCGTCTTGCGGAGCTTGGCAACCTCAACACAGTTGCCGCCGTTGTTGCTTTGGCGGCTCTTGCGCCACACGGCGCCAGTCATGTCCACCTTGATCACCAGTTGGGCTTACGGCGGTATCCGAGGGCACATTGCCTGGAGAACAGGGTCCTACAAGTCGTGCCGACCGCCCTTGGTCGCGTTCGTGAGGGCTCCCCACGCGTCACGCGCGAGCAACAGGTAACCGCCCGCCGCTCTCGGGCTGTCGACGGGGCCGGGGCGCCCCCGGCTCCGTCACCTTCGTCCGCTGCTGCTAGCTCAAGCCGTGACGGCCGTCCACGATGCCCGCACGCAACGCGCGCCACGCGTCCGCAGTCAGCATGAGCTTGGGCCCGGACGGGACTTCGAGTCGCGGACACCAACGCTGCCCTCGATGCCCGCGAGCTCCACACATTGCCCGCCGCTTGTATCACTACGACTGGACTTGCGCCACTTGATCATCACAGCGTCTCGCCCCTGTCGAGAAGCACACTTCGGGAGTCCCACGGGGCAGCGCAGCCACGATCAGTCCCACACTCTCGGGCTCTCGGGGTGCTGGGTGAAGATCGGCTGGGGGACGAGAGCCCTACAGATCGTGGCGACCGTCCTTGATCGCGTTCGTGAGGGCTACCCACGCCTCACGCGCGAGCAACAGGTGACCACCGTCCGGGTTCTTGGAGTCCCGGACGCCGACCAGGGAGGAGGTAGGAGCGGCGACCTCGACACACTCGCCGCCGTTGTTGCCACTACGGGTGCTCTTGCGCCATACGGCACCGGCCAGATGCATCTTCCCCACACTCTCAAACTCTCGAGGTGCTTGCATTACGTCAACTCTACTGCTAGCTCGGCCATCATTTGCAGGGTCCGTTCCGGACTGAGTGCTTTGGCGCGCAACTGGTCGAAGACTCGGGCGTACCGGGCCACTTCTGCGGGTTTCTGGGTGTAGAGCCCGCCGATCTGTTGCTCCAGGTAGACCTTGTCAGGGTCGCCGGGCATCGGAAACTTGAGGAGCGAGAACGCTCCGTGCATCGCGCCATGCTCGCCAGCGTCGAACGGCAGGAGTTGCAAGGTCACGTTGCGATATGTCCGTGCCATCGCGACGAGATGTTCTACTTGCTCATGCATGATCTCGGGACCGCCCACGATGCGCCTTATGACGGCCTCATTGAGGACCAGCCATACCGACAGGGGGTTCTCGCCGCTGAGACGCGCTTGTCGACTGACCCGGACCTTGATCGTCTGCTCGATCTCGCCTTCGTCCACGTCGAGCGTCGGGTTGGTCAACATGATCGCCCGCGCGTAGCGCTCGGTTTGCAGCATGCCCGGAACCAGCTCGGACCAGTATCCGTGCACTTCAGACGCTGTCGACTCAAGCACGACGTACATCTGGAACCACTCCGGGATGACGCCGGAGTACGGGTGCCACCAGTCAGGTTCGCGAGCGCGACGCGACAGCTCGACGATCGCCTCCTCTTCCTGACCGGTGACGCCATACAGGTCGAGCAGCCGCTTGACGTCCCTGATCAGTACGCGACTCTTGTCGTTCTCGATGCGATAGAGCTTGCTCTCGGCCCATCCCATGCGCTCCGCCACGGTCTCCTGGCTGAAACCGGCCGCTTCTCTCCGACTCCTCAGCTCGCGCGCCAAGCGAGCGCTCGCGACTGTCGGGACATGTCTACCTTTGGCCATCTTTGCCCTCCTCCATCGATAGAAGGTTCTAAGTAGAAGCTTGCATTTAACGGTGAGTACATGGATGCTAACAGACAGTCCAAGACTGCCAGCACGACAGAACACGTGCAGGGAAACCCAGCAGTTCCATCCGCCCCGTTCTACGGCCAGACGGGTAGGTCACATGAGATCAGCAGTAGTCCCCCAGCCCATCGTCCGATCAACCGACCTTGATCGGGCTGAGCGGTATCTCAGGCCCCTCGGTGAGCGGCTCGCCGGGGCTCTCGACGGGCTCACGATCACGGAACGCGCGCCCACCGGTAGCCGACCGTCCCTTGTTCTTGACGTCCCGGACGTGGGATCGGTCGAGATTCTCGTAGGCCGCGAATGGTTCTGGTGGGCCAAGCCGCGGCGACCCATCGATGTCCTTGATGACATCGAGCAGGCGGCGATCGCGATCATCGAGACACTGCGCCGTGCCCAACTCCGCGTCGCGACCAGGCGCCGGCCGGACCACGCGCCAGCACTTGACGGGTGGTCGGCGTGATCGCGAGTAATCCGCTGGTCGAGTGGCGTCTTCCGGAGTGGTGGCGGCGTGCCCAGGACATCCGGACGCGGGGCGAGTACTCGATACCGGTCAACGCGACGAGGGTCTTCGGGGAGCGCCGGTTTCCACAGGATCCGCGGAGTGCCGAGGCGGCTCGCGGCTGGATCGTGTCACGGATCAAGGAGACGATCCGGTTTCCCGAGCCCGCGCACATCGACACCGAGGTGATCGACGACATCGTGCTGTGCGCCGACGAGGTGATCGCCAACTCGGTCGTTCACGCTGATCAGCAGCCCGGCGACTCGATACGCGTCCTGCTCGCCTACACGTGGTGCACGGTGCGCGTGGAGGTGACCGATCCCGGTAGCGGCAACGGCAGGGCGCCCCGCGTCCGGAACGTCGACCTGTGGGACGAGACCGGTGGCCGCGGCCTGATCATCGTCCAGAACCTGTCCCATGACTGGGGCAGCGACCAGAACGCGACCGGTCGCACCACGTGGTTCGAGGTCGAGTACTGATCTTGATCTCCTACCGGCGCGTCGCAGGCGATCGGTCGTCCCGGGACGGTGGGCATGACACCTCATTTGCGAGCGGTCCGGTTCACTTCGCGGGCGTCTTCTCGCCGATCACTGCAGTGGGTGACACCCGATCGGGACTGCTGCCCTCACCGTGGTCGGCGCCGGTCACGTAACAAGAGAGGCCGCGCACACCGGGCGGCCTCTCTTGTTGTCTGGACGGCCGACGCAGGGCCTGGACGTGGCGTCAGGGCTGAGGCGCTGGGCGAGCCGGCGGTCCAGGGTTTGGTCGTTCTGCTCATCCCTTCGACCCGCGCGAGCTGATGGAGGGCTCTTACCGCGTCGTCATGCGTGTGTGCGCCGTCGCCGCCGAGCCAAGTCGGCGAGGAGGGCATCATGTCGGCGATGGCCGCTGCCCGGTGATCGCTTGGCGTCGCGCCGGGTCAGGGGAGGTCGACGATGGGGGGTGGGTAGGCGAGCGGGTGGCGCGTTTCGGCGGGGAGCGTCCAGGGGTGGTGGATGTGCGGTGCGGGGACGGCGGCGAGTTCGGGTATGTGGGTGCGGACGTAGGCGCCGGTCGGGTCATACCTGGCCGCCTGCCGCAGCGGGTTCATGACGCGGTTGGGGCGGGTGTCGTTGCCGGTTCCGGCGACCCATTGCCAGTTGCCCGCGTTGTCGGCGATGTCGCCGTCGATGAGCCAGTCGCCGAAGTGGGCCAAGCCCTCCCGCCAGTCGACGGCCAGGTTCCTGGTGAGGAACGACGCGGTGATCAGGCGGGCCCGGTTGTGCATGAAGCCCTCGCGGTGCAGCTGGCGCATGCCCGCGTCGACGATGGGGACACCGGTCGTCCCGTCGCACCAGGCGGCGAGGGCGTCGTGCTCGCGGTTCCAGCGTCGTTCTCGGGGACGGTAGTCGCGGCGGGGCAGGTCCGGGAAGGCCGCGGCCACCTGGTGGTGGAAGTCGCGCCAGGCGAGTTGCCGCCGGTAGGCCCCGCCGGTCGCGTTGGCCAGCTCCAGGGGCGAGACGCACCCGAACTTCAGGTACGGGCTGAGCCGCGAGGTGCGGTCGGCGGCCAGGTCGTCGTGGGCCTGCTCGTAGGCGGCGGCGTCGCTGCGCAGCCACGCCGCCATGCGGTCCCGTCCCGCGTGCTCGCCTCCCGTCGGCAGGTGGGGTGACAGCGAACCGGACGTCAGGTCGTGCAGTTCCGGCAGCGTCCCGGGCTCGACGCCGCCGGGCAGCCGGATCCTCGCCGGAGCGTCGGCGACCGGCCGCCACCGGGCCGCCTCCCAGGCCCGCCAGTACGGGCTGAACACGCGGTAGTGGTCGCCGCTGGACGGGGCCAGTTCCCCTGGCGGCACCACCGTGACGCCCGGGTGCGCCGACACCTCAAGGCGCAGTTCCCGCAGCGCCGCCAGCCGCCGCGTCCCGAACGCCGATCGCTCGTCGGCGAGCGTCACCGCGCGGGCGCCTGTTTCGGCGGCGATCCGGGCGACGTGCGCGACCGGATCGCCGCGGCGCACCACCAGGTCGCCGCCGTGGCCGCGCAGCGATTCGCGCAGGTCGCCGAGGCAGTCGAGGAGGAACCGGACGCGGTTGGGCGCGGCGAACCGCCCGTTGAGGATGGCGTCGTCGAACACGAACAGCGGCACCACCCGCTCGGCCCGGCACGCCGCCGCCAGCGCGGGATTGTCCCGAACCCGCAGGTCACGGGTGAAGAGCATGATCGAGACGTGCATCGCGACATCACCGTCCCCGCCGTGGCCGGTCCGCGTGGGCCGTCCTGCCGGACTCGGACCTCACGGCTCACCCTTCCCGCCCGGGGCCGCTCCGCACCCGGCGCGCGTCAGGGTTTCAGCAGGTGGGCGGAGGTCTGGTGGGTGGCCAGGACGATGGCGCCGAACGCCTCGGCGCGGTCGCCGAGGCTGCCGGCGGTGACGGCGACCGCGTGGCCGATCGCCGGGGGCAGCCGGTGGGTCAGCTCGTCGCGGACGCCGTCGAGCAGCAGCCGCCCGACCGCCGCGACCTCTCCGCCGATCACCACGAGGCGGGGTTCGAGCACCGCGCAGACGCCCGCCAGCGCCTGGCCGATCATGCGGCCCGCGTCGGACACCACCCGCCGCGCCCCCGGATCGCCGGCGGCCAGCAGCGCCACCAGGTCGGCGATGGTGGTGTCCGGCCCGCGGATGTGGGAGAACGCCGAGCTCAGCGCGCGGGCGCCCACGACGGTCTCCAGGCAGCCGCGGTTTCCGCACCGGCACACGTACCCGCCGTCGACCACGGGGACGTGGCCGAGTTCGCCCGCGGTTCCGGTGGCGCCCTCGTAGAGCCGCCCGTCCAGGATCAGCCCGGCGCCCACGCCGTCCGACAGCATCACGTAGATCATGTCGTGGACGCCGCGCGCCGCCCCGAACGTCCATTCGGCCAGGGCGCCCAGGTTCGCGTCGTTGCCGACGTGCACCGGGAGCCCGACGCGTTCCCGCAGCCGGGCGGCGATGTCGACGTCGGTCCAGGCGGCCAGCATGGACGGGGTGCTCAGCGTGTGCGACCGCGACCGGACGGGCGCCGACACCGCCACGCCCATGCCGAAGACGCGGCCGATGCCCCGGCCCTCGGTCGCGACCAGGTCGAGGGCGGTCTCGGCGACGAAGTCCAGCGCCCGGCCGGGCTGGTGGTCGACGTCGAGCCCGCGATGGCGCTCGCCGAGAACGCCTCCGGACAGGTCGGCCAGCAGCACGCGGATGTCGGTGTGCCGCAGATGGACGCCGAGCACGCCGCCGCCCTCGGGGTTGAGCGACAGCGGGGTGGCGGGACGGCCGCCCCGTGAGGCGGAGGGCGGCGCGGACGCGGCCGCCTCGCTCAGCACGCCCTCGGCCAGCAGGTCGGCGACGAGGCTGGAGACGGTCGTGCGGGACAGGCCCGTCGCGCGGGCGATGCCGACCCGGCTGATCCGGCCGTGCCGCCGGACGGTCTCCAGGACCAGCAGCCGATTCCGCGACCGCAGCGATGCCAGGGACCCCGGCGAGTCATCCATGACCGCACCTTAGCCACTTTCTCCTGACTCCGTATTAACTATGGCCGTATCCGGCCTTATTCGTCCTTGACGCTGATTAACCGCGATTTCTACAGTTCACCAAAGTCAGCGGCCGGCGGTCGGTGCCGGCCCGGCTTCCCACCCCCTTTGGAGTTGGCGTGCGCACACGAGCGTCCGCGCTGGACAAAAGCGGCACGGGTTTCCGCAGGCGGTTCCTCGGCAAAGGGGTCCTCGGCCTCACCGCCGTGTCGGCGGCCGCGGCGCTGACCCTCACCGCGTGCGGAGGCGACTCCGGTGACGACGAGGGCGGTTCCGGCGCCGCCCAGGGCAAGGTCGGCGTGATCCTGCCCGACACCACGTCCTCGGTCCGCTGGGAGAACTTCGACCGGCCCTATCTGGAGCAGGCGTTCAAGGCGGCCGGGGTGCAGTACGACATCCAGAACGCCGAGGGCGACCCCCAGCGGTTCCAGACCATCGCCGACCAGATGATCACCAATGGCGTGACGGTCCTGGCCGTGAGCGGACTGGACTCCAATTCGGCCGCGGCCGTGCAGCGCAAGGCGCAGCAGCAGGGCGTCAAGACGATCGACTACGACCGGCTCACCCTGGGCGGCGTCGCCGACTACTACGTCTCGTTCGACAACGTCAAGGTCGGCGAGGAACTGGGCAAGGGCCTGCAGAAGTGCCTCGGCGACAAGAACGCCGACATCGTCTACCTCAACGGCGCGCCGACCGACAACAACGCGACGTTGTTCGCGCAGGGCGCCCACAACATTCTCGACAAGGTCTCCACCTACAAGAAGGTCGCCGAGCAGGCGGTGCCGGATTGGGAGCCCCAGCAGGCCGCGACCATCTTCGAGCAGATGTGGACGCAGCAGAACGGCGAGATCGACGGCGTGCTGGCCGCCAACGACGGCGTGGGCAACGCGGCCATCTCGATCCTGAAGAAGAACCGCGCCGCCGGAAAGGTCCCGGTGACCGGCCAGGACGGCACCCTGGAGGGGCTGCAGAACATCCTGGACGGCAACCAGTGCATGACGGTCTACAAGCCGGTCAAGCAGGAGGCCGACGCGGCGGCCAAACTGGCGGTCGCGCTCATCAAGGGCGAGAAGGCCGAGACCAACGGCACGGTGAACGACCCCCAGGGCAAACGGCAGGTCCCGTCGGTCCTGCTGACCCCGATCGGGGTCGACAAGAACAACGTCAAGCGCGTCGTCGACGACGGGTTCGTCAAGAAGGAAGACCTCTGCAAAGGCGCCTACGCCGCCAAGTGCAAGGACGCCGGAATCCAGTAATCCCTTCGATCAGCGTGTTCGCGCCCGCAGCAGGTACAGGCCGAGCGTCGCGGCACCGGTGACGGCCTGGGCGGCCAGTGCCGGGCCGAGGGCGGCAGGGCGGTCCAGGAGGACGTGCAGCACGGGCGCGCAGCCGAGCAGGGCCAGGTCCGCGCCGGTCACCGCCCACAAGACCGGGCCTATGGGGACGGAGCCGGCCGGTGTCTAGATGACCGGCATCCCGTGATCCACCGGGGGGCGCCCTGCCATCGATGATCATTTCGGCCACCGGCGCAGCCTAGTGGCCGCCTCCGCGAGTCTTCGGGGCGAGTTCCTCCAGGGCCAGGTGGAACAGCACCTTGAGATGGCGGGCGCGCAACGGCAGCGGGTGCTCCAGCAGGTCGGACACCCGCTCGTCGCGCGCGGCCGCCTCGGCCGTGAGGTCGAGGGCGGCGTCGTCGTCGCCGGTGAGGAGCGCCAACGCCAGGTCCAGTGCGGGGCTGGGCCCTTCGACCCGCCGCCGGAAGTCCCGCATTCCGGGGAGCAGGGCGGTGGCGGCGGCCGGGTCCAGGGCGGCCAGGACGGTCAACCAGGCCCGGAGCGGCGGCGTGCCGTCGGGCCACAGGGAGAGCACCTGCGGCAGGTGGTCGATGACGGCCTGGCAGGTGAGCGCCTCGTCGGAACTGTCCTCGCCGACCGGTTCGCCGGACGCCGGGCCGGGGTCGATCGTCGCCAGGTAGACGAAATCGATCAGCAGTTCCAGCCGGTAGGGCGGATTCAGCTGGGGGGCGAGCGCGAGCCGCGTCAGGAACCCGATGGTCGGCGGGGTGGTGGCGTAGCAGGTGTCCTGGTGGACCACGGCGCTGAAATACTCGAACTGCGCTTCTTTCCAGCCCTCGTCGTTGGCCGCGAGCCCGCGCAGGATGGCGGGGACGGAGTCGTCCGCACCGTAGGCGTGGCCGA
This sequence comes from Actinomadura sp. NPDC047616, assembly GCF_040642915.1. Lineage (NCBI taxonomy): Bacteria > Bacillati > Actinomycetota > Actinomycetes > Streptosporangiales > Thermomonosporaceae > Actinomadura > Actinomadura sp. NPDC047616. The sequence continues at coordinate 93,787 of NZ_JBEYTB010000026.1, forward strand.
GTGCGGCCCAGTCGACGTCGTCGAGACCGTCCAGTTCGATCGGCACGCCGAACCGGTCGCCGACGGGTTCCGGTGTGTCGAGCCCGTGGACGATGACCGGGGCGGGGGCGCGGGCGGGTTCCCCGGACAGCGCCGCCAGACGAAGGTCGCGTACCTGCTCCACGGTGCGGTCGGCGATGGTCTCCCCTTCGGCGACGAAGCTCCGCAACGTCTCGGCGTGGGCGACTCCGGTCATGTGGCTGCCGCCGTAGGCGTCGGCGATCTTGGCGACGGCCTGCTGCTCGACCGCCCGCCACCACGACTCGTCGTCGTCCGGATAGGGCCCCTCGTCAATGCTGTGGACCCTGCGCCACCCCTTCCCGGAAAGAGGTCCGCCGGACGGTCCGGGCGCAGGCATGCGGACCACCGAGTGACCGCGCTCCACCAGCAGCCGGGCGACCTGCCGGGCCGCCTCCTCGTCAGGCACGTCGATGGTGTGACTGCTGGCGTACCGCGGGACATGACCCATGAGTTCCTCATCAACGTGGCGCCGACGGGCACGCTTCGGCCCGAGATGCGGGGAAACCGCAGGCTATCAACACCCTCGGTCATGAGGACGGCCGCCGGCTCCGGCCCCGGGCGGCCCGGCGGCGTACGGGCGCGCCGGGCGGTGCTCGGCGCCGTGGCGGCGATGGGCTGTCAGGTGGTTTTGCTGCGCACCGTCCACGGAACGGGCGCCCCTAGGCGGAGCGCAGAGCCCGTAGGGACTGTTTCACCGACGACAAGGTCGTGAAGACGGCGGTGGGTTCGTAGCCGCAGTGGGCCATGCAGTTGGCGCAGCGCGGGTCGCGGCCCCGGCCGTAGGAGTCCCAGTCGGTGTCCTCCAGCAGTTCCCGGTAGGTCTGCGCGTAGCCGTCCGCCATCAGGTAGCAGGGGCGCTGCCAGCCGAACAGCGAGTACGACGGGATCGCCCACGCGGTGCACGGAAAGTCGACCTTGCCCTCCAGGAAGTCGAGGAACAGGGGCGAGTGGTTGAGGCGCCAGCGTTTGCGGTTGCCCCCGGCGAACGCCTTGCGGAACAGCTCCCGGGTCTCCCGGACGCCGAGGAAGTGGTCCTGGTCGGGCGCCTTCTCGTAGGCGTAGCCCGGCGAGATCATCATCTGGTCGACGCCGAGCTCGTCGTTGAGGTAGTCGAGCACCTCGATGACGGTGCGCGGGGTGTCGGTGTTGAAGAACGTGGTGTTGGTCGTGACGCGGAACCCCCGGCGGCGGCATTCGCGGACGGCGGCGACCGCCTCGTCGAACACGCCGTCCTTGCAGACCGACTCGTCGTGGCGGTCGCGCAGCCCGTCGATGTGCACGGCCCACGCGAAGTAGGGCGACGGCCGGAACTGGTCGATCTTCCTGGGGATCAGCAGCGCGTTGGTGCACAGGAACACGTACCTGCGCAGCCGCACCAGTTCCTCGACCATCTCGCCGATCTGCGGGTGCATCAGCGGCTCGCCGCCCGCGATGGACACGATCGGCGCGCCGCACTCCTGGACGGCGGCGACGGCCTGCTCGACGGGCATGCGCCGTTTCAGCACGTCGGCCGGATGCTGGATCTTCCCGCACCCGGCGCAGGCCAGGTTGCAGGCGAACAGCGGCTCCAGTTCGAGCAGCAGCGGGAACCTGTCCCGGCCGCGGATTTTGTTGCGCAGGATGTGGGAGCCGATGCGCAGGGTCTGGCGGAGCGGCATGCCCATCAGGGCCGCACCTCCTTGGGCAGGGTGAACTCGGTGGTCTCGACGGTCACGGCGTGCTCCTCCACCTCGACGGGGCCCAGGCCGCGCAGGGCGTCCACGACCGCGCCCACCATCGCCGGCGGCGCCGAGGCGCCCGCGGTGACGCCGACGACGCGGGCCGCGGCGAGCCGGTCGAGCGGGACGTCCGCGGGCCCGTCGACGAGCAGGGCCGGCGTCCCGCCGCGCTCGGCCACCTCCACCAGGCGGCGGGAGTTGGACGAGTTCGCCGAGCCGACCACCAGCACCAGGTCGGCGTCGCGGGCGACGGCGGTGACGGCGCGCTGGCGGTTGGTCGTGGCGTAGCAGATGTCGTCGGTGCGCGGCCCCCGGGCGTCGGGGAAGCGGCGGGTGATGGCGCGGGCGATCTCCTCGGCCTCCTCCACGGCCAGCGTGGTCTGCATGACGTAGGACACGGGCCGGTCGGCGGGCAGCCGCGCCACGTCCTCGGCCGTCTCGACCAGGACGGTGGCGCCGGGCGCCTCGCCGAGGGTGCCCTCGACCTCCTCGTGCCCGGCGTGGCCGATGAGGGCCACCAGGTCGCCGCGGGCGGCGGACCGCCGTGCCTCGGCGTGCACCTTGGCGACCAGCGGGCAGGTCGCGTCGATGACCCGCAGCCCGGCGCGGTCCGCCTGGGCGCGCACGGCGGGCGCCACCCCGTGCGCGGAGAAGACCACGACGGCTCCGGCGGGCACCTCGGCGAGGTCGTCGACGAAGACCGCGCCGCGCCGCCGCAGGTCCGCCACCACGTGCACGTTGTGGACGATCTGCTTGCGCACGTACACCGGCGGGCCGTGCTCGGCCAGCGCGCGTTCCACGATCTCGATGGCGCGTTCCACGCCCGCGCAGAACGACCGCGGCGAGGCCAGCAGGACGCGGCGCGGCCCGACGGCCGCCCCCCAGCGCGCCAGCGCCGGGCCGACCGTCCGCAGCCGGCGCAGCGCGGCCAGCCCGCCGGTGAGGGTGGCGGGGCTCAGCAGCGGGCGGTCGGGCGTGTCCACGATCGCGCGGACGACGGCGTAGGGCCGGCCCGCCGCCGCGGCGGCCAGCGGGGCGGACTCCATGTCGACCGCCAGCGCCCCGGTGGCGGCGAGCGCGGCGCGCTCGCCGCGGCCCAGCACGACGTGGTCGCTGGTCAGCAGCGGGCCGCGGTGCACGGGCGCGCCGTCGCGTTCCAGCAGCCCGGCGAGCAGTTCGGCCGACGGGCAGGGGACGGTTCCGTCCGGGCCGCGGATCTCCGTCGCGACGAACAGGCTGCCGGGCCGGACGCGCGGGTCCAGCGATCCGGCGAACCCCGTCACGGCGAGCGCGTCGAAGCGCGGCAGCCGCGCGGCGGCCCGGTACGCCCGGTGCGGTCCGGCGCCGACCGTGACGACGCGCAGGCCGGGACGGGCGACGGCGCGCGCCTCGATCCCCAGGGCCGCGCAGACCACGAGCCGTGCCATGTCTTCGCCGGGGATCACGGCATCGCCTCCTCCAGGTAGCGGCCCAGGGCGCTCACCGGGAACACCAGCCGGTACAGGTGGTAGTTGATGTAGAAGTCGCCGGGGAAGCCGGTGCCGGTGAAGTGGTCCTCGTCCCAGGTGCCGTCCTCGCGCTGGTTCCGGACGAGCCAGCCGACGCCGCCGTCCACGGCGGCGGAGCGTTCACCGGCGGCGAGCAGGGCGAGCAGGGCCCAGGCCGTCTGGGACGGGGTGGAGACGCCCCGGCCGATCCACGCGGGGTCGTCGTAGGAGCGCATGTCCTCGCCCCAGCCGCCGTCGGGGTTCTGGTGCGCCTCCAGCCAGGCGACCGCGCGGCGGATCGCCGGTCTGTCGCGGCGGACGCCCGCGGCGACGAGCGCGGGCACCACGCTGCCCGTCCCGTAGACGTGGTTGGCGCCCCAGCGTCCGAACCAGGAGCCGTCCGGTTCCTGGGCGTTGAGCAGCCACACCACCGCCCGCCGCACCACCCGCGACCCGGCCAGGCCCTCCCCGCACAACGCCTCGACGACGTGCGCGGTCACGTCGGCCGACGGCGGGTCGATCACCGCGCCGAAGTCGCAGAACGGCAGGCGGGCGCACAGCACGCGGGTGTTGTCGGCGTCGAAGGCGCCGTAGCCGCCGTCGCGCGAGGCCATGCCGGTCAGCCAGCGCACGGCCCGCCTGATCGCCGGTCCGGCGTCCGGGTGGGCGGTGCGGCGCAGCGCCAGGATCGCCTCGGCGGTGTCGTCGGTGTCGGGGTAGATGTCGTTGTCGAACTCGAAGGCCCAGCCGCCGGGCGGCAGGAACGGCCGCCGCACCGACCAGTCCCCCGGTCCCCTGACCTCCTCGTCCAGCACCCAGCCGGCGGCGCGCAGCAGCGCGGGATGGTCGGCGGGCAGGCCCGCGTCGGCCAGGGCGGTGACGGCCAGCACCGTGTCCCACACCGGGGACTGGCACGCCTCCAGGCGGCGGCCCGTCTCGTCGCGGACGGTGAACCGGTCGAGCCCGTCGAGCCCGCGCCGCATGACGGGGTGCTCCAGGTCGTAGCCGAGCAGGTTCAGCGCCATCAGCGAGTACACCCACGGCGGCTGGATCCCGCCCCACGACCCGTCGGCTTCCTGGCGGGCGACGATCCACTCGGCGGCGCGGCGCAGCGCGGCGGTGCGCAGGGTGCGCACCGGCCGCCTCTGGTAGACGTGCAGTGCCCGGTCCAGCGCGCCGAACGCGTGCCCCCAGGCGTCCTTGGCGCGGCGCGGACGGCGGCCGGTGCGCAGCTCCGGCAGGTCGAACGGCAGCGGCCGGACGGGACGCAGCGCGCACACGACGGTCAGCGGGACGATCGTCTGCCGCGCCCAGCACGCCCAGTCGTAGACGTTCAGCGGGAACCACGACGGCAGGAACACCATCTCGGGCGGCATGACCGGCAGGTCGTCCCAGGACCACTGCCCGAACAGCGCCAGCCAGATGCGGGTGAACACCCGGCTCGCCTCGATGCCGCCCGCGTCGCGCACGTACGCGGCGGCGCGGCGCATGTGCTCGGCGTCCACCGGGTCGCCGGCCAGCCGCAGCGCCACGTACGCCTCGATCGTCGTGGACAGGTCGGGCGGGCCGTCGTGGAAGTTGGCCCAGGTGCCGTCGGCGCGCTGCTGGGAGCGGATCCAGCGGGCCGCCTCGGCGGTGTCGTCGGCGGTGCGGACGCCGAGGAACTCGCGCAGCAGCAGGTCCTCGGCGTCCATGGTGACGTTGGTCTGCAGCTCGCCCTTCCACCAGCCCTCGGGCGACTGCAGGTCCAGCAGGTGGTCGCGGGCCCGGTGCAGGGCGGCCGCCACGTCCTCGGTGCGCGGCGCGGCGGCGGGCGGCGCGCCCGTCGTCGTGCGGGTGGTGTCCGGCGTCGTGGTCTTCTGTGTCGTGGTCGCTTGGGTCGGGCTCATGTCGCCATCCGTTCCGGGTGGTCCCGAGTGGTCGGTCAGTGGTCGCGAGCGGTGACGAAGCGGGCGATGTCGCGGAGCTCGGCGCGGACGCCGTCGTCCATCCGCGCCCGTCCGAGCCGCGTCTCGGCCTGTTCCAGGCGGTGCGCGGCCTGCGCCTCGGCCCAGGCGCGGCCGCCCGCCGCCTCGATCAGCCGGGCCGTCTCGCGCAGTTCGTCCTCGGGCCGCGGCGCCGGGCGCGCGTACAGCTCGGCGAGCCGCCGCGACTCGGCGGTCCCGGCGGCGAGCGCGGCCACCACGGGCAGGGACTTCTTGCGGGCACGCAGGTCCGACAGGACGGGCTTGCCGGTCGCGTCCGGGCTGCCCCAGATGCCCAGCAGGTCGTCCACGAGCTGGAAGGCCGTGCCGAGCTCGGCGCCGAACCGGTCGAGCGCGTCGACCAGCGCCGGCGGCGCGTCGGCGAGCGTGGCGCCGATCGCGCAGGAGCAGGCCAGCAGCGCGCCGGTCTTGTCGGCCACCATGGCCAGGCACTCGTCGAGCGAGACGTCGTCGCGGGACTCGAAGTCCAGGTCGCGGGCCTGCCCGGCGATGAGCCGCCGGGTGGCCTCGGTGAGGACGCGCGCCGCCCGCTGCGCCGCCGGGCTGTCCTCGTCCAGCAGCAGCTCGATCGCGATCGTCATCAGCGCGTCGCCGCCGAGGATGGCGGCGGACGGGCCGAAGACGGTCCAGGCGGCGGGCCGATGCCGGCGGGTGCGGTCGCCGTCCATGATGTCGTCGTGCAGCAGCGAGAAGGCGTGCACCAGCTCGACCGCGACGGCGCCGGGCAGGGCCGTCTCGGGCGCCGCGCCGGCGGCGCGGGCCGACAGCAGCGCCAGCGCCGGCCGCAGCGCCTTGCCGCCGCCCCCGGTGACGGGCCTGCCGTCGGCGTCGACCCAGCCGAGGTGGTAGGCGGTGACGCGGCGGGTCCACGGGTCGAGCCGTTCGATCGCCGCGCGCATCGCCTCGTCGACCAGCGCGCGGCCGGCGGTGGCGAGGGGAACGCCGGTCATCGCGCGTCCACCCCCTCGCGCGGACGCTGGTCGAGCAGGTGGCGGCGGACGAGACGGGCGGCGGTCAGGCCGCTGCGCACGGCCCCCTCCATCGTGTCGGGCCAGCCGGTGTCGGTCCACGCGCCGGCCAGGAAGACGCCCGGCATCCGGGTCTCGGCGGCGGGACGCAGCGCGCCGCTGCCCGGGCCCTGCCGGAACGTGGCGTGGCGTTCCCGGGTGACGAAGAAGTCGGCGATCCCGGCCCGCCGGGCGGCCGGGAACAGGCGCTCCAGCGCGGGGACGAACACCGCGCGCAGCTCGGCCGCCGGCACGTCGATCCACCGGTCGGCCGCCGACACCGACACCGCCAGGTACTGGCCGCGGTCCAGGCCGGCCCCGGCGGTGCGGTCGAACACCCACTGCACGGGCGAGCCGACCGCGGCGGCGAACGGAAGATCCGTCACCCTGGTGTCGTAGACGACGTGCACGTTGACGATCGGGCTGGCGCCCAGGCCGGACCAGCGCGTCCGGTCGGGGCACGCCTCGTCCGGGACGATCCCGGCGGCCGCCTGGTGCGGCACGGCCACCACGACGGCGTCGGCGGCGACCGGCGTGCCGTCCACCACCAGCTTCGGCCCGGCCCGCACCGCCTCGACCTTCGCCCGCAGCCGCACCTGCCCGCCGCCGCGCTGCACGCGCCGCAGCGCGGGCGTGCCGTGCAGCTCGCCGAGCGGCACGGCGGCCACGCCGATGTCGGCGGCGTCGGCCCGGCCGAGCAGCGCCGTCTGGCACACCATCGCGGCGGACCCGAGCGCGGCCTCGTCCAGCCGGATGTTGAGCGCGGCGGTGACGAACAGCTCCCACAGCGCCTCGCGCGGCCACCGCCGTTGGCCGTGCGCGGCCAGCCAGGCGCCTATGCCGAGCTGGTCGAGCCAGGGGTCGCCCGGGTCGAGACGGTTCAGGGCCAGCGACGCGCGGACGGCGCGCAGCCGGTCGGACGGCGACAGCAGCCCGTACCCGGCCAGCGCGGGCAGCATGTGCAGCGGGCCGGGCAGCCGGGCGCGCCGCAGCCGTCCCGCGGTGCCGTCCGGGGTGAGGACGGTGACGTCGAAGCGGTCCTGGACGCGGACCCGGTTCTGCACGCCCAGCCTGCGCAGCAGCCCCTGGTAGGCCGAGCAGCAGCGCAGGAACACGTGCTGCCCGTTGTCGACGGTCAGGCCGTCGCGCCGGAACGAGCAGGTGGCGCCGCCGAGCCGGGGCCGCGCCTCGTAGATCGTCGTGCGCAGGCCCGCCTCCTGCAGGGCCAGCGCCGCGCTGATCCCGGCCAGGCCGCCGCCCACGACGGCGACGTGCGCGTCCTCCGCCGCCGCGCCCATCACCGCACCATCCACAGCGAGCGCAGCGCCACGGCGGCCTTCTCCCACGGCGGCAGCGACACGTGGCCCTGCAGCGCGGCGAGCGGGTCGGCCGCGATGCGCGCCAGCAGCCGCCGGTAGATGTCGGCCATCGCCGAGGCGCACGCGCCGCTGCGCGGGTCGAGCATCGGGATCAGCCGGAAACCGGTGTCGTACCACTCGCTGGCCCGCGCCGCCTCGAAGCGCATCAGCGCGACCAGCCGGGACGGCGGGTCGGTGAACCGGCCGGACGCGTCGCGCTGCAGCGAGCAGCCGAACCGGGCCAGGTCCTCGCCGGGCAGGTAGACGCGGCCGCGCAGGGCGTCCTCGCGCACGTCCCGCAGGATGTTGGTCAGCTGCAGCGCCACGCCGAGCGCGTCGGCCAGCGGCTCGGCGGCCCGCAGGTCGGTGGCGCCGAACACGCCGAGCGACAGGCGCCCGATCGTCCCGGCGACGCGGCGGCAGTAGGCCAGCAGGTCCTCGAAGGTCTCGTAGGCGGCGCCGCGCACGTCGGACTCGCAGCCGTCGACGAGCTCGGCGAACGCCTCCAGCGGGATCGGGTAGCGCCGCGCCGCGTCGGCCATCGCGACGAACACCGGATCGGTCGGCCTGCTGTCCAGGTCGCTGATCTGCTTGCGGGTGGCGACGAGCGCGGCCAGCCGCTTGTCGGCGGGCGTGGCGTCGTCGTCGCCGAAGTCGTCGATGCGGCGCGCCAGCGCGTACACCGCGCTTAACGCCCGCCGCTTGGGCGGTGGCAGCAGCCTGATCCCGTACGAGAAGTTCCGTGCCCGCGAGCGGACCACCTGCTCGCAGTACCGGTAGCCGTCAGACGGATCCACTGGTCATCTCCTTCCGAGCATCCGTGACCACTCGATCAGCAGCCGTGTTCTCGCGGGACGCGGCGGATCCGCGAGAACGTCGTAGCCGCGGTGTTGCAGAGCCGCCAGGGCGGCGCGCCCGCCCGCGATGTATCCGGCCACCGCGAGCCGCGCGAACCCCGGCAGCCGCGCCGAAGCGACGCCTCCCGGCTCCGTGGGCCGGGCGGCGGCCGGCACGCCGACCAGCGCCGAGCCCTCGTCGAGCAGGCGGCGCGCCCGCGCGGCCTGCAGCGCGATCACGCCGCGCAGCCGGGTCGGGGTGGCGGAGCGGGTCAGGTCCCGCTCGGCGCAGCCGAACCGGCGCAGGTCCGACTCCGGCAGGTAGATCCGTCCCCGCCGGTAGTCCTCGCCGACGTCCTGGCAGTGCTCGATGATCTGCAGGGCGGTGCAGACGCGGTCGGACAGGGCGAGCCGGTCCGGGGTGACCGCGTCGAAGACGTGCAGCACGACGCGGCCGACCGGATCGGCCGACAGCGCGCAGTAGGCCACCAGCTCGTCGAACGTCTCGTACCGGGTGACGACCTGATCCTGCCGGTTGGCCTCGATCAGGCGGCGCAACGGCTCGGCCGGGACGCGGCAGTCGCGCACCGTCGCGGCCAGCGAGACGAGCGGCGGCAGTTCGGGCGCGCCGCCCTCGTACAGGCGGCGCAGGTCCGTCTCCACCTCGTCGAGCAGCGCCTTTCGCTCCCGCGGAGGCGCCCGGTCCCCGATGTCGTCGACGAAGCGGGCGTACCGGTACACCGCCAGGAGGTGCATGCGATGGCGAGCGGGCAGCAATCGCGTGGCGACCGGGAAATTCTCCCGGCGCGCGAATTCGTCCAGTGTCCGTGGACCTGCTGCCGGATCCCACGCCTGCGCGTTCGCGGACATGTCCTCCCTTCGGTGTCCGGCCGACCAAGGCACCAGGACCAGGCCAGTTGCACGCCAGGCCACCAGGCCGGTCACCACGACCGGGGTGCGACGGGATTCGGACAAAGCACCCGCCTGTCACTCTCAGCAGCAGTCATGCCCGTTCGCCCGCCAATCGCTGCCCCCTCTTTGGAAAAGCAGACGGAGGGTGTCGGAAATGTTTTCGGCGACGCGGCAAATAGGCCGTCAGACACGTTCCCCGAATCGGCCCGCGAGGGTCCGGTAAAGCCCGGGGGCGGTGGCTTTGACGGCGATCGGCAGCCGCAGCCAGCCGGGCACATGGACCTCGGCCGAACCGGTGGCGACGGCCCGCACGGCGGCCTCGGCGACGTGCTCGGGCGGCAGGGGCCGCGGACGGCGCCGCGCGTACGGGGCGCCGCGCCGCTCGAAGAACCCGGTGTCGACCACGCCGGGGACCAGCACGCCGACGGTGACGCCGGTGCCGCGCAGCTCCAGGCGCAGGCTCTCGGCGAAGGCGTCCAGTCCCCCCTTGGCGGCGGCGTAGACGGCCTCGCCCGCCACCCCCATCCGCCCGGCGATCGAGGTGACGAACAGCAGCCGCCCGCCGCCCCGCGCCAGCATCTGCGGCAGCAGCGCCCGGGTCAGCGTGATCGGCGCCGCCAGGTCGACCGCCAGCAGGTGGCCGACGCCGCCCTCCGGCATGTCGGTGAACCGTCCGGCCCATCCGGCCCCGGCGTTGAGCACCAGGACGTCCACCCGCCCGGCCCGCCGCAGCGCCTCGTCGGCCAGCCGCCGCACCTGCGCCGGGTCGGCCAGGTCGGCGGTGATCGGGACGCCGCCGGTGGCGCGGGCCGTCTCCGCCAGCCGCCGCTCGTCGCGGCCGTGCACGACCAGGCGGGCGCCGTCGCGCGCCAGGGCGACGGCGATCGCCCGGCCCAGGCCCGCCGACGCGCCGGTGACCAGAGCGACCCTCCCCCGCGCCGAATGCCGCCGCCGGAACATCATTCCCGCAGCTTACGGGGCCGCGGCGGGGCCGTTCGAGCATGCCGCGCGGCTGGCGGGGAAGCAGGTCGCTGTGGACATCCCGCCCGCCGGACGCGCCGTCTCGGGGATCCCATGGGGACCGCCGAACGGCTGAACCGCCCCGCCTTCCGCCGCCTGCTGGCCGGGCAGACGGTGTCCTCGTTCGGCGACTGGATGGGCACGCTCGCCCTGATGTACCTGGTGCTGGAGCTCAGCGGCTCCACCACGGCGGTCGGCGGCGTCCTGGTCCTGCGGCTGCTGCCCTCGGCGCTGGGGGCGCCGCTGGCCGCCCGGGTGGTGACCAGGTGGCGGCGCCGCAGCGTGATGATGACCTCCGACCTGGTCCGCGCGGGCATGGCGTTCGTCCTGCCCGTCGTGCCGTCGCTGTGGTGGGTGTACGCGTGGGCGTTCGCCATCGAGGTCGTCGGCCTGATGTTCCTGCCCGCCCGGGACTCGGCCGTCCCCGTCATCGTCGGGGGCCGCGACGGAAGACCCGACCGCGGGACGTTGCAGCTGGCCAACGGCATCACGATGGCGACGTCCTACGGCATGATCCCGGTGGGCGCGGGGGCGTTCGGCGCGCTGCTGTTCCTGTCGGACTCGCTCGGCTGGACCGGCCACGGACGCTTCGTCGCGGTGTTCTGGCTGGACGCGGTGACCTACCTGGTCTCGTTCGTCGCCGTGCGCGGCCTGCCCGACCTCGGGCCGCGCCGCGGCGAACGGCGGCCCGCCGGCGACGCCGTCCGGCCGGGGGCGGGGCTTCTGGCCGCGCTGCGGATGCCGGTGATGGCGGCGGTGCTGCCCGCGGTGGCGGTCGTCTCGCTGGGGCTGGGGTCGCTGTTCTCGGTCGGCATACCGTTCGTCCGGGACGTGCTGCGCGCCGGGCCCGTCGGGTTCGGCGCTCTGGTGGCGCTGTTCGGCGTCGGTGCGCTCCTCGGCCTGCTCGGCACCCGCCTGTACGGGCGGCACGGCCTGGTCGGGCAGGTCAGGCTGGCCACGGCGACACAGGGCCTGGTGATCATCGCGATGGGCGCGCTGGCGTCGCCGGCCTGGGCGTTCCTCGGCGCGGTGCTGTTCGGCGCCGCCGCCACCGGCGCGCTGGTCGGCGCGGTCACCTACCTGCAGGAGAGCCTGGACGGCGCCTGCCGCACGCTCGGGCTGACCGCCTTCCACGCCGTGCTGCGGTGCGGCCTGGCCACGGCCGCGCTGGCGGCGGGCGCCGCCGACGACGTGCTCGCCCGGACGCGTCCGCCACCGCTCGGCATCGCCCCCGCCGGCCTGGTGCTGATCGTGTCAGGGGTCGTGGTGTGCTGCGGCACCTTCCTCATCCGGCACCCGACCGGCCGGGACCGCCCGGTGACGCCCGCCGGCCGCGCGGCCTGAGCCGGCGCGGACCGGCACGGGACTTCACGGGGCCGGGGGCGGCGGCCGGACGTCCGCCCGGGTGGAGGCGGGCACCAGCGCGCCGTCCCCCGCCCTTCCCCGCCTGCGCAGCTCCCGGGCCAGGCGGGCGGCCACGCTGCGGGTGGACTCCAGCTCGTTGCCCAGCTGGTCGACCATCTCGCGCAGCCGCCGCACCTCCGCCCGCAGCGCCTCGGTCTCGCGCCGCAGGTCGAGGATGTGCCGGACGCCCGCGAGGTTGACGCCCTCGTCGCGCGACAGCCGCTGGATCTCGTGCAGCGTCCTCATGTCGCGCATGGAGTAGCGCCGGTTGCGGCTGCCCGCGCGCACCGGCGTCACCAGCCCCATCCGCTCGTAGGCGCGCAGCGTCTGGGGATGCAGGCCGGACAGCTGCGCCGCGACCGAGATGACGTAGACGGGCGTGTCGTCGTCGATGGGCGTGCTCATCGGGTGCCGCCTAGCGCGCGTCCTTGGCCCTGTCGTCGTCCACGATCTCGGCGTCGACGACCTCGTCGTCGTCCTGCCGGGCCTCCCCCTCGCCGGACTCGGCGGACGCGCCGGACGCGCCTTCGCCCGCCTGCGGGCCCTGCGCGTAGATGGCGGCGCCCATCTTCTGGCCGACCTGGCCCAGCCGCTGGGTGGCGGCACGGATGGCGTCGACGTCGTCGCCCTCCAGGTTCTTCCTGACCTCGGCGACGGCCTCCTCGACCTCCTTCCTGACGTCCTCGGGGATCTTCTCGGAGTTCTCCTTGAGGAACTTCTCCATCGAGTACGACAGGGTGTCGGCCTCGTTGCGGACCTCCGCCTCCTCCTTGCGCCGCCGGTCCTCCTCGGCGTACCGCTCGGCCTCCCGGACCATCCGGTCGATGTCGTCCTTGGGCAGCGCGGACCCCCCGGTGATGGTGACCGACTGCTCCCTGCCCGTGCCCAGGTCCTTGGCGGACACGTGGACGATGCCGTTGGCGTCGATGTCGAAGGCGACCTCGATCTGCGGCACGCCCCTCGGCGCCGGCGGGATCCCGTCGAGGGTGAACGTGCCGAGCTTCTTGTTGTAGGCGGCGATCTCACGCTCGCCCTGGAACACCTGGATGCCGACCGACGGCTGGTTGTCGCTGGCGGTCGAGAACACCTCCGACCGCTTGGTCGGGATGGTGGTGTTCCGCTCGATGATCTTGGTGAAGATGCCGCCCTTGGTCTCGATGCCCAGGCTCAGCGGCGTGACGTCCAGCAGCAGGACGTCCTTCACCTCGCCCTTGAGCACACCGGCCTGCAGCGACGCGCCCACCGCCACGACCTCGTCGGGGTTGACGCCCTTGTTCGGCTCCTTGCCGCCGGTCAGCTCCTTGACCAGCTCGGTCACCGCGGGCATGCGCGTCGAGCCGCCCACCAGCACCACCTGGTCGATGTCGCCCACCGAGATGCCCGCGTCCTTCACCACCTGCCGGAAGGGCGCCTTGGTGCGCTCCAGCAGGTCGGCGGTCATGCGCTGGAACTCCGCGCGCGACAGCTTCTCGTCCAGGTGCAGCGGGCCCTCGGCCGAGGCGGTGATGTAGGGCAGGTTGATCTGCGTCTCCGAGGAGGACGACAGTTCGATCTTGGCCTTCTCGGCCGCCTCGCGCAGCCGCTGCAGCGCCATCTTGTCCTTGGACAGGTCGACGCCGTTGGCGTTCTTGAACCGCTCGACCAGCCACTCGACGACCTTGTTGTCCCAGTCGTCGCCGCCCAGGTGGTTGTCACCGCTGGTGGCCTTGACCTCGACCACCCCGTC
>NZ_JBEYTB010000027.1:0-60648 GCF_040642915.1 Actinomadura sp. NPDC047616
AGAAGGATGTGCTCGGTGCCGATGTAGTTGTGATTGAGCATCCTGGCCTCTTCCTGGGCCAGGACGACAACCCGCCGCGCGCGGTCGGTGAACCTTTCGAACATGTCGTCGCTCCTCGGGCGCCGGTTCCCTCAAGGAGGGTCTTCCTCCCCTTAGGAGTGCGTACCCAGCATTCAACCCCCTGGCGTTCGCTGAACCTTCCTGCGTACGCCGCCAGCGAAAAACCCTGCGATCGCAGGCGGAGGTTCCGGGCGGGTGTTCAGCCGACCGGGACCGTCCGGCTACCCGCCGGGTACATGGCCGCGCCCGCACTCCGCTCGGCGGGCAGCACGGCGGTCACCACCAGACCGCCGCCCTCGCGCGGCACGGCGGTGACGGAGCCGCCGTGGGCGCGCGCGATCGACCGCACGATGGACAGCCCGAGCCCGGCGCCCTTGGTGTCGACGACGCGGTCGCGGTTCATGCGGCGGAACGGCTCGAACAGGCCGGTGATCTCGTACGGGGGCACGACCGGCCCGGTGTTGGCCACCTCGACCTCCACCCGGCCGTCCCCGCGGGTGCGGCTGGACACCCGTACCCAGCCGCCGTCGGGGACGTTGTGCCGGATGCCGTTCTCCACCAGGTTCTGCACGAGCCGTTCCAGCAGCAGCGCGTCGCCCGAGGTGGGCGCCTCGTCCGCCTGCTCGTGCACCCGCACCCCGGCCGCCTCCGCCTCCGCCCCGGTCTGGACGGCGACGTGCCCGACCACGTCGGCCAGGTCGACCGGGGCCCGTTCGGTGATCTCCTGGTCGGAGCGGGCGAGCAGCAGCAGGCCGTCGATCAGCCGTTCGTGCCGGGCGTTGATCAGCAGCAGGCTCTCGCCGAGCCGCCGGACGTCGGCCGAGGCGGACCTGCGGTGCATGGCCAGTTCCACCAGCGCCCGGCCGAGCGTGAGCGGGGTGCGCAGCTCGTGCGAGGCGTTGGCGACGAAGCGGCGCTGCCCGTCGAAGGACTGGTCGAGCCGCTCCAGCATGGTGTCGAAGGTGTCGGCCAGCTCCTTGACCTCGTCGTCCGGGCCGCGCAGCGCGATCCGCTCGTGCAGGCCGCGGTCGGCGGCGGGGGCGGCGGCGATGCGCCGGGCGGTCTCGGTGACGCGGTGCAGCGGGGCCAGCGTGCGTCCCGCGATCAGCCAGCCGAACCCGGCGGCCGCGCCGCCGACCACGGCCAGCGCGACGCCGCCCTGCGTGACCAGCGACGTGACCGCGGCCTCGTGCAGCCGCTCGCTCTGCTCGCGGGCCAGCCGTTCCAGCTCCGAGCCGGTGACCGGTTCGCCGCCGGGACCGCCGATCGTGTAGCGCTGGGACTGCTGCGCCGCGCCGTCGCCCGCGCCGCCCGGCCCGCCGGTCCGCTGCTGCATCGTCGCGATCACCTTGATGCGGCCCTCGGAGATCTTCTGGGTGAACAGCGCGTACGTCACGCCGAGCAGCACCACGCCCGCGACCAGGAACAGCGCGGCGTAGGTCAGGGTGAGCCGGGCGCGCAGCGACATGCGCCGCGGCCGGGCGGGCGCCTCCGCCGGCGCCGCGGCACTCCGCACGGTCGGCGTCACGGTCGGCCTCATGGTCGGCCTCATGGAATCCGGTACCCCGCTCCCTTGACGGTCTCGATGACGGGCGGTTCGCCGAGCTTGCGGCGCAGCTTGAGGATGGTGAGCCGGACGGCGCCGGTGAACGGGTCGGCGTGCTCGTCCCACGCCTTCTCCAGCAGCCCCTCGGCGGACACCACCGCCCCGTCGGCGCGCAGCAGTTCGGCCAGCACGGCGAACTCCTTGCGGGCCAGCGGGACGTAGCGGCCGTCCCGGAACACGCGGCGGCGCGCCGGGTCGAGGGAGATGCCCGCACGGCGCAGCACCGGCGGCGCGGCCGGACGGGCCCGCCGGCCGAGCGCCAGCACCCGGGCGGCCAGCTCGGCGAACGCGAACGGCTTGGTGAGGTAGTCGTCGGCGCCCAGGCCCAGCCCCTCCACCCGGTCGGTGACCTCGGCGGCGGCGGTGAGCATCAGCACCCGGGTGGCCGAGCCGCCGTCCACCAGCTCGCGGCACACCTCGTCGCCGTGCACGGCGGGCAGGTCGCGGTCCAGGACGACGACGTCGTAGTCGTTGACCGCCAGGCGTTCCAGCGCCGCCGCGCCGTCGTGCGCGAGGTCGACGGCGTGCGCCTCGTCCCGCAGCCACTCGGCGATCGCCTCGGCGAGCATCCGCTCGTCCTCCACCACCAGCACCCGCATGCCGCTCCTCTCCGCCGGACGCGCGTTCGCCACGGGCCATCGTGACGGGCGCGGCGTTTCCTTTCTGTTAGGAGAGCGCTGTCAGGGGAGCGCCTGGAACCCGCGGGACGCAGGAAACGGAGGGGAAACAGGCGGTCGAGTTGCATGCCGTGCGTCCGGTCGGAGCCGTCGGGCCCGGCCGCGGAGCAATCGAGGAGCAGACGATGAAGCTTCGGACGCGCGGCGCCCTCGCGGCGATGCCGCTGGCGCTCGCCCTCGCCCTGACCGGGTGCGGCGGCGGGGACGACGGCGACGGCGGGGTGGCCACGGTGAACGGCGGGAACCAGACCAGGCCCGCCGACGCGGCCGGCCTCAGCCCGGAGGAGAGGGGCGTCAAGTTCGCCGAGTGCATGCGCAAGAACGGCATCGACATGGAGGACCCGAAGGACGGGCGGGTGATGGTCAAGGCCAAGCCGGGCCAGGAGCAGACCATGCAGAAGGCCATGGAGGCGTGCCGCCAGTACAGCCCGCAGCAGAACTCGCGGGGCGGCTCGGACCCGCGGATGGAGCAGCGGCAGCGCGAGTTCGCCGAGTGCATGCGCAAGAACGGGGTGGAGAAGTTCCCCGATCCCAAGCCCGGCCAGCGCGGCATCTTCATCGACAAGAAGGCGACCGGCGACGACCCGGACCTTGAGAGCGCTCAGCAGAAGTGCCAGGACGTCCTGGGTGGCCCGGCGGGCGGCGGAGCCGGGAAGTGACCACTGTGGAGGGGCACGAGGACCAGAGGGTCGCGGGCCCGGACGGGCGGCGGCCCGAGGCCCGCGAGACGCTCACCGACAAGGCGCCGCCCGGCACGCCGACGTCCGGGCCGGAGGACCCGCCGAATCCGCCGCAGCCGTCGCGGCGGCAGCGGCGCCGCGGCCGCTCCCGCCGGACGAAGATCGTCGCCGCGGCGGCCGTGGTGGCGGCGGGCGGCGCGGCCACCGCCGCCGCCCTGAACCTCACCGGCGACGCCACGTCGGAGCAGACGGCGCGCGGGCTGCCGCCCAACACCACCAAGGTCACCCGGGAGACGCTGCGCGACACCCAGGACGCCGACGGGGTGCTCGCCTACGGGGAGCAGACCGCCGCGACCAGCCGCCTGCAGGGCACGCTCACCGGCCTGCCCAAGAGCGGCGACCAGATCACCCGCGGCAAGACGGTGTACCGGGTGGACGACAAGCCGGTGACGCTGATGTACGGGTCGCGGCCCATGTACCGCCCGCTGCGTTCCGGCGTGGAGGGCGAGGACGTCCGCCAGCTCGAACGCAACCTCCAGGCCCTCGGCTACGACGGGTTCACCGTGGACGACGAGTACACCGGCGACACCGCCGAGGCCGTCCGGGAATGGCAGGACGACCGGGGCCTCGACGAGACCGGCGTCGTGGAGCTCGGCCGGGTGCTGTTCACGCCCGGCGCGATCCGCGTCGACAGCCTGGAGGCGGGGGAGGGCGACCCCACCTCGCCCGGCCGCAAGGTGCTCAACTACACCGGCACCGAGAAGGCCGTCACCGTGCAGCTGGAGGCCACCGACCAGCGCCTGGCCAAGGAGGGCGCCGACGTGGAGGTCACCATGCCCGACGACCGGAAGGTCGAGGGCCGGGTCGACGAGGTGTCCACGGTGATCGAACCCGGCGGCAACGGGGAGGAACCGCAGACCAAGGTGGAGGTCACCGTCGAGCTCAGGGGGAGCGGGGCGCAGAAGATCGCCGCGCCGTACGCGATGGCCGCGGTGGACGTCACCTTCACCGCGGGCACCCGCGAGAACGTGCTGACCGTGCCGATCGCGGCGCTGCTGGCGCTGCGCGAGGGCGGCTTCGGCGTCGAGGTGGTCCAGGGCGGCCGGTCGTCGTACGTGCCGGTGCGCACCGGCCTGTTCGCCGACGGCAAGGTCGAGGTCTCGGGGAACGGCATCGCCGAGGGCACGGTCGTGGGGATGCCGAAGTGATCTCGCTGACGGACGTCACCAGGACCTATCCGGGCGGGGTGACCGCGCTCGACGGCGTGTCCCTGGAGATCGCCGCCGGTGAGCTGGTGGCGATCGTGGGGCCGTCCGGGTCGGGCAAGTCCACGATGCTCAACGTGCTGGGCACCCTGGACCGGCCCACGTCCGGCACCGTGCGCATCGACGGGTACGAGGTCGGCGGGCTGTCGGACGCCGAGCTGTCGGCGCTGCGGGCCCGGCGCATCGGGTTCGTGTTCCAGCAGTACCACCTGGCGCCGGGCACCCCGGCGCTCGACAACGTCGCCGACGGGCTGCTGTACCAGGGGATACGGCCCGCCGAACGGCGCCGCCGGGCGGCCGCGGCGCTGGAGCGGGTGGGGCTCGGGCACCGGCTGGACCACCGTCCGCTGGAGCTGTCGGGCGGCGAGCGGCAGCGCGTGGCGATCGCGCGGGCCGTGGCGGGGGGACCGCCGCTGCTGCTGGCCGACGAGCCGACCGGCGCGCTCGACTCCGTCTCGGGGGCCGGGGTCATGGCGCTGCTGCGGGAGCTGAACGCCGCCGGCACCACCGTCGTGATCATCACGCACGACCGGGACATCGCCGCGGCGCTGCCCCGGCAGGTGCGCATGCGCGACGGCCGCGTCGTGTCCGACAGCGCGACCGACGGCGCTGTCGACGGCGCGACCGGCGGCGCGACCGGCGGCGCGACGGGCAGTGCGTCCGGCGGCGCGCCCGGCGCTCCGGCCGTGGACGTCGCGGCCGCGCGGGGGGTGGCCTGATGGCCGCCGCCGAGGCGCTGCGCCCGGCCCGGATGTGGCCGGGGGACGTGATGAAGGTCGGCGCGGTGGGGCTGCGCACCCGCCCGCTGCGGGCGTTCCTGTCGGCGCTCGGCATCGCCATCGGCATCGCCGCGATGGTCGGCGTGGTGGGGATCTCCTCGTCCTCGCGCGCCGACCTGGACCGCACCCTCGCCGCGCTCGGCACCAACCTGCTGACCGTCAAGCCCGGCAGCACGCTCACCGGGGAGCAGGCGCAGCTGCCGCTGGAGGCCGAGGCCATGGTGCGGCGCATCGCGCCGGTGCGGTCGGTGTCGGCGATCGGCATGATCGACGACGCCAAGGTGTACCGCAACCGCAAGATCGACCAGGCGGAGACCGGCGGGATCGCCACCTACGCCACCCGGCTGGACCTGCCCGCCACCACCGGCGCGACGGTCGCCAGCGGCACGTGGCTGAACGAGGCCACCGGCCGCTTCCCGGCGGTGGTGCTCGGCGCGAGCGCGGCCGAACGGCTCGGCGTCGGCCGCGCCGGTCCGCAGACGCAGGTGGTGGTCGGCGGCAAGCCGTTCACCGTCGTCGGCATCCTGGCCAAGGCGCCGCTGGCCCCGGAGCTGGACACCGCGGCGCTGGTCGGCTGGCCGGTGGCGCGGGCGGAGCTGGGCTTCGACGGCCACCCCACCACCGTCTACACCCGGTCGGCCGACTCGGCCGTCGAGGACGTGCAGTCGGTGCTGGGCGCGACCGCCAACCCGGCCGCGCCCAACGAGGTGGACGTGTCGCGCCCGTCGGACGCGCTGGCCGCGCGGCAGGCCGCCGACGAGGCCCTGACCGGGCTGCTGCTCGGCCTGGGCGCGGTGGCGCTGCTGGTCGGCGGGGTCGGGGTGGCCAACACCATGGTCATCTCGGTGCTGGAGCGGCGTTCGGAGATCGGCCTGCGCCGCTCGCTGGGGGCGACCCGCGGCCAGATCCGCACCCAGTTCCTCGCCGAATCGCTGCTGCTGTCGGCGCTGGGCGGGGCGGGCGGCGCGGTGCTGGGCATGGCGGTGACCGCCGGGTACGCCGTCTCGCAGGACTGGCCGATCGTCATCCCGGCCTGGGCGGTCGCGGGCGGCATGGCGGCCACCCTGCTGATCGGCGCCGTCGCCGGACTGTATCCGGCGATCCGCGCGTCGCGCCTGTCGCCCACCGAGGCGCTGGCCACGCCGTAGGCGCCCGCGATCCGGTCCGCCCGTCCCGCCCCCTCCCGCGCGGACGGGCGGACCCAGGCTCCACCTCGATCCCGATTCAGGTCGCCTCAGGGGTCGGGGCGGGCGCGGGCTCCGGGACGGCCACGAGGACATCGTTCAGCGAGCGGACCACCGTGGCCGGGAGCACGCCCCGGATGACCAGGTCGTCCACCGAGGCGAACGGGCCGTGCGCCTGGCGCACCGTCACGATCAGCTTGGCGTGATAGGGATCGATGCCGGGCAGACCGGCGAGGACGTGCTCGGGCACGGCGTTGACGTCGACGAGCCCGCCGTCGTCGAACGCGCGCGGCAGATCCGGGCGCCCGACGTGCAGCTCACGGGCCACGGCGGGGTGGTGGGCGACCAGGGCGCGGGCCTGCTCGCGGCGGGCCCCGCGTTCGATCATCGCCACCACCGCGGGAGGCGGCATGACGGCGGGGTCGGTCACGGGCCCGGCGGTCAGCAGCGCCACGTGCACCATGCCGCCGAGCGTGGTCACCAGCGCCGCGGCGGTCGCGGGCAGGTCGTACGGCGTGGAGCCGTCCTCCTCGGCGGTGCCCATGATGGCCCAGAAGACGATGGTGAGCAGCAGGTATCCGGCCGCCGCCAGCCACAGGAGCCGGCTCCGGCGGCGGCCCGCGTAGTAGCCGACCAGCGCGCAGGTCCCCGTGCCGAAGGTCAGCGGCGGGATGCCGATCAGGATGATCCGCAGCCACCACGGGGTCCGGCGCGGCGCGTACGGAGGCACCGCAGGCGGAACCAGGCCGTGGTGCGGGACGGGCGTCTGCGGCAGGGGCGTGGGCGGGACGGTCATCGGCGGGGCCGGCGCGGGCGGGGGCGCGGTGGGCGGCGCGGGCGGTGCGGTGGCTGCCGCCGGACCCGCCAGGGTCGGGTCCGAGCGCAGGATGCGCATGTGGAGCTGCCGCAGGCGGTCGCCCGGCTCGACCCCGAACTCGGCGGCGAAGAACTCCCGGGCGTCCCGGTAGGCGGCCAGCGCCTCGGCCTGCCGGCCGCACCGGTAGAGCGCCAGCATCAGCAGGTGGCGCGGCTGCTCCCGGAGCGGGAAGTCGGCCACCAGCCGGATCAGCTCGGGGACCAGGTGCGCGTGCCGCCCCTGCTCCAGCTCGATCTCCACGCAGGTCTCCAGCGCGGCCGCGCGTTCCTCCGCGAGCCGTTCGCGCGCCGCGTCGAACACCCGGCCGGTCAGCCCGGCCAGCGCCGGACCCCGCCACATCGCCAGCGCCGCCCGCAGCGCGGCGGCGGCCTGCGCCGGGTCGTCGGCGCGGGCGGCCAGGGCCCGCTGGACGTCGCGCTGGAACAGCTCGGCGTCCAGGCACTGCGGCGGAACGTGCAGCGCGTACCCGGCGGGCGTCAGCTTCAGCAGCCGCCCCGGCGTGCGCGGTGACCGGTCGGGCTCCAGCACGCGGCGCAGTCCGGCCACGTACTTCTGGACGACGTTGGCCCCGTTGTCGGGGGGATCGTCCTCCCACACCGCGTCCACGATCGCGTTCGTCGAGACGGGCCGGTTGACGTTCAGCAGCAGCACCGCCAGCACCGCGCGCTGCTTGCCGGGGCCCAGGTCGAGCTCCTCGTCGTCCCGCCAGGCCCGCAGCCGGCCCAGGATCTCGAACCGTGGCGACGGATCGGTCGTGGACATCTGGACCACCGGCATTCCTCCAGGTACCACCCATGCGGCAGTGGGAACGCAGCCCGGCGGCAGCCCGAGCGCAGTGACCGCAGCATAACGACAGTGACTTCGCAGAGGCACTCCATAACGTCACCGGCACCCCATAAGGTCACCCGGGCGATACCGGCCGGTCTCGCCACAGACCGAAACGTTCGCGACAGTCCTGACATAGGAGACCTTTCATGCGAAGACACATGACCGTCGTCCCGGCCCTGCTGGCGTCGGCGACGCTCGTCCTCACCGGCTGTGGCACGGGCGGCGAGGGGGCGAAGGGCGCGGCCCGCACCGATGCGGCCAAGCCCCCCCGCCTCGCCCCCGGCCTCGCCCACGCCGACCGTCACCCCGAACGGCATCGAGCGGCTGCGCCCCGCGCAGATCCTGGCCCGCGCCCGCGCGGCCACGGTGGCGGCCAGTTCGCTGCGGCTGCACGGCGGGATCCGGGAGGACGGGGAGAACATCCAGCTCGACATGCGCTACGCCGGCCGCACGCGGGCGACCGGCGAGATGACCACCGACGGCCAGCGGCTGTTCCTCACCCGTGTCGGCCCGGCCGTCTACATCAAGGGCGACGACGCCTTCTGGAAGGCGGCCGGCGGCAAGGGCGCGGTGCAGCTGCTGTCCGGCAAGTACCTGAAGGCGACCGCCAAGGACGAGGGATGGGGGGAACTGGCCGCCTTCGCCGACCAGAAGAAGTTCCTCACCGAGATGCTCAAGGGCCTGGGCCCCCTCACCGAGGTGAAGGGCGGGACGACGCGCATCGACGGCCGGGCCGCCCTGGCGCTGCAGACCGCGAGCAAGGACCGGATCTACGTGGCGACGGAGGGCCTGCCGTACCTGCTGCGCCTGGAGGGCGGCCGGAAGAACCGCATGGACCTGTCCGCGTTCGGCGCGCCGGTCACCGTCCAGGCGCCGCCGCGGAACCAGGTGGTGGAAGTCTCCGCGCTTCAGTGACCGTCCGCGTGACGGCGCCGGGCGGTGGGAGAGCGGCGGGGCGGTCCGGCTTCGACGGGGGCGCCGGACCGCCTCGACAAACACCCCCATCGGCGGAGACATGCCGCTAAAGTGACACCCCGACTCCGGAAAGTGGCCGAATGGGACGGCCTGATCGCGGTGATCATGCCGTGACCGCCGACTGAGCGAGGGATGCCATGGATGTCCAGCCACCCGCCTCCGGCCCGGCGCTCTCCGCCGGTTCCCTGGAGACCTCCGCGGTCGTACCGCTGATCACGCGCGACTACGACTCCCGTCCCTCCCTGGTGTACGAGCGGCTGCGCGCCAGGTACGGGCCGGTCGCGCCGGTCGACCTGCTGGGCGTGCCGGTGTGGCTGGCGCTGGGCTACCGCGAGGTCCTGGAGGTGCTGCGCGACCAGCGCGGGATCTGGAGCAAGCGGCTCGCCGACTGGCGGGCGCTGGCCGAGGGCCGGGTCCCGCGCGAGTGGCCGCTGCTGCCCGCGCTGGAGGTCAACCACGTGATCTTCCAGGAGGGGGACCGGCTGCGGTCGCTGCGCGCGGCCTACCACCAGGCGCTCAAGCCGTTCCAGGACGCCGGGCACCCGCAGGGCCGGCGGCTGCGCGAGGCCGTCGCCCGCAGCGCCGACGAGCTGATCGACGTCATGACCGAGGGCGGCGGCCGCACCGGATGGGCCGACCTGTCCGCCCAGTACGCCCGGCCGCTGCCGCTCATGGTCGTCGACCACCTGCTCGGCTTCCAGAGCGGCCGCGGCGACGAGGTCCTCATGGACATGTGGCGGGTGCTGGACGCCGGGCCCGACTCCTCGGCCGCGCTCGAACGGCTGCTGGCGGCGCTGGGCGAGCTCGGCGCCGCCAAGATGGCCCGTCCCGGCGACGACTTCCCGTCCTACCTGCTGGCCGCCCATCCCGGGCTGACCGTCGACGAGCTGTCGCGCGAGCTGATGATGCTGGTGGGGGTGACCGGCGACCACACCGGCACGCTCATCGGCAACACCATCGCCGCGGTCCTCGCGTCCGACTCCGCCGCCCGCGAAAGCCTGTCCCTGGGCATGATCCGCGAGACGGTGAACCGGGTCGCGATGGTGAACCCGCCGATGGCCAACCTGACGTTCCGCTGCCCGGCGGTCGACACCCGGCTCGGCGACGTCACCATCGCCGCGGGCGAGCCGGTGTTCCTGTCGGTGGCGGCCGCGCACCAGGACCCCGTGTTCGCCGCCGGGCTCAACTCCGACTCGCTGCTCAGCTCCCGGGCGCACCTGGCCTGGGGCGCCGGGCCGCACGAGTGCCTGGGCCGCGAGCTGGCCACCACCATCGTCACCACCGCCATCAGCCGGCTGTTCGGCCGGTTCGAGGAACTCTCCCTGACCCTGCCCCCCGACCAGCTGCCGTGGCGGTCCTCGCCGCTGATGCGCGGGCTGCGGTCGCTGCCGGTGCGGTACACGCTGGCCGGGAGCCAGGCGCCCGCCGCGCCGCCCGCGGCCGGGCCGCCGGGGGCGCCCGCCGCGCCGCAGGCCGGACCGGAGGGCGGCGCGGCGGCGGCGCGGCCCTCGCTGTGGCGCTTCCTGCGCGGCCTGCGCCGCGGCGCCCGCTGACCCGGGCGGGAGCCGCCGCACCGGGCGAGGCTCGCCCCCTCGGGCCGGGGGACGCCTCGCCCGGTGCGGCAGCGCCGAGCGCAAAAGGACGATCTTGGCGAATGGTTACATAGACGTCCGCATCCGGCCAAGTAGCAATTTTCAGGGTCAAGAACCGACAGGGCGCGGGCATGTCGACCTTGCGCTGACACGGCATTTTCGCAGTGTTGCCATAGTCGGTCAGATCATTGGGCAACTTCTTCGTCTTGTGCGGGATTCCCCGGTGCCTCGAAGATCCAAGTCACTCAGGACACCTCACCCGGAGGCGTCCTGACCGTTTGGAGGCACAGTGAGGATGCGACCCATCCACCCCGCCACTGTCGTCGGAGCCACCGTCATCGCCGCCGCGACCGCCCTGGTCGCCGCCCCCGCCGCGAGCGCCGCGCCCGCGGCCGCCGCGCCGGCGGCGACGCAGGCCGCGCCCGACCCCGGCGGCCTCGCCACCAGCCTGGCGGACCGGCTCGGCACCCGTTCCGCGGGCTCCTACATCGACCAGGGCACCGGCAAGCTCGTCGTCACGGTCACCGACGCCACGTCCGCCGAGCAGGTGCGCGCCGCCGGGGCCGTCCCCCGCACGGTCGCCCGCGACGGCGCCGCCCTCAAGCGCGTCACCGACACGCTGGAGCGCTCGGTCAAGACCCCCGGCACCGCCTGGGCCGTCGACCCGGTCAGCAACCAGGTCGTGCTGTCGTACGACGACTCGGTCACCGGCGACAAGCTGGCCAAGGTGCGCAGCGCCGCGCAGAAGCAGGGCGCCGCCGTCCGGCTGGAGCACGTCCCCGGCACGTTCAGCCCGCTCATCGCGGGCGGGCAGGCCATCTACACCGGCGGGTCGCGCTGCTCGCTCGGCTTCAACGTCCGCAGCGGCAGCACCTACTACTTCCTGACCGCCGGGCACTGCACCAACATCGGCTCGACGTGGTACGCCAACTCCAGCGGCAGCACGGTCCTGGGCACCCGCTCGGGCACCAGCTTCCCCGGGAACGACTACGGCATCGTCCGCTACACCAACACCTCGATCGCCAAGACCGGCGACGTCTACCTGTACGGCGCCGGCTCCCAGGACATCACGTCCGCGGGCAACGCGGTCGTCGGGCAGTCGGTGCGCCGCAGCGGCAGCACCACCGGCGTGCGCAGCGGCTCGGTCACCGCGCTCAACCAGACCGTCAACTACGCCGAGGGCACCGTCACGGGCATGATCCGCACCAACGTCTGCGCCGAGCCCGGCGACAGCGGCGGCTCCCTGTTCGCGGGCACGGTCGCGCTCGGCCTGACCTCCGGCGGCAGCGGCAACTGCAGCTCCGGCGGCACGACGTTCTTCCAGCCCGTCACCGAGGCGCTCAGCGCGTACGGCGTGAGCGTCTTCTGATCCGCGCTCTCGCGATCCGCGCGTGAGACCGGGGCCGGGCGGGCACACCCGCCCGGCCCCGCGTCGTCGTCAGGCCCGCGCGGGCTCCCGCGGGGTGAGGTTCATGTGGATGTCCTCGGCCGCCCACAGCACGAAGCGCTCGACCGGCGTGACCGTCCGACCGGGCGCGGGCTCGAACCGGAACCGCTTGAGCAGGACGGCCAGCACCAGCTCGGCCTCCACCATGGCGAGGGTCGCGCCCTCGCAGCTGCGCGGGCCGAGGCCGAACGGGATGTAGGCGAGCCTGGGCCGCCCGGCCGACGCCTCCGGCGTGAAGCGCTCGGGGTCGAACACCTCCGGGTCGGGCCAGTACTCGGGGTTCATGTGCACGGCCCAGAACGGATAGAAGATGGTCGTCCCGGCCGGGACGGTGTACTCGCCGAGGGTGACGTCCTCGGTGGCCTCGCGGGCGCCGTACGGCCCCGGCGGGTACAGGCGCATCGTCTCGCGGACCACCATGTCCAGGTACGTCAGCCGCCTGAGGTCGGCGTACTCGGGGACCGCCCGGTCGCCGAGCACCCGGTCGACCTCCTCGGTGACCCGCTCGGCCACGTCCGGGTGCCGCGCCAGCAGGTACAGCGTCCAGGAGATCGCGACGCCGGTGGTGTGGTGGGCGGCCAGCATCGTCATCAGCACGGTGTCGCGGATGCGCTCGGGCGACTGGCCTGCCGCCGACAGCGCCGCCACCAGGTCGCTGCGCTCGGCCTCGCCGTCCCCGGTGCCGCGGGCGCGGTGCGCGTCGAGCACCTCGTCGACGACCGAGCGCAGGTAGGCCAGGGCCTCGTCGGCGCGCCTGCGGTCCTTCTCGTCGCCCTGGTACTGGCGCTCCAGGTACTCGGTCAGCACGGTCTCGAACGCCGTCACGACGCGTCCGGCGGTCTCCTCGTCCGCGAGGCCGCTGCCCAGCGCGTAGTGGCAGATCATCCGCAGCGACAGCTCGGCCAGGTCGTGCTGCAGCCCGATTGGGCCCGCGGCGGCGCGCCCGGCCCACCGGTCGGCCAGCTCGGTCGTCAGCGCGGTGAACTTCGCGAAGTGCGCCTCGTGCGACGGGCGCCCGGCCAGCACCGACAGCATCACCCGGCGCCACGGGATGTGCTCCTCGGCCGGGATGGTCTGCAGGTTGCCCGACTCCTGCAACGGCGCCAGAAACTCGAACAGCTTGTCCGGCCGCTTGTTGATCTTGGCGGTGGCCTCCAGCAGCACCGGGTCGGCCACCGACACCGCCCGGTCCACGCCGGGCAGCGGGAACCGCACCACCGGCCCGTACTCGGCGTGCAGCCGCAGCTGGTAGTTGTGCAGCCCGCCCGCCGCCACGATGGCCTCGGCGCCGTCGCCGTCCGCGTCCGGCCCGGGGATCTGCGCTGGGGCACTGCCGTCGCCTGGTCGCATGGCACTCCACGTCGGGGTCGCGATGTTCGGTTCTCCGGGATGGCTCGCTATGCTTCCATGATCTCAGGTATCTCGCGATAAATGACGGTAGTTTCGACAAAGCGCCGTCACGCAGACCGGGAGAGGGCACTGAACACGGTCGATCCGCGGAAACCGAACGTACCCCGCATGTACGACTATCTCCTCGGCGGCAAGGACAACTACGCCGCCGACCGGGAGGCCGTACGCGAGGTCGTCAGCCGCGCCCCGGACACGCCGTTCATGGCGCGCGAGAACCGCGCCTTCCTGCGGCGCGCGGTGCGGTTCCTGGCCGCGTCCGGCATCCGCCAGTTCGTCGACATCGGCTCCGGCCTGCCCACGCAGGGCAACGTGCACGAGATCGCCCACCAGGTCGCCCCCGACTCGCGCGTGGTGTACGTCGACATCGACCCGGTCGTGCTGACCCACGGGCGCGCGCTGCTCGCCGGACGACCCGGCGTGGCGGTCATCCAGGGCGACGCCCGCCGCCCCGACGACATCATGGACGACCCCGAGCTGCGCAAGCTCGTCGACGTCGACCGGCCGGTGGCCGTGCTGATGTTCGCGGTGCTGCACTTCATCGACGACGCCGACGACCCGCAGGGCATCGCCGCCTCCCTGCGCGCAGCCATGGCCCCCGGCAGCTACCTGGCCATCTCCCACGTCACCGACGACTTCGACACCGGCGGCCGGGTCCGGGACGCCGCCGCGGCCTACGACTCGGCCACCTCCCAGATCACCCTGCGCGGCCGCACGGACGTCCTGCGCATGTTCGGCGACTTCGAGCTGGTCGAGCCGGGCCTGACCACGCTGTCCCGGTGGCGTCCCGACCCCAACGCGACCCTCCCGCCCGACGCCGACCGCCAGTGGTGCTACGCCGGAGTCGGCAGGAAGCCCGGCTAGACCCCGGCCCGGGGGAGCGCGGCCGCCCCGCCGGAGGGCGGCTCGGCGGCGGTGAGAAGATCGGCGCATGAGCAGTCTGGAGATGTCCCGGTGACCGCGCTGCTGGACGTGGCCGTCGAGCGCGGCGTGGCCACGCTGACGTTGAACGACCCCGACCGCCGCAACGTCATCTCCGGCGCCCTGGTCGGCGAGATCGTCGCCGCGTTCGACCGGCTGGAGGCGGACGGGACGACCGCCGCCGTGGTGGTCACCGGCGCGGGCCCGGCGTTCTGCGCCGGCGCCGACCTGGCCGACCTGCTGGCCGCCGCCGACGGCGACGCGTCCGGCGTCACCACCGTCTACGAGGGGTTCCTGCGGGTGGCCCGCTCGCCGCTGCCGACCATCGCGGCGGTCAACGGACCGGCCGTCGGCGCCGGGCTCAACCTGGCGCTGGCCTGCGACGTGCGGGTGGCGGCCGAGTCGGCCTGGTTCGACACCCGCTTCCTGAAGATCGGCCTGCACCCCGGCGGCGGGCACACCTGGATGCTGCACCGGCTGGTCGGCCCGCAGACCGCCGCCGCGATGGTGCTGTTCGGCGACCGCCTCGACGGCCCCGCCGCCGTCGCCGCCGGCCTGGCGTACCGCTGCGTCCCCGACGCCGAACTGCTCCCCACCGCGCACGCCCTCGCCGCGGGCGCCCGCGACGTCGACCCCGAACTCCTGCGCCGCACCAAGGCGTCGCTGCGGCGCGCCGGCGACGGACGCGGCCACGACCAGGTGCTGGCGGACGAGACCCGCGACCAGATGTGGTCCCTCACCCTCCCCACCACCAAGGACCGCCTCACCACCCTCCGCCGCAAGATCACCGGCTGACCGGGCCGGGCGCGGCCCCGGGCCGGGGACTAGGATTCCCCGCACCGGGCTGCGCGAGAACGGCATGAAGGACGACGCCTACGGCGTGGCGCCGATCCCCATAGTGCAGGGCGGCCAGAACGTCGCCAGCCACGTCGCGGGCATCAACATCGGCGTGTCCGCCGGCGCCGGGAACTCCGGCGGCGCGCTGAAGCTGGTGGAGTTCCTCACCTCGCCCGAGGAGCAGAAGATCCTCAACGCCGCGTTCGGGACGCTGCCGGTCGTCCCGCGGGCCTACGACGACCCGCGGTTCCGGACCGAGCACATCGGCACCTTCCGCAAGGTGCTGGCCGAGGCGGCGGAGACCATGCCGATGATCCCCCAGGAGGCGCAGTTCGAGACGCTCGTCGGCAACACCGTCAAGCAGCTCGTCGCGGACGCGGCGGCGGGCCGTCCGGTCGGCGAGCATCGAGCTCACCGGCACCGAATGAAAGATTCACCGCACGCCGAGATCGCCCGGCCTCGGACGCGCCCGGCCGCGGACGTGTTCTCCCTGCTCAACCGGCTTGCGGCGGACGGGCGGTACGCGCCGGCCCGAGACCGCGCGTCGCCGACACTGTACGACGGTGCGGCGCGTGCCTAGCTTCGTGGGTGCTCTGGCCGTCGGCGGGCGGACCCGGCCTGTGGCGCGTTCATCTGCACCCCGACTCCGCAAGGAGGACCCCCGGATGAAACCCTCCCTCCGGTCCTGTCTCGTCGCGGCGGTGGCGGCCCTGGCGTCGCTGCTCGCCTCGATGCTCGTGACCGCCGCCCCCGCCCACGCGGCCGTGGGGCTGCGGGTCAGCGGGACGAACATCGTCGAGTCCAACGGCAACCGGTTCGTCATGCGCGGCGTCAGCCACGCGCACACCTGGTACACCTCGCAGACCGGTTCGTTCGCCGACATCAAGGCGCTGGGCGCCAACACCGTGCGGGTGGTGCTCAGCGGCGGGCGCTGGCCCGCCAACAGCCCGTCCGACGTCGCCAACGTCGTCGCGCTGTGCAAGCAGAACCGGCTCATCTGCGTCCTGGA
The DNA here is from genome assembly GCF_040642915.1 of Actinomadura sp. NPDC047616. NCBI lineage: Bacteria > Bacillati > Actinomycetota > Actinomycetes > Streptosporangiales > Thermomonosporaceae > Actinomadura > Actinomadura sp. NPDC047616. Next base: position 16,145 of record NZ_JBEYTB010000027.1, read on the forward strand.
GAACCACGACACCACCGGCTACGGCGAGCAGGACGGCGCCCGCACCCTCGACCAGGCCGTCGACTACTGGCTGGGCCTGCGCGAGGTGCTGGCCGGCCAGGAGAACTACGTCGTCATCAACATCGGCAACGAGCCCATCGGCAACAACCCCGTGACGCCGGGCTGGGCGACCGCCACGTCCAACGCCGTCAAGCGGCTGCGCGACGCCGGGTTCGACCACATGCTCATGGTGGACGCGCCGAACTGGGGCCAGGACTGGCAGTTCACCATGCGCGACAACGCGCAGACGGTCTTCAACGCCGACCCCGACCGCAACACCGTCTTCTCGATCCACATGTACGGGGTGTTCGACACGGCCGCCGAGATCACCGACTACCTGGCCCGGTTCCGCACCGCCGGGCTGCCGCTGGTGATCGGCGAGTTCGGGTTCAACCACTCCGACGGCGACCCGGACGAGGACACCATCATGGCCGAGGCCCAGGCGCGCGGCGTCGGCTACATCGGCTGGTCGTGGAGCGGCAACGGCGGCGGCGTCGAGTACCTCGACATGGTGCAGAACTTCAACCCGTCGCAGCTCACCACCTGGGGCCAGCGGATCTTCAACGGCGCCGACGGCATCCGGGCGACGGCCCGCGAGGCCACGATCTACGGCGGCCAGAACCCGGACACCACGGCGCCCAGCACGCCCGGCACCCCGTCCGCGTCCAACATCACCGCGACCGGCGCCACGCTGACCTGGTCCGCGTCCACCGACACCGGCGGCTCCGGCCTGGCCGGATACGACGTGTACCGGGCCGACGGCACTCTCCTCGGCCAGACCGCCACCACGTCCATCGCCCTGACCGGCCTCACCCCCGACACCCGCTATCAGGTGTACGTGAGGGCCCGTGACGGCGCGGGCAACCAGTCCGCACCGTCGTCCACCGCGACGTTCACCACGGCGGCGGGCGGCGGCACGGGCGCCTGCCGCGTCACCTACACCACCAACGCCTGGGGCAACGGCCTGGTCGCCGGCATCAAGATCACCAACACGGGCACGTCGGCGATCAACGGCTGGTCGCTGACGTTCACCCTGCCGTCCGGCCAGACCATCATCTCCGGCTGGGGCGCGACGTACTCGCCGACGTCCGGCCGCGTGACGGCCACCAACGTCTCCTACAACGCCGCCATCCCCGCCCAGGGCTCGATCGACATCGGCTTCCAGGCCACCCACACCGGCAACCCCGCCAAGCCCGACACCTTCACTCTGAACGGCTCCACCTGCCAGACCACCTGACCGGGCGACTGCCGCCGCGCGCCCCACCCAGGGGCGCGCGGCGTCGCGTCCCCTCCTAGGGTGCGGGGCATGGCAGAGCGGTCTTACCTGGCGGAGCTGTTCTCCCTGGACGGCAAGGTCGCGGTGGTCACCGGCGGCAGTTCGGGCATCGGCCGGGCCATCGCCGAGGCGCCGGCGCGAGCCGGGGCACGCGTCGTGGTGATCGCGCGACGCGAGGAGCCGCTCGCCGAGACCGTCCGCGAACTGGAGTCCCACGGCTGCCGGGCGGCATGGGTCAGCGCCGATCTGGGCTCGCGCCCCGGCGTCCGCACGGCGGCGGACGAGGCCGCGAACGCCGCGCTCGCCCTCGCCTCACCCGACATGAGCTTCCAGATGGGCGTGTCGGTGCTGGTCGACGGAGGAGCCCCGGCCGGTCTGTAACCACCGCCCCGCACAGCGGATCCGGGAGGCGCTGGCAATACCAGACGAGAAGCCGACGAATGACGTCAAGGGCTGGTCGCCCCACGACCTTGGAGGACGAGTGCGCGGTAGGCCATGACGAGTGGCTCGGCGGGTCACTTACCGGGTCATTGGACCGCGCCGGCTCGTTGCAGGAATGCGGCGATGGCCGGCTTGTTCAACTCTCGGGCGATGCCCAGCGGGGTGTGCGCGGTAAGCGTTTCCTGTAGCGCAGGCGGGTCATCGAGCCGTGCGTTGACGTCGGCCCCGGCGGCCACGAGCAATTCGATGGCGCCCGTGTCATCGGCTGCCTGCGGCACCGCGATCGCGTAGTGCAGCGGCGTGACGCCCGTGCAGGTGCGCACGTCCGGATCGGCCGCGTGCCCCAGCAGCAGCGGCAGAGCCTCCCGCGGGCTCATCACGGCCTGGTGCAGCGGAGTGATCCCCCGGACGCCCCAGGAGGTCATGTCGGTGGGCCGGCACGGGTCGGCTCCCGCGGCGAGCAGGAGGCGGATCGTTTCCTGGTGGCCGTGGACGGCTTCCAGCAACGGCGTGCTGTCCGTTGCCGCCAGGTTGGGGTCGGCGCCGGCGTCGAGGAGCAGTCGCACCGCTTCGATGACGGTGTCCGGCCTCCAGTGGTACGCCATTCTCAGCAGCGGGGTTCCGCGCAGGGAGCCGGCGTTGGGGTCGGCGCCGGCGTCAAGGAGCAGACGGATGATCTGAGTACCCGACGTGAACTCAGGCGAACCGCCACCCCGGCCCCAACATTCGAAGTGCAGCGGCGTTTGGCCGGCACTGTCGGTGGCGTTGGGATCAGCACCCGCCTCCAAGAGCATTCGGACGATCTCCAGGCTGGGCGTCTTGTCGTACAGCTTCCGGGGGGCCTCGTGGTCGAGGGCCAGGTGTAGCGCGGTCGCTCCGGCCAGCAGTTCCCCCGACGTGTAGACGTTCCCGTCCAGGAAGCGCCACGGCGTCGACGCGTCCTCCGTGATCGTCGCGGTCGGATCAGCGCCGGCGTCCAGCAGCACCCGAACCACCTCAACGCTACGAGCCATCGCGGCCAGGTGCAGCGGGGTCAGCCCGGAACCGTCCAACGGCCCCAGGTCGGGCATCCCGGCCAGCATCTCTGTCACCGCCGAAAGATCACCCGCCGCGCAGGCCCGGCCGAACCTGTCCGCCTCCGACGGCGGCCCGACGAGTTTGAGTCCACCGAGCATTGAGGACAGACACTCACCGTGAGGTCTGTCCTCGCCGCCTTCGTGGTCTACTTCGTAGACCTGAGGGTCTTCGGCCGTGTCATCCAGGTCCACGACGTAGTAGAACTGCCCGTCGTGGTAGCCGATGCCGAACCATGCACGCGGCTCGGTGACAAGCCCGTCTTCCACCTCCGGGCCGCCATTCAGCCAGACCTGCCATTCGAACTCGTCGTCGGTGCGGAGCGTGCCCTCGCTCCACCGCACCGCCAGCAGCGCCTGCACCCACGGGGGCAGTTGCCGCGGCCCTACCGGGGTCGGCTCGACCCACTCCCGCGGCACGAAGTCGTCCGGCACAACGCCCCCGAGGCGTTCGATCTGCCGCAGCACGTCCTCACCCAGACCACCCGCAGGCGCTTCCACCGACACCGCATCCTCCACACAACCGGTCGGGGTCTTCCACCAAGCGCCGCTTGGGCGGATGACCGGGGGTATCGGGGCGGGTAGAACGACGCAGGTACCGCACGATCCCAATCCGAAGCCCAAACGGTTCTGGTCATCCCGCTTGTCAACGATCAAGGCGACCGATGTTAGTCGGCCAACCGCCAAATCCGTTGATTTTTCGGGGTACTGCCGAGCCCCATTCGCGCCGCCCGCCAACGCCGCGACCAAACCGCACGCTGAGGCCTTTCACCGGACAGATCCGCGTGACGCGACCGGCTGCGCGCCCTGCCCGACCCCGGCCTTTCGGGGGGAGCCCGGCAGGGGGAACGCGCCGCCCGTCACCACGGCCCACACGGCCCCGGCCGCGGCGGCCGCCCTTCCCACTGTTGTTTCCGACATGGATGCCCGCCGACCAGGCTCAGCGGGATCCGCAGGCGCCGGTGGTCCGTGTGGTGGCAGACCACGCGCTGCCCCGGTTCGGTGAGCCCGGCTCCGAAAAAGCGGCCCCCAGGGAGCGCGCGGCCGGGAGCGACGTACCGGGCGTGCAGATCCGCGAGCGCGTTGGCCGTCGGCTCCAACGGGACTTCGACCAGGGGAGGCGGACCACCCAGCACGGGCTGAGGTCGCTCCCCGGCGGCGGGGGCGATGGCGTCCCCGTGATCCTCGGGGAACCATGCGTAGAGGACGCGGAGCTGCCCAGCCCCGGCGGCCCCTCATGCGGTCACCCGCCCCCGCCCCTTTCATGCCTGTGTCGCCACTTCCGGTAGGTTGACGACCCGACTGTCGTTTCTGTCGACCTGGCTGGAACAACTCGGCGGCGATCCTCCGCGCGCGACCGCATGCCGCGGTGAGGACGGAGGCGTCGGCAGATCTCCGATCACCGCAACCTCGGCGGCATCGGCAGATCGTTGATGTCGTCCGGCCGTGATCGGTGCACGGTTCGGCATTCGGGAGACCGCTGGTGTCCGCTCCGCCCCGAAGGTGGGAACCGCCGATCGTTGGTTCGGGGAGGGACGGCGCGCGTCGAAGGAGGCGGGGATGGTGAAGATCCGGACGTTCACCGAACGGGACCGGCCGGAACTCCACGCCATGTACGGCCGCGCCGGCGCCGGCTCGCCCAGCGGTTCGCTGTGGGGCCATGACGAGTCCGAGGCGGCGATCTACCTCCAGCCGTACATGGACCTGGAGCCCGGCTCGCTGTTCCTGGCGATCGAGGACGGCCGCGTCGTCGGCTACCTGGCCGGGTGCCTGGACAGCGCGGCCTTCCCCAGCGAGGTCACGCGCGTGGACCAGGCCATCAAGCGGTACCGCCCGTTCCTCCGGCCGCGGCCGGCGAGGTTCTTCGCCCGCAGCCTCGCCGACCTGGCATGGGCGACGGTCCGGCGGGCGCCGACCGCCGGTGACTTCCACGACGCCCGATGGCCCGCGCACCTGCACATCAACGTGGTCCCCGAAGCCCGCGGCACCGGCGCCGCCGACCGTCTCATGGACCACTGGCTGGAGCGCGTCTCCGGGCACGGCGTCGGCGGCTGCCACCTGCAGACCGTGGCCGAGAACACCCGAGCCGTCCGCTTCTTCAAACGCAGGGGCTTCGTCGAACACGGCCCGGCCCCCGTCATCCCAGGCCTCCGCTACCAGGGCCACCGCGTCCACCAACGCACGATGGTCTGGACCCCCTGACCGCCTGTCTCGCGGTGGAGACGCGATGGTCGGCCGCTGAGACGCGGACTCACCGCGCCACCGGCGGGACGTGCTGGTGGTGAACCGGCGGGCGTACGCGTTGTACCAGCGGCTCGGGCTGCGCGAGGTGGGGCGGCACGGTGACGGCGACAACAAGATCAGAATGCGGCGTGAGCCGTCAGGGCGGTGAGGTGGCGGGCGACCGGGCCCATGGAGAACAGGCCGCTCGCGGCGCCGGCGAGTTCGGCGCGGGCGGGGGCCAGCGCGGTGTGGGCGCGTCGCATCACGTCGCGGTCGCCCAGGGCGATGGCGGCGCGGGCGGTCAGGCACCAGAGGGCTTCGTAGAGGAGGTCTCGTGGTGGCGGCGGGACGTTGCGGAGGGCCGCGGAGGCTTCGGGGCGGCGGTCTTCGGCCAGGAGGACCAGGGGGCGGGCCCAGGGTTCGTAGGGGCCCCAGTCGGGGTCGTGGGGGACGGGCAGTTCCAGGCATAGCAGAACCAACGGGAGCAGGCCGTGTTCCAGGCCCGGCATGCCCGCGCCGTCCAGGAGGGTGGCGGCGGTCTGGTAGGCGGCTCGCACCTCGGCGGGCGGGGCGCCTGAGGTGGAGAGGCGCAGGGCGGCGTACCACCGGGTGAAGACGCCGACCAGGGGGCGTTCGTGGTGGGCGGCCAGGCGGTCGGCGGCGGCCGCGTGCTCGTCGGCGCCGGCGAAGTCGGCCAGGGCGCTGCGGGCCTGCAACCGGATGAGGTGCCCGAGGATCTCGTACGACGCCAGGTCGTGGCGGGCGGACAGGTCGATGAGTTCGGCGCCGATCGCGTCGCGTTCGGGGGCCAGGCCGGCGCGGTGGAAGGTCTGCATCCAGACGCCGTTGAGCGCGAAGGCCAGCAGTCGGGGGTCGTTCAGGCGGCGGGCGAGCGTTTCGGCCTCGCGGGCGGCCCGGGGGCCGCGGGGGGAGCGGGTGCCGCGCATCTCCAGGGCGATGGTGGCGAGGAGTCGGGCCCGGGTCGCCTCATGGGTCGTGGACGTCAGGGCGCGTTCGGCCGCCGCCACGATCCGGGCGGCCTGGTCGGGGTCGTCCGAGCGGGTCCAGATGGCCGGGACGTCGTAGGCGCCGATCACGCGGGCGGTCAGTTCGTCGTCGCCGAGTTCCTCGGCCGCCGCGACGGTGGCCGTGCGCTGGCGCCGGGCCGCTTCCAGGCCGGCGCCGCCGGTCATGGCGAGGCTGCGGAGCAGGCCGACGGTGGACTCCAGGCGGGCACGGGCTCCTGACGTCACGGTGCGGTCGTAGACGGCGGCGGTCTGCGCCCACACCTGGGCCGCGCCGTCGGGGGCGAGGTGCGGGGCGTGGCGCAGGATGTCGGTCTCGAGGCGTCGCAGGGCGGGGCCGGGGTCGACGCCCAGTTCCTCGACGAGATGGGTCCGGGCCCGGCGCAGGACGGCGAGGGCGTCGCCCTGGCGGCCGGTGCGGTAGAGCGCGAGGGCCAGCAGGCGCCAGGCGTCCTCGCGCCAGGGGTGGTCGGCGACGTGGGCGTCCAGGTCGGGGATCGCCTCGGCGGCCAGGCCGAGGGCCAGGCGGGCCGAGGCGAGACGTTCGACGGCGTGCAGGCGAAGCTCGGTGAGACGGGAGCGTTCCGCGCTGGCCCAGGGCTCGTCGGCGAAGTCGGCGTAGGCGGGGCCGCGCCACCAGCCGAGGGCCTCGGTCAGGCGCGCGGGCGCGTCGGCGGACGGCAGGGACGCGGACACGGTCTGTTCGAACCGCCACGCGTCCACCGCGTCGGGGGCGGGGCGCAGGGCGTAGCCGGGGCCTTCCGTCACCAGCAGGTGGGGCGGTGTACGGGGCGGACGCTCGGGTTCCAGGGCGCGGCGCAGCGCGGCGACGAAGGTGCGCACCGCGCTCACGGCACCGGCGGGCGGGTCGTCCCACAGGTCCGCGACCAGCAGATCGACGGGGACGACGCGGCGGCGGGCGACGATCAGCCGGGCCAGCACCGCGCGGTGCCGCGGCCCCTTGAGGGCGATCGCGTCCCCGGCGGCGTCCCAGGCCGTCACCGGGCCCAGCACCCCGAACCGCACCGAGCCTCCTTCCTCCAGGCCACGGTAGCGCGCTGACCGGATGCTCATTCGCGCCCGGCAGGCTGAAACCACCTGATCAGCCAAGAGAAAGGACGGCGTCATGACGCCTGTCATCCCCGGATTCGACTACCGGCGCGTCCCCGTCGCCGACGGGGTCGCCCTCAACGCGGCCGTCGGCGGCTCCGGCAGCCCCATCGTGCTGCTGCACGGCTTCCCCCAGACGCACCTGATGTGGCGGCACGTGGCCGCCGACCTGGCGGCCGACCACACCGTGATCTGCCCCGACCTGCGCGGCTACGGCGACAGCGACAAGCCGGAGGCCGTCGACGACACCACCTACGGCAAACGCACGATGGCCGCCGACGTCGTGGCGCTGGCGCGGGCGCTGGGGCACGAGCGGTTCGCGCTCGCGGGGCACGATCGCGGGGCGCTGGTCGCCTTCCGCGCCGGCCTCGACCACCCCGCGGCGATCACCCGCCTGGCCTGCCTGGACGTGCTGCCGACGGCGGACATGTGGCACGTCATGCACGGCGCCACCGCCGCCGTCGGCTTCCACCTGTACCTGATGGCGCAGCCGCCCGGACTGCCCGAACGCATGATCGCCGCCAGCGCGGACGACTTCTTCGGCCACTTCCTCGACCTGTGGGCGAACGACCCGGCGGCCGTTCCGGCGGACGTCCGGGCCGCCTACCTGCGGGCCTGCCGCGCGGCCGTCCCCTCGATCGTGGCCGACTACCGCGCGTCCGCCGGCATCGACCTCGCCCACGACCTGGCCGACCGCGAGGCCGGCAACCGCCTGGAGATGCCGGTCGCCGTGCTCCAGCAGGACTGGGGCGCCGCGCTCGGCTACGACGCCCGGGCCCTGTGGGGCGCGTGGGCGCCGGACCTGGTCCACACGACGGTGACCTGCGGCCACTTCATGGCCGAGGAGGCGCCCGCCGTCGTCACCAAGGCCCTGCGCGACCTGCTCGCCCGCTGAGCCCGGCCGCCTCTTTCCCACCGGACGCGGGACGGCCACTCTGGTGGGCATGACGGGGATCGACGGGAGGCTGCGGGCGCGGCTGCTGCGACGCGCGAAGCGCGACCAGTGGATTCGCACGGCCGCGCCGCGGAGGGTGCCGCCGCACTACGCCCTGCTCTGGCTGTGGATCGATCGGCGCAACGCGGCGTGGCTGCGGCGGGTCGTGCGCGGACGCGGCTGGCCCGGACGGTCCGTGGCGGGGGAGGACGGCGCGCAGGCCGCGTGGCTGATCGCCCAGCACGCCGACAGGTCGCCCGAGGCGCAGCGGATGTTCCTGGACGCGCTGCGGGCCGCCGTCGCGTCCGGGGAGGCCGACCCCGCCGACCTGGCCCGGCTGGAGGACCGCGTCCGGGTCAACGCGGGCCGTCCGCAGCTGTACGGCACCCAGTACGGGATGACCGAGACCGGTTACGGTCCACATCCGGTCGAGGACCCCGAACGGCTGGACGAACGCCGCGCCGCCGTGGGACTGCCCCCGCAGGCGGAGTACGACGCCGAGATCAGACGCCTGGCCGCGGAGGAGCCGTAGAGGAGCCGGAGAGGAGCCGCGGGCCGCCCCACCCGTGGACCCTCTTCGCGGAGAAGTCTTGCCCGGGTGACCGAACCACTCTACCTTCGTCATGATCGACGACCGCGCGCCCGACCGGCGACGGTGACGGTCCCAGCAGGGCACCCCCGACCGGGGTCGGCGAGAGGCGCGCCGTAGTGGACATCCTCATCCTGGGCGACCTGATCGTCCGCAGCGAAGGCCGGCCCGTCCCGCTGCCGGGGCCGAGCGTGCGCGCGCTGCTCGGCGTGCTGGCGCTCACCCCGGGCGAGGTCGTCGGCGAGGAGCGGCTGCTGACGCTGGCGTGGGGCGCCGACAAGGGGACCCGGCGGGGGCTGCAGTGCGCCGCGCACCGGCTCCGGGGCTGGCTGCGCGACGTCGCGGGGACGGCCTGCGGCCTGGAGCACACCGGGTCCGGGTACCGGCTCACGGCCCCGGACGACGCCGTCGACGTCACCCGGTTCACCCTGCGGGCGCGGGAGAGCGAGACGGCGGCCGACCCGCGACGGCGCCTGTCGCTGCTGGCGGCCGCGCTCGGCGAGTGGCGCGGGCCCGTGCTGGGCGGCCGGTCCGAAGGGCTCGACGCCGACCCCGTCGTCTGGGCCGTCGAGCAGGCGCGGGTCGACTGCGCCGCTGCGCTCGCCGACCTGGCGTGCCGGCTGGGCCGCCAGGCCGAGGCCGTGCCGCTGGTGCGGGAGGTCGCCGCGGCCGCGCCCTACGACGAGCCGCTGCAGGCCGCGCTGGTCCGGTTGCTGGCGACGTCCGGACGGCCCGCCGAGGCCCTGCGCCAGGTCGAGCGGGTACGGCGGCGCCTGGCCGACGACCTGGGCATCGCCCCGTCCGCGGAGATCCGCAACGCCCACGCGGCCGCGCTGCGGGGCGACGGGCGCCTGCGGCCCGTGCCCCGGCAGCTCCCGCCGGACGTGCCGGACTTCACCGGCCGCGCGGCGGAGACCGCCGCGATCAGCGAGCCGATGCTGACGGCCGCCGACCGCCACGGCCCCCTCGTCTTCGTGATCAGCGGGCTGCCCGGAATCGGCAAGACCGCGCTCGCCGTGCACGTCGCGCACCGCACGGCCGCGCTGTTCCCGGGCGGGCAGCTGTACGCCGAGCTGCGCGGCCCGGACGGCCGCCCGGCCGACCCGCGCGACGTCCTCGGCCGCTTCCTGCGCGTCCTCGGGGCCGCCGACGCCGCCGTCCCCGCCGCGCTCGACGACCGCGCCGCGCTCTACCGGTCGCTGACGGCCGACCGGGGCCTCCAGGTGATCCTCGACGACGCCGTGGACGAGGCCCAGGTGCGTCCGCTGATCCCCGGGTCGTCCGGCTGCGCCGTGCTGGTCACCGGCCGCACGTTCCTCGGCGGCCTCGCCGGGGCCCGGCAGATCCGGCTGCAGGGCCTGGACGGGCCGGACGCGGTCCGGCTGCTCGGCCGGGTCAGCGGCCGCGACGGCATGGCCGACGACCCGGCGGCGGCGCGGATCGTCCGGTTCTGCGACCGTCTCCCGCTGGCCGTGCGCGTCGCCGGGGTGCGCCTGGCGGCCCGGCCCGCGCTGAGCCCCGGACGGCTGGCCGCCGGCCTGCGCGACGAGGACGGCAGGCTGGACGGGCTGGAGGTGCACGGGCTGGCCGTCCGCCCCGGCCTGGACGCCGCGTACTGCGCCCTGGACGCGGGGCCGCGCCGCACGTTCCGGCTGCTCGGCCTGCCGCGCACGCGCGACTTCGCCGCGTGGACGGCCGCCGCCCTGCTCGACGTCCCGGTGGACACGGCGACCGCGCACCTGGAGGCGCTCGCCGACGCGGGGCTGCTCGACCCGCTCGGGGACGACGCCGCCGGGCAGCTCCGCTACGGCCGGTGCGACCTGCTGCGGCTCTACGCCGCCGAACGCGCCCGCGCCACCGAGCCGCGGGCGGCGCGGGACGCGGCCGTGCGGCGGGTGCTCGGCGGATGGCTCTACCTGCTCGACGAGGTCGGAGCCTGGTTGTTCGGCACGTCGTCGCGGTACGCGGGACCGGCGCGCGCGTTCGGCTACCGCGTCCCGCTGCCGGAGTGCCCCGAGGCCTGGTACGACGCCGAGTCCGGCGCGGTGCGCGCGGCCCTGGGGCAGGCGTGGGAGCACGGCCACGACGACCTGACGGTGGCGCTGGCCGGCGCCGCCCTGCCGTTCCTCGCCCGGCTCGGCCGCGACGACGAGCGCCGCCGCGTCCTGCGGGTGGGCCTGGCCGCCGCCGACCGCGGCGGCGACCGGACGGGCCGCCTCGCCCTCCTCGGCATCCCCGCCTGACCGGTCGATCTCCCGACCGCGCCGCCTCACCTGTCACCGCCTCACCCGTCGCGGCCCCGCCCTCGCACGCGTGACCTGGGGTTCCGCGCGCCGGGAGGCTGAGAGCGAACTGAGAGCGGAGCGAAAGCGCCGATCGGCGATGCTGCAGCAGTGATCGAATCCGCCGGTCCGACGGCCTCCAGACCCACCGACCCGCCGGCGTTCCTGCGCTTCGATCCACCGGAACTGCGGGACGGTTCGCTCATCGTACGTGGTGTCCCCGCGCGGCTTCGCGAGGGGCGACGGCTGGCCCCCGGCGCGCCCCTCGGCTACCTGTACCAGCAGGTCGACGAGGACGAGCCGGAGCACGACCTGGCGTTCACCGCCGGGCACTACGACGAGGACGAGCTGGTCTGGCGGTTCTCCGGAGAGGTGACCGGGATCGCCGGGATCACCGAGCCCTTCGCCGGGCCGCCGCCCGGCGAAGGCTCCGCGGGCTCCGGCGGCCCGCCGTCGCCTCCGTCGTCCCCGGAACGTCCGCCGGAGACCCCGGCGGAGAAGGGAAGTCAGTGATGTCCCACACCCTCACCCGAGAGCCGCTGCAGACGGCTCTGTCGTTCATCGACGGGCACCGCATCGAACCGCAGCCGCCGGCCGACCCGAGCCTGCAGCCGCTGGCCTACCTGTACTCCCAGTGGGACGGCTACCCGGCCATGCCGGAGGAGGGCCACTACGACGAGGAGACCCAGACCTGGGTCTTCCCGCCCGGCACGATCACCGCCGGCGTCGCCACCAACACCAACACCAGCTGCTACATGGGCAGCGACAAGTGCAGGGACGACACCTGCGCATGATGTCGACGGCCCCCCGGGTCCTCATTCTGACCCAGGAGTTCGATCCCACGGTCGACCCGGTGATCCAGACCCTGTCGGCCCGGGGAGCCGAGGTCGTCCGCGTCGACCTCAGCTACTTCCCGCGCCGGCTGACGTTCACCACCTCCGACTTCGACGGCCGCCGCCGCGTCATGCGGCACGGCGACCGCGAGGTCGACCTGGACCGGCTGGCGTCGGTGTGGTACCGCCGCCCGACCGCGTTCGAGTTCGACCCGGACATGGGCGAACCGGAGAAGCTGTTCGCCCGCAAGGAGGCGATGCAGGCCGTCGGCGGCATCCTGCGCGCCACCGACTGCCTGTGGGTGAACCGGCCCGACATCGACGCGGTCGGCGAGCTCAAGCCGTACCAGCTGGAGCTGGCCAGGCGGGTGGGGCTGCGCACGCCGCGCACCCTGCTGACCAACGACCCGGCGGAGGTCGCCGCGCTGGTGGAACGCTCCGAGCGGCCGATCGTCTACAAGTCGCAGATCGGCGGGGTGATCCACTATCCGGGCGCGTTCCCCGGCGGGCTGCTCACCGCGGTGGTCGGCGACGAGATCCACGAGCACCTCGACCGGGTCGGCCACACGATGTGCATGTTCCAGGAGTACGTCGACAAGGCCTACGAGGTGCGGCTGACCGTGATCGGGAACAAGTACTTCCCGGTCGTGATCGACTCGCAGAACGACGACCGGACGACGGTGGACTGGCGGGGCGCCTCGGGCGAGGTCGGCTCGCTGCCCTACGGCGACTACCGCCCGCTGCCCGAGGACGTCGTCAAGAAGACCCAGGAACTGCTGACCGAGCTGCACGCGGTGTACGCCGCCGTGGACTTCATCGTCACGCCCGACGGGGAGCACATCTTCCTGGAGGTCAACCCGGCGGGCCAGTTCATGTGGATGCAGCACGACCTGGGCCTCAACCTCGGCGACCACATGGCCGAGCTGCTGATGCGCGGCGGGCCGTTCACGCGGGGAGAGGTGACACAGATCGGCTACTAGCGACGTGCCGTCCTACCTGGCGGCAGGTGCGCAGGCGGTCGTCGCGGTGACGTTCGCGTTCTCGGCGGCCGCCAAGCTCACCGGCCGGGCCGCCTACGCGGACTTCCGCCGCTGGCTGTCGACCGGCGCCGGGGTCCCGTCGCGTGCGGCGGGACCCCTGGCGGCGGTGACGGTGGCCGCCGAGGCGGCGACGGCGGCGGCCGCGCCGTTCCCGGCGTTCGCCGTCGCGGCGCTGGCGGCGGCGACGCTGCTGATGGCGGTGTTCACCGTCGCCGTCGCCCGGATGGTCCGGGGCCGGGTCCAGGTGCCGTGCCGCTGCTTCGGCGTGGGACGGCGTCCGCCCGGCGCCGTCCACGTGGTGCGCAACGCGATCCTGCTGCTGGTCGCGGCGGCGGGCGCCGTCCTGGCCGCGACCGCGGCCGGGCCGCCGCCGCCGGGGCAGACCCTCGCCCTCACCGTGATCGCCGGCGCGGCGGTCGCGCTGCTGCTGATCGACCTGGAGGAACTGGTGTTCCTCGTCCGGCCCGTCCGGCCCGGGTCCCCTTCCCGCTAGTTCCGCGTTCCCGTGAGGAGGCCGCATGTCGTACGCGACGGCCGCGGTGACGACCGTCGGCGCGCTGTGCCTGGTCAACATGGTGCTGCTGCTGGCCGTCATCCGCCGCCTCGGCGAGCACACCCGCCTGCTGGCCGACGGACGTCCCCGCGGACCGGCGGCCGAGCCGGCGCCGCTGGACGTCGCGCCCGGCACCCGCGTCGGCGAGTTCGAGGTGACCGACGCCGACGGCGGGCAGGTGACGCGGGACGGCCTGAGCGGCACGACGCTCGTCGGTTTCCTGGCGCCCGGCTGCCCGCTGTGCGAGGACAGCGTGCCGGAGTTCCTCGCCCGCGCGCAGGCGGCGCCCGGCGGCCGCGACCAGGTCCTGGCCGTGGTGCTGGGCGCCTCCGCCGGGGTCGGTGAGCTGTGCGAGCGGCTCGCGCCGGTGGCGCGCGTGCTCACCGAGCGCGAGGAGGGAGGCCCGCTGGTGCGCGCCTTCGGGGTGGGCGCGCTGCCCGCGTACGGCGTGCTGCGCGACGACGTGATGGTCGCCAGCTACGCGCTCCCCGAACGCATCCCCGACCTGGCGTCCGCGTGACCCGCGACCGGGCGGCCCCGCGCCACCTGGCGTCGGCGGTGGAGCTGGCCTGGGCGTCGGGCCGCGCCCGGCTGCTGCTGCGCGTCGCGCTCGCCGTCGTGGCCAGCGCCCTGCCGGTGCTGGTCGCCTGGCTGACCAAGCTGGTGCTCGACCGGCTCGCCGTCCCCGGCGCGCCGCTGCTGGTCCCGGTCCTGGCGCTGGGCGCGGCCGGGGTGACCGCCGCCCTGGTGCCCCAGCTGCTGCGGTACGTCGAGGGCGAACTGGGACGGGCCATCGACCTGACGGCGCGCGGCCGTCTCTACAAGGCCGTCGCCGCCATGCCCGGCCTGCGCCGTTTCGAGGATCCGCGCTTCCATGACCGGTTGTCGCTGGCCGCCGACACGGGCCCGACCGGGCCGTCCGAGGTCGTCGACGGCGGGCTCGACGGCGTCCAGGGCCTGCTGATGGTCACCGGGTTCCTCGTCACCCTCGCCGTGCTGAGCCCGTGGATGCTGGTGCTCGTCGCGGTGACGGGCGCCGTCGCGTTGCACGGGCAGATCCGGCTGAGCCGCTTCCGCGCGCGCATGCTGGCCGACCTCGGCCACGCCACCCGCCGCGAGTTGTTCTACTCGCAGCTGCTCACCAGCCTCGGCGCCGCCAAGGAGGTGCGCCTGTACGGGCTCGGCACCCTGTTCGGCGGCCGCATGCTCGCCGAGCTGCGCTGGATCAACGCCGCCCGGCGCCGCATGGGCCGCCGCGAGCTGTTCGTCCAGGGCGCGCACGGGCTGCTGTGCGCCCTGGTGGCCGCCGGCGGGCTGGTGTGGGCGGTGCACGCGGCCCGCGCCGGGCGGCTCACCATCGGCGACGTGTCGGTGTTCGTCGCCGCCGTCGCGGGCGTCCAGGACGGCCTGACCATCGTGACCAGCAGCGCGGGCCGCATGCACGAGGCCATGCTGCTGTTCGGCCACTACCGGCACGTCGTCGACGCCGGGCCCGACCTGCCGCCGCCGCCCCGCCCCCGCGGCGTCCCCCCGCTGCGCGAGGGCATCGAGCTGCGCGACGTCTGGTTCCGTTACGGCGACGACCTGCCGTGGGTGCTGCGCGGCGTCACCCTGACCATCCCCGCCGGGGAGGCCACCGCGCTCGTCGGCCCCAACGGCGGCGGCAAGAGCACCCTGGTCAAACTGCTGTGCCGCCTGTACGACCCCACCCGCGGCACCGTCCTGTGGGACGGCGTGGACCTGCGCGACCTGCCCGTCGAGGAACTGCGCCGCCGCATCGGCACCGTCTTCCAGGACTTCATGGCCTACGAGCTGAGCGCCGCCGACAACATCGGCGTCGGCGACCTGGCCGCGCTGGACGACCGCGCACGCATCGAGGCCGCCGCCCGCCGCGCCGGATGCCACGACACCCTGGCCGCGCTGCCGCGCGGCTACGACACGATGCTGTCGCGGACGTTCGAGTCGCCGCTGTGGGAGGACCCGGCCACCGGCGTGCTGCTGTCGGGCGGCCAGTGGCAGCGCGTGGCGATCGCCCGCGCCCTGCTGCGCGACGACACCGACCTGCTGGTCCTGGACGAGCCCAGCTCCGGCCTGGACGCCGAGGCCGAGCACGAGGTGCACCGCGGCCTGCGCGACCACCGCACCGGCCGCACCAGCCTGCTGATCTCGCACCGGCTCAGCACCGTCCGCGACGCGTCCACGATCGTGGTGCTGGAGGACGGCACGGTCACCGAGCGGGGCACCCACGAAGAGCTGCTCGACAGGGACGGCACCTACGCCCGCCTGTTCACCCTCCAGGCCAGCGGCTACCAGGACGCCGCCGACGACGCGTCCCCCCTTCCGGCGACCTGACCGGCCGCGCGGACGTGCCGGGAGACACGTCCGCGCGGCCTCAGGCGGTCAGGTACCGGAGATGACCTTCTCGGTGACGGCGCGGGGCGCTTCGGCGTAGGCGGCGAACCGCATGGTGTAGCCGGCGCGGCCCGACGTCATGCCGCGCAGGGCGCCGACGTAACCGAACATCTCGGCCAGCGGGACGCGGGCCTCGATGACGCGGGCGCCCGAACGTTCGGTCATGCCGGACACGTGGCCGCGGCGCGCGTTGAGGTCGCCGATGACCGCGCCCACGTGCTCCTCGGGCACGGTGACCTCGACGGCCATCACCGGTTCGAGCAGGACGGGGTCGGCGCGCCGGACCGCCTTGGTGAACGCCCGCGAACCGGCGATCTTGAAGGCGAGCTCGGAGGAGTCGACCTCATGGTGCTCGCCGTCGAGCAGGACGACGCGCACGCCCGTCATCTCGTATCCGGCCAGCACGCCGAACCGCATCGCCTCCTGGCAGCCCGCGTCCACGGCCGGGACGAACTCCTTGGGCACGCGGCCGCCGGTGACCCGGTTGACGAACTCGTACGCGGCGTCGCCGCCCTCGATCGGCTCCACCGCGATCCGCACCCTGGCGAACTGGCCCTTGCCTCCCTTCTGCTTGCGATGGGTGTGGTCGACGCCGTCCACGGCCGCGCGGATCGTCTCGCGGTACGCCACGCGCGGCCTGCCCACGTCGGCGACGACGCCGTACTCGTCCCGCATGCGATCGACGAGCACCTCCAGGTGCAGTTCGCCCATGCCGCCGAGGACCGTCTGCCCGGTCTCGGCGTCGGCGCGCACGTGGAAGGACGGGTCCTCCTCGGCGAGCCGCTGGATCGCGGCGGCGAGCCGGTCCTGGTCGGCGCGCGAGCGCGGCTCGACCGCGACCTCGATGACCGGGGCGGGGAAGTCCATCGACTCCAGGACCACCGGGGCGGCGGGGTCGCACAGCGTCTCGCCCGTCGTGGTCTGCCTGAGGCCCATGACCGCGACGATGTCGCCGGCGCCCGCCGACTCGATCTCCTCGCGCCGGTTGGCGTGCACGCGGTAGATCTTGCCGATGCGCTCGCGCCGCCCCCGGACCGGGTTCAGCACGGCCGCGCCTGCCCGCAGCCGTCCCGAGTAGACGCGGACGAAGACGAGCCGGCCCAGATGCGGGTCCGACATGATCTTGAACGCGAGGGCGGCCAGGGGCTCGTCGTCGGACGGACGGCGCCGCACCACCGCTCCGTCGGCGAACCCCTCGACCGGCGGGGCGTCCAGCGGGGACGGCAGGTAGCGCACGACCGCGTCCAGCAAGGGCTGCACCCCCTTGTTCCTGAACGCCGAGCCGCACAGCACCGGTGTGAAGGTGTGCGCGCCGTCCGTCGCGACGGTGAGCCGGCGGATGGCCGCGTGCAGGTCCTCCTCGGACGGCCCGGTGCCGTCCAGCACCAGCTCCAGCATCCGTTCGTCGTGTTCGGCGAGCGTCTCGACGAGCCTGCCGCGCCATTCGCGGGCGGTGCCGGCGAGGTGCGCCGGGACGTCGGTCACGTCGAACGTCGTGCCGTCGTCGTCCGACCACAGCAGCGCCCGCATGGCGACCAGGTCGACCACGCCCGTGAAGTCGGCCTCGGCGCCCACGGGCAGGTGCAGCACCAGCGGCACCGCGCCCAGACGGCTCTCGATCATCCGCACGCAGCGGTGGAAGTCGGCCCCGGCGCGGTCCATCTTGTTGACGAACGCGACCCGGGGCACCGAATACCGGTCCGCCTGGCGCCACACCGTCTCCGACTGCGGCTCGACCCCGGCGACGCCGTCGAACACCGCGACGGCGCCGTCCAGCACCCGCAGGCAGCGCTCCACCTCGACGGTGAAGTCGACGTGCCCGGGGGTGTCGATGATGGTGACGGCGTGGTCGGTGCCGTCGACCCGCCAGCGGCAGGTGGTCGCGGCGGAGGTGATCGTGATGCCGCGGTCGCGTTCCTGCGGGGTCCAGTCCATGACGGTGGTGCCGTCGTGGACCTCGCCGATCCGGTAGGAGACGCCGGTGTAGTACAGGATCCGCTCGGTCGTCGTGGTCTTGCCCGCGTCGATGTGGGCCATGATTCCGATGTTGCGGACGTGGGCCAGGTCCAGGAATGTGGCGACCATGGGGCCGGTCCTCCTTACGGTCGGTTGACGACGACCGCGTGCGGACGGGCGTGACCGGCGGACCGGACGGGCCCGCGATCACGAAAATCACGCGGTGAGCGCGACGGTAACCCGGCCGGTCACGGAAATGCCAAGGGTTTTTCCGCCGGCCCGTTGCGGGAAATGCGCTATTGGCCGGCGGCGCGGCGGGCGCGGGCGCGGCGTTTTCCTTCGTGCATGGCCTGCACGCGGGCCACCGGAATGGCGCGGCCCTCCTCGATCAGGTCGGCACCGAGCGATTGCGGCGCGGGCATCAGTTCCGTCCACGGATCTCGTTCGGCGACCAGAGGCGCGGCCGTGCGCAGGGTGAAATCGCCGGGGGCGACGTCGTCCAGATCGTGCCAGGGCACGGGGAACGACACCGGCGCGCCCGGACGGACCCGCGGGCTGTAGGCGGCCACCACCGTCGCCGTGCCGGCGCGGGTGGAGTCGACGAACACCTTGCCCGCCCGGTCCTCGCGGATGAACGCCGTCGTGGCGAGCGCGGGGTCGAGCCGTTCGGCGCGCGCGGCCAGGGCGCGGGTCGCGGCCGCGGCCTCCTCCATCGTCGCCCGCGCCACCGGCACGAACACGTGCACGCCCTTGGAACCGCTCGTCTTCACCGCCCCCGCCAGGCCGGAGTCGGCCAGCGCCTGCCGGACGAGATGAGCGGTGCGGACGGCCAGGCCGAACGACTCCCCGCCGCCGGACGGCGGGTCGATGTCGAGCACCAGATGCGTGGGCTCGTCCCAATGCCCGACGCGGACCAGCGGCAGGTGGTATTCGACGGCGCGCTGATTGGCGAACCACAGCAGCGTACGGCGGTCGTTGCACAGCGCGTACGTCACCTCGCGCCTGGACGACTCGGCCCACAACCGTGCTTTCGGCACCCACGGCGGGGTGTATTTCGGCAGGTTCTTCTGCATGAACGGTTCTTGGCCGCGCAGTACCCGGACGACCGACAACGGCCGGTCCGCCAGTTGCGCGACGAACCGTTCGCCGATGGCGTCCAGATAGTCGACCAGGTCCCGCTTGGTCGCGTCCGCGCCCTCGAACAGGGGTTGCTCGAGATTGGTGAGCGAAACCCCGTCGCGGACCTCACCGCCGCCCATGCCGACCACCTCCCGGGTGGGAAATACCTCGCGCGGCGATATTCATGCGCGGGTGTGCTTTCCGGCGGCGGCCGCCGTCCCACCGGTGGCCGCCGCCGGACGCGCCGAGCGGACGGTCAGCCGCCGGTGCGCGAGACGATCCAGTCGACGGTGCGCCGCGCCCCCGAGATGCGACGCTCCAGCTTGCTCCGGCGCGGCGGCGCCGGGGCGGAGCAGGTGATGCGAACACGAACCGGCCTCTTCGGGCCGCGCGCCGCCACGGCGCCGGTCGCCGCCGCGAGGCCGCCGTCGGGCGGGCCCGCCGCAGCGTGCGCCAGGTCGGCCAGCCGGGCGCCCGCCCCCGCGAGCTCCCGCAGGGCGTGCTGTTCGGTGTGCTGGTCGGAGGCGTTGAGCACGCACGCGTACAGCGCCTCGACCTCGGCCATCTGAGCGCCCAACCGCAGCAACGGCTGATCGCCCATTCCGTGGATCCCCGTCACACCTCCATGGTCGGTCATTCGCACGGTTTTGCGCACCCGGGTTTCGCAAGATCGCCCGCATGTCGCCGCGCCGTCGGGGGAGCCCGCCGGGTCAGGGCGCGGGCGCGTCGAGGGCGGCCCGCAGCGAGCGGACGGCGGCGTCGGGGGCGTCCCCCAGGCCGACGCCCAGGTTGACCAGCATCGAGGTGAGCACGGTCTCGGCTCCCCCGGTGAACTGACCGGCGAGTTCCAGCATGACGAACCCGTGCACCGCGCTCCACAACTGGGCCGAGACGTGTTCGGGGTCGTCGCGGCGCAGCCGTCCCGCGTCCATGGCGCGGGCGGCGGCCTCGACCAGCACGCCGAACGTCTCCGCGGCGAACGTCTCCGCGGCGAACGTCTCCACGCCGAACGTCCCGGCGCCGGACGCGGCGCGGCCCGCGACCGGCTCCTCGGCGGGCGGCGCCTGCCCGTCCAGCGGCACGCCGCCGAACATGACCGCGTACAGGTGCGGGTTGGCGCGGGCGTTGGCCCGGTACGCCAGTGCCAGGCGGCCGAGGTCGGCCACCGGGTCGGCGGTGCGGGGGACCGCCGCCATGTGCTCGGCCAGCCGCGCGAACCCCTCGACGATCACCGCGTGCACCAGTTCCGGCATGCCCCCGAAGTGGTGGTAGACGACCATCGTCGACGCGCCCACCTCCGAGGCGAGCCGGCGCGTGGTCAGCGCCCGGGGGCCCTCGTCGGCCAGCAGCCGCGCCGCCGCCTCCAGCAGCCGCACCCGGACCGGCCGGACGTCCCGGTCCGGCACCCCGTTGGTTGACACCTTTGTCATAACGACGTTATACCTCACATAACGCCGTTATGACGATCGGGAGGTGCCCGATGACCCCCAGCGCGACCGAGCGCGGCTACGCCCCCGTCCGCACCGAGCACACCGCCGTCGACCTGGCGGTGACCGGGACCGTCCCCGAGCACCTCCACGGGCGCTACGTGCGCATCGGCCCCAACCCGATGGGCGGCTTCGACCCGGAGGCCGACCATCTGTTCGCCGGCGACGGCATGGTGCACGGCGTGCGGCTGCGCGGCGGGCGCGCCGAGTGGTACCGCAACCGCTGGGTCCGCACCGCGGGCGTCTCCCGCGCCCTCGGCGAACGGCCCAGGCCCGGACGCGTCCACGCGGGCATGGACTTCGCCGTCAACACCAACGTCCTCGGCCACGCCGGCAGGACCCTCGCGCTGGTGGAGGGAGGCACCCGGCCCTACGAACTGACCGACGAACTGGAGACCGTCGGCGCCTGCGACTTCGACGGCACCCTGCCCGGCGGCTACACCGCCCACCCGCACCGCGACCCGGACACCGGCGAACTGCACGCCGTCTCCTACTTCTTCGGCTGGGGCAACCGGGTGCAGTACTCGGTGCTCACCGCGGCCGGGCGGATCCGCCGCATCGTGGACGTCGAGGTCGGCGGCAGCCCGATGATGCACGACTTCGCCCTCACCGACCGCCACGTGGTCCTGTTCGACCTGCCGGTCACGTTCGACCCGCGCCTGGCGACCCGCGGCATGCCGCGCTGGCTGGCGCGCCCCGGGCGCTCCCTGCTGTCGCGCGTGGTCGGTCGCACGCCCATCCCCGAGCCGGTCATCGCCCGCGCCGCGTGGCTGGGGTCGCGCTACTCCTCCGGCCTGGGCGTCCCGTACGCCTGGAACCCGGACTACCCGGCCCGCGTGGGGGTGCTGCCGCGCGACGGCGGGTCCGGCGGCGTCCGCTGGTTCGAGATCGCGCCGTGCTACGTGTTCCACCAGCTCAACGCCTACGAGGACGGTGACGTGATCGTCGTCGACGTCGTCCGGCACCCGAAGATGTTCGCCGGCGGGACGGTGCCGGGCGAGGGCGTCCCGGTCCTCGAACGCTGGCGCGTCGACCCCGCCTCGGGCAGGGTCACGCAGGACGTCGTGGACGACCGTCCGCAGGAGTTCCCGCGCGCGGACGAACGCCTGGTGGGGCGGCGCCACCGCTACGGCTACTCGGTCGGCGCCGACACCGGCGCCGGGCGCGAGCGGCTCCTCGACTTCGACCCGGACGTGCTGTTCAAGCACGACCTGGTCGCGGGCACGACCGCCGTGCACCGGTTCGGTCCCGGCCGCGCCGCCGGGGAGTTCGTCTTCGTGCCGGCGTCGGACGACGCGGACGAGGACGAAGGCGTGCTCATGGGATACGTCCACGACACCGCGACCGGCCGCAGCGACCTGGCCCTCGTCGACGCGCAGACCCTGGAGACCGTCGGGCTCGTCCACCTGCCCGTCCGCGTCCCGTCCGGCTTCCACGGCAACTGGTTCCCGGCCGCACCCTGACGCCCCGCGGAGTTTCCGGCGGCCGGTGACAACGCGGGACATTGTCACGACTCCTCGTGACTGGCAGGGTTTTGTCGCGTCGGCCTCAGGAGGAGCAGTGGACGTTACTTTCGGCGTGTGGGCGCTGACCGTCGTGGGCCTGTGCGTGCTCATCGCCGTGGACTTCCTCATCGGACGCAAGCCGCACGAGGTGTCCACCAAGGAGGCCGGCATCTGGTCGGCGGTATGGGTGGCGCTGGCCGTCGCCTTCGGGCTGGCCCTGCTGGCCTTCGGCGGCGGCGGACCGGCCGGGGAGTTCTTCGCGGGCTTCATCACCGAGAAGTCGCTGAGCGTGGACAACCTGTTCGTGTTCGTGCTGATCATGTCGAAGTTCGCGGTGCCCGCGCCGTACCAGCAGCGGGTGCTCATGGTCGGCGTGCTGATGGCGCTGGTGATGCGGGCGGGCTTCATCGCCGCGGGCGCGGCCGCCATCTCGGCCTTCTCCTGGGTGTTCTACATCTTCGGGGCGTTCCTGATCTGGACGGCGTGGAAGCTGGTCCAGGACGCCCGCTCCGGCGGCCACGACGAGGAGTACGAGGAGAACAAGCTGCTCAAGGCCGTCGAGCGCCGCTTCGGCGTCGCCGACCGCTACCACGGCACCAAGCTGTTCGTGCGGGAGAACGGCCGGCGCGTGATGACGCCGATGATGGTGGTGATGCTGGCGATCGGCTCCACCGACGTGCTGTTCGCCCTCGACTCCATCCCCGCCATCTACGGCCTGACCGAGGACCCGTACATCGTCTTCACCGCCAACGCGTTCGCCCTCATGGGGCTGCGCCAGCTCTACTTCCTCATCGGCGGGCTGCTCAAGCGGCTGGTCCACCTGACCTACGGGCTGTCGATCATCCTGGGGTTCATCGGGGTCAAGCTGGTGCTGCACGCGCTGCACGAGTCCGGCGTGCACGTCCCGGAGATCGGCATCGCGGTCTCGCTGGGCTTCATCGTCGTCGTGCTGGCCGTGACCACCGTCACCAGCCTGCTCGCCACCAGGCGGCAGACCGCCCGGCAGCAGGAGCCGAAGGCCTGACGCTGCCGGAACGCCGGGGCGGGCGGCGGGAGCACCGCCCCGGCGATGGCGGACGGTCAGACGCCGTCGTCGTCGGTGACGACGAGGCGGGCGAACCCGTCGCCGATGACCGCGTTCTCCGGCGCGGACGCCACGACCTGGTAGGACCGCGCCGCCGTCGCCGCCGTCGTGTCGCCCGCCAGCGGCACGTCGAAGGTCGCCGTCGTCGCCCCCGCCGGTCAGGCGGCGGGCTTCTCCCAGACGGAGACGTGCCGGCCGCTCTCGCTGGTGAACGGCGCGCGCGTCCAGTCCTCCCAGCGTTCGCGCAGGCGCATGCCCGCCAGCTCGGCCATCAGATCAAGCTCGGCGGGCCACACGTACCGGAACGGAATCGAGGTGAACTCGCAGCGGCCGTCGACGACCTCGACATAGTTCGAGCTCATCGACTGCGTGGCCACGTCGTAGACGTCATACGCCCACCCCGTCGGGCTCACCTGGAACGGCACGACGTTCTGCTCCGGCGGCAGTTTCCGCAGCTCCGGAACGCCGACCTCGATGACGAAACAACCGCCCGGCTCCAGATGCGCGGCGACGTTACGGAAACAGGCGACCTGCGCCGCCTGCGTCGTCAGGTTGTTGATGGTGTTGAAGACCAGGTAGGCGAGCGAGAACGTCCCGTCGACCCGCGTGGTGGCGAAGTCGCCGATCGTCACGCCGACCGCGTCGCCGCCGGGCTTGGCGCGCAGCCGCCGCACCATCGCCCGCGACAGGTCGACGCCGTGAACCGGGACGCCCCGCCGCGACAGCGGCAGCGCCATACGACCCGTCCCGACGCCCAGTTCCAACGCGCGGCCGTCCCCGGCCAGTCCGGCGAGGAAATCCACCGCCGGATCCAGCATTCGCGGCTCGAACATCACCGCCGACGTCTCGTCGTACCGCGCCGCGACCCGTTCACCGAAATACCCGTCCGGATCATCCACGCAGCGACCGTAACTCCGCGATGTTCCACCCCGCCAACCATTTCCATGAGCGCCCCGCGCGGCGCGGGCCGGCCGCCTCGACCGATCGACGGCCATGGCGCCCGGCCCGCGAGCACGACGTTCCGGCGGGCTAGGACCGTCCGCGCAGCAGCCGGGACGTCTTCCGCCCGATCAGCAGGTACGCCAGCACCACCCCGACCGTGTTGAGGATGACGTCGTCGACGTCGAAGGCGCGGCCGAGCACCACGGTGCCCTGCACCGTCTCGATCATCAGCGACACCACCGCGCCGACCAGCGCCAGCCGCACCGGCCCGCGCATCCGGGTGGACACGACGGGCAGCAGCACGCCCAGCGGGGCCAGCAGGATCAGGTTCCCGCCGACCTGCACCAGCGCCTCCTTGGCGGGCCGGTCGAGGTAGAACCGCAACGAACGGCCCGGGTCGGTGTTGCCGCCGGCCTGGCCGTGGTCGTCGATCGGGCTGAGCGTGAAGCGAAGCGCGAAGTAGAAGAAGGCGCCCAGCGCGGCGAGGGCGACGCCGACGGCGATGACGTGCAGCAGCACGACGTACCATCGCGTTCCGCTGTCTTCCTTGGGGGGATCCTCTGTCTCGGACGGCGCGGCCACCTCATGCTCCTCTTGACTTGTACGGGGCGTCGCGAGACATGCCCACCAAAGCCGCTGATATTCGTCCCCGGCGAAGATGGTCGCTTCCGGCTGTATATAAGGCCCTTTCTGGCTCTCGATGACGCCGCCCACCCGCCATTGCCGCCGCGACAGGCGAAGGAATGCGGCGGCGCCCGGGCGCCGCTCGTCCTCCGCGCCGGAGCCTCCCGCCCCGCGCCGGTAACGAGGGCGCCCAGCTCGAACGCCGTGCCACGCCGCCTCCAGCACCCACATTGATCAGTCGGCCGTCGACCGGCGCGCGTCCATGGCCCTGCCAGATATGAGGGCGGTGCCAGCAGGCTGTGACGGGCATGTGCCGTCCTGCGACGACTCGGCGGCACCACCACGCTGATCGGCTCGGCGGTAAAAAGTACGCGACCACGCCCCCGTCCGCCCGACGTCAACGCCGGCATTTGGGCCAGGCAAGCGCAAGCCCGGCCTGCGACGTGCGCCATTCCGTGCGCGTCACCCGGTGATCGCCTGGCTGAGACCCGTGCGCGTGTGCGCGTCTGGTTAAGGGTGGGTGGCGGTGGGTTGGTTCTGGTGTGGTCGGGCGCCCGATGTGGTGATCGGGTGGTTGGTGCCGGTGAGGGTGTGTGCTGCCGCTGGACGGGTGGTGGGCTCGTTGGGGTGTGGTCGGGCGGGCTTGTGATTGTGTGTCATTGCACGCACCCGACACGATGATCGGCCGGCTGAGGCGGTGGATGTCTCCGGTCCCATCAGATGCGGGGGCGGTGGCAGGTGGGGCGTCGGACGTGGCGTCCTGCGCAGGATTCGCCAGGCGTATTGATGATCAGGTAGCCCGGACGGGCGTGCTCCATGGGCCTGCTGGACACGAGATGGTGCCGGCCGCCTTCGGAGGCGTGGTCAGGCCCGTGCTTGCAGTTGGGTGCCATTCAGGCGCCCGCATAATTGATCGGCTCGCTGACCCTGGTGCGCGTCAGTGGCCCCCTCGGATGCGGTGTGGGGGCTGGCAGGTTGGTACGGGTGTGTCCAGGCGGGAGGCCGCCGTCGTACGCCATTCCGTCCGCCCGCCAAGTGATCGGGTTGGTGCGTGCCCAGGCGCTGACTGGATGCTGCGCTCTGCGCCAGGGGACTGGTGGGGGCGTGCCCAGGGCGGGGTGCCGTCTTGTGCCGGGATCATCGACTGTGTGCGGCGGAGGCGGTGTCGAACCTGCGGTGGAGGAGCGAGGCCTTGACGCCCGGCAGAGGCGTACCGCTTTCAGGGGGAGAGGGAAGGCATGGCGAGGGCCCGGGCGGTGTGATCACCGGCCGGGCCCTCGGCTTGGCTGCTCAGCTGCTATCGGCTGGCTAGCCAGGGTGTGACGGGACTACCACCAGCCCCAGCCACCGCCCCAGCCCCAGCCGCCCCAGCCCCAGCCGCCCCAGGGGCCCCAGCCCCAGCCCCAGCCGCCGGTCTGGCTGGCCGAGTGGGCAACGGTCGCGTGGCTGGCGGACTGAGCGCTGACAGTGGAGTGCTGCGGCGCCGCTGCGGTCGCGGTGCTCGCCATGGCCGCCGTCGGAGCGCCCACAGCCAGAGCACCGGCCGCCAGTCCGGCGACGGCGAATCGCTGAACCTTCTTCGTCATTTTCCTGTTCACCCCCGTCGCTGTGTGCAGTACACAGCTCTGACTGTTTGTTCCAGTTCCGACCATATTCGCCGGATGCGCCCGGTAGGTGGTTAAAAGTGCAACTCGCTTCCAAGGTTCGCTATGTCATCTGGGGGATCCGGTGACCGGGACGCCGAGGGCCCGGCTAGCGGATGCAAGTCGGGCCCTCGATAATTTCCAGCGGTGGTGGCGCTACCTCGCCGCACTGCTGACGCTGAACGTGCCACCTGTGCCCGCGATCGTTGCCGACTTCGTCAACATCACCCCGCTGAAACCGTGTCCCCAGCCGCCGTGTCCCCAGCCGCCGTGTCCCCAGCCGCCGTGGCCGAAGTGGTGGCCGAAGTGGTGGCCGTGATGGAAGAAGTGGCGGTGGTGGTGGCCGAAGTGACGGTGGTGGTGGCCGAAGTGGTGGTGGAACCTGTGGTGGTGCCTGAACCCGTCGTGCGGGTCGGAGACCTGCACGCTGGCGTTCTGATGAGTCGCCGAGACGGGTCCGGCGAGAGCCATCGTCGGGGCTCCGAGAGCCACGACCGGCGCCGCGACGCCCGCGATGGCAATGCGCTGGATTCTCGTCGTCATCTGTTGTCGCCCCCCGTCCGCTGTGCGATGCACACAGCGGCTGCATGAGGTGTATCTATGGTGGGCCAAATATCCGGGAGATATTGCAATCGGGTGTCAAATCTGGACAGCGATCCTTTCCCCGATATTTGGCTGTGCTTGGCGTTCGCCGAGCTTTGCTTGCGTCCTGCTGTCGGCGCTGTGGTCTGGTGTCACGCCGCCACGTGTGGCCCGCTTACGCAGATCTCCGGGGGCGGTGTGCGGCCATGAACGGTAGATCATCCGAGGGCTCGATCCTCGGTGTGTCAACGGCCTTCAGCGGTATCGCCGCGGTGTCACCTGGCAGCGCTCACCACGGTGCTGGAGAACGCGCCGCCAGGCCCCGCGAACGTGACCGTCTTCTTGAAGAACACTCCGCCGTCGTCGAACCCGAAGCGCCCGTGCCCGAAGCCGAAGCCGCGGTGCTCGAACCCGAAGCGGTGGTGGTGCCCGAACCCGAAGCGGTGGTGCCCGAAGCCGAAGCCACCGTGGTGGCCCCAGCCGTCGTTCCAGCCGACCGAGTGCGCCGCGACGCTGTGCTCCGACACCGAGGTGGTGGAGGCCAGGGCCATCGTCGGAACCCCCAGGGCCATGGACCCGGCCGCGACACCCACGACGGCGAGCCGCTGGATCTTCTTCGTCATGTGCTGTCACCCCCGTCCGCTGCGCGAGCGCACAACGCCCTTTTAACTTTCAACCTACGCCGCCCGATCTGTCGGGTAGATGGTTAAAAGTGCAACTTAATCCCAAGGTTCGCTATGTCATCCGGGCTGCCCCCCAGGCCCGCCGGATCGCTGTCTCCGGCCACTGCGGCATGGCCGCCCGAATCCCCTCGGACGAGGTGGATCGGCCCCTCCCGCGCCGCCCTCCGAGGGCAAGGCCGGCCGCGCCGTCCGCTGCACCGGAGGGCATCCGGCAGCCGTCCGATCAAGGGTGTGATCGTAGGGGCTCTGGAAGCTCAAGTGGTCCAGCAAGGAAGGGAGACGTCGGCGACCTCCCACCGCGCCTCGGCGCCGCAACCAGAGATCACCACGCGCCTCCCGCAGTCGATCGATCGCGGTCACCACACAGAGATCGCCGGCGCGGCTCATCGTCCGGACATGCGTCCACCTGTCCCCGTCCGATGAGGATGACCGCCCCCACTGCCGCCGCCCGGCTGTCCAGCGCTGTGCCGCGGCGCGCAGATCTGGCTGGCGCGCCGGTCGCACACAGTGCGCTTCTCAGGCGTTGCCGGCATTCGGCCGATGCCCGCCTGGGGGCCTCCCAGAGGCCCCCAGGCGGGGCTGGGCCCTACTTGATGTAGGCGATGCCGTCGGTGACCACGGTGGGGCGCCCGGAGGTGCCCGCCACGACGATCTTGATGGTGTGCTTGGCGCTGGTGCTCCAGGTCTTGGTCCAGACGACCTGGCGGTAGTAGCTCTTGCTGTACCTGGTGTCGACGTAGGCGGTCTTGACGCCGTCCACGTAGACGTAGAAGGCGCCGTAGTTGGTCGACCGCCTGACGATCAGGCCGACGGAGCGTCCCGTGAACGTGTAGGCGGCGCTGGCGTTGCGGGCGGTGCTGTAGTAGGCGCGGCCGCCGACGTAGCTGCTGCCGCTCGTCGCCTTCCAGGTGCCGGTGCGCCTGGAGCCGCTTTCGTGGATCAGCGAGCCGGTACGGGTCACCGCGGAGACCCGCGTGTTCCCGGCGGCGTCGGCCGCGGTCAGCGACCAGACCGTGGAGGCGTTGGACTTGGCGGAGGACTTCCAGTTCGTGGTCGTGGGCGAGAACGTCGCCGCGGTGGGCGAGGTGGCCCTGATCGACTGCAGCACCGTGTTGTCGGTGGCCTTCCAGCCGAGCTTGACCGGGATCGAGCCGCCCAGGGTGACGGTGCCGGTGTTCACGCCGAGTCCGGCGGGGGTGGTGAAGACCGGCGCGGTCGTGTCGACGGTCATGCGGTAGGCGGGCGAGGTCGCCGTGGTGCCGTTGATGTTGGTGGCGCGCAGCCGGACGTCGTGGGACCCGGCGGACAGGGTGATCTTCGCCGAGGTCGACGTCCCGCCGGGCCTGGCGACGACCGTGTGGCCGACGAGCACCTCATAGCCGGAGACGGCGGCGGGCTTCCAGCCGAGCGTCACCGTTCCCTTGGTGTAGTAGGTGGTGCCCACCTTGGTCGCGCCCGCGGTGGAGGTGAGCGCGACGGACGTGACCGGCGTCGCCCACTGCTTGGCCTCGGTGCGGATCGCCGGAAGCTTGTCGTAGAGCAACTGCCCTGGGCACTCGGTGGCGTAGCCGTCACGATGCCCGGAGACGGTGTTGAAGCTGACCGTTTCGCCCGCCGGGAACTTGCCGTTGTTGATCGTGGTGGTCATCGAGGCCTTGCCGGTCGGGTCGCCGCCGTGCAGGCCGAGTTTCCAGGCGGCGACTCTGGCGACCGCGCTGAGAGCCGGCTGCGCGGGGGCGGTCTTGGTGTAGTCGCCCAGCACGGAGATGCCGGACGAACCGGTGTTGAACCCGTAGGTGTGCGCCCCGATCAGCGGCTTGTCGATGCCGCCCTTGCGGCCCTCGAAGATGGTGCCGCACTTGTCGACCAGGAAGTTGTAGCCGAGGTCGTTCCAGCCGTTGGTCTTGACGTGGTAGAGCAGCAGCGACCGGACGATGGCCGGGGACTCGGCGCAGGTGTAGTTGTTGGTGCCCGCCGTGTGGTGGGTGAAGACGACCTTGACCGAGGGCGCGTATTCGGCGGGTTCCTTGACCAGGCTCTCGTCGGCGCCCCACTGCGCGCGGGTGACCACGGTGGGCTGCGGGGCCGTGCTGGACGCGGCGGTGACGCCCGCCGACGTGCCCGACTCCGGCGACGCGGACGAGGTGGGAGACGGCGATCCGGTCGGGTCCTCGCTCGGCGGGGCCGGATCGGCCGGCGGGGCCCCGTCGGCCGGGGACGCGGGATCGGCCGGCGCCGACGGCTCGGTGGCGGTTTCGGTCGGGCCGGCGGTCGGATCCGTGGACGGGTCCGCTGCGGGGGGCTCGGTGCTGACGGCACCGGCCAGCACCGCCGTCCCGGGGCCGATCGCCCGGGGCTTCGGCTTCGCCGCGCCGTCGCCCGGGTCGATCAGCTCGACGCGGAGCCCGGCCGGCAGCGCGCGGCCCTTGCCCGCGACGCGGACCTGCACGCCGTTGGACGGGCCGACCCACAGGGGCGCGGTCGCGCCGCGTACCCGCGACTCCGACCGCGCGTCGTCGCCGGGACCGTCCTCGTTGTGCGCCTCCACCGGCTGCCACGGCGTCCAGGTGCCGCCTGCGGCGCTGCGGGTACGGACCTGCACCGTCCCGTCGATGACGGCGCGGGGGTCGGTCCAGGAGACCCCCAGCATGCTGAACGGCTTGGTGCGCTCGGCGGGCAGGCCCATGACCTGGTGCTGTGCGCCCGCCGTCCCCTGCGCGCCGGACATGTCGCGCAGGGCCACGGTGTGCACCTCGCCGGGACCGGGACGGGGTGCGGATCCGGCCGAGGCCGTGAGGGAGTCCCCGCCCAGTACGTAGACCACCGCTCCGGCCGAGACCAGCCCGGCGGTGGACAGCGCGACGATCACGCGCCTTTTCATGACTCTCCGCTCTCGTAGAGGAACGATCGGTGTCCATCTCGAGAAAAGCCCTTCCGGCGGGGATGGGAGGGCGAGCACTCGATTATCGACTCAGACAGGTCAGCGTAACGTTGGCCGCTTTTGTCACAGAACTGGTCCCGCGCACCAGGCCGGACGCGGCCACGGAACCGTCCCGTCGGACGGTTATTCGGTTGGCGGATGTGCCGGGGCTCGTTAGCCTCGCGCCGGTGAGCGGTGGCGTGATTCCGGTGTTGTGGTTGTGCGGTCCGTCCGGTGTCGGCAAGTCGAGCGCGGCGTTCGAGATCTTCTCCCAGATCTCCCGTGCCGGAGTCCGGGCGGCGTTCCTCGATCTCGATCAGATCGGTCTGTGCTATCCCGTCGACGACGAGCACCGCGTGAAGATCGACGCACTGGGCGCGGTCTGGCCGAACTACCGGGCGGCCGGGGCGGAGTGCCTGATCCTTTCCGGCGTCGTGGACACCGCCGAGCAGGCTCGGGCGTACGCCGGCGCGATGCCGGGCGCGGCCGTGACCTTGTGCCGCCTGCGCGTGCACGCGGACGAGCTGCGCCGGCGGTTCGTCGGCCGTGGGTGGCGTCCCGAGCTCGTGGACCGGGCCGTCGCCGCGGCTGGCGCCCTGGACCGCACCGGCTTCGCCGACCTGTGCGTCGACACCGACGGGCTGGCGGTGCCCGAGGTCGCCCGCACGGTGCGTGAACGGATCGGCGAATGGCCCGCCGCCGCGCCGTCATCGCCGCCCGCGCCGCTCGTCCCGCGAGCCGGTGCCGCGATCGCGACGCCGACGCTGTGGTTGTGCGGGCCGGTGGGCGTCGGCAAGTCCACGGTCGGATACGAGGTGTTCCGGCAGGTCATCGGCGACGGCGTCACGGCCGCGTACGTGGACGCGCGGCAGATCGGCTTCCTGCGGCCGGCCGGCGGCGACCCCGGCGGCCACGCTCTCAAGGCGGCCAACCTGGCGGCCCTGGAAGCGGTGTTCCGCTCGGCCGGGGCGCAGTGCCTGATCGTCTCCGGGGAGGCCGGTCACCCGGACGCCTACACCGGTCTCTTCCCGGCGTCCGTGCTGACGGTGTGCCGCCTCGACGCCGGGCCGGACCGGCTGGCCGAGCGCCTCCTTATGCGCGGCCGGGGGCACGGACCGGTCATCCCGGGCGACGAGTTGCGAGGGCTGCCCGAGGAGACGCTCCTGAAGATCGCCGAGCGCGCCGCAGCCGAGGGCGCCACCGGAGCAGACGGCGCCGTCCGTGTCGACACCGATGAGCGGTCGGCGGCGGACGCGGCGCGGGCCGTGCGCGCGGCGGCCGGTGACTGGCCGCGCCCGCGCACCCCGTCCGCATGAAAAGGCGGCGGGGCATGAAAAGGCGGCGGGGCCGGGTGCGGGAGGTGGGCACCCGGCCCCGCCGGGGCGGGGGGCGGTCGTTCTATGAGAGCGGGGCGATCCGGATGTTCTTGAAGCGGATGCCGCCGCCGTTGTTCTCCAGGCCGATGTGACCGGCGAGTTCGCGGTCACCGGTGTAGGTGTTCACCAGCTGGTCGTTCCAGTAGATCTTGTACTCCTGGCCGCGGACCTCGATGCGCACCTTGTTGTAGCCGCCGCCGACCGGCTTGACGTTGAGGATGTCGGCGGCGTCGATCCCGTCGATCGAGCCGGTGCGGAACCGGGCCTCCTCCACCCGGTCCAGGATCGAGACCTGGTAGCCCTTGGTCTGCGGGTCGGCCACCGCGGAGTCGCCGTCCGGGATCCGCAGGAAGATGCCGGAGTTGGCGCTCACGCTGTCCTGCTCGTACTCCAGTTCCAGCGTGTAGTCGCGGTACTGCCCGCGCTGGTACCACAGCGCGCCGCGTCCGCCCTGCGGCGTCAGCACACCGTTGTTGACCGTGAACGAGCCGGAGCCGGCGTGGTCCCAGCCGCCCAGGGTCTTGCCGTCGAACAGGTTCACGAAGCCGTCGGAGCCGGCGACCGGCCTCCAGGTGACCTTCGTGGTGTCGGCGACGTAGTCGGTGCGCAGGTTGGCGGGGGTGTCGCCGTTCACCACCAGCACCTTGGCGCCGTCCTTGACGCAGGAGTTCTGATATCCGGCGCAGGCCACGACGATGTCGTCGGCGCCGACCGGGCTGGTGTAGGTGAGCTTGGCGTTGCCCCTGGCGTCGGTCTTGGTGATCGTCTCCTCGGCGAGCTGGTAGGGGGTGCCGCTGGTGTGCCCGGCGGGCAGCGGCGCGGCGGGCGCCTTGCGGAACACCTGGATGGTCATGTCGTGGCCCTTGGGCGAGGTGCCGCGCCTGGGGTTGAGCTTGGCGACGGCGGTGTGCTGCTTGCCGGTGTCGCGGGTCGCGTTGTCCGGCGTCACCCTGATCGTGCCCTCGACCTTCTTCGCCACGGTGACCTTGGCCGCCGTGCCGGTGCCGAGCGCGCCGCCGGACGAGTCGGTCACCGTGACCTTGGCGGTGTACTCGCCGGGCTTGGCGTAGGCGTGCGTCACCGACGCGCCCTGGCCGGTCGTGCCGTCGCCGAAGTCCCACGTGTACGCGGCGTCGGACGGGGCGTCCGGCGCGGCGGCGGTGAACGTGACGTTCAGCGGCGCGGGTCCGCTCTTCTCGTTGGCGGTGACCTGGACGCCGATCGCCTCGGCCATGCCCTTGCCGTTGAACCGGACCGAGTCGACGTCGAACAGCGCGCCGGTCGAGTCGGGGTTCTTGAAGACGAGGAACAGCTTGCCGGCGCCGCCGCCCGGGTCGGTGAGCGGGACGGCCGGCAGGGTGACGTACCGGTCGAAGCCGCCGGTGCCGGCGACCTTGGCCGTGCCCGCCAGCGGACCGGTCGGGGAGTCCTTGCGGATCTCGATGGTGCCGCCGGCCCCGCCGGAGGACACCCGGAACGTCGCCGACGTCATGTTCTTCAGGTCGACGGGGTTGAACGCCAGCCAGTCGCCGTTGTTGATCGCGCCGATGCGCCGGCCGCCCTCGGCGCCGCCGTGGCTGACGATGGACGTGCCGTTGTTCTCGGTGAAGTGCTCGGCCTGCTTGCGCTTCTTCTGCAACAGGATCTGCTGGGTGCCCTCCAGGCCGGGCACGCCGTCGGAGCCCTTGTCGGTGTACGTGGCGCGCAGCACGGTGAAGACGTTGGCGTCGTCGCCGTGGCCTTCGACGTTCTCCAGCGCAAAGCTGCCCTCGCAGCCGTTCTTCTCCAGGATCGGATGGGCGTGCAGGTCGTGTCCGAGCGCGACCTGCAGTTTGACGGCCTGGCAGTCGATCTGGCCGTCCTCGGCGTCGGTCACGTTGATCTTGTAGGGGATCGTCTCGCCGAAGTCGGCGAAGCCGCCGTTGGCGGGCGACGCGATCGTCACCGCCGGCGCGTTGTTGCCCGCGGTGATCGGGAACGACTGCACCGACGACTTGCCCGTCACGTCGCTGACCATCAGCCGGGCCTGGAAGGCGCCCTTGGCGGTGTAGGTGTGCTCGGCGACCGGCTGGTCGGAGTCGGTGGTGCCGTCGCCGTCGAAGTCCCACGCGTAGGCGATGGGGTCGCCGTCCGGGTCATGGGTGCCGGTGGCGTCGAACTTCACCGTCAGCGGGACGCTGCCGGACGTCGGCGTCGCCGTCGCCTGGATGACCGGCGACCGCTTGCCCTTGACGTAGTCGACCTTGTAGAGGCCGACGCGCGGGCCGACGGTGAAGAACCCGCCGCCGTAGTCCAGGAAGTACAGCGACCCGTCCGGGCCGAACTCCATGTCCATCGGCTGCCCGTTCACCGAGCCGTCCGTGCTGGTGAACACGTTCGGCAGGAAGGTGTTGATGTTGAGCAGGTCGCCCTTGTCGTCGAGCTTGACGTCCCAGGCGCGGTGCCGGGAGTAGTCGTAGAAGAACGGCGTGCCCTCGTAGTAGGCGGGGAACTTGGTGTCGGACTGCAGGTTCTCGTCGTACCGGTAGACCGGCGCGCCCATCGCCGTGCGGCCGCCCGGGGTGGGCGGGCAGAACTGCGGCAGCTCGTTCCAGGTGGCGCAGTCGTTGGGGTACCACAGCAGCGGCGGCGTCATCGGCGGCAGCTCGCGCAGCCCCGTGTTGTTCGGCGAGTCGTTGACGAGGTTGTCGCAGTCGAACGGCGGGCCGGTGGTGCCCGTGGCGAAGTCGTAGTCGAAGTACGGCTTCTTGTTGGCCTGGCAGTACGGCCAGCCGTGGTTGGCCGGGCCGCGGATCTGGTTGAGCCGCTCGTACGCCTCCGGGCCCTGCGTCGGGCTGTCCTCGTTGGCGTCCGGGCCGACGACGCCCATGTAGACCCAGTCGGTCTTCTTGTCGACGTCGAACCGGAACGGGTTGCGCTCGCCCATCGTGTAGATCTCGGGCTTGGTCCTGTCGGTGCCCGGCGGGAACATGTTGCCCTCGGGGATCGAGTACGACCCGTCGTCGTTGACCTTGATCCGCAGCATCTTGCCGCGCAGGTCGTTGGTGTTGGCGGCGTGGCCCTGCTCGTCGTAGTCCTCGCGGCCGGGCCGCTCGTCGATCGGCGAGTACCCGTTGGACTGCCACGGGTTGATGTTGTCACCGGTCGACAGGTACAGGTTGCCCTTGGAGTCGAAGCCGATGTCGCCGCCGACGTGGCAGCACAGGCGCCGCTGCGTCGGGACGTGCAGGATCTTCTGCTCGGTGCTCAGGTCGAGCCTGTTCCCGACCAGCTTGGCGCGCGACAGGACGTTCTCGGGCGTCGTCCCGGCGGGGGAGTAGTAGAAGTAGACCCAGCCGTTGTCCTTGAAGTCCGGGTCGAGTTCGACGCCCTGCAGGCCGTCCTCCTCGCCGGTGTAGACGTCGATGGTGGCGGCCAAGGAGACCTCGCCCGTCCGCTGGTCGAACAGGCGGAACTCGCCGCGCCGGCTCGTCATCAGCACCCGGCCGTCGGGCAGCACGGCCAGGTCCATCGGCTCGCCGACGTCCTTGGTGAGCAGGCTGGTCTGGAAGTTCTTCCACACCGTGGCGCCGCAGTCGGACGCGACGGCGCCCGCCGCGGTCTGGATGCCGCCCAGCAGGTGCTTGCGGAACCCGTCGTCGTTGTACGTGGCGGCCTGGGTGCCCAGGCCCGAGTACCACGAACGTCCCTGGCGGACCTCGCCGCACCAGCTGATCGGGTGGTCGTAGCCCATCGTGCCGGTGCCGGGGGTGTAGGACTTCTCGTCCACCCCGGCCAGGACGTGCTGGTTGCCCCGCACGTTGGCGGTGTAGTTGTAGAACACGTCGTTCTGCTGGACGCGGCGCGGCAGGTCCTTGGTGGACGGGTGCGCCGGGTCGTACACCATGAGCTGCGCCTGCTGCGCGGCGGGCTTGGGTGACTTGGTGCGTGCGCCGATGGTGGCGCCGTACCAGTCCCAGCCGGGTTCGGCGTCGGCGGCGGTGTTGAGCGCCACCAGGCCGCCGCCCCGCTCGACGAAGCCCCGCAGCGCCGCCTGCTGGTCGTCATCGAGGACGTCGCCGGTCACCGACAGGAACACCACCGCCTTGTACTGGGCGAGGTTCGTCTCGGTGAACAGGCCGGAGTCCTCGGTGGTGTCGACGGCGAAGTCGTTCTCCGCGCCGAGTTCCCGGATGGCCGCGATACCCGCCGGGATGGAGTCCACGCGTTCCCCGGCGGTCTTGGAGAACACCAGGACCCGGTAGGAGGCGGCGGCCTTCGACCGGACGGTCTCAGCCCTGGCCGCCGCCGGCACGGCGGCCAGCATGGACAGGAGGAGCATCAGGGAGATGGACAGGAGCAATAGTCGGCTTTGAACCCAAGGCACGACGTCCTCCCCTGGACGTGTGAGCCCCGCGTCCTCCCCCGTGTGGTCGGGGCCGCGTTGATCAGTGCCTCCCGGATGCTAGAGGACTTTGCCCGGGTCGCCTAGATCTTTCGTTTCATCACTCGATGACTTTCTCCTGAAAGAGGCGAAAGATGATGCCGTCATTGATCAAGGTGGTATGCCCTACGAGCTGGCCTGGTGTCCGAATATGCGACAAAGGAGGGCCGGTCGTGGCCACATCCGGCCGCCCCTCCATCTGGGCGCCTCCGGGCTCCGTCCGGCGGACGGATCGACAACCCCTTTGCCAACTTTCGCCATTGACGAGACAAACATGCGCTGTAACAGTGCAAAGCAGGCTTCGTCCCCGGACCGAGGAGGATTCGTGGCTCCCCACCGACGCCGCCGCACGCCCCGCAGGACCATCGGCCTCACCTTCACGCTCGCGCTGGCGTCGACCGGGATGCTCGCGCCCGCGGCCACGGCGGCCACGGCGTCCGGCGGCGCCTCACCGGCCGCCTGCCCCGCCCCCGACGCCCGCCCCACGGTCTGGATCCTCGACGAGCGCACCACCGTGCCCAGCCGCCCGACCTCGGGCGGCTGCACCATCAACGACCTGATCGACGACGAGCGCGCCTGGGCGAGCAAGGGCGCGTTCCTGCGCCACGTCACCGCCGTGACCACCCGCCTCCGCAAGAAGCACCTGCTCAGCGGCAGGGAACAGGGCAGCCTGGTCGCCGCCGCGGCCCGCTCCGACGTCGGCAGGGGGAGCGGCTACGAGACCATCTTCGACGGCACCGCCGACTCGCTGTCGCGGTGGCTCCAGGCGCCCGGCGGCTCGTTCAGCCTCCAGCCGGACGGGACGATCCGCACCGTCGGCGGCCTCGGCATGCTGTGGTACGCGGGCAAGGACTACGGCGACTTCTCGCTGCGGCTGCAGTTCCGCGACGCGCGCACCGACGGCGGCTACTCCAACAGCGGCGTCTTCGTCCGCTTCCCCGACCTGCGCACCCCGCTGGAGGAGCGCCCGGCCGGCAGTTGCGGCACGGTCGGCTCGGCCCGCACCTCCCCGGCCTGGGTGGCGATCTACTGCGGCCACGAGATCCAGATCTACGACGGCCCCACCGGCGAACCGCAGAAGACCGGCTCGGTCTACAACTTCGGCACGATCGGCCTGGACCGGGCCCGCCCCACCCCGCCCGGCACCTGGAACGACTACGAGATCCGCGTCGAGGGCCAGCACTACACGATCATCCGCAACGGCGAAGTGATCAACGAGTTCGACAACACCCCCGGCAAGAACTCCTCGCGCGCCGGCGACCCGCCCACCGACCTGCGCCAGTTCACCCGGGGCTTCATCGGCCTGCAGAACCACGGCTCCAGCGACGTGGTCGACTTCCGCAACGTCCGCGTCCGCGAACTCCCCGCCCCCCGACCCTGACCGTCACGGGTTCGCTGACGCCCGCGGCAGACGAGGTCGTGGGCGCCCTGAGCTGAACGCCCCCCGCGAGGCCGAGGTGGCCAACACCGCCAACCTGCCCGCGGGGGCGCTGATGCCACGCCGTTCCGGCCTGCCGGGCCCGCTGTTGCCGGCCGCGACGCCGACGTTCGGCTGGCCGTCCGGCGGGGACTCTACGAGATCGTCTTCGGCGCCCTCGGCCGCGTCGCCGTGCCGCGCACCGTCTGCTACCCGCAGGACCACGGCGGGACGAGAACGTGGGAGGAGGTCTCGTCGGCTACCGGGATCCGGATCGCCGGCGTCGCCTCATGGACGGGTGATGGCTTGCTCGAGCAGGTTCTGAAGGACGCGCTGTTGCTCAGGGGAGAGGCCGGCCAGCGGTGAGTCCTGGGCGAGCAGTTCGAGGAGCCGTTCGCGGAGGGCGTTGCCCTCCGCGGTGAGGACGAGGTGCTTGGCGCGGCGGTCGGTCGGGTGCGGGCGGCGCTCGATGAGGCCCTGCTTCTCGAGCTTGTCGACGACGAAGGTGGCGTTGGACGGCTCGCAGCTCATGCGCTCGGCGAGATCTCGCATGGTCATCGGTCCGGTCATCTCCCGCAACGCGGTCGCCTGGGCCGCGGTGAGGCCCAAGGCGACGGCGCGTTCGCGAACGTGATCGGCGATCTGCTGGGCCAATCCGTTCACCAGGCCGCACAGCTCCCGCTCGGCGGTGGCCTGCGGGTCTGGAGACGTCGTCATGCGTCGATGCTAGCAAGTCCCTCAAGCCAGCATATTTCTAGCTTGAATATTTCTTGCTTGATGCTTACTGTGGTGCCCTCGCCGCCGGGGGACGCGGCGATGACCTGTTACCGACGTACTCACCCGGCGAACTCACGCCGACGAAGGAGAAGGACATGGCGACCTCCGTGGTTGACCACGACGAGCGGTTGCGGCGGCCTGCGGGAATCCGCTCGCTACGGCTGGGCGACACGACGGTGTCCTTTGTGCCCGACGGGGCCGTGCAGCTCCCGCCGCGCGGCTGGCTCCCGGACACCACCGACGAGGTGTGGACCGCCCACCCGGACTACCTGGACGACTCCGGTCACCTCGTGGCGAGCATCGGCGGCCTGCTGGTGGAGAACGGCGACCGCGCACTGCTGATCGACGCGGGGTTCGGGCCGCAGTCGCTGCCGCCCGATCCGGGAACCCCACGCGGCGCCATCCACGGGGGCGCGCTCCTGGACAATCTGGCCGAGCTCGGCCGCAGGCCGGAAGAGATCGAGTCGGTGGCCTTCACCCACCTGCACCCCGATCACCTCGGCTGGGCCTGGCATCCCGCCCCCGGCGGCGACCAGCCGGCGTTCGCCCATGCCGACCACCTCGTCTCCGAGCCGGAATGGGCCCAGCGCGACCTGCTGGAGACGCAGGGCATGACCGAGGAGCTCACCGCGATGGCACCGCGCGTCCGCACGGTGACGGACGGGCAGGAGATCTTCCCCGGCGTGCGGGTCCGGATCAGCGCCGGTCATACGGCCGGGCACGCGGAGTACGTCATCACATCGGGCGGACAGCGGCTGATCGCCTTCGGTGACGCCCTGCACTCACCGATCCAGGTCGATCACCCCGAATGGTCCGCTGCCGTCGACCACGACCCCGTACGGTCCGCCGAGCACCGTCGCCGTCTGGTCGCCGAACTGGAAGAGCCCCACACGATCGGCTTCGGCGTCCACTTCGCCGACGTGGTGTTCGGGCAGGTCCGGCGGGACGGCGACCGCCCCGCCTGGCGCCCCCTCGACGCCTGACCCCGCCGGGGGACCGGTACAACGACGATCGCGTGCGGACTCCCCACCACGTCGCGCACCGGGTACTGGCCGGGCATCGTCGCAGCCGCGCCGACCGCGACGGCCACGACGATGCCCGGCTTCGATCGGCTCGTCGGCCTGACCGGGGCCGACGGTCAGGCCTGGGTGAGCAGGGAGGTGTAGGCGACCGAGGAGCGCTGCCCCGACATGAACGCGACGAACTCGCGGATGAACTCGCTCCGTGAGTAGGAGCCGCCCTGGTCGCCGCCGTCCAGGTCGCGGGCGAACGCGGTACGGAACAACGCCCGGTGCTCGCCGGCGCTGATGGTCTGGTCGCCGTCGGCGTCGGCGACGTCGAACAGCACCTCGGCGACCTTGATCAGGGCGGGCCCGGCCAGGGAGGGAGCCGCCGCCGCGTACTCCTCCCGGGAGATGCGCCCGTCCCCGTCGGTGTCGAGCGCGGCCTGCAGCTCCCGCCACCAGGCGGCGTAGGCGTCGTACAGGCGGTGCTCGTCGTCCTCGTCCAGATCCAGCCGGCCGGCGATCTCCCGGGCCATGGCCGCCAGATCGGGCCAGTCCAGGTGGCCGTTGCCGGTCTGGTCCAGCACCTCGGCGAAGAACCGGTCGGCGGAGACGGCCGCCCCGCCGGTGGCCTCCGCCGGGTCGGGCGTGAGCAGCCGCCACAGGGCCGCGGCCCGCCTCGTGCGGCGGCGCAGCGCCCTCAGCACCTCGGGGCTGTCGCCGCCCGCGGGATCGAGGATGCTCATCACCGTGTCGGTCCGCGTCCAGGACCGGGGGAGCAGGCGGGTCGCCACGCCGCTGCCCACGTGGACGCCGCGGTTCAGCGCCTGCGCGCCGGGCACGTCGCCCAGTCCCGCCCGCCGCCGGAACTCCTCGGGCAGCGACGCCACGATGATCGCGCCCGCGACCGGACCGGCCACCGCCCGGCCCATCGCCCACACCGCGGGCCGGCCGCGCAGCAGCGGCGGCGGAGGCAGGTGGGAGAACAACCGGAACAGGATGATGCGCATCGCCTCGGTGTTCTCCAGCTCCCGGGCGATCACGTCGTCGTAGTAGGGCCAGAACTCCTGCAGCGTGGCGGGCAGCCGGCCGGCGTCGCCCTCCAGCAGCTCCAGGAACGCCCGGAACTCGGCGTACAGGCGCCGCAGGCCGGGGCCGTCCAGGGACTCACCGCTCAGCCGCACCATCGTCACCGTCGACTCGAACAGCGACGCCACCACCCACGCGCGGGCGGCGGGGTCCATCGCGTCGTAGGGCCGCCCCTGGTCGTCGGTGCCGGACATGCGCGCGTGCAGCCGGTTGAGCCGGGCCACCTCCCGGTCGCGGATCCGGCTGTCGCCGGACAGGATGCGGCGGGTGCTGAGCAGCGTGTTGCGCAGCCGCCGCCACGGATGCGCCACGAACGTGGAGTTGTCGATCAGCGCCGCGCCGATCTGCGGATGGGCGGCCTCCAGCACGGTCGCCCGCACCACCGCCAGGCCCCACCGGGCGTCGTCGCAGTACCCGTGCAGCAGCGAGTCCGTCCCCAGGAGGGCGGCGGGGCCGGCGGTGGGTGTGCTGTCGCTCATGGTGCTCCGTTTCCTGTCGTGGTCGGCGTCAGGACGTCGCCGAAGCGGCGTTCGCGGCGCCGGTAGGCGTCCAGGCACTCCCAGAAGTGCTCGGCCCGGAAGTCGGGCCACAGCACCCGAGGGAAGATCCACTCGGCGTACGCCACCTGCCAGAGCATGAAGTTGGAGATCCGCTGCTCGCCGGAGGTGCGGATGACCAGGTCCACGTCCGGGGTGTCGGGGTACGGCAGGTGCCCGGCGAAGCTCTCCTCGGTGACCTGGTCGGCCGGCACGCCCGCACGGATGAGCGACCGGGCCGCCTCCACGATGTCGCGGCGCCCCCCGTGGTCGAACGCCACCGTCAGCGTCATCCGCCGGTTGCCGCCGGTCAGCTCCATCAGGTCGGTGACGTCCCGCGCCAGCGACCGCGGGATCCGCGGATCGTTGACCCCCAGGAACCGGCAGCGGATTCCCCGCGCGTACAACGACGGCGCGTGCTTGCGCAGCGTCCGCCGCACCAGCCGCATGATGAAGTCGACCTCGTCGCCGGGACGCCGCCAGTTCTCCGTGGAGAAGGCGTACAGGCTGAGCCACCGCACCCCGGCCGTGTACGCCGCCTCGATCACATCGATCACGGCCGCCTCGGCCGCCTGGTGCCCGGCCGTCCGAGGCAACGACCGCTGCCGCGCCCACCGCCCGTTCCCGTCCATCACGCAGGCCACGTGACGGGGCACGCTCAACCCCACCCCACCCACCTCCGCCCTCGGCACCTGCCTCGTCGAGCGGCTCACCGGCTCGCCCGACGACGCGAAAGCAACCCTAACCACGCGTAAATGGCAAAGTGCAGAAAGTAAGGGCAGTAAAGCTTTGCCGGCACCCCCTTCGCCGCCACCGCCCCACCCGCGTACTCGCCCGCCGAGCCGGGGTGGCGGGCGTCATGGTCCCTCCCTCGGGTCGTGGTCGCGGTCACGATAGGGGGCGGCGCCGACAGTTCGGCGTCGGCGGGCCAGGGCCGCTTCGCGACGGGGTGACCTGGGCGTCAGCTCGAAACGGGACGCCGAGCCGAATGGGACGAGACGGGGTCGTCGGCGCTCTATGATGCTTGATCGCTGAGGACACAGGAGGGGGACCCATGGCCACCAAGGTCGTCATGGTTGACGACATCGACGGCTACGACGGTGAGGACGTCGCCAAGCGGGACTTCGAGGTCGCCGGTGCGAAGTTCACCATCGATCTGGGCGACGCGAACCACAAGCGCCTGCAGGAGGCGCTGGACACGCTCACGCCCTTCCTGGAGAAGGCGGCCGTGGTCAAGGCCGCCGGACGCTCCCGCAAGAGCGCCGCCGACACCTCGCCCAAGCTGCGCGGCTACACCAACACGGACGTCCGTGAGTGGGCCAAGGAGCAGGGCATCGAGGTCAGCGTCCGCGGCAAGATCGCCGACGAGGTGTACGAGCAGTTCATCGCGGCGCACCCCGACGCCAATCCGGAGGACGCCAACACCGAGGAGGCCAAGGCCGCGGCCGAGGACGCCAAGCCCGAGGAGGCCAAGGCCGAGGAGGCCAAGCCTGAGGAGGCCCAGCCGGACGAGGGCAAGGCGGAGGGCTGAGCAGGGAGCCCGGTAGGTAGGGCGGCCGTGTGGGCGCGGCCCATGCGGCCGTCGCGTGCCGGGAACGGGCCCGCACACCGGCCGTTGCCGGTCTGACTTCGGGGCCGCCTGTGTCGCAGGCGGCCCCGGAGTCAGGCGGCGGTCGTCTGGGGCGTGCGGAGCATCGAGAAGATCAGCCGCGCGACTGCGGCTTCGACAAGCGCCACCAGCGCCTTCGCGAGGACGGTGGCCAGGAGATCGGTCACGGTGGTTCACCTCGTGGTCGACTACAGCAATGACCGTTTTATCCGATTTCGGACATCCCTGTGCGGATCGAACGTGACCAGAAGGTGAACAGTTGGTAAGCGCCCTCCTGTCGGCTGGACGGCGGCGTCCTCAGGGCTCCGCCTAGGTCGTCTGGGTCTGCCCGGCCCGCTGCCGGCCGGTCGCCCGCCGTGCGACGGCGACCCCGACCCCGATCGCCGCGGCCACCGGCCAGTCCACGAGCCCGAACGCCGCCAGGGCGCCCAGCCCGGTGTAGTAGGCCAGCCGTCCGGGCGGCGGAAGCGAGGAGGCCATGGCCTTCCCGGCGTCGACGACCTGGTGCCCGGCCAGCCCGATCTGCGGCGTCGGCACTTGGAACCGGTGGACGGTCACATGCGGGGTGACGACGGGGACGGGAACGGTGGTCTTCTTCTGCTCCCGCGCCCGGGTCGCCCTCGGTGTGCTCGTCGTCGCCGCGGAGCGCCGCCGCGTGGTGGTGGCGGCCCGGCTCGGGCTCTCCGTGCCCCTCCGCTGTGTGGTGCGTCTGCGTGTTGTCCTGGTTTCGGCGACTGTCGCCATGTCGGCCCCCGGCACTGTCTCGGCTTGACCACGTCTCGGAGGACGGAGCGCTGGCCTTCTGCCCCGTCCTCGCAAGTCGAAGTCCGTGTGGTGGGGGGCTACCCACAGGCCGTCGGCCAAACATCGCCGGCCGCCTATCTGCTTGCCGCATTGCTTACCGCCTTTTGCCTGGTCTGCGGCTTGTGACCGGTGGCTCCGGGGTACGGCACCGCCCGATGCCCGGCGAGCGGCATCGATGCGCCGGGACGGGGAGGGGGAAGGCAGTGCTGATGCAGGTGATCCGGGTTGTCGGCCTGGCCGTGGGCGACTGGCAACTCCAGCCCGCCGTGCCACCGCTGAGCAGCCGGGAACATCGGGAACTGGCCCAGACCCTGCGGCGGCTGCCGTCCTGCTACCGCGACCGGCTGCCCCAGCCGACGCTGCGGCGCGTCACCAGGGAGGCGGCCAGCGGACGCTGGGAGAAGGCCGTGGAGCTCCTGGTCGCCGCCCTGCACACGCGCGCCGCCCCCGTCACCGCCGCCGAACGCGACGAGCTGCGCGCCGTCGCGACGGCCCTGGCCATGCCCGCGCCCGCCGAGCGGGTCGACCGGCTCCCGCCGCGCTGAGCCGGGCGACCGGCGTCAGGTCTCCCCGACGGCCTTGAGCACCCGCCCGCCCGCGAGCCGGTCCATGGCGTCCTGTGCGCAGGCCGGCGACATCGCGGCCAGTGGGTCCACGC
This sequence comes from Actinomadura sp. NPDC047616, assembly GCF_040642915.1. Lineage (NCBI taxonomy): Bacteria > Bacillati > Actinomycetota > Actinomycetes > Streptosporangiales > Thermomonosporaceae > Actinomadura > Actinomadura sp. NPDC047616. The sequence goes on from NZ_JBEYTB010000027.1 coordinate 60,213, forward strand.
CGTCCGGCAGCCGGACGATCGTGGTGCCCGCGCGCAGGTAGATGTACTCGCCCCAGGCCCCCGACAGCGCGGGCTCCTTGCTGGCCGGGCGGTTGACGCCGTAGGTGCGGCGCGCCGAGGTCGGCTCCCGTTCGTCCGTCATCCCGACCTCCCGGTGCGGAGCCTGCGCCGACGACCACACCGCACGGCAAATCGCGCGCTCACATAAGTTGAGTCGCCCAGACTCAACTCGCTTGACGGGACGATCTCCGTCGGGCAGTCTGGCCCTACGGAGCGGCGAAGTTATGCCTATGCGACTCAACTTGTCTGCGTCAGGTGCGCGGACGACGACGTGACAACGCCGGAGGACGAGAGACATGGGACGTGCGGTCGGTATCGACCTCGGGACGACCAACTCGGTCGTCGCGATTCTGGAGGGCGGCGAGCCCACCGTCAT
>NZ_JBEYTB010000028.1:0-59977 GCF_040642915.1 Actinomadura sp. NPDC047616
CTGTGGGCGCGGCTCCGCGGTGGGCCCGGTGGTTTTCCCCGGGGGGGCCCCGCCCTGCACCCCCCGCCGGGGGGGGGGGGCGGCCCCGCGGGGGGGGGCCGTGCCGCGCCCGTGCGCGTGGTGGGCGCCCCCTGGCGGGGCGCTCACAACGCGCACTCGCCGAACCCCCGCGGAGCGTTGCCTCCCGGCAGGCTGAGCAAGACCAAGTGTCTGAGGTTGCTGTGCCGGGGCGTGGAGGGGCAGCGCTGTATGGGTTAATGCCTGTTTCTGTGCCTCTGGTGGGGCCGCTCGCTACACGGGCCTGCTGGACGCGTGCAGAGCGCGTCGCCTTGGCAGCCTGAGCAAGGCCATGTGGCTGACGTCGCTCAGTGGGTGGGGCGTGGCGGTGTCAAGGGTCGGACGGGTAGTCGGCTCCGTGTTGCTTGCTACAGGTTCGCGTTCTTTGTGGAGGGGTGGCAAGACCATGTGGGGTGCGGCGTGAAGGGGTGGGGTGGGTTTTGGGTTGGGTGCGGGTGGTGTTTGGGACGGCGGTGGCACTGTGATGCGGGACCGATACCAAGCCGTCATATCTCTGGGGAACATTGGGAATGCCTGCCACGTCTAGACTGATCGAAGAGGTCAGCCACTGTGGAGGCTACTGATGGAGAGCAGGAACCCGGCCTTCCGGGGCAATGCCTTCGGGCGGCAGGCGGGAGGGGGCGGCTACGGCGCGCCGCCGCCCCAGCAACTGCATGAGATGTACAACGCGCCCTCCTACACGCCGTCCGCGCCCCCGGCCACCCGGCCGATGACCATCGACGACGTCGTCGTCCGCGGGTTCCTCACGCTGCTGACGCTGGTGGTCGCCGCGGCGCTGGCGTGGACGCTGGTGCCCGCCGAGCTGGCCATGCCGGTGCTGGCCGTGGCGGTCATCGCCGAGGTGGGGATCTGGGCCTTCATCACCTTCGGGCAGAAGGCCAACGCGCCGCTGGTGCTGGCGTTCGCCGCGGTGTACGGCGTCGCGGTCGGGATCGTCAGCCACGCCTACAACGATCTCTACCACGGCGTGGTGTTCCAGGCGGTGGTCGGCACCGCGCTGGCGTTCGGGGCGATGCTCGCCGTCCACTCGCTGCGCATCATCCGCGTCACCCCCAAGTTCGCCAGGTACGTCCTCGCGGCGGGCTTCGCGATGGTCGGCCTGATGCTGGTCAACGTGGTCGTCCAGCTGTTCGGCGCCGAGGACGGCATCGGCATCCGCGACCCCGGCAACCCGATGGCCTACGTGTTCAGCGTGGCCGCCATCCTGCTCGGCTGCCTGTTCCTGCTCCTGGACTTCGACTCCATCGAGCAGGGCGTGCGGGCCGGGGCGCCCGAGAAGTTCGCCTGGTACTGCGCGTTCGGGCTGGTGCTCAGCCTCGTGTGGATCTACCTGGAGCTGCTGAGGTTCCTGTCCTACTTCTCCGGCCGCGACTGACCGCGAGAAACGTCCCAGACGAGAATCCGCCCCCGCATCGGCGTCAGCCGGTGCGGGGGCGGATCCGTTACGGGGCGGACTCTGCGCCACGGGCCGAAACGCGCAGCGCCACGGCGTGCGGGGGCATTCCTTGGGCGGGTCCGTCCCGTCACACCCGGTCGTCAACGCCGGCACCGCCGGCGAACGAACGTCGTGATACGGCCCGGGTGTTATGAGGTTGTGTTCGTCCGTCGCGACGACGAACGGGTCCAGGAGGTTCTCCCCTGGGGGTACTGCAGGGTTGTGGTGTCCGGTCGGCTCTGCCAGTCGAGTCCTTACGGCCCGGACGGGGCAGGGAGTGTCTCCCTGTGCTGCTCCGGTCGAGCACCTTCGGCCCGGACGGGGTTCCAGGGGGCGTCCCCCTGGGTGACACGGGGCGGTGGCGAAGGTGAGCGGGGCTCACCGAGCACACTGCTCCCCCCGCGATCAGTAGTGCCGGGCGCGGCGGGTGCGTTCGTGTTCGCGGACGAGGGCGGCGGCGTATCCGTACGAGATGCCGTGCTCCTCGGCGAGCCAGTTGCAGCGTTCCTCGCAGCGCAGGAACGACGGGCCGTTCTCGATGGCGGTGAACCACTCGGGCAGGTCACGTCCTGTGACCGTGGGGATGCGGGCGATCAGCTTGCTGTGCGTCTCCGGCGAGTGGTTCAGGGACAATTGGCACCTCCAGGTTGGCGGGGCTCTTCCTTGGACTGTGCAACACCACGCCGGAAGTGACAACCCCCTAACGGGGACCTATCTTTGTCGTAACGTAGATCATTTGTAACGTGCCGGGGCGCGGCGCCCGCCGCTGTGCTGCCGGACGGGCGTCGCGCACCAGCAGATCGTGCGTGACCGGCTCCGGTCGGACTCAGGACAGCCGCTCGACCACCATCGCCATGCCCTGGCCGCCGCCGACGCACATGGTCTCCAGCCCGAACTGCTTGTCGTGGAAGCGCAGGCTGTTGAGCAGGGTGGAGGTGATGCGGGCGCCGGTCATGCCGAACGGGTGGCCGACCGCGATGGCGCCGCCGTTGACGTTGAGCTTGTCCAGGTCGACGCCCAGCTCCTCGGCGGACGGCAGCACCTGGGCGGCGAACGCCTCGTTGATCTCGACGAGGTCGATGTCGTCGATGGTCATGCCCGCCCGCGCCAGCGCCCGGCGGGACGCCTCGACCGGGCCGAGGCCCATGATCTCGGGGGACAGCGCGGACACGCCGGTGGACACGATCCGCGCCAGCGGGGTGATGCCGAGTTCGGCGGCCTTGGTGTCGCTCATGATGACCACGGCCGCGGCGCCGTCGTTGAGCGGGCAGCAGTTGCCGGGGGTGACCGTCCCGTCGGGGCGGAAGGACGGCTGCAGCGCCGCGACCTTCTCGTAGGTGGTGCCCGGACGGGGGCCGTCGTCCTTCTCGACGACGGTGCCGTCGGGGAGGGTGACGGGGGTGATGTCGGCGGCCCAGAAGCCGTTGGCGATGGCCTTCTCGGCGAGGTTCTGGGAGCGGACGCCGAACTCGTCCTGCGCCTGCCGGGAGACGCCGCGCAGCTGGGCGACGTTCTCGGCGGTCTGGCCCATCGCGATGTAGATGTCGGGAAGCTGCCCGTCCTCGCGCGGGTCCCGCCAGGTGTCGGCCTCGCCCTCCGAGCGCTTGGCGGTGCGCGCCACCGCGTCGTTGAACACCGGGTTCTGGGTGTCGGGCAGGCCGTCGCTGCTGCCCTTGGCGAACCGGGACACCATCTCCACGCCCGCCGAGATGATCACGTCGGCCTCGCCCGCCTTGATCGCGTGGAAGGCCATCCGGGTGGTCTGCAGGGACGAGGAGCAGTAGCGGGTGACGGTGGCGCCGGGCACCTGGTCCCAGCCGAGCAGCACCGCGACGACGCGGGCCATGTTGTAGCCCTGCTCGCCGCCGGGCAGGCCGCAGCCGAGCAGCAGGTCGTCGACCTGGCCCGGGTCCAGCTGCGGCACCTTGGCCATGGCCGCCCTGATCATCTCGGCGGTGAGGTCGTCGGGGCGCAGGTCCTTCAGCGAACCCTTGAAGGCGCGTCCGATGGGGGAGCGCGCGGTGGCGACGATGACTGCCTCGGGCATTGCGGATCTCCTCGTGTCAGCGGCCGATGCCGGTGTTACCCGCTGGTCACTTGAAATCTAACAGGCGCGGATCCGCCGCCCATGACCCGGCTCACACCGCCGGGGCCTAGGCCACGCCGTGCCGGACCGCCTCGGGATCGTCGGGTTCCTCGGCGGTCTCGCCGACCTCGCGGCGCCGCAGCAGGGTGGCCCAGCGGCCCCGGGGGCCGCGCTCACGGCCCGCGACCCGGGTGCCGGCGACCTCGGTGCCGGGTTCCTCGGCGGCCTCGGCGGCGGCCAGGTAGACGGGCAGGACGCCCTCGCCGCGCCGCACGTCCGGCAGCTCCTCGGGTTCGGGCTCCAGCCCGAGCGCCGCGGCCATCGACGGCAGGACGGCTGCGGCCGCCGCGGCGTAGCCCCGGGCGGACGGGTGGTAGCGGTCCGCGCTGAACATCTCGTGCGGGTCGGCCTCGAACTCGCGGCCGAGCAGGTCGCCCAGCGACACGGTCCGCCCGCCGCGTTCGACGACCGCGATGGTCTGCGCGGCGGCGAGCTGGCGGCTGGCGCGGCGGGCGATCCACCGCAGCGGCTGCATCACCGGCTGCACCGAGCCGAGGTCGGGACAGGTGCCGACGACCACCCGGCAGCCCGCGCCGTGCAGCCGCTCCACGGCCGCGGCCAGGTGGCGCACCGACTCGGCGGCGGGCACCCGGGCCGTGACGTCGTTGGCGCCGATCATGATGACGGCGACGTCGGGACGGGCGGCCAGGGCCTTGTCCACCTGGTCGGGCAGTGCCTCCGAACGGGCCCCGGACAGCGCCACGTTGGTCAGCCGCACCGGACGTCCCGCGATCGACGACAGGCCCGCCGCCAGCAGCGCGGCCGGCGTCTCGTCGGGCTCGTGGACGCCCAGCCCGGCCGCGGTGGAGTCGCCCAGCATCACGAACGAGAGCGGTGCGGCCGACGCCTCGCCGTCCTCGGCGCCGCCCCCGTACAGGCCGTCGGCGACCGGGGGGTCGCCGTTCGGCGTGGCCTGGATGATCCGGCGGGCGAGCTTGGCCTCGACGACGATGAGTCCGAAGGTCAGGCCCCCGAGGGCGGTGAGGCCCCCGCCCCCGTAGGCGGCGGCCGTCGCGATGCGGCGTGCCGTCAACGCTCTCAGCATCGTCCGTCGACCCTCCGTAACCGGCGGGCGCGGCACCGTCACCGGAACGTGCCCGCCGCCGTCTCACTGGGCTACCGTCAGGAATTGGAATCTATCCGAACCCACATCCCTTCCCGGCGCGGCACACGCTGGTTGAACAGGGATGTAACAAACTGATTCGACAAGGATGTCGCGGTGCAGGTACACGATTCGCTGGTCGAGCTGATGGGTGACACCCCGCTCGTCCGGCTGCGCAAAGTCACCGCCGGGCTGCGCCCACAGGTGCTGGCCAAGGTGGAGTACTTCAATCCCGGCGGCTCGGTCAAGGACCGCATCGCGGTCCGCATGATCGACGCCGCCGAGGAGTCCGGCCTGCTGCGGCCGGGCGGCACGATCGTCGAGCCGACCTCCGGCAACACCGGGGTGGGGCTGGCCATCGTCGCGCAGGAGCGCGGTTACCGCTGCGTCTTCGTGTGCCCGGACAAGGTCGCCAAGGACAAGCTGGACGTGCTGCGCGCGTACGGCGCCGAGGTCGTGGTCTGCCCGACCGCGGTGCCGCCCGAGCACCCCGAGTCGTACTACTCGGTGTCCGACCGGCTGGCCGCCGAGATCCCGGGGGCGTGGAAGCCGAACCAGTACGTCAACCCGGGCAACCCGCGCTCGCACTACGAGACCACCGGCCCGGAGATCTGGAAGCAGACCGACGGGCGGATCACCCACTTCGTGGCGGGCATCGGCACCGGGGGCACGATCAGCGGCGTCGGACGCTACCTCAAGGAGGCGTCCGGCGGGCGGGTGAAGGTGATCGGCGCCGACCCCGAGGGCTCGGTGTACTCGGGCGGCAGCGGCCGTCCGTACCTGGTGGAGGGCGTCGGCGAGGACATCTGGCCGGAGACCTACGACCGGACGATCTGCGACCAGGTCATCGCGATCTCCGACAAGGAGTCGTTCACCATGACCCGGCGGCTGGCCCGCGAGGAGGCGCTGCTGGTCGGCGGGTCCTGCGGGATGGCGGTGGCGGCCGCGCTGCGGGTCGCCGCGGACGCCGACGAGGACGCGGTGATCGTGGTGCTGCTGCCGGACGGCGGCCGCGGCTACCTGTCGAAGATCTTCAACGACGACTGGATGGCCGACTACGGCTTCCTGACCCCGTCCACCGAGGAGGCCCGGGTCGGCGAGGTGCTCACCCGCAAGAGCGGGCAGCTGCCGGAGTTCGTGCACGTCCACCCGCACGAGAGCGTGGAGACCGCGATCGCGATCATGCGCGAGTACGAGGTGTCGCAGCTCCCCGTGATGAAGGAGGAGCCGCCGGTCATGGCGGCCGAGGTGGTCGGCTCGGTCGCCGAGCGGGACCTGCTGGACCTGCTGGTGCGCGACCGCGGCTCGCTGGGCGACACCGTCGGGACGCACATGTCGGCGCCGCTGCCGACGATCGGCTCCGGCGAGCCGGTGAGCAAGGCCGTGGAGGTCATGGAGAAGGCGGGCGCGCTGGTCGTGCTGGTCGACGGCAAACCCAAGGGCCTGCTCACCCGCCAGGACCTGCTCGCCTTCCTCGCCGGCGGGTAGCCGGGATCGAGCGCCGGCCCGCGCAGCCGGGTCACGTGGCCGGGTTGTGTGGCCGGGGCGCGTAGCCGCCGTTGGACGCGGCGAAGCGCCGGGGCCCCTGCGCAAAGGGGGCTCCGGCGCTTCGGTTTCTTCCCCGGGTGTTGGGCCGCGGGCCGCCGGCGGTGTGGGCGGCTTGGTCGGCCGGCGTTCCGCGGCCCAACGTCTCTATCGGTCACGGGGGCGATGCCCCCGGTCGGAGGCGGCCCGCCGAGGGGCGGGCCGCCTGGGCGGGACCCGCTAGGTGCGGGCCCCCGTGCCGGCGTACTCCTCCTCCAGCGGGCCGGCCTTGCCGGACGAGGCGGGCCGGTCGCCGTGCCCGGGCCACCAGGCCCGGTGGCCGAGCAGCGCGGTGACGCCCGGCACCAGGAAGATCGACATCACGAAGGCCGACAGGGCGATGCCGATGGCGATCGAGAAGCCCATCTGCTGCAGCATCGAGACCTCGGCCAGCAGCATCACCGAGAAGGTGCCGGCCAGGATCAGGCCCGCCGCGGCGACCGTGGGGCCGCCGTGCTCCACCGCCAGGGCGGCGGCGCGCCGCGGCTCGTGCCCCTCCTTGGCCTCCTCGCGCAGCCGCGCGGTCATCAGGATGTTGTAGTCCGTCCCGATGGCCAGCACGAACAGGTACAGCATGATCGGCAGGTGGAAGACCTCGCCGGCCTCGCCCATCAGGCCCTGGAAGACGTACACCGCGGCGCCCATGGTGGCGGCGAAGCCGAGCAGCACCGCCGGCACCAGGTACAGCGGGGCGACCACCGAGCGCAGCAGGAGCAGCAGGATCAGCGCGATCAGCACCCCGGCCACCGGCAGGATGACCGACAGGTCGCGGTTGACGACCTTGTTGATGTCGCCGTAGATGGCGGTCTCGCCGCCGACGAGCATCTTCGTGCCCGGCGGGGTGATCTTGTGGGCCGCGGGCCGCAGGTCGTCCTTGACCAGGTTGATCGAGTCGTTGGACACGGGGTTCTTCTTGAGCAGCAGGTCCACCTGGACGACCCGGCCGCCCGGTGCGGGCTGGGCGGGCTGCACGCCGCCCACCCCCGGCAGCGACCCGGCCTGCTGCCGGAACGACTCGATGGCGGTCTTGGGGATCGGCTGCCCGTTCTCGGACTGCAGGTAGACCTGGACGGGCTTGGTCAGACCGGCCGGGAAGGCGCTCTGCATGTCCTTCATGGCCTGCGCGGACTCGGTGTTCTCCGGGAAGCTGGACTGGAAGTCGTAGTCGGCCTTGAAGCCGACCGCCCCGACCGCCAGGAGGACCAGCAGCGCGCCGGAGACCAGCGCCACCAGCGCCGGGCGCCGCCCGACCATCCGGCCGAGACCGGAGGAGACCCGCGCCTTCGGCTGCTGCTTCCACGACTTGGACGGCCAGAAGACCGCCGGGCCCAGCAGCGACACGATCGCCGGGAACACCGTCAGCGACGTGATGCCCATGACCAGCACGCCGATGGCCAGCGACGGGCCCCACGCGGAGAAGATGCCGAACGAGGCGAGCATCAGCACCAGGAACGTCACCGCGATGGCGGCCGCGGCCGAGGTGATGACCTCGCCGACCCGCTCCATCGCCACGATCATCGCGGTCTTCTTGTCGTCGCCGGCGCGCAGCCGCTCCCGGTAGCGGAACAGCACGAACAGGTAGTAGTCGGCGCCGATGCCGAACAGCACGATCGTCATGATGATCGTCAGGCTGTCGTCACCGGTGAAGTTCAGCAGCCTGGACGCCGCCCCGATCAGCCCGCTGGCCATGGCCTCGGTCAGCATGATCACGATGATCGGCAGGATCGCCGCGACCGGCGCCCGGAAGATCACCAGGATCAGCCCGATGATCAGCACGAAGGTGCCGACGGTCACCAGGATGAACGAGGTGTTGAAGGAGTCCTCGTTGTCGGTGAACGTGGCGACGTCACCGCCGACGTTGGCGGTCAGCCCGGACCCCAGCATGCCCGGCAGGTCCTTGCGGATGTCCTTGACCGCGTCGCCCTGCTTGGTGGCCTCGTCCGGCGTCGACCCCTTCATGGGGACGCTGATGAGCTGGATCTTCTTGTTGGGCGCCACCGTCTGCGGGCCGGTCGCGAACGCCTGCACCGTCGGGTACTTCTTGGCGGTCAGCGCCTGCGCGGCCTGCCCGATCTTCGCGGTGTCGGCCGCGGTGAGCTGCCCGCCGTCGGACCGCTTCACCACGATCAGCGTGGTGGCGTCGGCCTGCTGCGGGAAGGACTTCTGCGCCAGTTCGGCGGCCTGCACGGCCTCGTAGGAGGACGGCAGGAACTCGCTCTGGTCGGACTCGGTCTTCAGCGAGGGTGACAGGAAGACGATGGCGACCCAGGCCACCGCCCATGTCAGGAGCGTCAGCCAGGGGTGTCTGACCACCACGCGGGCCAGGCGTGCGAACATGCGGTTTCCTTCAATGGGGGAGAGCGGTACGCCGCGAGCCCGGGGCTCGCGAACTCGGGGCCGCCCGGCGTGCGGGGTCGCCGGAGCGGGATCAGTCAGTCATCTCTGGATACGGTTCAACCGTAGGGATCGGCCCGGCGAAAGTGGTCAACCCGGGAGCCGAAATCGGGGCTGATACCTACGGGGGACCACCTCCTCCCGAAGGAGTGGCGAGGGGTGGATAGCCTCGTGCTCATGGACGACGAGGTTCACCAGGGGTTCGAGACGCTGGCCATCCACGCCGGGCAGGAGCCCGACCCGGCCACGGGGGCGGTCGTGCCCCCGATCTACCAGGTCTCGACGTACAAGCAGGACGGCATCGGGGGGCTGCGCGGCGGCTACGAGTACTCCCGTTCGGCCAATCCGACGCGTACCGCGCTGGAGGTATGCCTGGCCGAACTGGAGGGGGGAGCGCGGGGGCTGGCGTTCGCCTCCGGGCTGGCCGCCGAGGACGCCCTCCTGCGCACGGTGTGCGCGCCGGGCGACCACGTCGTCATCCCCGGTGACGCCTACGGCGGCACGTACCGGCTGTTCGCCAAGGTGTTCGAGCGCTGGGGGCTGGCGTACGATCCGGTGCCGCTCGGCGACGTGGCCGCGGTGCGCGCCGCCGTCCGTCCCGAAACGAAGATCATCTGGGTGGAGACGCCGACCAACCCGCTGCTCGGCGTGGCCGACATCGCCGCGCTGGCCGCCGTCGCGCACGAGGCGGGCGCCCTGCTGGTGGTCGACAACACCTTCGCCTCGCCCTACCTGCAGCGGCCGCTGGCGCTGGGCGCCGACGTGGTCGTCCACTCGACCACCAAGTACCTGGGCGGCCACTCCGACGTGGTCGGCGGCGCGCTGGTGGCGGCCGACGCCGACCTGGGGGAGCGCCTGGCGTTCCACCAGAACGCCATGGGCGCGGTGGCCGGGCCGTTCGACGCCTGGCTGACCCTGCGCGGCGTCAAGACGCTGGCGGTGCGGATGGACCGGCACTGCGCCAACGCCGCCGCCGTGGTCGACATGCTCACCGCGCACCCGGCCGTGAAGCAGGTGCTCTACCCGGGGCTGCCCGACCACCCGGGCCACGAGACCGCGGCCAAGCAGATGCGCGGGTTCGGCGGGATGGTGTCCTTCCGGATGGAGACGGAGGAGGCCGCCGTCCGGGTGTGCGAGCGGACGAAGCTGTTCACTCTCGGCGAGTCGCTGGGCGGGGTGGAGTCGCTGATCGAGCATCCGGCGCGGATGACCCACGCGTCGGTCGCCGGGTCGCCGCTGGAGGTCCCGGCCGACCTGGTGCGGCTGTCGGTCGGCATCGAGGACGCCGGCGACCTGCTGGCCGACCTGCGCCGCGCGCTCGGCTGACGTCATCGGCGAGATCATCGGCGACATCGTCGGCGGAGTCATCGGCAGCGGCGTTGGCCCGGCGCGGAGCGGGGACGCTCTATATGATGTGCGCACCAAGATCTCTTCAGGAAAGGGTCCGGGGTGCGCAAGGTATTGGTGAGCGGAGCGGCGTTCGCCGCCACCTGCATCGCGGCCGTCGCCGTGCCGGGCGGGGCCGCCCAGGCCACCGCGCCGACCCCGCCGCCCGGCGGTTCGGCGACGGCCGAGGCGACCGTCTCGCCGTCGTCGACGCCCCCGGCGCCGGAGCCGGACGCGTCGTCGGAGCCGTCCGGTCCGGCGGGCTCGGCGACGCCGTCGCAGGCCCCCGGTTCGCCGGGCGCGTCCGCTCCGGACACCGACACCGACTCGGTGACGTCGGCGCGGGCGGTGATGGTGACGCCCAGGCCGCCGCGCATGGTCACCTACGCCTACGGGTCCGCGCCGCGCCAGCGCCTCGACGCGTACTGGCGTCCGTCGCCGACCTCGTCATCGGCCGCGCGCGGGCAGGGCGCCCGGCAGGCCGAGAAGCCGCGTCCGGGCGTGCTGGTGCTGCACGGCGGTTACTGGCTCGGCGGTGACAAGAGCGGCTGGAAGTACTTCGCCCGCCGCCTCACCAACGAGGGCTTCGCGGTCTTCGCCGCCAACTACCGGCTGGCGGGCACCGCCGCCTGGCCCGCCCAGCGCGACGACGTCGAGGCCGCGCTCGACTACGTCAAGCGCAACGCCAAGCGCTGGAACGTCGACCCGGACCGGATCGTGGTGATCGGCTCGTCGGCCGGCGGGCTGCTGGCCACCCAGCTCGGCGCCTACGGCCAGGGCGCCCAGCGCGTCCGCGGGGTGGTCGCGCTGTCGCCGGTCAACACCCCGTACCTGGCCTACCAGGTCGGCGCCGAGCTGACCGCCACCCCCGGCCAGCGCAAGCTGCGCCGCGCCGTGGTCACGCTGCTGGGCTGCCGTCCCGGCCCCGAGAACGCCACCTGCTGGACGAAGGTCGACGACGCCAGCTCGGCCACCCACGCCTCGGCGGGCGACGCCCCGATGCTGCTCATGCACGGCACCACCGAGTTCGTCCCGCGCACTCAGAGCACCGGCCTGGCCGGGGCGCTCAACCGCGCCGGCGTGCCCGCCACGGTCACCACGGTGCCGGGCAGCATGCACGGGCCCGCGCTGATGGACAACCCGAGCGTCTACCCCCGGATCCTGTCCTTCCTCAAGGCCCGCACCCGCTGACCTGAGGCCGTAGCCGCTGACCTGAGGCCGTAGCCGCGGACCTGAGGCCGTAGCCGCTGAGCCCCGCCGAGCCCGGCGGGGCTCAGCGCGCTAGGAGTACCAGATCATCAGGACGAGGATCACCAGCCAGATCACGGCCACCACGCCGGAGATCGCGGCGATGCGGCCGCGCTCCACCTGCGCGACGTCCTCGAACGTCGCGGCGGCGGCCGCCGGCCGGGCGGGCTCCTGCTCGCCCTCGGCCGCGGCGGGCTCCCTTCCGGCGGGCGCCGGTCCCGGCTGCGCCGCCTCGACGGGACGCGCCGCCTCTGCCGCCGCGAGCTCCAGCGCGTGCGCCGCCTTGCGCTGGTCGCGTTCGACGAGCACCAGCAGGGCCAGCGCCACCACGAACAGGGTCATGGACGCCGACAGCCACATCTGGTTGAACCGGCCCTTGGCCAGGAACAGACCGAAGAGGAAGATCCCCAGGGTGCCCAGCCCGTAGATCCGCGTGACCCGGGTGAGGTAGCGCAGCACCACCACGTTGCCCTTGCGGATGTAGCGCGGGCTGGCCATGGTGGCGGCCGTCAGCGGCCCCAGCGTGAAGATCGCGAACCCGATGTGCAGGAAGAGCAGCAGCCGGTCGGTGGTCGACATAGAACCGACCCTAACGCTCGGCGACCGCGGCGGAGCGCCGGAGGAGCGAGGATTGCCCGATCGCTTGACGGGGGTTTGGGGGGCGCCCCCCAAACGATTACGCCCTTCAGCGGCGGCCGCGGCGCACCCGGAGGTAGTCGCTGACGACGTACTCGCCGAGCCGTTCGGCGTCGGGCGCGAACACCCGGCCGCCGTTGCGCCGGGCCACCTCCTCCACGAAAGACACCAGGCGGCGGTCCTCGGCCAGCATGAACACGTTGAGGCAGGCGCCGCGCCGGGTCATCTTGTCGACCTCGGCCAGCGTCAGCACGAGGGTCTCGGGGGACGGCGGGTAGTCGAACAGGGACCGGCCGTCGGGGCGCAGGTGGGCGGTGGGCTCCCCGTCGGTGACCACCAGCACGATCGGCTCGAAGTCGGGGTGCCGGTCCAGGTGCCGGCCCGCGATCATCAGCGCATGGTGCAGGTTGGTGCCCTGCACCATGTCCCAGTCCAGCCCGGCCATCTCGGTGGGGTGCAGCACCCGGGCGTAGTTGGAGAACCCGATGATCTGGATGGCGTCCTGCGGGTACTTGCTGGTCACCAGCGTGTGCAGGGCCAGGGTGGTCTGCTTGGCCGCCGCCCAGGTGCCGCGCAGCACCATCGAGTACGACAGGTCGACCAGCAGGCACACGGCCGCGGCGGTGCGGCGTTCGGTCTCCTGCACCTCGAAGTCGTCGACGTCCAGTTTGACGCTGTTCAGCCGCACGCCGCCGCCCGCGCCGGAGCCCTCCATGGCGTTGCGGCGGATCGCGTTGCTCACCGTGCGGACGACGTCGAGGGGCTGCTCGTCGCCGAACCGCCAGGGCCGGCTGGAGCCGGTCAGCTCCCCGGCCTGCCCGGCGTCGCGCTGGTCGTGGTCGCCCTGCCGGCCGGAGGTGAGCTGGGCGAACACCCGGCGCAGCGCCGTCTCGCCGAGCCGCCGCACGGCCTTGGGCGTCAGTTCCAGGCCGCCGCGGCGGCGCTGCAGGTAGCCCTGGCGCTCCAGCTCGGCCTCGATGCGGCGCAGCTGCGCCAGGTCGTCGACGGCCTGGCGGCCCAGCGCGCGGCGGACCGCCTCCTCGTCGATGTCGTCCAGGCGCGCGCCCGGGTAGTCCTGGGCGAGCGCGGCCTCCAGGTCGGCCAGGTCGGCCAGCTCGGCGAGCGCGGTGGTGGCGTCGCCCATGCCGAGCGGGTCCTGCCCGGTCATCTGCTCCTGCCCGCCCCAGGCCAGGTCGGGACGGCGGGCGCGCAGCGCGTCGGTCAGCCGGGTCATCTCCATGGCCAGGCCCGCGTCCTGCATGACCTGGTCCATCAGCCCGGCCAGCTCGGCGCGCTGCTCGGGCGTCAGCGAGTCCAGCAGGCGCTCCATGGCGGCCGCGCGGCGGGCCAGGGAGTCGACCAGTTCCTCCAGGTTCTCCGGGTTCTCGGGAAAGAAGTCCCCGTACTCCTGCATGAACCGGTCGAAGTCGGCCTGGGTGTGCTCGCCGCGGGCGTCCTTGTCGAGCATGTCGTTCAGCGCGGCCATCATGTCCTTGACGCGCCGCATCGCCTGGGGGTCCTGGCTGCTGAGGGCCTGCTTCATGCCCTGGAAGCGGGCGTCCAGCACCTCGCGCCGCAGCAGGTCCTTGATCTGCTCGTAGGTGGCGCGGGCCGCGTCGGACCGCCAGTCGTAGTCGGCCAGGCGCCGTACCGCCTGGGACGCGTCGGACGGCAGCGCGTCCAGCTCGGCCTCGCGCAGCCGGGCCTCGTCGCTCGGGTCGGGGAACAGCTCGGCCCGCTCCTGCCCGATCGCGGTGTCCAGGAGCGAGCGCACCTGCTCCAGCGTCCCGTCCAGGCGGCCGCGGTCGCGCAGCTCGCGGCGGCGGCGCCGCACCTCGCGCAGCAGGTCGTCCAGCCCGCGGCGGCCCTGCGCGCCGGGCAGGCCCCGGCGCAGCAGCTCGCGCAGCGCCTCCTCGGGGCGGGTCCCCTCCAGCACCGAGTCGCCCATCGCGTCCAGCGCGGCCCGCACGTCGTACGGCGGGGCCAGCGGGTCGGGCCCGCCCTCATAGGCCCCGTACCGGTAACGGCTCATCGAACCCCCAGGCTCTTGGGGACGGTCATGTGCGACTCGGGAAGGTCATGTGCGGTACGTGGCGGTGCCGTCGCCGCGTCCGGCCGCGGTGTCCTTGGAGAGCCGGCGGGTCAGGAACAGCCCCTCCAGGGCGAACTCCAGCGCCGCCGCGGCCTGCCCCGGCGACTCCCCGGTCATGTCCAGCCGTTCCATGATCTTGGCCAGGCCGGGGACGTGGCCGATGCGGCGCAGCAGCTCGGTGGCGGGCACCAGCTCGCCGGACTCCACGCTCTCGCCGGAGTCGAACTTGTCCAGCAGCCCGGACAGGTCGGCCCCGCCGAGGGTGCGGCGGTAGGTCTCGGCGATCGCCCGGCGCAGCAGGTGCTCCAGCACCTCCTGCTCGCGGCCCTCCTCGCTGACCTCGAACTCCACCTTGCCCATCAGCGACGGGACGACGGCGGGCAGGTCGCAGACCCGGGCCACGGCGTGCTCCTCGCCGGTCAGCGCGGCGCGGCGCACCGCCCCGGCGGCCACGGTCTCCGCGCCCGCCAGCGCGAACCGCGCCGACACCCCGGAACGGGCGTCCACCGCAGTCGACTCGCGCACCAGGCGGGTGAACCGGGCCACGATCTCCAGCAGGTGGGCCGGCACCTCGGCGGGCAGGTCGGCCGCCGCCTTGGTCAGCGGGGAGCCGTCGCCGGCGAAGAAGTCGAACTCGGCCTCCTGGCGGATGAGGTCCAGCTCGTCGTCCAGCTCCAGCGGGTAGTGGGTGCGGATCTCGGCGCCGAACCGGTCCTTCAGCGGCGTGATGATGCGGCCGCGGTTGGTGTAGTCCTCGGGGTTGGCGCTGGCCACCAGCAGCACGTCCAGCGGCAGCCGCAGCGCGTAGCCGCGGACCTGCACGTCGCGCTCCTCCAGCACGTTCAGCAGCGACACCTGGATGCGCTCGGCCAGGTCGGGCAGCTCGTTGATGCAGAAGACGCCCCGGTTGGTGCGCGGCACCAGGCCGAAGTGGACGGTCTCGGGGTCGCCCAGCGTGCGGCCCTCGGCCACCTTGATCGGGTCGACGTCGCCGATCAGGTCGCCGACGCCGGTGTCGGGGGTGGCCAGCTTCTCGCCGTACCGCTCGTCGCGGTGCTTCCAGGTGACCGGCAGGTCGTCGCCCAGCTCGTCGGCCAGGCGGCGGCAGCGCACGCAGACCGGCGCGTACGGGTGGTCGTTGATCTCGCACCCGGCGACGACCGGGGTCCACTCGTCCAGCAGGCCCGCGATGGTCCGGATCAGCCGCGTCTTGCCCTGGCCGCGCTCGCCCAGCAGCACCATGTCGTGCCCGGCGAGCAGGGCCCGCTCCACGTGCGGCAGCACGGTGTCGTCGAACCCGACGATGCCCGGGAAGCGCGGTTCGCCCGCTTTCAGGCGGGCGAGCAGGTTGTGACGGATCTCGGCCTTCACCGACCGGTGGACATGGCCGCTCTCGCGCAGCCCGCCCCGCGTGGTCTCTGGAGGTGTGGATGGACGCACGCGATCGACACTACGTCGCGGACGCGGGCGGTCGCACCCCCGGAGGCGGGGTTTGGGTCCGCGGGCGGGCACGGGGGAGACTGGAAATGGGGAACGCACGACGGTGCGGGAACCCCCACGGTATGGGAACGCGGGACGCCGCGGACGAGGGAGGGGGCGCCGATGACGCGATTCGGTGACGGACTGGCCCTGGGCCCCGACCTGTCGGCCGCCGCCGAGTCGGCGGTCGAGCAGGCGATCGCGCCGCTGGACGGCCGCCCGGACCTTTTGTGCCTGTTCGTGTCCGGGCCGGACCCGAGCGAGGTGGAGGAGGCGGCGCGCCGGGCGATGCGCGGCGCGGGCGCCCGCGTCGTCGTGGGCTGCAGCGCCTCCGGGGTGATCGGCGGCGGCCGCGGGGTGGAGGACGAGAGGGCGGCCAGCGCGTGGGCGGCCGAGCTGCCCGGGGCGCGGCTGGAGCCGTTCCGGCTGGAGACCCTCAAGGCCGAGGACCGGCTCGTCGTGGTCGGCATGCCCGAGACCCGCGACGACGACGTGGTGGGCATGCTGCTGACCGACCCGTACACCTTCCCGGTGGACGCCTTCGTGGAGCGTTCGGCGGAGGCGCTGCCCGGCCTGCCGCTGGTGGGCGGCATGGCCGACGGCGGCGGACGCGGCGCCACCCGGCTGTTCCTCAACGGCGAGGTCCACGACTCGGGCGCGGTCGGGCTGGTGCTCGGCGGGCCGGTGGCCGCGGCCACCGTGGTCAGCCAGGGCGCCCGGCCGATCGGCCCCGACATGGTGGTCACCCGGGCCGACGACAACCTGGTGTACGAGCTGGCGGGCACCCCGGCGCTGGACAAGCTGGAGCAGATCGTGCTGGGCCTGCCCGAGGAGGAGCAGGAGCTGGCCGGGCGCGGCCTGCTGATCGGCCTGGCCATGGACGAGTACGCCGACGTGCACGAGTACGGCGACTTCCTGGTGCGCGGGGTGGTGGGCGCCGACACCGACAGCGGCGCCATCGCCATCGGCGACGTGGTGGAGGTCGGCCGCACCGTGCGGTTCCAGGTGCGCGACGCCGGGGCCGCCGACCAGGACCTGGCCGACCTGCTGGAGCGCTTCGACCTGACCCCGGTGGAGGGGGCGCTGCTGTTCTCCTGCAACGGGCGCGGCCGGGCCATGTTCCCCGACTCCGACCACGACGCCAAGATGCTGACCCGCGCGTTCGGGCCCGCGGGCGTCGGCGGTTTCTTCGCCGCCGGGGAGATCGGCCCCGTCGCCGGGCGCAACCACGTGCACGGGTTCACCGCGTCCATCCTGGCCTTCGGCCCGGCCGAGGCCGATGACTGAGCCGGTGGTCCTGGCCGTCGACATCGGCGGCACGAAGATCGCCGCGGCGGTGGTGGACGGCGACGGCCGGATCGTCGCGGAGGGCAGGACGCCCACGCTCGCCCAGGAGACCCCCGAGGTGCTGTGGAAGGCGCTGACGGACCTTCTGGACGAGGTGCACGCCGACGCGGGCCGCCCGTCCCCGGCCGGGGTCGGCGTGGGCTGCAGCGGACCGATGACCTGGCCGGACGCCGAGGTGTCGCCGCTGAACATCCCGGCCTGGCGCGGGTTCCCGCTGCGGCGGCGGCTCAGCGAGCGCTACCCGGGCCTGCCGGTGCGGGTGCACAACGACGCGGTGTGCGTCGCCGTCGGCGAGCACTGGCGGGGCGCCGGACGCGGCCACGGCAACGTCCTGGGCATGGTGGTGTCCACCGGCGTCGGCGGCGGGCTGGTGCTCGGCGGCCGCCTGGCGGACGGGGCGTCCGGCAACGCCGGGCACGTCGGGCACATCGTCGTCGAGCCCGGCGGCCCGCCGTGCCCGTGCGGGGGACGCGGCTGCCTGGAGGCCGTGGCCAGCGGCCCGTCCCTGCTCCGCTGGGCCCGGGGCGAGGGCTGGCGCCCGGACGACCCCGACGCCACCGGCGCCGACCTGGCCGCCGACGCCCTCGCCGGGCATCGTCTCGCCCGGGAGGCCGTGCGGCGCGCGGGCCGCGCGGTGGGCGTCGCGCTGGCGTCCGCCACCCACCTGTGCGACCTGGACACGGCGGTGATCGGCGGCGGGGTGTCGCAGGTCGGCGCGCCGCTGTTCGACGCGGTGCGCGAGGCGCTGGACGTCCACGCCCGCATGGACTTCGCGCGGCGCCTGCGGGTCGTCCCGACCGCACTCGGCCAGTCCTCCGGCCTGATCGGCGCCGCCGCCCTCGTGCTGGCCGGCGACCGCTACTGGACGGCCGGCTGACCCTCCGCACGGCCGGGCCCCACCGGCGGCCGCCGGCGGCGGCGCGCGGCACGGTCCGCGTGGGAGGATCAAGGACATGGTCCTCGTCTCCGTCGACGACGTCCGCGCGGCGCGTGAGCTGCTGCGCGAGGTGATCGCGCCGACGCCGCTCGTCCACTCCCGGGTGCTGTCCGAGCTGATCGGCGGCCCGGTCTACCTCAAGTGCGAGAACCTGCAGCGCACCGGCTCGTTCAAGATCCGCGGCGCGTACGTGCGGATCGCCCGGCTCAGCGACGCCGAACGGGCCCGCGGGGTCGTCGCGGCCAGCGCGGGCAACCACGCCCAGGGCGTGGCGCTGGCGGCGAGCATGCTCGGCGCCAAGGCCACGGTGTTCATGCCGGAGGGCGCGCCGCTGCCCAAGGTCGCCGCGACCCGCGGGTACGGCGCCGACGTGGTGTTCCCCGGACCCACCGTGGACGACTGCCTGGTCGCCGCGCAGCGCCACGCCGAGGAGCACGGCGCGGTGCTCATCCACCCCTTCGACCACCCGGACGTGGTGGCCGGGCAGGGCACGATCGGACTGGAGATCCTCGACCAGCTCCCGGACGTGCGCACCGTCGTCGGCGCGGTCGGCGGGGGCGGGCTGATGTCGGGCGTGGCCGTGGCGCTCAAGGGCGCGGTCGAGGAGAGCGGCGGCCCGGACATCAAGGTCGTCGGCGCGCAGGCCAAGCGGGCGGCGGCGTTCCCCGCGTCGCTGGCGGCGGGACGGCCCGTCCGGGTGGAGGTGCAGCCCACCATGGCCGACGGCATCTCCGTCGGCCGCCCCGGCGACCTCACCTACGACCTGGTGACCGAGCTGCTGGACGCGGTCGTCACCGTCACCGAGGAGTCGATCTCCCAGGCGCTGCTGCTGTGCCTCGAACGCGCCAAGCAGGTGGTGGAACCGGCGGGCGCGGCGGGCGTGGCGGCGCTGCTGGAGCACTCCTACGCCGTGCGGACCCCGGTGGCGGTGCTGCTGTCGGGCGGCAACATCGACCCGCTGCTGCTGTCGAAGGTGCTGCGGCACGGCCTGGCCGGGGCCGGCCGCTACCTGGTCGTGCGGTGCCGCCTCAACGACCGTCCCGGCGCC
The DNA here is from genome assembly GCF_040642915.1 of Actinomadura sp. NPDC047616. Lineage (NCBI taxonomy): Bacteria > Bacillati > Actinomycetota > Actinomycetes > Streptosporangiales > Thermomonosporaceae > Actinomadura > Actinomadura sp. NPDC047616. The sequence goes on from NZ_JBEYTB010000028.1 coordinate 18,913, forward strand.
CTGGTCACGCTGCTCGGCGAGCTGGCCGAGCTGGGCGTCAACGTGCTGGACGTCATGCACGAACGGGTCGCGGCCCGCCTGCACGTCGAGGAGGCCGAGGTGCTCATGCACCTGGAGACGCGCGGCGCCGACCACTGCGAGGAGGTGCTGACCCGGCTGCGGGAGAAGGGGTACACCCTCGTCCAGACATGAGCCGGGCCCGGGGCGGCGCGCCCCGGGCCCGGCCCGGCAGGGTCATCTCACAGCGTCATCTCACAGCGTCGTCGGGGTCACTCACAGGGCGGGCTTGCCGGAGGTGTAGACCCACTTGTCGAACAGGTCGTCGAGCTGCCTGCCGGAGACCTTCTCCGCGAACGCGATGAAGTCCCGGGTGGAGACGTTGCCGTCCTTGTTGACCGTCGGCCACAGCTTGACGAGCTTGAAGAACGCCTGGTCGCCGATGGTCCTGCGGAGCATGTGCAGGGTCATCGCGCCCCGGTCGTAGACCGTGGAGTGGAAGATGTTGTCGCGGCCGGGGTCGGCCGTGACCGGCTTCCACAGGTCGTCGTCGGCGGGCGTGGCGTACACCTCGTCGAAGCTCTGCTGCGCGGTCTTGCCGGTGTACTTCTCGAAGTACAGCCACTCGGAGTAGGTGGCGAAGCCCTCGTTGAGCCAGATGTCGGCCCACCGCTCGGGCGTCACGCTGTCGCCGAACCACTGGTGGGCCAGCTCGTGGACGGTCAGGTCCGGCCGCGGGATGGTGCCCGGCCGCCGGCCCAGGTCGTACACCGGGCGGCCCTGGGTCTCCAGCGCGTACCCGACCCCGGCCTTGACCACGATGCCGCCGGTGGAGGAGAACGGGTAGCGGCCGTAGTTGCCGGCCAGCCACTCCTGGAACTCGGCGGTCTGGTCGTGGAAGTCCTTGGCCAACCGGGCGGAGATGCCGAGGCGGGCGTCGGTGGCGGTGATGTTGGGCACGCCCCGCGCGGTCCGGCCGGTGACCACGTCGTACTTCCCGATCGCGATCATGCTGAGCTCGCTGGCCATGGGCTTGTTCATCACCCAGCGGGTGGTGGTCTGGGCGCCCCTGGTCCAGCGGCCCGCCGGGTCGCCGTTGGCGAGCGTGGTCAGGTCCTTCGGCGCGGTCAGCGTGAAGGTGTAGGTGGCCTTGTCGGACGGGGCGTCGTTGACCGGGTAGACGGTCGCGGCGCCGATCGGCTGGTTGAGCATGACCGCGCCGTCGTCGGTCGGGATCCAGCCGGAGCGGCCCAGCGCCGGGTCGTCCACGCCCTCGGGGACGCCCGAGTAGGCCACGCTGACGGTGAAGCTGTTGCCCTTGCGCAGGCCCTTGTCCGGGGTGATCTCCAGTTCCTGGGCGCCGGTGCGCTTGTAGGCGGCCTTCTTGCCGTTCACCGTCAGCGCCGAGATCTTCAGCGGTCCCTGGAAGTCGAGGTTGAACCGCGACAGGTGCTGGGTGGCCCGCGCCTTGATCGTGGTGACCGCCGAGATGCCCTTGGACGCCGGGTCGTAGGTCAGCGCGACGTCGTAGTGGGCGGCGTCGTAGCCGCCGTTGCCCATGTCGGGGAAGTAGGGGTCGCCCGCGCCCGGCGCGCCGGGCGTGTACCGCACGGGGGCCGCGCCCGCGGGCGCGGCCGTCACCATCAGGCTCGCGGCGACGCCGAGCGCCACCGCGGCCACCGCTCGGGGGGATCTGCTCATCGACTCGTCCTCAGCTCATCAGACAACGCCCCTCAAGCTGTCAGCGGCATCTGTGCAGTACAAGCTCGATTTGGTATCGAATTCGTTGGGGTCGCCCACCCCGGCGGGGCCGTCAGCCGGCGGCGCCGCGCAGGGCGGCGACGAACAGGCGGGTGATCTCGCGGGTGTCGTCGGCGCGCCAGGCCACGGCCAGCTCGGCGGGCGCCAGACCGCGCACGGGCCGGCAGACCACGCCGGGCCGCTGGTAGAGGCGGGTGTTGCCCTCGGCGAGCAGGACGACGCCCAGGCCGGACGACACCGCCTCGAACACCTCGTCCGGGGCCGTGGCCTCGGCGCCGATCCGCGGCGGACGGCCCCCGCGCGCGTCGAGCGCCAGCCAGAAGTCGCGCAGCGGACCGGCCGTGGCGGGCAGCGCGATGAACGGCTCGTCCAGCAGGTCGGCGAAGTCGATCTCGGCGCGGGCGGCCAGCGGATGGTCGTCGGGCAGCGCCACGTGGCGGCGTTCGCCGACCAGGGTGTGGGTGCGGATGCCGGCGGCGGGGACCGGCAGCCACACGAACGCCACGTCGCTGGAGGCGTCGGCCAGCCCGGCGGTGGGATCGTCCCAGCCGACCAGCCGCAGCGACACCGTCCAGTCGGGCGCCAGCTCGCGGAACCGGCGCAGGGCGTGGCGCTGCGGGTCGCGGCCGACGGCCGTCTGCATGCCGACGACCAGGGTACGGGGGCGGTCGAGCGCACGGGTCTCGGCGTAGGCGCGGTCCCAGGTGCCCAGGACGTCGCGGACGGCCGGCAGCAGCGCCGCGCCCTGCGGCGTCAGCGCGATCTCGCGGCCGCGCCGTTCGAACAGCTCGAAGCCCAGCCGCCGCTCCAGGGCCCGGATCTGCTTGGACAGCGCCGGCTGCGAGACGAACAGCCGGGCGGCGGCGCGGGTGAAGTTCAGCTCGTCGGCGATGGCCGCGAAGTAGCGCAGCTCCCGGAGATGGGCATCCATTACCTCTGGTTATACCGCTATGTCTTGGACGTTCGGACCGTCCGGACGGCAGCGTGGAGGCATGAACGAGATTCCTTCGCGCGGGCTGGGACGCCTGCGGGTGCCCGCGATCGGATACGGCGCGATGGTGCTGTCGCCCGGCATGTACGGAGAGGTCGACGAGGACCGGGCGCTGGCCGCGCTGCGCCACGCGCTCGACGGCGGCGCCACGTTCGTCGACACCAGCGACGGCTACGGCGAGGACGGCCACAACGAGCGGCTCGTCGGCAAGGCGATCAAGGGTCGCCGCGACGAGGTCGTGGTGGCCACCAAGTTCGGGTTCCGCGTCCCCGACGGCGCCGAGCCGCACCGGTTCCCCGTCGGGTTCGAGTTCGGCGAGCTGGCCGTCAACGCCGAGCCCCGGTACGTGCGCGGGTACGCCGAGGCCAGCCTGCGCAACCTGGACGTCGACGTGATCGACCTGTACTATCCGCACTTCCCCGACCCGAAGGTGCCGATCGAGGACACCGTCGGCGCGGTCGCCGAACTGGTGGACGACGGGCTCGTCCGGTACCTGGGGCTGTCCAACGTCACGGCCGAGCAGCTGCGGCGGGCCCACGCGGTGCATCCCGTGCAGGCCGTGCAGACCGAGTGGTCGATGTGGCGGCCGGCGGACCCCGACCTGCTGGCGGCCGCCCGCGAGCTCGGGGTGGGGGTGGTGGCGTGGAGCCCGCTCGGCGCCGGGTTCCTGACCGGCACCGTCGAGCGGGTCGGCGACGGCGACTTCCGCCGCAACAACCCCCGGTTCGGCGACGCCAACCTCGCCGCCAACAACGACGCCTACGTGGCCGTGCGCGGCATCGCCGCCGACCTCGGCATCACCCCCGGCCAACTGGCGCTGGCGTGGCTGCTGCACCAGGGGCAGGACGTGGTGCCGATCCCCGGCAGCCGCACTCCCGCGCACATCGAGGAGAACCTGCAGGCCGCCCACATCGACCTGCACGCCGACACGCTCGCGCAACTGGACGCCGCGCTGGCACGGGTCACACCGGCCGGCGGCACCCTGCTGCAGGATCGCGGCCCATGACCGGGCGGCGGGTCACCGGCGGCGGGCCACCGGAGGCGGGGTCACCAGCGGCGGGGCTTGCCCTTGCCGTACAGCCAGGTGCGGAACAGGCCGTCCAGGTCGCGGCCGGAGATCCGCTCGGACAGCCGGACGAACTCGGGCGTGGCAGCGCTGGCGTCGCGGTGGGTGCGCGCCCACTCGCGCAGGATCGCGAAGAACGCGCGGTCGCCGACCCGCCTGCGCAGCGCGTGCAGGCACATCGCGCCCCGCGTGTAGACCGAGAACCCGAACATGTCGTTGCGGCCGGGAACGCCGGGCGGCGGGCGGAAGACCGAGGAGTCGCCGGGCAGCCGGTAGTAGCGCCGGAACACCTTCTCGGCGGTGTTGCGGTGGCGCCCGCCCCGTTCGCCCCGTTCCCGCCACAGCCACTCGGCGTAGGTGGCGAAGCCCTCGTTCAGCCAGATGTCCCGCCAGTTGCGCAGGCTGACGCTGTTGCCGAACCACTGGTGCGCCAGCTCGTGGACGATGAACTCGTCGCTCGGCACGAACCCGGCGTAGACCGGGCGCTCCTGGGTCTCCAGCGCGTAGTCCAGCTCCGGGTCGTCCACGACGCCGCCCGCGGTGGCGAACGGGTAGGGGCCGAACATCTTCTCCGCCCAGCGCACCGCCTTGATCGTGGTGCGGTGCACGCGGTCCGCCGACCTGCGGAACCTCGGGTCGACGGCCGTGATCACCGGGATGCGGCCCGCCTTGCCGTGCCGCATCCGGAACCGCCCGATCGCCACCGTCGCCAGGTAGCTGGCCATGGGGGAGTCCTCGGCCCACTCGTAGGTGGTCCTGGCACCCCGGCGGACGACGCGGCCGGGTCTGCCGTTGGCGACCGCGCGCAGGCCCTTGGGCACGGTGATCCGGAACGAGTAGGTCGCCTTGTCGCTGGGATGGTCGTTGACCGGCAGCCAGGTCGGCGCGCCGTCCGGCTGGGACAGCACGACCGCGCCGTCCCGGGTCGGTATCCACCCGTACGTGCCGAGGGGGCCGTCCGGCATCGGACCGGGGCGTCCGGCGTAACGCACCACCGTGGTGAACACCTGCCCCGAGGAGATCGACCTGGCCGGAGTGATCGTCAGTTCCTGGCCGTCGCGCTGGTGCCGGGCGGGTCTGCCCTCGACCGTGACCGAGGAGATGGCCGGGCCGCGGTAGTCCAGGCTGAACGCCGACAGCGACTGGGCCGCCCGGGCGTTGACGGTGACGGTGGCGTCGATCTCGCCCTTCGTTCCGGGGTAGCCGAGGTCGACGTCGTAGTGCTGGACGTCGTAGCCGCCGTTGCCCGCGTTGGGGAAGTACGGGTCACCGATGCCCGGGCCGCCGATCGTGCCGTAGTCGGCGGGATCCTCCTCGGGGACGGCGGAAGCGTCCCCGCCGCCCGAGGTCACCAGCAGGACGGCCACGGTCGCCGCCGCGGTCGCGCGCACCCAAGCCCCGTTCATCGACGCCACTGTGCGCGGCGGCGCGGCACGGCGTCGCGCGGACGCGCCGGAGGTTCCCCGCTGCTTGCCGTCGCTTGGTCACCGTTTGACGATCACGCCCCGGCCGGTTCGCGGACGCGGCGGGTGGTCAGCGGCCGGGACGGCCCCGCTTGTACAGCCAGTCGTCGAACAGCGAGCCGAGCTTCTGCCCCGACACCCGTTCGGCCACCTCGATGAACTGCTCGGTGGTGCCCGAGGAGTGCCGCCGCTCCCTGGTCCAGGTCTGCAGGATCTGGAAGAACTTGGCGTCGCCGACCTTCGTGCGCAGCGCGTGCAGGGTCATGCCGCCCCGGTCGTACACCGAACGGGCGAACATCTGCGAGCGGCCGGGGTTGCCCGGCGGCACGTCCCACAGCTCACGGTTGCCGCGGTCGGCGTACAGCTCGTCGAACCGGGCCTGGACGGACTGCCCGCCCGCCTTCTCGGCCCACATCCACTCCGCGTAGGTCGCGAAGCCCTCGTTCAGCCAGATGTCCTTCCAGCGCGTCACGCTGACGCTGTCGCCGAACCACTGGTGCGCCAGCTCGTGCGCCAGCAGCGTGTCGTCGATGCCGTACGCCCCGTACACCGGACGGGTCTGCGTCTCCAGCGCGAACCCGACCTGGGCGTTGTCCACGATGCCGCCGGTGGAGGAGAACGGGTACGGGCCGAACCGCCGCGCCAGCTCGTCGGTGATCTGGGCGTTCTTGGTGTGGAAGACGTCCAGGTCGGCGCCCGGCACCGTCGGGTCGACGGCGGAGATGTTGGTCACCCCGCCGGGCGTGCGGCTCGTCGTGACCCCGAACCGGCCCACGGTGACCGTGGCCAGGTACGTGGCCATCGGCTCCTTCACCCGCCACTTCGTCGTCGACGACCGCCGCGCGGAGATCGGCGTGACCGCCGGGCTCTGCTCCGCGCCGGGGCCGCCGGGCGCGCCGGGGTCGCCAGGGGCGCCGGGCGCTCCTGGGGCTTCGGGGGCTTCGGGGGCGCCGGACGGGGCGCCGCCCCCGGCGTCGTTCAGCGGGGTGGCCGGCTCGCCGTTGGCGATGGCGGTCAGCCCGTCCGGGACGGTGATCTCGAAGTCGAACGTGGCCTTGTCGCTGGGATGGTCGTTGCTGGGGAACCAGGTGTGCGCGCCGCTCGGCTGGCAGGCCACGAACACCCCGTCGGGGGTGCGGATCCACCCGTAGCGGCCCAGGATCGGGTCGTTCACCGGGCGCGGCGTCCCCGAGTAGCGCACCGCCACGGTGAACCGAGCGCCCTTCTCCACCGGCTTGGCCGGGGAGACGGTCAGCTCCTCGCCGTCCTGCCGCTGCCGCGCCGCCGCGCCGTCCACCGTCACCTGCGACACCTGCAGGCCGGTCAGGTCGAGGTTGAACGAGGGCAGCCGCTGCGTGGCGGTGGCGGTGATCTCGGCGGTGCCGTCCAGCTCCTCGGCGCCGCCCGGCGTGATGGCCAGCTTGAGGCCGTAGTGCTGGACGTCGTACCCGGCGTTGCCGTCACCGGGCACGTAGGGGTCGCCGATGGTGTCCTGCCCGGGGCGGGCGGCCGCCCCCTGCGAGGGCTGGGCCGGCAGGCCCGTGTCACGGTCGCCGTTGGGCAACTGGCAGGCCGCCAGTGTGCCGGCGAGCGCCAGCGCGGTCAGGCCCGCGACACCGCGCGAGGCGGTCCGGGAGCCGGGGGGGCGGGCAGGCCTGAGCGGATTTCCGGCGGTAGGCACGGTGCCCAGCCTGCCCGCCGCCGGGCAGACTGGGCAAATCCACAGTAAAAAGATCTACCGGCGGGGGTCGTCAGTGCCGGGCGTACGGGTTGGGCGTGCCGGGACGCGCCTTGACCACGACCGTCCCGGCGACCTTGTCGTGCAGAGCCTGCCTGCGCTCGTCCCACAGGATCCACGCCACGTCGACGATGCCGATGCAGCCGCACAGGCCGCCCAGGACGCTGTAGAACGCCGACCGCCCCGCGGCCTGGCCGACGTTGATCGCGCCACCGGTGTCGGCCCGCACCACCCTGATCCTCAGCAGCATCTTGCCGAGCGTCTGCCCGAACCGCAGGTGCATCAGCCAGTAGTAGAGGAAGGCGAGCACGAGGTAGGCCACGTTCGCGGCCAGCTGCCCGCGATCGACCATCGGGGCGTTCGGGGACGGGCCGGTCATCTGCCGCCAGTCCACCAGCGGCAGCAGGATCGGCAGCATCACGACGCTGAGCAGAAGGGAGTCGACGACGGCCGCGCCGAGCCGCGCCCAGCGGCGGGCCAGCTCGGCGGTGGGCCCGGCCGGGCCGTAGCCGCCGTAGGACGGGGGCATGCCGTACTGGGGGACACCGCCGTGCGGGCCCTGACCGCCGTAGGGGCCGGGATACGGGGGCGGCTGTTCGCCTGGCTGCCGGTCGGGCCGGGGCTGCCGGGACGGTGGTGGCTGGGCGCCGGACTCGCCGGGCGCGCGCCACGGCTCGTCCTCCGGCCGTTCCCCGGGCGTGGGGTCGTGCGGCGGTTGCGTCATGCCGTCAAGGTGGGCTCGCGCCACCGCCGCCCGGACCTCACCACGCCCGGGACCGGCGAATGTTTACCGACCGCTGATCGCCCGTTGCCGCCGTGTCAGCCGCCCGGCGGGCGGCCGGCACGGGCCGGGGTGGTCCGGCTCACAGGTTGCCGCGGCGGGCCTGCTCGCGTTCGATCGCCTCGAACAGGGCCTTGAAGTTGCCCTTGCCGAAGCCCAGGGAGCCGTGCCGCTCGATGAGCTCGAAGAACACCGTGGGACGGTCCTGCACCGGCCTGGTGAAGATCTGCAGCAGGTAGCCGTCCTCGTCGCGGTCCACCAGGATGCGGCGCTTCTGCAGCTCCTCCACCGGGACCCGCACCGAGCCGATGCGCGCGCGCAGCTCGGGGTCCTCGTAATAGGAGTCGGGGGTGTCGAGGAACTCCACCCCGGCGGCCTTCATCTGGTCCACCGCGGCCAGGATGTCGTTGGTCGCCAGCGCGATGTGCTGCACGCCGGGGCCGCCGTAGAACTCCAGGTACTCCTCGATCTGCGACTTGCGCCGGCTCTCGGCGGGCTCGTTGAGCGGGAACTTCACCTTGCGGGTGCCGTCCGCCACGACCTTGGACATCAGCGCCGAGTACTCGGTGGCGATGTCGTCGCCGATGAACTCGGCCATGTCGGTGAAGCCCATGACCCGGTGGTAGAAGTCGGCCCACTCGTCCATGCGCTCGACGTTGCCCACGCAGTGGTCGATCGCCTGGAAGTACCGCCTGGCCGGCGGCTCGACGATCGGGTCGGCGGGGACGAAGCCGGGCAGGTAGGGGCCCGAGTAGTTGGAGCGGTCGACCAGGGAGTGCCGCGTCTCGCCGTAGGTGGCGATCGCGGCGATCACGACCTTGCCGTAGTCGTCCTCCAGGACGTGCGGCTCGGTCAGGCCCGTGGCGCCCTTGGCGAGCGCGTGCCGGTAGGCCGCCTCGACGTCGGGGACCTCGATGGCCAGGTCGACCACCCCGTCACCGTGCTCGGCGACGTGCCGTCCGAGGTCGGTGCCCGCCCGCACCGGCCCGCGGAACACGAACCGCGCCGAACCCGATTCCAGCACGTGCACCGCCTCGTCGCGGCTGCCGTTCTCCGGCCCGCGGTAGGCGACCCGGCGCATGCCGAACGCGGTGGAGTAGTAGTGCGCCGTCTGCTTGGCGTTGCCGACGGCGAACACGACGGCGTCCATGCCCTTGACCGGAAAATCGTCCATGCCGTCAATCTCGACAGACGCCTGCAGAGTGCGCAAGAGTGGTCCAGATCACTGGGCAATCTGCACAGCGCTGTAGGGGAACGCCCGGTCGGCCTGTACAGGATGACCATGAGGAGGACACGGTGCCCGCCGAACCCGTCGACGGCCTGGACGGACGGTTGATCGAACTGCTGGCCGCCGAGCCGCGCATCGGGGTGCTGGAGGCGTCCCGCCGCCTGGGCGTGGCCCGCGGCACCGTGCAGGCGCGGCTGGACCGCCTGGCCCGGCGCGGGGTCGTCCGCGGCTACGGCCCCGACGTCGACCCGGCCGCGCTCGGCTACGGCGTGACGGCGTTCGTCACCCTGCAGATCCGCCAGCCCGGCGGGCACGACCCGGTGGCCGAGCGGCTCGCCGCGATCCCCGAGGTGATCGAGGCGCACACGATCACCGGGCCGGGCGACATGCTCTGCCGCCTCGTCGCCCGCAGCAACCAGGACCTGCAGCGCGTCATCGACCTGGTCGTCGACGTCAGCGGGGTGGAGCGCGCCTCGACCGTGATCTCCCTGGCCACGCAGGTGCCCTACCGCACCCTCCCGCTCGTCCGCCAGGCCGCCCGCGCCGCCGAAACCCGCGCCGCCGCCGAGTCCCGCGCCGCCGAATCGAGCACCGGTGAGCCGCGGACCGCCCGCGCCGCGCCGCCCCGGCCCGCCGGACCGCCCGCCGACGGACGGCAGCCGCGGAACCGGGGCTGGTGACACGGTCGCCCGGCATCACGGCCGCCGGATCGCGCGCCGGATCGCGCGCCCGCGGACGGTCGCCGCGAGGGCCGGGCCCGGTGAACGGTCGGCCCGGAGATGAGCGGCACGGAACAATGGCCGGCCCGGAATGAGAGGTGGCCGGAAGCACGGGCCCGGAAAGGCGACGGCCCGCCGCCCCTGGCGGGCGGCGGGCCGGATCGGCTGTGGCCGAGGGGTCAGGAGCCCTGGTAGGCGGTGGCGCCGAGGATCTCGACGGTCATGCTGCGGCCGTTGGGCAGCGTGTAGGTGGCCTTCTCGCCGACCTTCTTGCCGTTGATGGCCGCGCCGAGGGGCGACTTGGGCGAGTACACGTCGATGGGGGCACCGCTCTCCTCGCGGGAGGCCAGCAGGAAGGTGACCTCCTCGTCATCGCCCTCGAACGCCACGGTGACGGTCATGCCGGGACCGACGACGCCCTCGGTGCGCGGGGCCTCGCCGACGCGGGCGTTCTCCAGGATGCCCTGGAGCTGCAGGATCCGCGCCTCGATCTTGCCCTGCTCCTCCTTGGCCGCGTGGTAGCCGCCGTTCTCGCGCAGGTCGCCCTCCTCCCGCGCCGCCTCGATCCTCTGCGCGATCTCGATGCGGCCGGGGCCCGACAGATGGTCCAGCTCGGCCTTGAGCCGGTCGTACGCCTCCTGGGTGAGCCAGGTGACGTTGTCAGCGCGGGTCTCGGTCACGGGTACTCCTCATCCACATGTTGCGATCCTCGCTCGCCCGGGGGAGAGCGCCACATCGACATGAAATGCGGCCAGGTGAAACCTCTAGCCTATGCGATGTGTGCGGTAAAGGTTCCCTGCGGACGGCGTAGGTAATCTGCCAATACCAAGGTCACGAGTCGTGGCCTGCTGCCGGCGATTCAGATCTCGCGGCAGTCCTTGATCCGGGCGCCGGTGGCCCGCCGGGAGGTCTGCAGGGTGTCGCTGCGCTTGAGCTCCGACGTCCCGGGCGGAACGGTGATCTCCTTGTGCGCCACCACGGCGAAGTCGGTGTCGAAGGCGTCCACTACGCAGCGGACCTCCGAGTCCTTCGGCTTGGCCACCTGATACCGGATCTGCACAGATGAATCGTTCACTATGGAAAAGGTGATGGTCTGCGCCGCTATTCCCGGTGTCTGGCCCACGTTCGCCATGACCACGGCCCAGCCCACGGCCATCACCGCGGCCAGCAGGCCGATGAGGACGTACCCCAGCCGGCCGCCGCGGCGCGGCCGCTCGGAGGCGGTGGAGGCGGGGGGCGCGCTGGTGGCCATGGCGGGAATCTCCGTGCGATCCGTGGACGTTGTCAGGAACAATTCTCTTCTGTCGCGGCGGGTGCTCCGTACCGGGGCCCTCGTAACGCCCAGACATGCTGCTGAGAGGGAGAACCCCAGGTGTCCGAGCTCATCGACGGTACCGCGCCGACCGGCTCGCCGAACGGCGCGCAGGCCGGCCCACGACCGGACGGATCCGGCCCGGGCGGCGGCCGGCTGCGGCTGATGGCCGTGCACGCCCACCCCGACGACGAGTCGAGCAAGGGGGCCGCCACGATGGCCCGTTACGTCGCCGAGGGCGTGGACGTGCTGGTGGTGACGTGCACCGGCGGCGAGCGCGGCGACATCCTCAACCCGGCCATGGAGCGTCCGGAGGTCCGCGCGGACATCGCCCGGGTGCGGCAGGAGGAGATGGCCCGCGCCCGCGAGATCCTGGGCGTCGACCAGCGCTGGCTGGGGTTCGTCGACTCCGGCTTCCCCGAGGGCGACCCGCCGCCCCCGCTTCCGGAGGGCTGCTTCGCGCTGGAGCCGCTGGAGAAGGCCGCCGAGCCGCTGGTGCGGGCCGTGCGAGAGTTCCGTCCGCACGTGATCCTCACCTACGACGAGAAGGGCGGCTACCCGCACCCCGACCACGTCAAGACGCACGAGGTGTCGGTGGAGGCGTTCGAGGCCGCGGGCGACCCCGACCGGTACCCGGGGACGGGCGAGCCGTGGCAGCCGCTCAAGCTCTACTACCACATGACCTTCACCCGGGAGCGGATCCTCACCCTGCACGAGGCGATGCTGGACGCCGGGCTGGAGTCCCCCTACGGCGACTGGATCAAAGGTTTCGACGACCGGCCGCAGCTGTGGGAGGTCACGACCCGCGTGCCGTGCGCCGACTACTTCGAGATCCGCGACAAGGCGCTGCTGGCGCACGCCACCCAGATCGACCCCAACGGCTCCTGGTTCGCCTGCCCGCTGGACCTCCAGCGCGAGGCATGGCCGACCGAGGACTACCATTTGGCCAGGTCCCTGGTGGACACCGAACTGCCGGAGGACGACCTGTTCGCCGGCATCCGGGAGAAGGTGTCTGTGTGATGCTTCCGCTGGCCGTACCGCTCGACCAGGCCATTCCGCTCAACGACGACACGGTCACCCCCGGCCTGCTGGGGTTCGGCTTCTTCGTCGCCATGGCGGTGGCCACGTTCCTGCTGCTGCGTTCGATGAACAAGCGGATGCGCAACATCCAGGCCCCGCGCGAGGCCGACCTCAAGCAGCAGGAGTGGGAGCGCGCTCAGCAGGCCAAGTCCGGTGACAAGGCCGGCAAGGCCGAGAAGGCCGCGGACGCTCCCCGCAAGGACTGACCGGGCCCGCCCCAGGTGACCGTGTCCGCGCGCGGGTCTCCTGGGGCGTGCGGCCCGCGGTCAGGCCTTGCGGTGGTCCCAGCTGACGATCCGGTCCGGCTCCATCACGATCACGACGCGCTTGGCCAGCGACCTCTCCAGGCCCGCGGCGAAGCCGGCGTCCAGGGGCTGCCCGGGGTCGGGCACGGGCAGCCCGGCGATGCGGGCGCCGACCACCGCGCCGACCCGCAGCCGGACGTCCGGGTCCTCGATGACGCGGCCCTTGCCGTACAGCGCGGCGCCGCGCAGCTCGTGGTACTCGGTGCCGTCCTCCACCAGGCACGTCATGGTGGGGTCGCGGCGCAGGTTCAGCACCTTCTGCGAGCGCTGGTACGTGGTGAAGGCGATCTTGCCGTCGAGCAGCGTGTAGAACATCGTCACCAGGTGCGGTTCGCCCTGCGGGCCGACCGTGGCGACCTGCACCTTGAACGAGGCGGCCAGGAAGTCGGCGACCTCCTCCGGCGTCATCCTGATCTGCTCGCGCTTGTTTCCGGCCACCGGCGCTCCTCGGGTCCGATCGCGTCACCGACGTCGCCGTCAGAATAACCACTCGCTTACCAGGGTGGGGCGGGGACCATCATGGGGGGCATGTCCGCGCGTGATCTCGTCGTCCTCGGCTCCGCCAGCGCGGTGCCCACCAGGTTCCGCAACCACAACGGCTATCTGCTGCGCTGGGACGGGCACGGCCTGCTGTTCGACCCGGGGGAGGGCACGCAGCGGCAGATGACGCTCGCGGGCGTCTCGGCGCACGACGTGACGTGGATCTGCGTCACCCACTTCCACGGCGACCACTGCCTGGGCGTGCCGGGGGTCGTCCAGCGGATCGCCCGCGACGGCGTGCGGCACCCCGTGCACGCCGCCTTCCCCGCCGCCGGCGCCGTCTACTGGGAACGGCTGCGGCACGCCACGGCGTTCGTCGACACGACCGTGATCCAGGAGCGGCCGATCTCCGGCGACCACGCCGAGATCGCCACCGGCCCGTTCACCCTCACCGCGCGGCGCCTGTCGCACCCCGTGGAGGCGTACGGCTACCGCCTGGAGGAGCCCGACGGGGTGACGATGCTGCCCGCCGAGCTGGCCGCCCGGGGCGTGCGCGGCCCGCTCGTACGGCGCCTGCAGGAGGAGGGACGGGTCACCACCCGCGACGGCCGCACCGTCACGCTGGAGGAGTGCAGCGTGCGGCGACCCGGCCAGAAGGTCGCGTTCGTCATGGACACCCGGCTCTGCGACGCCGCCCACCGGCTGGCCGACGGCGTCGACCTGCTGATCATCGAGTCGACGTTCCTCGACGAGGACGCCGCCCTGGCGGCCGAGTACGGCCACCTGACCGCCGGGCAGGCGGGCCGGGTCGCCGCCCGCGGCGGGGTGCGGCGCCTGGTGCTCACCCACTTCTCCGAGCGCTACCGCGCCGACGACGAGCCGCGCTTCGCCGAGCAGGCCGCCGCGGCGGGCTTCACCGGCGACATCGTCATCGCCCACGACCTCGACCGCATCCCCCTCCCGCGTCGCCGCCGCACGCCCGCGGGCGTGCGCCGGACGGACGGGTGAGGGAACCGGCGGATCGGGCAGGATCGGTGACATGAACCGCCTCAAGGACGCGACCAGCCCGTACCTGCTGCAGCACGCCGACAACCCCGTGGACTGGCGGGAGTGGGACGAGGAGGCGTTCGCCGAGGCCAGGCGCCGCGAGGTGCCGGTGCTGCTCTCGGTGGGCTATGCCGCGTGCCACTGGTGTCACGTCATGGCGCACGAGTCGTTCGAGGACGAGACGACCGCGCGGATGATGAACGAGATGTTCGTCAACATCAAGGTCGACCGGGAGGAACGGCCCGACGTCGACGCCGTCTACATGGAGGCGACCCAGGCCATGACCGGCCAGGGCGGCTGGCCGATGACGGTGTTCATGACGCCCGACGGGCACCCGTTCTACTGCGGCACCTACTTCCCGCGTCAGCACTTTCAGGCGCTGCTGCAGGCCGTCCACAGGGCGTGGACGGACAAGCGCGACGAGGTGGTCGGGCAGGGGCGGCAGGTCGTCGACGCCCTGGCCTCGCGCGGCCCGCTGGCGGCACGGGCCGAGCCGCCCGGCGCCGAGCAGCTCGCCGACGCGGTGCGCGCGCTGGCCGGGGCCTATGACGCGGCGCGCGGCGGGTTCGGCGGCGCGCCCAAGTTCCCGCCGTCGATGGCGCTGGAGTTCCTGCTGCGCCACCACGCCCGCACCGGGGACGAGCAGGCCCTGGCCATGGCCGGGCACACGCTGGAGGCGATGGCGCGCGGCGGCATGTACGACCAGCTCGGCGGCGGCTTCGCCCGCTACTCGGTGGACGACTCCTGGGTCGTGCCGCACTTCGAGAAGATGCTGTACGACAACGCGCTGCTGGCACGCGTGTACGCGCACTGGTGGCGGCTGACCGGCAGTCCGTTCGCCCGCAGGATCGCTGTGGAGACCTGCGACTGGATGCTGCGCGACCTGCGCACCACCGAGGGCGGACTGGCCTCGGCCCTGGACGCCGACAGTGAGGGCGTGGAGGGCAAGTACTACGTGTGGACGCCCGCGCAACTGCGCGAGGTGCTCGGGGACGAGGACGGCGCGTACGCGGCCGAGATCTTCGACGTCACCGAGGGCGGCTCGTTCGAGCACGGCACCTCGGTGCTGCGGCTGCTGAGGGACCCCGACGACCTGGAACGCCACGCACGTGTCCGCGCCGCCCTGCTGGAGGCGCGCGGGCGGCGCGTGCCCCCGGCCCGCGACGACAAGGTCGTGGCGGCCTGGAACGGGCTGGCGGTCGCCGCGCTGGCCGAGTGCGGGGCGCTGTTCGAGCGGCCCGACCTGGTGACGGCGGCGACGGAGATCGTGCGGCTGGTCGAGAGCGTGCACCTGCGCGACGGCCGCCTGACCCGCACGTCCCGGGCGGGGACGGCCGGGGCCAACGCGGGCGTGCTGGAGGACTACGCCGACATGGCCGAGGGGCTGCTGGCCCTGCACGGCGTCACCGGCGACGCCGCGCACGTGCGGCTGGCGGGGGTGCTGCTGGACGCGGTGCTGGAGCGGTTCGGCGACGGCGACGGCGGCTTCTACGACACCGCCGACGACGCCGAGCGGCTGTTCCGGCGGCCCCAGGACCCGACCGACAACGCCACCCCGTCCGGCCAGTTCGCCGCCGCCGGGGCGCTGCTGTCGTACGCGGCGCTGACCGGCTCGTCGCGGCACCGGGAGGCGGCCGCGGCGGCGCTGGCGCCGGCCACCCTGCTGGCGGCCAAGCACGCCCGGTTCGCCGGCTGGGGGCTGGCCGTGGCCGAGGCGTACGCGGCGGGGCCGGTGGAGATCGCGATCGTGGGGGAGCCGGAGGACGAGCGCACGCGCCTGCTGCACCGCACGGCGCTGATGTCGCCCGCGCCGGGCGCGGTGGTCAGCGTGGGGACGCCCGGCGCCCCGGCGCGGGTGCCGCTGCTGGAGGGACGCGGGCCGGTGGACGGCGCGCCCGCCGCGTACGTGTGCCGCCACTTCGCCTGCCGCCTGCCGGTGACGACGCCGGCCGACCTGACCCGGGAGCTGCATTCCTAAGTCCGGGTGTGGACAGATGCCCGGCTCCTTTGGAAGAAAGATCCATTTTGTGGCACCGTGACATTGATCTCGTCTCGGCCGGGTGTTACCAATGAGTAGCTGGGGCGGATATGCCGCTTCGCGGGCGGATCGCCGGAAGTGGCGCTGGTTACGGTATGTACCTGGACGTAAGCCGCGAAATCGGTCATAGTCACCAGGGTCACGATCGTGGGGCCGGTCGGGGCGAGGGACGAGGGAGTGGTGGGGTGCGCGAGCCGAGCCGCCGGATGCTACCGATGATCATCGGCGTGACGGCGGCGACCACACTGGCCGCCGACGTCGCGGTGCTGCTGGCCCACGGCTCGTCCGCGTCCCCCGGGCCGCAGCCGCAGACGCAGATCGCCGGCCGGTTCGTCGCCGCGTCCGGCACCTCCGCGCTGTCCCCCGCGGCGGTGGCTCCGCTCGGCAAGCGGCTCACCCCGCACGTGCTCGTGGCCGCGCCCGGCACGCTGTCCGCCGGCACCGTCGAGAAGATTCGCAAGATCAGGGGCGTGAAGGGCGTCGAGGTCGTCGACGCCGTCCAGGCCATGGTCGCGGGCAAGCGGGTGGGGCTGCTGGGCGTCGACCCGTCCACCTTCCGCAACTACACGCCCAAGCCCACCGCCCAGTCCGACGCGCTGTGGCGCAACATCGCCGCGGGCGACGTGGCGGTCTCGTTCACCATGGGCAGCGACGGCGGGCTGCAGCTCGGCAGCCGCGTCCCCATCGGCGGCAAGGACCGGCAGAGCGAGGTGCGGGTCGGCGCGTACGCCACCATGGGCATCGCCGACGTCGACGCCGTCGTCTCGCGCGACACGGCACGCGCGCTGGGGGTGCCGTCCGGCAACGCCCTGCTGATCTCCGCCCCCAAGGTCGACCGGGCCGAGCTGATCAGGCACCTGCGCGCCAAGGTGCTGCCGAGGCAGGCCAAGGCCGTCGAGGTCGACCCCGAGATCGACTACCCGAGCGCCGAGAGGCTGCCCGCGGCCAACGGCCAGGTGATGACCGCCCGGCAGGTGCGCACGGTGATCGAGGCGGCGCGGACGCGGCTGGGCTGGCCGTACGTGTGGGGCGGCGAGTCGGAGGCCGAGGGCGGCTACGACTGCTCGGGGCTGATGCAGTACGCCTTCGCCCGCGCCGGGGTCCGCCTGCCGCGCGTGGCCGCCGACCAGGCCCGCGCCGGCTGGGTGATCCCGTTCGAGAAGGCGCAGCCGGGCGACATGCTCATCTGGGCCAACGACCCGACCGCGCCCGGCTACATCTCGCACATCGCGCTCTACATCGGCGACGGCAAGATGATCGCCGCGCCGCGCCGCGGCACCGTGGTGCAGGTGCAGGACGTCTACTTCCGCAACTTCAAGGGCGCGGTGCGCGTCAATCCGCGGCGCGCCTCGAGCATCGCCTACTGAGCATCGCGTACTGAGCATCGCGTACTGAGAATCGCGGGCTGCCCCGACCCTCGGCGCGCTGACCCCGGTCAGCCCGCGGGCGGGGCGTCGATCGGGCAGCCCGCCGCCAGGAACGCCATGTTGCGGTCGATGAGGTCGCCCAGGTCCTCCTTGCCGCCGCCGTCGATCCAGGTGTACATGGCGCCGATCATCACGCCGATCATCGCCCAGGAGAACGCCTGTACCTCCGGGTCCCTGACCGACCGCCCGGTGCGCTCGGCGACGAGTTCGCTGACGATCCCGAGCGTGCCCGCGCGGATCGACTCCAGCGTCCGGGCGCGCAGCGCCGGCACCTCCGTCATCAGCCGGACCCGCGTGACGATCGCGTCCATGTCCTCGGCCCACATGTGCCGGAACACCTCGCGGTAGGTCGTTCGCAGCGCCTCCACCACGGGCAGCTCCGGCGGCTGGGCACGGAACAGCTCGGCCATGATCGGGTCGTACTCGTCGGTGACGACCACGTCCTCCTTGGACGGGAAGTAGCGGAAGAACGTGCTGGGGGACACCTCGGCGGCCGCGGCGATCTGCTCCACCGTCGTGGCCTCGTAGCCCTGCTCGGCGAACAGCCGCAGGGCGTGGTTCTGGATCGACCTGCGGGTGCGCAGCTTCTTGCGCTCGCGCAGCGGCAGCCCGCGCAGGTGGCGCTCCAGCCGGTCCACCGGCTGGTCGGCGGGACGCTCCCCGCCCTGTCCGGACGGGCGCTGGTCAGTCGGCCGCGTGCGCATGGGTCGATTGTCGGCCATCGCCGGACGCGGCCGCATCTCGGCCCGCCCGCCGTCCCGGCAGGAACGCCAGCGCCAGCACCGCCATGACCGCGGTGAGGCCCGCGCAGGCGGCCAGCAGTCCGTTCATGCCGTGCACGAACGCCTCGCGGGCCGAGGCGAGCAGCGCGTCGTCGCCGAGCCGCTGCGCCACCGCCGCCGCCCCGCCGACCGAGTCGCGCGCGGCGCCGGCCGCCTCGCGCGGGAGCCCGTCCGTCTCCACGCGGTCCCGGTACAGCTGGGACAGCAGGCTGCCGAGCAGCGCGATGCCCAGCGCGGAACCGGTCTGCCGCAGCGTCTGCACCAGCCCGGAGTCGCGGCCGACCTCACCGCCGGGCAGCAGCGAGATCACCAGGTCCATGGCGGGCACCATGGTCAGGCCGAGGCCCACGCCGAGCACGGTCAGCCACAGGGCGGCGTAGGAGTAGCCGCCGTCCGCGCCGGTCAGCGCGCCCAGCCCGAACCCGGCGCCGAGCACCGCCAGGCCCGCGACCATGATCGGCTTGTGCCCGGCGCGGGCGGCCAGCCGGTCGGTGAGGACCGCGCCGACCAGCAGGCCGAGCAGCATCGGGATCAGCCGCAGCCCGGTGCCGAACGCGTCGTTGCCCAGCACCACCTGCAGATACTGGGGCAGGACGAACAGGATCCCGGCCATCATCAGGTTGGCGGCCGTGGTGACCGCCGCCGACCAGACGAACCGCCGGTCGCGGAACAGCGCCAGGTTCATCATCGGCTGCCGGGCCCGGCTCTCCCAGACGACGAGGTTCGCCAGCAGCACCACCCCGGCGGCCAGCGCGCCCATCACCCCGGGGTCGCCCCACCCCGCCACCGGTCCCTCGATCACCCCGTACACCAGGGCCGCCAGGCCGCTGATCGACAGCAGCGCGCCCGGGACGTCCAGCGAGGGCCGGGCCGGGTCGCGCGACTCGGGGACGAGCAGCGCGATGGCCCCCATCGCGACGACGACCACCGGAACGTTGATCACGAAGATCGAGCCCCACCAGAAGTGCTCCAGCAGCCAGCCGCCCAGCAGCGGCCCGAGCGGCAGGCCGAGCGCCATCGAGCCGGTCCACACCGCGATCGCCCGGGTGCGCTCCTCCGGCGGGAAGATCGTCGGCAGGATCGACATGGACAGCGGCATCAGCACCGCGGCGCCGACGCCCATGGCGACGCGTGCCGCGACCACCCAGCCGGGGGAGCCGGCCAGCGCCCCGCCGACGGAGGCGGCGCCGAACACCGCGAGGCCCACCAGCAGCATCCGCTTGCGGCCGAACCGGTCGCCCAGCAGCCCGGCCGGCAGCAGCAGCGCCGCGAACACCAGGACGTAGGAGTCGACGATCCACTGCAGCTCGCTGGTCCCGGCGTCCAGCTCCCGCGACATGGTGGCCAGCGCCACGTTCAGGATCGTCAGGTCGAAGCCCAGTGCCAGCAGCGCCAGCGCCAGCGCGCCCAGGGCCCACCAGCGCCGCGGGTCCGCCCCCGCCATGAGAGTCACCTCCGTATGAGATTCACTATGAAGTGACAGTAACTCTCAAAAGATGGCGTGTGTCAATCGTGGGGCGGCTGGCCGGGGACGTCGCGGGAGCCTGTAATTTTGATTACATGACTACGAGCGAGGCGGTGGAGAAGGTCCGGGGCTGGTTCACCGGCCGCCTGCCCGAGGGCTGGTTCGAAGGGCCGGTCGAGGTCGTCCTCGACCGCGAGGAGATCAGCGTGGTCGGCCGCCTGCCCGAGCCCGCGGCCGCGCGCGGCGTCTCGGAGACCGAGCGCGCCGCCATGCTGGCCGGGCACATCCAGCGCTTCCGCGAGGACACCCGGGAACGCCGCATGGCCATCGCCCGCGAGGCCGAGCACCGCTTCGGGCAGCGCGTGTCCTGGGGGGTGGTCTGCGGGGGCGTCCGCGAGATGTTCACCACGCTGTCGGTGCCGGTGATGACCCGGCTGCGCCAGCCCGAACGACGCGTCCTGGACACCCTGGTCGAGGCGGGCGTGGCGCGCAGCCGCAGTGACGCGCTGGCCTGGTGCGTCCGGCTGGTCGGCAAGAACACCGACGAGTGGCTCGCCGAACTGCGCGCCGCCCTGGAGCACGTCGAGCGCGCCCGCGCGGCCGGACCCCAGGCGTAGCCGCCCCGGCCCGCGCGTCGCCCTCCCGAGGGATTTCCTGCCGTTCGGTGCGAAATATGCTGAAACCGCGCACGAGGCCGCAAACGTCCAAGACGGTAGGACAACCCTTGCTCGCGAGCCATAATTGAGCCTCGTTCTCACAGGAGACGGCTGCTCGAAGGGAAGCCCACATGGGGGTTCGGTGGGGTGGGACGCGTCGCGGAGCGGAATCCGACGTGAGCCGTGACACTGCCAAGGAGGACGGACACCGCGCACGCGTGACCTCGGCCGTCCGCCGCAGCGGCCCGTACGCGGCGATCCGCGACGCCGTCTACCGCATGTACGAGCGGCGCGTCGAGGCGTCGCTGCCCACCGACAACATCCCCCGCCACGTCGGGGTGATCCTGGACGGCAACCGCCGCTGGGCCCGCTCCATGGGCCTGACCGACGTCAACACCGGCCACCGCGCCGGAGCCGACAAGATCTCCGAACTGCTGCACTGGTGCACCGAGGCCGGGGTCGAGGTGGTCACGCTGTGGCTGCTGTCCACCGACAACCTGTCGCGGCCCGCCGCCGAGCTCGACCCGCTGCTGGAGATCATCGAGAACACCGTGCAGAAACTCGCCGCCGACGGCTGGCACGTCAAGCCGGTCGGCGCGCTGGACCTGCTGCCCGACAAGACGGCGCGTGTCCTGAAAGACGCCTATGAGGCCACATCCGGCGCCCCCGGCCTGATTGTGAACGTCGCGGTTGGGTATGGAGGTAGGCGTGAGATCGCTGATGCGGTGCGCTCACTGCTGCTTGAGCAGGCGGGCAAAGGCACCAGCATCGAGGAGCTCGCCGAGGTCCTCGACGTCGAGCACATCGCGGAGCATCTCTACACGCGCGGCCAGCCCGACCCGGACCTGCTCATCCGCACCTCGGGG
This sequence comes from Actinomadura sp. NPDC047616, assembly GCF_040642915.1. Classification (NCBI taxonomy): domain Bacteria; kingdom Bacillati; phylum Actinomycetota; class Actinomycetes; order Streptosporangiales; family Thermomonosporaceae; genus Actinomadura; species Actinomadura sp. NPDC047616. The sequence goes on from NZ_JBEYTB010000028.1 coordinate 40,115, forward strand.
GAGCAGCGCCTGTCGGGGTTCATGCTGTGGCAGAGCGCCCACTCGGAGTTCTATTTCTGCGAGGTCCACTGGCCGGACTTCCGCAAGGTCGACTTCCTGCGGGCGCTGCGCTCCTACGCCGCGCGGCACCGGCGCTTCGGTTCCTGAGGATCACTCGCGGGAGCGCCCGCCGTTCCCGCCGATCACCGCCCCAGATGTCCCGGAGACCGCGCCGGTCCCGGACGTGACGGGGGCGGACTGCGGCGCCACCGGCAAATCCCCTCTGCACAGGGAGATCGAGTGGCCACAACCTCCACGCGCCGGCCCCTCTCCGGGGGCTCCTCCGGGCCCGGGACCGACGGCTCGGTTCGGCGCACGTACGTCCTCGACACCAGCGTCCTGCTCGCCGACCCGGGGGCGATGACCCGGTTCGCCGAGCACGAGGTCGTACTCCCCATCGTCGTCATCTCCGAGCTCGAGGCCAAGCGCCACCACCCGGAGCTGGGCTACTTTGCCCGGCAGGCCCTGCGGACCCTGGACGACCTGCGGGTCGCGCACGGGCGGCTGGACGACCCGGTGCCGGTCGGGGAGCTGGGTGGAACGGTCCGGGTCGAACTCAACCACTCCGACCCCACCGTGCTCCCGGACGGGTTCCGGCTGGGCGACAACGACACCCGCATCCTGTCGGTGGCGGCCTGGCTGGCCCGGGAGGGCCGCGACGTGGTGCTGGTGTCCAAGGACCTGCCGATGCGGGTCAAGGCGTCGGCGGTGGGGCTGGCGGCCGAGGAGTACCGGGCCGAGCTGGCGGTCGTGGAGTCCGGCTGGACCGGGATGCGCGAGCTGGAGGTGCCCGCCGACCTGATCGAGGAGCTGTACGACACCGGCACGGCCGACCTGGAGGAGGCGCGCGACCTGCCGTGCCACACGGGCCTGCGGCTGCTGTCGGAGCGCGGCTCGGCGCTGGCCCGGGTGCAGCCCGACAAGTCGGTCCGGCTGGTGCGCGGCGACCGCGAGGTGTTCGGCCTGCGCGGCCGCTCCGCCGAACAGCGGGTGGCGCTCGACCTGCTGATGGACGAGGACGTGGGCATCGTGTCGCTGGGCGGCCGGGCCGGCACCGGCAAGTCCGCCCTGGCGCTGTGCGCGGGCCTGGAGGCCGTGCTGGAGCGCCGCCGCCACCGCAAGGTCGTGGTGTTCCGCCCGCTGTACGCCGTCGGCGGCCAGGAGCTGGGCTACCTGCCGGGCACCGAGAACGAGAAGATGTCGCCCTGGGCGCAGGCCGTCTACGACACGCTGTCGGCGGTGACCACCCCGGAGGTCATCGAGGAGGTCCTCGACCGCGGCATGCTGGAGGTGCTGCCGCTCACCCACATCCGCGGCCGGTCCCTGCACGACGCCTTCGTGATCGTGGACGAGGCGCAGTCGCTGGAGCGCGGGGTGCTGCTCACCGTGCTGTCGCGCATCGGCGCGGGCTCGCGCGTGGTGCTCACCCATGACGTCGCGCAGCGCGACAACCTGCGGGTGGGGCGGCACGACGGGGTGGCCGCCGTGGTGGAGCGGCTCAAGGGGCACCCGTTGTTCGCGCACGTCACGCTGACGCGCTCGGAACGGTCGCCGATCGCCGAGCTGGTGACCGACATGCTGGGCGACGTGGGCGCCTGACGGTCGAGCGGGTCGCGCGCCGCGCCCCGGTGGTCCCGTGCGGGCCGCCGGGGCGCGGTGCTTTCCGAGGCCAATCCGGGTGCGCATTGTGATCGTTAAACGCCGCTGCGTGTACATGTGAGGAAGGTCACAAGACCGCACGGCGTCCTGCGGAATCGCAGGTCTCATCCCCGTTTTGGGGACGTTACCGGTGGGTTGACAAAAGTCTCATCCGCAGCATTCGTCTCGTTCCTGTTGCGGAGCCTCCCTTTCCGTCGGGCATTGTGTCTCCCCGTAAGCACCCCCCGAGTGGGCCGGGGGTGGAAGCAGTTCGTGCGCGTGACCATGCGCGTGCGACCGTCGGAAGGACCGCCTTGTACGGAGACCGCCCCGGGTCCCCTAGGCGAGACGATCGACAGTCCCCACAGCCGGAGCCGCAGACGCCCTTCCAGGCGGCTCCCCACCAGCTTCCGCGGCAGAGCCCCCATGAGAGCGACGTGCGCGTCGCCGGGGCGTCCGCGCGTGCGGGCGACGGTCTCGGCGAGCCCGGCGGGGACACCGCCACGTTGCAGGCCGTTTCCACGGGCGACCCGGCGCAGGCGCCCTACGGCGCCCCCGACGCCCCGCGCGAGGAGATCGAGGTCGGCCCGGGCATGCCCCAGGGGCCTGCGCCGCGTTCCCGCAAGCCCGCCAGGGCGCGCAGGGCCTCAAAGGCGCCCAAGGCGGCCAAGGCTCCCGGTGAGCCGGGCCGGCCGGGCGGCGGGCGCACGGGACTGAAGGTCGCCGCGGTGGCGGCCGGCGCGCTGGTGCTGGTCGGCGGCGGCGCGGTCGCCGCGTTCGCCTTCACCGGCGGCGAGGGAGACAAGACCGTCGTGCAGCCGTCCCCGCTGGCGGACGCCCCCAAGCAGCCGCCCGTGGACCTGGAGGCCCTGGCCGCCGCGCGCCACAAGCAGGCGGTGGAACGCGCCTCCCGCAACGCGCGCAAGGAGACCGTCAAGCGGCCCGCGCTGCTGCCCAAGGGCACCCCGATCCCGACCAAGAAGCCCGAGGACAAGGACGAAGGCGGGTCGGGCGGCGCGCCGACGGCGGGCAACCCGATGCCCGCGGGCGAGGCGCAGGCGTACGCCAAGGCCATCATGGACAACTACGGGTTCAACCCCAGCACCCAGTTCGGCTGCCTGGTGAACCTGTGGAACAAGGAAAGCCACTGGAACTACCGCGCCTCCAACCCCACCTCCGGCGCGTACGGCATCCCGCAGGCACTGCCCGGCTCCAAGATGGCCAGCGAGGGCGCCGACTGGCGCACCAACGCCAAGACGCAGATCCGCTGGGGCCTCGGCTACATCAAGGGCCGGTACGGCAGCCCGTGCGCGGCGTGGCAGCACTCGCAGAGCACGGGCTGGTACTGACGGCCCGTCCGTCCCCGACGGACGCAGGTCGCGGTCAGGAGCGTCCTGGCGGCTCGGCGTTGGTCATGGACAGCACGTCCAGGGCCGCGTCGAGCTGCTCCAGGGTGAGCCTGCCGTCGTCGACGTAGCCGCGTTCCAGCACCACCTCGCGGATGGTCCTGCGCTCGGCCAGGGCCTGCTTGGCGACCTTGGCGGCCTCCTCGTAGCCGATGTAGCGGTTGAGCGGCGTGACGATCGACGGGGACGACTCGGCGTACTCGCGCAGCCGCTCGACGTTCGCCTCGATGCCGTCGACGCAGCGGTCGGCCAGCAGCCGTGACGCGCCGGCCAGCAGGGTGATCGACTCCAGCAGGTTGCGGGCCAGCATCGGCAGCATGACGTTCAGCTCGAAGCTGCCGGACGCGCCGCCGAACGCGACGGCCGCGTCGTTGCCGATCACCTGGGCGGCCACCTGGGTCACCGCCTCGGGGATCACCGGGTTGACCTTGCCCGGCATGATCGAGGAGCCGGGCTGCAGGTCGGGCAGCCGGATCTCGGCCAGCCCGGCGCGCGGCCCCGAGCCCATCCAGCGCAGATCGTTGGCGATCTTGTTGAGGCCGACCGCGACGGTGCGCAGCGCCCCGCTGGCCTCCACCAGGCCGTCCCGGGCGCCCTGCGCCTCGAAGTGGTCGCGCGCCTCGGTCAGCGGCAGCCCGGTGACGCGGGCGATCTCGGCGATGACGCGCGGCGCGAAGCCCTCGGGGGTGTTGATGCCGGTGCCGACGGCGGTGCCGCCCAGCGGCAGCTCGGCCAGCCGCGGCAGCACGGCCTCCAGCCGCTCCACCCCGTGCCGCACCTGCGCCGCGTAGCCGCCGAACTCCTGGCCGAGCGTGACCGGGGTGGCGTCCATCAGGTGGGTGCGGCCCGCCTTGACGACGGTGGCGAACTCGGCGGCCTTGCGGCCGAGCGCCGCCTCCAGGTGCCGCAGCGCCGGGATCAGCTCGTTGACGACCGCGCCCGTGGCCGCGATGTGGATGGAGGAGGGGAACACGTCGTTGGACGACTGGGAGGCGTTGACGTGGTCGTTGGGGTGCACGGGGCGGCCCAGCCGTTCCTGCGCCAGCGTCGCGATGACCTCGTTGGCGTTCATGTTGGACGACGTCCCGGACCCGGTCTGGAACACGTCGACGGGGAACTGGTCGTTCCAGCGGCCGTCGGCGACCTCCAGGGCGGCCTCGCGGATCGCCTCGGCCAGGTCCTTGTCCAGCACGCCCAGCTCGGCGTTGACGGTCGCGGCGGCCGCCTTCACGTGACCGAGCGCCGCGATGTGCGCGGGTTCCAGCGTCCGCCCGGAGATCGGGAAGTTCTCCACCGCGCGCTGTGTCTGCGCCCGCCACTTGGCGTCGGCGGGGACGCGCACCTCGCCCATGGAGTCGTGCTCGATCCGGAACTGCGCGTGCTCGCTCATGGAAGGCCACCTCCGGCTTCGGATCTCAACCCTGCTCTCTCAGCAGCTTCGAAGACGGCCCTGTGCATTCCCGGCGGGGCCTGCCGCATTCCGTGCCGACGCATGGCCTGACGCCCGGCGCCCGGGGCGCGGCGAGCGGTCAGCTTCCGGGGGTGTCCTTGGTGACGGTGTAGGTCTGCCGCCGGCCCGGCTCGCCGAGCGGCTTGCGCTGCCCGTTGACCCACACGTCGCACGCGGACGCGTCGTGGATCACGGCGTTGAGACGGGGCCGGTCGTACTGGCGGGCGTCCCCGCGCGGCAGCGTCTCGTCGGTGAGCACCTCGATGCTGGGGCCGGGCACCGAGACGAAGACCTTGCAGTGGTCGGTGCGGGCCCGTACGACCAGCGTGGCGGACGCGGTGCCGGGCGGGGCCGCGTCGGCGTCGCCGCCGCCCGCCCGGGGGCGCGCGGCGGCCGTGGCGGGCTCGGTGGGCGACGGGCCGGAGCTCTCCCGGGACATGCCGATGACCAGCGCGGTGGCGCCGATGCCGCAGGACGCCACCGTCGCCCCGGCCAGCGCGATCGCCGCCATCACCCGCAGCCGCGGGGTCGGCGGGCGGCGGCCCGAGCGCGGCCCGGCCAGCGCCCGTTCCAGCCGGTCGGCCGCGCGGGCGTGGCTGAGCCGCCGGGCGGGGTTCTTCTCCAGCAGGCCGCTCACCACGGGCGCCAGGGGCCCGGCGTTGCGCGGGACGGGCGCGGGCTCGTTGGCCAGCGCGCTGAGGGTGGCCATCACGTTGCCGCGCTCGAAGGGCGGGCGGCCCTCCAGCGCGGCGAACAGCGTGGCGCCCAGCGACCACAGGTCCGAACGCGGGGTGGCCTGCTCGCCGGCGGCCACCTCCGGCGCCACGTACGCGGGCGACCCCATGAAGTGGCCCGACCCGGTCAGGCTCGCCGACCCGGCCGGAAAGCACAGCCCGAAGTCGGTGAGCACCACCCGGTCGCCGTCCAGCAGCACGTTGCCGGGCTTGAGGTCGCGGTGCACGATCCCGGCGCGGTGCGCGGCCGCCAGCGCGTCCAGCAGCTGGCGGGCGATGGGGCCGACCCGCTCGGGCGGCAGCGGGCCGGACTCCCGGATGATCTGCTCCAGGCTGGGCGCCTCGACCAGCTCCATCACGATCCACGGCCGGCCCTGCTCGATCACCACGTCGTAGACCTCGACGATCGACGGGGTGCGCAGCTGGGCCGGGGCCCGCGCCTCGCGCAGGGTGCGCCGGTAGAAGACGACCCGGTCGTCCTCGGACAGGTCCTCCGGCACCCGCAGTTCCTTGATCGCCACGGCGCGGTCGAGGAGGTCGTCGTGACCCTTCCAGACCGTGCCGTTGGCGCCTTGGCCCATGCGCGAGACCAGCCGGTAGCGCGTCGCGAGAACGAGGCGCTCTGACCGGGACATGGCGGACAAGATACCGGAGGGGCCCCTCCGTCACCCGGCGGTCTGGGGCAGTTTGTTGGGGTGTCGGGTGATGTGCCTGCCGGTGTCCCGCGCCGCTACCGCCGCCCGATCGTCAGCAGCGGGCCGGTGGTGTCGGCGAAGAAGTCGTTGCCCTTGTCGTCCACCACGATGAACGCCGGGAAGTCGACCACCTCGATCTTCCAGACGGCCTCCATGCCCAGCTCCGGGTACTCCAGGACCTCCACCTTCTTGATGCAGTCCTGCGCCAGCCGCGCGGCCGGGCCGCCGATGGAGCCCAGGTAGAAGCCGCCGTGCTTCTTGCACGCGTCGGTGACCTGCTGCGACCGGTTGCCCTTGGCCAGCATGACCATCGACCCGCCCGCCGCCTGGAACTGCTCGACGTAGGAGTCCATGCGACCGGCGGTGGTCGGGCCGAACGAGCCGGAGGCGTACCCCTCGGGCGTCTTGGCCGGGCCCGCGTAGTAGACGGCGTGGTCGCGCAGGTACGCCGGCATCGGCTCGCCCGCGTCCAGCCGCTCCTTGATCTTGGCGTGCGCGATGTCGCGGGCCACCACCAGCGGCCCGGTCAGCGACAGCCGGGTCTTGACCGGGTAGCGGGTGAGCTCGGCGCGGATCTCGTCCATCGGCCGGTTCAGGTCGACGCGCACCACCTCGCCGTCGAGCTGGTCGTCGGTGGTGTCGGGCAGGTAGCGGGCCGGGTCGGTCTCCAGCCGCTCCAGGAACACGCCCTCCGCGGTGATCTTGCCGAGGGCCTGCCGGTCGGCGCTGCACGACACGGCGATCGCCACCGGGCACGACGCGCCGTGCCGGGGCAGCCGCACCACGCGCACGTCGTGGCAGAAGTACTTGCCGCCGAACTGCGCGCCGATGCCGAGCCGCTGGGTCAGCTCGAACACCTGCTGCTCCAGCTCCAGGTCGCGGAAGCCGTGGCCGAGCGGGGAGCCCTCGGTGGGCAGGGCGTCCAGGTAGTGCGCGGAGGCGTACTTGGCGGTCTTGAGCGCGTACTCGGCGGACGTGCCGCCCACCACGATCGCCAGGTGGTACGGCGGGCAGGCCGCCGTGCCCAGCGAGCGGATCTTCTCCTCCAGGAAGGACATCATCCGCTTCGGGTTCAGGACGGCCTTGGTCTCCTGGTACAGGAACGACTTGTTGGCGCTGCCGCCGCCCTTGGCCATGAACAGGAACTTGTAGGCGTCGCCGGACGTGGCGTACAGCTCGACCTGCGCGGGCAGGTTGCTGCCGGTGTTCTTCTCCTCCCACATGGTCAGCGGCGCCATCTGGGAGTAGCGCAGGTTCAGCCGGGTGTAGGCGTCGTACACGCCGCGCGAGATGTGCTCCTCGTCGCGGCCGTCGGTGAGCACGTGCTGGCCCCGCTTGCCCATGACGATCGCGGTGCCGGTGTCCTGGCACATCGGCAGCACGCCGCCGGAGGCGATGCCGGCGTTCTTCAGCAGGTCCAGCGCCACGAACCGGTCGTTGGGGCTGGCCTCGGGGTCGTCCAGGATCTTGCGCAGCTGCGCCAGGTGGGCGGGCCGCAGCAGGTGCGCGACGTCGCGCATGGCGGTCTCGGTGAGCAGCCGCAGCGCCTCCGGCTCGACCTGCAGGAACCTCCGCCCGCCCGCCTCGAACGTCGACACGCCCTCGGACGTCAGCAGCCGGTACTCGGTGTCGTCCGGGCCGGTCGGCAGCAGGTCGGTGTAGGAGAACTCGGGCATCGATGAACCTCGCGCGCTGTCTTGCTCACGGGCGCGCACCCGGCGGGGGCGCGGCCCGGGCATCCGGTGGGGCCGCCCTACAGCGTACGACCGCCGCGCGCGCGGGGCGGCGCTGGGGCACGGACCTCGTGGTCCACGGGTGACGGGATACGGCGTTGGAAACGCTGAACCTCATGTGACGGATCTGCATCTTCCCCTCGACCGGTCCGCCGGACGGCTGGCCACACAGATCGCCGCCGGATTCCGCGCGGCGATCCGCTCCGGGCGGCTGGCCCCAGGGACGCGGCTGCCGTCCAGCCGCGACCTTTCCCGGGACCTCGACGTCTCCCGCGGTGTGGTGGTCGCCGCCTACGAGCAACTCGTCGCCGAGGGCTTCCTCCTGGCGCGACGCGGGGACGGCACGCGGGTCGCGCCCCTGGCCCGCCCCGACGAGACCCCGCCGCCCCGCCTCGCACCCTGGGACGACGCGCCCACCGCACCCGCCCCGCAGGCGAAGGCCACCGTGCGCAGGGCGCCCGCCGTCGACGCGCCGTCCCCCCGCGCCGGGACGTCCGCGGCGGCGCACGACCCCGCCGCCGAGCCGCGGGACGCGGGCGGCGAGTTCGCCTACGACCTGTGGCCCGGCATCCCCGACCTCGCCGCCTTCCCCAGGGCGCGCTGGCTGGCGACGATGCGCGCGGTGCTGCGCGACGTGCCGAACGACGAGCTGATCTACCCCGACCCCGCGGGCGTGCCCGCGCTGCGCGCCGAACTGGCCGGATACCTGGGCCGCGTCCGCGCCGCGCACGCCGGGCCGGAGCAGGTGCTGGTGATGAACGGGGTGGCGCAGGGCCTGGCGGCCACGGTGCGGCTGCTGGCCGAGGAGGGGCACCGCGTCCTGGCCGTCGAGGACCCCACGAGCGTGCGGCAGCTGCCGATGCTGGAGGCGACCGGGATACGGCTGGTGCGCGTCCCGGTGGACCGTGACGGCCTGGACGTTGACGCGCTCGTCCGTACCCAAGCGCGCGCTGTGCTGGTGACGCCCGCGCACCAGTACCCCACCGGTGTGGTGCTGGCCCCGCACCGCCGCGCCGCCCTCATCGCGTGGGCGCGCAGGACGGGGGGCCTCATCCTGGAGGACGACTACGACGCCGAGTTCCGTTACGACCGCGATCCCGTCGGGTGCATGCAGGGCATCGCCCCCGAACACGTCGTGCTGTTCGGGTCGGTGAGCAAGTCCCTGGCCCCGGCCATGCGGCTGGGCTGGGCCGTGGCGCCGCCGCACCTGGCCGAACGGCTGCGCGCCTACCGCGCCCAGACCGACCTCGGGAATCCCGTTCTGGAGCAGTACGCGTTGGCACGTTTCATCGCCGACGGCGGATACGACCGGCACCTGCGGGTCATGCGACGGCAGTACCGCTCCCGTCGCGACGCCCTGGTGAAGGCGCTGCGCGCCCACGCGCCCAACGCGGCGGTGCGGGGAATCTCCGCCGGGATTCACCTTTACCTGGAGCTGCCCAGGGGATGTGACGAGGAGGCCGTCGTCGCGTCCGCCGCCCGCGCCGGGGTGGCGGTGGCGGGGGCGGCGCCGATGTGGTCGGCCGCGCGCGCCGGGCAGGCCCCGCCCGCGCTGGTGCTCGGCTACGCCCGGCTGCCGGAGGCCCGCCTGGCGCGCGCCGCCGAACTGCTGGGTAGGGCGATTACGGAGGGTGCAGGAGGGTAGGAAGAGGCTCCCCGCAGAAGGAGGTATGGATGAGTCTGGACGAGGCCGCGCGACAACTGAAGATGGCCGTTCACGACGCGCAGGTGGCGTTCGACTGTGTCGGGCTCGGCGACCTCGACCGGGCTCAGGAGCACGCGGTCACCGCCCGGGCCGCCGTGGACGCGGCCGAGGTCGCCCTCGCCCGTGCGCAGCAGGACATGTCCCCCGAGGAGGCGCAGGCCGCGGGGGAACGCGCCGTCGTCGCCCTGGAAGATGCCTGAGCCTGACTAACGCCCCGTTCCGGGAGGTCCGGCCGACGGCGTCAGGCTCCCGGGTCAGACGGCCGGGCGCTCCATCGCAGGAGCGCCCGGCCGAGCCTTCCCGTCCACCACCGGGTCGAAGCCCCTGGCGGTGACGAACACCAGCAGCACCAGCACCGTCGGCACGACGAACGCCAGCCGCAGCCCGTGGTCCGGGTCGATGGGCGCGATCGCCCCCACGACGGCGGCGCCCAGCACGAACCCCACGTAGTTGAAGACGTTGACCCGTGCCACGGCCACGCCCAGCCCGGTCGGGTCCACCTTGCCCGCGGCCGAGTACGACACCGGCGCGATCACGCTGAGGCCCAGCCCCGCCACGGCGAACGCGGCGATGGCGACGGCGGCGTTGGGCGCGGCAACCACGCCCGCCATCCCCGCCAGGCCGATCGCCCCGCCCACGCGCACCACCCGCACCGCTCCCGAGCGCCGCACGCCGAAGTCGGCCACGGCGCGGCTGACCACCATCGCGATCTGGTAGGCCACGTAGCCCAGCGGAGCCACCCAGTCGCTGCCGGACAGCTCGTCGTCCAGGTACTTGGCGCCGTAGTTGGACAGAGCCGCGTCGGCGAGGTACGCCACGGCCATCGCCGTTCCCACCACCAGGATCGGACGCCACGGGACGCGCCGCCCGGCCGCCTTCAGCTCCTCGGCGCTCGGCCCGTCGCCCTCCTCGTGCCTGCCGTACAGCAGGTGTCCGGTTCCCAGCGTCCCGGCCAGCCCCACCGCCGCGGCCGCGGTGAAGCAGACCGGCAGCGACAGGTCGATCCGGTTGGACAGCGAGGCCCACAGGCCGCCGAGGATGCCCGCGACGCTCCACACCGCGTAGCAGCCGGTGATCAGGCTCATGCCGTAGCGCCGCTCGACCGCGATGCCCTGGGCGTTCATCGCCGCGTCCACCGCCCCGACGAACAGCCCGAACAGCGCGACCGCCGCGTACAGCGGCACGTCCGCGTCGCCGGTCGTCCCGATCAGCACGATCGCCGCGCACACCCCCGGCTGCGCCACCCGCAGCACCGGCCCGCTGCCGACGCGCGCGAACGCCGCGCCCGCCAGCACGCTGCCCAGCCCGGCGACCAGCGGCACCGTCAGCAGCACCAGCGACAGCGTGGCGTCGCTGAGCTGGTGCGCCTTCTGGATCCGCGGCACCTGCGTCACCAGCGAGGCGAAGCACAGGCCCTGCACGGCGAACGCGGCGTAGGCGGCCGGCCGCGCCCGCCGGTCCCGCCCGGTGATCCGCACGGTCATGCGGCGCCCGCCTCTCCGCCACCGGGGCCGAAGATGAGAAAGTTTCGCGTCAGGGCGGCAGCGTACCGCAGCGCCCCCGGCGCGCGAATCCCCTGGCCGGTCCCCTTGCCGGGGCGATCTCAGTCGATGAGGCGGCGGCGCATGCCGCGCACGGCCAGCAGCCACATCAGCGCGGAGAACACCACCAGCAGGGCCAGATGCCCCAGGTCGACCAGCGGACGCAGCCCGAACACCGCGTGCCGCACCAGCTCCACGCAGTGGTACAGCGGGTTGGCCCACGCCACGTACTGCGCCCACCGCGGCAGCGCGTCCACCGGGAAGAAGGTGCCCGCCACCAGGAACAGCGGCGTGATCACACCCGTGATCACGTAGTCGAACGAGTTGATGGACGGCACGATCGTGGACGTCCACATCCCGAACAGCGCGAACCCCAGCGACAGCCAGAAGACCAGGAACGGCACCAGCAGCATGCCCGGCGACGGGTCCAGCCCGAAGAACAGCGCCACCACCAGCGGCGTGCACGAGTACACCGACCCCTTGGCCGCGATCCACAGCGCCTCGCCGGTGACCAGCTCGTGCACGTCCACCGGCGTGGCCAGGATCGCGTCGTAGGTGTGCTGGAACACCCGCCGGATGTAGCCGTTGAACATCCCCGGGAACACGGCGGTGAACAACGCGGCGATGCCCACCACGCCGGTCGCCATGAAGTCCAGGTAGCGCATGCCGGACACCACCGCGACCAGCGACCCGAACCCGTAGCCGAACGCCAGCAGGTAGAACGTCGGCTCGACGGTCGCGGCGAACGTCTGCGACTTCCAGTAGCGGCGGAACAGCGCCAGCTCGTGCCGCCAGATCCCGCCCACCGGCGCCAGCTCGAACCTGCGCAGCGGGCGCGGCGGCGCGACCTGCCCCGTCGCGTGATCGGTGGTCATTCGACCTTCTCCCCGGTGAGCACCACGAACACGTCCTCCAGGGTGGCGGCGCGGCGGACGCCGTCCGGCCCCAGCTCCTCGGCCAGCGACGGCGGCATCGCCTCGGCCTTCAGCACCGACACCGACGGGCCGGTGCGCCGGGTCGCCAGCCCCGCCGCGCGCGCCAGCCGCTCGACCTCCGCCAGCCGCTCCGGCGGGCCGAAGTGCTCGACGACCTGCCGCCCGGCGTGCTCGGCGATCAGCTCGGCGGGCGCGCCCCGCGCCACCACCCGGCCGCGCGACATCAGCGCGCAGTCGTCGGCCAGCCGCTCGGCCTCCTCGATGTAGTGCGTGGACATCAGCACCGTCGTGCCGTGCGAGCGCAGCCCGTCGATCAGCCCCCACAGGTCGGCGCGCACCTGCGGGTCCAGCCCCACGGTCGGCTCGTCCAGCAGCACCAGCGCGGGACGGTGCACCAGCCCGCGCGCGATCAGCAGCCGCCGCCGCATCCCGCCCGACAGGTCGTCGACCTTGGTGTGCGCCCGGCCGGTCAGGTGCGCCAGGGCCAGCGCGTCGTCCACGGCCGCCCGCCGCCGGCGCCGCGGCACCCGGTACAGGTGCGCGAACACCTCCAGGTTCTCCCGGGCGGTCAGCTCCTCGTCCAGGTTGTCCTGCTGCGGGACGACGCCCATCGCCGCCCGCACCCGTTTGGACTCGCCCGGCACCGGCAGCCCCAGCACGTGGATCGTGCCCTCGTCGGCGATCGCCTGGGCGGTGAGCAGCTTCATCGTGGTCGACTTGCCCGCGCCGTTCGGGCCGAGCAGGCCCAGGCACGTGCCGGGCGCCACCTCCAGGTCGAGGCCGTCCACGGCGGTGAAGTCGCCGAAGCGCTTGACCACCCCGCGCAGGCTGATCGCGGCCGCGCTCCCGGCGGCCGGTCCCCGGACGGAGGTCTGCGCACCACGCTGTACGGCCATGAGCGTCACTGTAGGTGACGGATCGGGCAATTCCCCACAGATTTTTCCGGGCCGTGGACGACCTTTTCCAACGCCGCTTCCGACCCCGCTTCCGTGCCCCCGCGGGTTCGGCGGGTTCGGCGGGACCGGGACGGGCGGCGGCTACCCTCTAAGCGTGGAGACCCCCAGCCGACGGCCCCCGAGCGAACCGAGCGTGCGGGAACTGCGCGCCTCCGACGCCGACCGGGAACGCGTGGCGGCCGTGCTGCGGGAGGCCCTGGCCGACGGGCGGCTCACCATCGACGAGCACGCCGAGCGCACCGAACGCGTCTACGCCGCCCGCACCCTCGGCGACCTGACCGGCCTCACCGCCGATCTCGGCCCCCAGGAGACCCAGCCGATCCTCGTCGACGACCGTCCCGTGTCCGCCATGTTCGGCCGGATGCGGCGGGAGGGCCGGTGGGTGGTGCCGGTCCGGCTGCCGCTGCTGGCGCTGTTCGGCACCGTCGAACTCGACCTGCGGCAGGCCGTGCTGCAGCGGCGGCACGTGGTGCTGGACGCCATGGTGCTGGGGGGCCGCATCCGCCTGCTGGTGCCCGACGGCGTCCGCGTGGACGTGACCGGGCGCACCGTCCTCAGCACCCGCGACGTGCGCACCCGCCCCTACGACGAGGGTCCCACGGTCGAGATCGGCGGCACGATGATCTTCGGCTCGGTGCGGGCCCGCACCCCGAAGCGCACCCTGCGCGACCGCGTCCGCGACCGCCTGAACCGCCGCCGCTGAGCCACCGCCACGCCGCTGAGCCGCCGCTGAGTCGAGCCGCCGCCGAGCCGCGGCGCGTGGCCGCGGCTCCGGCCGCCGGCGCCGCTACTGCGCGGTGTCGAAGTTGATCGCGCTGTAGGCCCGCAGCTTGTTCAGCTTGTGCTCGCTGGTGATCGAGCGGATGGTGCCGCTGCGCGAGCGCATCACCAGCGAGTGCGTGACCGCGGTGCCCTTGCGGTAGCGCACGCCGTCCACCAGCTCGCCGTCGGTGATGCCGGTGGCGGCGAAGAACACGTCGTCGGAGGTGACCAGGTCGTCGGTGGTCAGCACCCGGTCCAGGTCGTGCCCGGCGGCCAGCGCCTTGTCGCGCTCCTCGTCGTTGCGCGGCCACAACCGGCCCTGCAGCACCCCGCCCAGCGCCTTGATCGCGCAGGCCGCGATGATCCCCTCCGGGGTGCCGCCGATGCCCAGCAGCAGGTCCACGCCGGTGCCCTCGCGCGCCGCCATGATCGCGCCGGCCACGTCCCCGTCGGTGATGAACTTGATCCGGGCGCCGGTGGCGCGGACCTGCCGGACGATGTCCTCGTGCCGCGGCCGGTCCAGGATCACCACGGTCACGTCGTGCGGCGAGGAGCCCTTGGCGCGGGCGACGGCGGCGATGTTGTCGGCGATCGGGCGTTCGATGTCCACCGCGTCGGCGGCCTCCGGGCCGGTCGCCAGCTTCTCCATGTAGAACACGGCCGACGGGTCGTACATCGACCCGCGCGGCGCCACCGCCAGCACCGCGATCGCGTTGCTCATGCCCATCGCGGTCAGCCGGGTGCCGTCGATCGGGTCCACGGCCACGTCGCACTCGGCGCCGCTGCCGTCGCCCACGTGCTCGCCGTTGAACAGCATCGGGGCGTTGTCCTTCTCACCCTCGCCGATCACCACCACGCCCCGCATCGCCACGGTGTTGATCAGCTGGCGCATGGCGTTGACGGCCGCGCCGTCGGCGCCGTTCTTGTCGCCGCGGCCCACCCAGCGGGCGGCGGCCATGGCGGCGGCCTCGGTCACCCGGACCAGCTCCAGGGCCAGGTTGCGGTCCGGCGCCGCGGGCTCGGTGACGAGCGGGGAGTGGACGGTGGTCTCGTGCGACATGGCGGCGGCCTTTCGGTCGGTGATCTCCGTGGATTCTCGGCGCGCCGCGTCCGAGGTCACAAATTGGACCAGACCAGACAAGGCGCATGGGGGATCCAATACCCCGAACGGCCCGTTTTTGACGGACCGGGCATCGGCGGATCGCGCTCCACCGGCCCGGAGGGCGTAATCTCAGGGCTCATGAGCAGCGAGATCGATGTCCCCTCCGGCGGGGTCGCCGCGGCCGGCGGCGGTGCGGACGCGGCCGGGACACGGGCGGACGCCGGCGGCGACGCCCCCGCCCGCACCTCCGACCGCGGCGCCGCCACGCGCAGCGCGCTGCTGGCCGCCGCGCGGGACGTGTTCTGCGAGGCGGGCTTCGCCCAGGCCGCCGTCACCGACATCGTCGCCAAGGCGGGGGCCAGCGTCGGCAGCCTCTACCACCACTTCAACGGCAAGGCGGACCTGTACCTCACGCTGTTCGAGGAGTTCCAGGGACGCCAGCAGGAGCGCACCCGGGAGGCGGTGAACCGGGCGCGCGAGGCCGGTGAGAACGACCCCATGCGGCTGTTCATCGCCGGGGCGGGCGCCTACCTGGACGGCTGCCTGGCCGAACGGGACGTGGCCCGGCTGTTCATCTCCGGCGACGGGCCGCCCGGCTTCGACCGCGTCATGCGCCAGCGGCTCAACAAGTGGGCCCGCCGCAACGCCGCCCTGTTCCACACCGCCGACGGGGGCGTGGACGAGGCGCTGGTCGTCGTGCTGACCGGGGCGATGGCGGGCGCGGTGTCGGAGATCTCCCTCAGCGACGACGAGGCGGCCTCGCGCGCGCTGGCCGACGACGTCATGGCCATCGTGTCCACGATCCACAACCCCCGGACGGGGCACGGCTGACCGTGCGGGATCCTGGGAACGTGAGCGAGAAGACCCCACCGACGTCCGACGCCCCGCCGAGCGACGCCCCCGCGAGCGACACCGTGCCCGGCGACACCGCTCCAAACGACGCCGCCGCTTCCGACGGTGCCGCGCCGGACGAGTCGGCGCCGGCGCGGGCCGCGGCGCCGGGCGGCGACCAGGCCGCGGCCACGGGGCCGGTCCGGGTGAGCCCCGCCGTCTACAAGCGGCTGACCACCGGGCTGGGCGGGTTCACCCTGGCGATGGGCGCCTGCCTGCTGCTCGTCGCGGCGATCTACGTGATCACGCCGCGCAGCAACAAGGAGGTCCTGCCCACCGTCGACTACCAGAGCCAGCTCTGGGCGATGCGCAGCGACGCCCCCTACACCGTGCACGCGCCCGAGAACCTGCCGCCCACGTGGCGTCCCACCAGCTCGCGGCTGCACGGCCTGGGCGAGGGCAAGGGACCGGTGGCGTGGCATCTGGGGTTCGTCACCCCCAGCGACGAGTACGCGGCGCTGGAGCAGAGCAACGAGAAGGCGTCCGAGTACGTCCCCCGGATGACCAACAACAAGAAGCCGATCGGCACCCAGCAGGTGAACGGCGTCACCTGGACCAAGTACCACCGCAAGGACAAGAAGGCCAACTCCCTGGCGCGCACCCTGCCCGACGGGGTGAGCCTGGTGGTGACCGGTACGGCCTCCTACGAGGAGCTGGCGGTGCTGGCCGCGTCCCTCAAGCCGCAGCCCAAGCAGACCGGCGGCGTCCCGGTGCCCACGGCCTCACCGGCGAACCCGTCCTGAGGAACAAGACGACCTCGTGGCGGCCTCAGAAGGGGGCGGCCTGGCCGTCACCTTCCGCGGGCTCGCTCATGGCCGCGGCCAGGCGCGCGCGGGCGCCTTCGAGCCACTCCTCGCAGATCCCGGCGAGCTTCTCGCCGCGCTCCCACAGGCCGAGCGACTCCTCCAGCGTGAGCCCGCCCGTCTCCAGCCGCCGGACGACCTCCGCCAGCTGGTCGCGGGCCTGCTCGTAGGACAGCCGCTGCTCACCGGGGCCGTGCTGCTCAGGATTCTCCTCGGTCACCGTTCAACCTTAGTCGCCGCCGGTGACGGTGACCGCGATGCGGCCGTCGGCCAGCCGCACCAGCAGCCGCTCACCGGTCTCGACCGCCCCGGCCTCCCGCACCACCGAGTCGTCCTCGCGCTGCACGATCGCGTACCCGCGCTTGAGCGTGGCGGCGGGGGAGAGGGCGACCAGCCGCGCGCGGGTGTGCGTCAGCTCGTCGCCGGCCCGGTCCAGGGCGGCGGTCAGGCAGCGGCGGGCCCGGTCGCGCAGCGCGCGCACCTGCTCGTCCTGCCGTTCGATCTCGCGGACCGGGTCGGCCAGCGCCGGCCGCGACCGCATCGCCTTCAGCCACGCCAGCTCCCGCTCCACGGCCCCGGCCAGGCAGCGGCGGCCGCGGTCGCGCAGCTGCCGCACGTACTGCAGCTGCTCGCGCACGTCCGGGACGACCTTCTTGGCCGCGTCGGTGGGCGTGGACGCCCGCACGTCGGCCACCAGGTCCAGCAGCGGGGTGTCCTGCTCGTGCCCGATGGCGCTGACCACGGGGGTGCGGCAGGCCGACACCGCCCGCACCAGCGCCTCGTCGGAGAACGGCAGCAGGTCCTCCATGGACCCGCCGCCGCGGGCGATGACGATCACGTCGATCTCGGGGTCGGCGTCCAGCCTGCGCAGCGCCTCCATCACCTCGCCGACCGCGTAGGAGCCCTGCACGGCGACGTTCTCGACCTGGAACGCCACGGCGGGCCAGCGCCGCCGGCCGTTGCGCAGCACGTCGTGCTCGGCGTCGGAGTCGCGCCCGCAGATCAGGCCGACCTTGCCGGGCAGGAACGGCAGCGGCCGCTTGCGCTCGGGCCGGAACAGCCCCTCGGACGCCAGCACCCGCTTGAGCCGTTCCAGCCGGGCCAGCAGCTCGCCGACGCCGACCGGCCGCACCTCCAGGGCGGCCAGCGAGAACGTCCCCCGGTTGATCCAGAAGTCGGGCTTGGCGTGCAGCACCACCCGGGCGCCGTCGGCCACCGCGGGACCGGCCGCCTCGAACACCGCGCGCGGCCCCACGACCCGCACCGACATGTTGGCCACGGGGTCGCGCAGCGTCAGGTAGACCGTGCCGCCGCGGGCGTTCAGGTCGGTGATCTGCCCCTCGACCCAGATGCGGCCCAGGCGCCCGATCCAGCCGCCCACCGCCTGCAGGACGGTGCGGACCGGCACCGGCGACTCCGCCGAGGTCTCCATCGCCATGCAGGCAGCCTATGCCGCCCGTGCCGGGCCGCGGTCCGGCACGCTGGTGTGACCGGGCTCACGCGAATAGTTAGCCAAACTAAGTTAGACTGTCTAAGTAATTGTCCGTGAGGTGACCATCCGTGACAGCGTCCGACCCCATGTCCCGCCCTGCGCCGACGTCCGCGGCGTCCCCGGCCGGGCAGGCGCCGGCGAACCGGCAGCCGTCCCAGCCGCATCAGCCGTCGGACGCCGACCGCGCGCTCGCCGAGCAGTTCAACCGGCGCATGCGCGACGTCGTCCTGCTGCTGCGCCGGGTGTCCGCCGACCAGCCCATCACCGCCCAGCAGCTGTCCGTGCTGGGCTCGCTGGAGGCCGGGCCGCGCCGGATGACCGAGCTCGCCGCCGAGCACGGCGTCCGGCTGCCGACCATGACCGCCCAGATCAACCGGCTGGAACGCGACGGGCTGGTCGCGCGGGGCCGGGACGCCGCCGACGCGCGCGTCGTCACCGCCCGGCTCACCGAGACGGGCACCGACCGGCTGCGCGCCGGGCGCGAACGCCGCCTGGCGTTCCTGGCCGGGCGGTTCGCCGCCCTCAGCGACGAGGACCGTGCGGCCGTGGCCGCGGCGCTGCCCGCCCTGGAACGGCTCCTCACCGTCTCCTGAAAGGACCTTCATGCACGCGACGCCCCCCGGCGCCCCGTCCGCCCCCGAGCAGGCGGCGCGGCGCGGCGGCATCCTGCGCCAGCCGCTGGCGGTCTGGGCCACCGCCTTCGCCGCCGTCGTCGCCTTCATGGGCATCGGCCTGGTCGACCCCATCCTGCCCGCCATCGCCAAGGGCCTGGACGCCACGCCCAGCCAGGTCTCCCTGCTGTTCACCAGCTACTTCCTGATCACGGCGGTGGCGATGCTGGTCACCGGCTGGGTGTCCAGCCGCATCGGCGGCCGCCGCACGCTGCTGGCCGGGCTCGCGCTGGTGATCGTGTTCGCCTCGCTGGCGGGCACGTCCGACACGGTGGGCCAGCTGATCGGCTTCCGCGCCGGCTGGGGGCTGGGCAACGCGCTGTTCGTGGCCACCGCCCTGGCGGTGATCGTCGGCGCGGCCAGCGGCGGCGCCGAGTCCGCGATCATCCTGTACGAGGCGGCGCTCGGCCTCGGCATCTCGATGGGGCCCCTGCTGGGCGCGCTGCTCGGCGACATGAGCTGGCGCTACCCGTTCTTCGGCACCGCCGCCCTGATGGCCGTGGGCTTCCTGCTGATCGCCGCGCTGCTGGGGCCGACGCCCCCGCCGAAGCGGCGGACCCGGCTGTCGGACCCGATCCGCGTGCTCGCCCACGGCGGCCTGTCGACCACCGCGTTCACCGCGCTGTTCTACAACTACGCGTTCTTCACCGTTCTGGCCTTCACCCCGTTCGTCCTGGGCATGGACGCGCACGGCATCGGCCTGGTGTTCTTCGGCTGGGGCGTGCTGGTCGCGCTGGCCTCGGTGTTCGGCGCGCCGTTCCTGCAGCGCCGTATTGGAACGGTCCGGGTGATGCACCTGGCGCTGGGGCTGCTGGTGCTGTGCCAGCTCGGCCTGGCGCTGTCGGGCCAGACCGGGATCATCGTCTCCACGATCCTGTCGGGCATCCCCATCGGGCTGAACAACACCGCCTTCACCGAGGCCGCCATGGAGGTCTCCGACGCGCCCCGTCCGGTCGCCTCGGCGGGCTACAACTTCGTCCGCTGGCTCGGCGGCGCCATCGCCCCGTACGCCGCCGGACGGCTCGGCGAAGAGATCAACTCGGACGTGCCGTACTACGTCGGCGCGGCCAGCTGCCTGGTCGCCGTGCTGATCCTCGTCCTGCGCCGCCACCACCTGCGCGACCTGGAGCGTGTGGACATCGACCACGCCGTCCACGACGCCCCGCTGCCCAGCCGCGCCTAGACCCCCTGGACGCGGAACGGCCCCCGGGACGCGGCGCATTCGAGGGGTCGTCGCAACACCGGTTGATCAACTGGCTTCGGCCAGGAGCTTAGCGAGACGCTCGGCTGGGGTGTCCCAGCCGAGCGTC
>NZ_JBEYTB010000029.1:0-59920 GCF_040642915.1 Actinomadura sp. NPDC047616
TCTGGCACAACGACAAAACCGCCCAGCCCACCGCCCGATCCCTGACCGCCTACGATCACTGACCGCAACCAGACAGCTTGGAATCAATCATCTAGGGCGTCACGGCCGCGCAGGATTCCCCGCATGCATGCGGCTTGTGCCGGTCATGCATGCGGGGAATGGGGTCAGGCGCGGTCCCCGGGCTTGGCGACGAAGGCGCCTCGGGTCAGGGCGCCCCAGCCGATGATCTGGCCCTGCCTGACGGGGCGCAGGCCGGTCTCGCGGTGGTCCTTCACGGCGACGACGCGGAAGCCCATGTAGGCGTAGGTCTTCCGGTCCACGAAGATCTCCCTGCGCAGGTAGCCGTTCTCGACGCGGTAGAGGGTGACGCCCGCGCGGTCCGTAGAGCCAAGGGACGCGCGTCGCACCGCGGCAGGTCGTACGGCGCGCGTTTGCGGAACGCCGTCAGGAAGGTCGGACGGCGAGGGCAACATCTACCACGTCCGTTCATTGGAGATCCCTTCGGGTGGATGTCACCCGGTACTCGGCCGATCTCCGCGAACGGGTTCCCTCCTTCGGCCGATGAGTTTCCGGTGGGCGCGCGGTCTGTCCTTGCGACTGGAGGGATGTCATGACGAGTTTCGTGCGTTCGGCGGACGGGACGCGGATCGCGTTCGATCGGCTGGGTCAGGGGCCCGCGGTGATCCTGGTGGGCGGGATGTTCTGCGTCCGGGGCACGACGGCCGCGCTGGCCGAGCGGCTCGCCGGGGAGTTCACGGTGGTCAACTACGACCGCCGGGGACGGGGTGACAGCGGGGACACGGCGCCGTACGCCGTGGCGCGGGAGATCGACGATCTGGCCGCGCTGATCGAGACGGCCGGGGGCGCGGCGGCGGTGTACGGGATCTCGTCCGGGGCGGGGCTGGCCCTGGAGGCGGCCGCGGCCGGGCTGCCGATCACCCGGCTCGTGCTGCACGAGCCGCCGTACGGGTCGGACGACGAGGACGACAGGCAAGGCGCCCGGCGGCTCGCCGAGGGCGTGCGGCAGGCCGTCGCGGACGGCCGCCGCCGCGACGCGATAAAGCTGTTCCTGACGGCCTCGGGCATGCCGCCGGAGATGGTCGAAGGCGTGAGCGGCGACCCGGGGATGCTCGCGGTGGCCCCGACGATGCCCTACGACTTCGAGATCATGGGAGACGGCGCCGTCCCGGCGGACCGCGTGCGGAAGATCGGCGTTCCGACCCTGGTCATCGCCGGCGGGGCCAGCCCGCGGTTCTTCCGCGACACCGCCGACCGGCTCGCCGGCCTGCTGCCGGACGGGCGGCTCACCGTTCTGGAGGGCCAGGGCCACGACGCGCCGGCGGACGCGGTGGCACCCGCGGTCGCCGCCTTCCTCCGCTAGAAGCAGGGGCCGTCACGGGCGGATCAGGGTGTTCAGGTGGTGTTCGTAGAGTTCGCGGACGCGGGCGGGGGGCATGCGGTCGGGCGCGGTGACGGCGTGCAGGCACAGGCCGTCGAACAGGGCGTGCAGGCGGTCGGCCTCCAGGTCGACGTCGGTGCCGGGGGCGAGGTGACCGGCGTCGGCCAGGTCGCGCAGGGTGGCGCGGAACAGGTCGGCCAGGTACCGGTCGCCTTCGGCGTTGAGCTTGCGCGCTCCCGCGTCCACCAGCGCCCGTGACAGGAACGCCACCCATACCTCGTTGGCCGTGCGGGCCTGCGCGTCCAGCGGCAGCAGCAGTTCCAGCAGGGCGCGCGCGGCCTCGCGGGGATCGTCGGGGGGTTCGTGGGCGTCGAGCCTGCGCTCGGTGGCGTCGAAGATGACCCGCATGGCGAAGTCGAGCAGTTCGCCCTGGCTGGAGAAGTAGTGCTGGACGGAGCTGTGCGACCAGCCCGCCTGCCGCGCGACGTTCCGCAGTGACGCGCCCTCGACGCCGCGTTCGCGCACCACCTGCCAGACGGCCAGGGCGAGCCGGCGCCGGCGTTCCTCGTGGTCGACGATCTTCGGCACCCGACCATGGTACTTTTTTCGGCCATGTGGCCGAAAAAAACCATCGCTGCTGCTCCGAGGGCGCACGTCCCGCTGCGTCCCGTCCCCACCGTGATCGGACGGGCCGTGCTCGGCATGCTCGCCATGGCCGTCGCGCTGGGCACGGCGGGCGCGGTGGGCGACACCGCCCACGAGCGTCTGGGGCTCGACGGCACCGGCCGGCAGCTGCTGACCGCCGTGGTGTGCTGCGCCATCGCCGTGCCGCTGATCTGGTTCCTGCGCCGCCGCGTCGACCGGCTCCCCCTGGACGGGCTGGGCCTGACCGGACGCGCCGAGAGCGTGCGCGCGTTCGCCAAGGGCGTGCTGATCACCGCGGGGTCGGCCGCCGCGATGTTCGGGCTGGGCACCGCCGCGGGCTGGGTGCGCTGGGGCGCGCTCGACTGGCCCCGGCTGGTCGCCTACATGGCGGTGAACGCGGTGATCGCGCTGGCGTTGGAGGCGCTTCCGGAGGAGCTGACCCTGCGCGGCTACGCCTACCGCACTCTCAACGCGCGTTTCCGCCGGCGGGCGGCGTTCGCCGGCACGGTGGTGCTGTTCCTGGTGACGCCCGGGGTCTCCGGCGTCGTCCAGGCGGCGGTGTCCGCCCTGCTCGGCGGGCCGGTGACACGGCCCGGCCTGGCACCGCCCGGCGAGGATCCCGTCTCGTACCTGATCCTGCTGACGGTCTTCGGAAGCGCGCTGCTCACCGCGAGGATCACCACGGGATCGCTGTGGAGCGCGATCGGCCTGCACCTGACGTTCCTGACCGTCAACCGGGTGACGCTGTACGGGGAGGACCGCGACGCCGGGTGGTCCGCCGAACTGACCACGCCGGACGCCGTTCTGCTCGTCCCGGGTTACCTGCTGCTGGCCACCGCGTTGTTCCGGCTGACCGGACGGCGGATCGGATGGCGCGAGCGCGCACCCGAGTGACCGCCCGCGGGGTGAGGTATTCATGACCCGCCGGTCTCGTTACAGAGAGTGAGGAGAGTGGCTAGGTTGCTGGGTGTTCTCCGGGACGGGCGGAGTCACGGACACACTCGGTGAAAGTGGATCATTGACGCACGAGTCGCGCTTCCACATCCTGGGGCCGCTGGAGGTCACCGTCGGCGACCGGCCGGTGCGGGTGCCGGCGGGGCGGCAGCGGGTGCTGCTGGCCTCGCTGCTGGTGGACGCCAACGAGATCGTCCCCGTGGACGAGCTGGTCGAGCGGGTCTGGGGACGGCACCGGCCGCGGCACGCCCGCGGGGCGCTGCACACCTGCCTGACGCGGCTGCGGCACACGCTCGACCGGGGCGAGCCCACGGCGTCCGCGATGATCCGCACCACGGCCGCCGGATACGGCATCGCCGCGCCCCCGCACCGCCTGGACCATCTGCGGTTCCAGGAGCTGCTGCGGGACGCGCGGTCGGCGGCGTGGCGCGGCGACCCGGCGGGCGAGTCGGCCGCGCTGGCCGAGGCGCTGTCGATCTGGCGGGGGCCGCCGCTGACGGACGTGCCGTCGGAGTCGCTGCACCGCGAGGTCGTGCCCAAGCTGACCGAGCAGTGGCTGCGCGCGGTCGAGCGCAGCAACGCCCTGGACCTGGCGCTGGGACGGCACGGCGAGCTCATCGGCGAGCTGCGCGCGCTGATCCGCCGCCACCCGTTCCACGAGCGGTTCTGGGGGCAGCTCATGCTGGCGCTGTACCGGTGCGGACGGCAGGCCGAGGCCCTGCAGGCGTACGCGAGCGTCCGCGAGCGGCTGCGCCGGGAGCTGGGCGTCGAGCCGGGCCGCGAGCTGCGCCGGCTCCAGCTGGCCATCCTGCGCGACGACCCCGAGCTGGCGGCTATGTGAGGCCGGGCGGCGGGTCGAGCAGCAGGACGGACGGGATCCGGTCGGGGTGCGCCAGACGCAGGAAGTGCATGCCGTGGCCGGACAGCCCGAGCATGAGGCCGGGGAAGAAGCCGTCGCCTTCCGGGCCGGGGTTCTGCCACTGGGTCTGCACCTGGACGTCGGCCTCCAGCCGGAACGCGGGCCGGTCGCGCAGCTCGGCGTAGCGCAGGAACAGCTCGGCGTTGCCGCAGCGGCCGTGGCACAGCGAGTCGTTCATCAGGCGGGGGAAGTCGCGCATCGTCGCCGAGACGGCCCGGTGCGCCTCGTCCAGCAGCGATTCGTCGTCGCGGCCCAGCAGGTCCCAGCTGTGGATGCGGCTGAGGCCGGTGCCCGCGGCGCCGTTGCACCAGGCGTTGCCGGGACGGGGCCTGCCGCGCGGGTCGTCGCCGTCCCGCGCGGCCTCGTCGAAGCGGCGCGCCTCGTAGGCGAAGGCGCGGCGGCCGGCCTCGATGTACTCCGCCCCGTCGGTGCCGGCGCCGAGGGCGATCAGGGCCCAGCCGATGCCGCCCGCGCCGTGGGCGAAGCCGGTCAGGCCGGGGTGGGCGCCGGGACGGTCGGGCCGCGGCCAGCAGAGGGTGCCGCGGTCGGCCCGCGCCTGCCGCAGCAGGTGGTCGGCGCAGCGGTGGGCGACGTCCAGGCCGGCGGTGCCGCCGGTGGCGCGGGCCAGGCCGAGCATCACGGGGATGATCCCGGCCGCGCCGCCGAGCACGTCCAGGTGCCGGTCGCGGTCGATCCGGTCGGCGATGTCGCGGCTGAGGCGGACGGCCAGGTTGAGCAGGGCGAGGTCGTCCCACAGCGCGTACAGGTGGGTGAGGGCGTAGACCAGGCCGCCCGTCCCGGTGAACGCGCCGACGCCGCGGCGTCCGCACTGCCCGGCCGCGTGCTGGAGCGCGCGCCGCGCCGCCTCCCGGAACCGCGGCTGGGGGCTTTCCTCGTTCAGGTAGGCCAGGAACAGGGCGATGCCGGCCGTCCCCAGGTACAGGTCGCCCTCCACGTCGACCTCGACCTTGCCGTCGCGGGTGCGCTGGTAGGACGTCCAGGGGGCGGGCGCGTCGGGTTCGCGCAGCATCGCGCACAGCCGTTCGCCGATCCGGACGGCGTGGTCGACGGCCGCGGCGGCGAAGTCGGGGTCGGTGACCTCGCCCGAGGCGAACCCGGCGAGGCCGCCGAGGCGGCCGTGCGCGCCGAGCCCGGCGGCGATGTAGCGGGCCTGCCGGGCGCGGTCGCCCGGGGCCAGCCGCCGGATGCGCGCCGCCGCGCGGTCGAGCGGCGTGGCGGCCAGGCGCGTGCCCAGCGGTGTCCGGTGGTCGTGGGTGACGCGGTCGTCGTCGGCCGCGACCGCGAACAGGGGCACGTCGAGCCGCCACATCGACGCCAGTTCCCAGGCCGGGAGGGGCCCCTCGCCGGCCTGGTCGCGTACGGCGTCGAAGAGCAGGTCGACTTCGAGGGGGTCCATCAGGCTCCGGGGCCGCCCGGCCGAGCGCAGCAGGTCCGCGTACTCGCGGGGGTCGCGGTCGTGCACGCGGACGCGGCTGCCGGTGAACAGCCCGGTGACGCACTCGACGGCGGTGCCGGGCCACTGCTCGAACCATCGGTGGACGCGGCAGAAGCCGTCCTTGATCGCGTCGGTGTGGTCGGCGGTGCGGACGGGCGCGTCGTCGAGCAGGAGGCCGGGCAGGACGTCGACGGTCGTGGGCCAGTCGAGCAGGGCGGGACCGAGCACCGAGTCCACGAGGGTGCCGAACGTGCCCGTGTCCTCGGGGGACGACGCTCCCAGCACGGTCGAGCAGTCGGCGACGTGCGCGTGGCCGTCGGCGACCAGGACGGTGCCGGGACGCAGTTCGCCGCCGAGCACGTAGAACAGCGCCAGGTGGCCGCCGAACTCGCGGTGCACGCGTTCGGCCCCGGCCTGGCCGGGCACCGTGGCGCGGCCGGACGGGATCAGCGCCTCGTAGCCGTAGCCGTCGCGCGCCAGGACGGGACGCACGGCGAAGTCCAGCACGCCGTCGTCGCGCAGCCGGGCGAGCAGCCCCTGGTAGGCGGCCTCGGCCCGCACGCAGCGCGGCTTGTAGACCAGGTGGGCGCGGGCGTCGCCGAGCTCGACCTCCACGACCGTGACCGACCGCGCCCCCGCGTGCGGCCCCGACAGCCCCGGCCGCACCGAGCGGATCGCGGTGATCCGGCGGCCGCCGAACAGGGTCTCCGCCAGCGCGTCGGCGTCGGCGCGCAGCCGGGTCAGCAGCAGGCGGCCGTGGTCGGCCAGCAGCGCGGTGACGTGCGCCAGCCACCGTCCCAGCACCGGGAAGTCCAGGTAGAAGCGGTGGTAGGACTCGGCGTCGGCGAAGGTCTTGTCGAGGTAGGCCAGGTTGTCGGCGGCGTCGCCGGCGTCCAGGCCGCTGTGCAGGTCGAGGTGGACGCGCGCGTCGGTCTCGACGGCGCGGGCGAGCGCGGGCTCGAAGCGCTCCAGCAGGTGGCGCTGGAAGTCGTCCACCACGCGGGGACGCACGGGTATCCCGGCGCCGCGCAGGCCGGTGAGGCGGCGCGCCAGCTCGGCCAGGAACGGTTCACACGCGGTGGCCAGGCGGCCGTAGTAGTCGTCGTAGGCGCGCCAGCTCGCGTCGGACGTGGCAGGCCCGGCCTCGTGGACGCCGTTCAGCGCGGCCTCGTAGGTGGGCAGCCAGGCGTGGTGCAGCTCCCGCAGGACGCGGGCGGCCCGGGCGCCGGGATCGCGTTCGTGGCGGCGGTAGGCGGTGAGCGTCTCGACGAGCGCCTGCCGCGTGTACCGGACGGAGCGGGCACGCCCCGCCGCCTCCTCGTCCGGCCGCCGGACGGCGAGCCTGCCGGCGAGGCGTTCGAGCCTCCAGACGCCGTAGGCGTCCGGAGGGGGTCTTCGGCCTCGTTCGTCCGGCTCGTCGTCACCCCCGTCGGCCACGTCGGCGGTGCCCAGCACGGACACCACCTGCACCCGTTCGGAGAGGTTGGCGGCGCGTGCCGCGATGTCCAGCGGATAGGTGCGGTCCATCCCCCGAGTCCTCCGCTCCACAGGGCCTGCCTGCGCGGCGGCCCGCGCGTCGCGGTGGGCGCGTCGCCCCCGTGCCCACCGGAGCGCTTTACCGTTTCCTCGCAGAAGCAAATCCAGATTAGGAACGGGCTCTTTCACTCGGCCTTCACATCGCTTCCACTTCCGAGGCACTCAACCAAGCGCTCGCTTGACTTCGCGGGGCATGTCACGGCACGGTGTCCCCATGGCGCTGCTGGACGGACTGCGCGTACTGGACCTGACGATGTGGCGGCCCGGCCCCTACGCCACGCAGCTGCTCGCCCAGCACGGCGCCGACGTGATCAAGGTGGAGCCGCCCGGCGGCGAGCCCATGCGCGCCTTCCGGTCCCACTTCGACCTGCTCAACCAGCGAAAACGCAGCGTCGTGCTGAACCTCAAGGACGACCGCGACCGCGCCCGCTGCCTGGAGCTGGCGGACGGGGCGGAGGTGTTCGTCGAGGGGTTCCGGCCCGGCGTCGCCGACCGCCTCGGCGTCGGCCACGACACGCTGCTGGCCCGCAATCCCCGACTGGTCTACTGCTCGCTGTCGGGGTACGGGGCGCGCGGACCGCTGTCCGGCGTGCCCGGTCACGACGTCAACTACCGGGCGTACGCGGCGGCGACGCCCCCGGACGCGGTGTCCCCGGACGCGGGCGAGCTGCCCGTGGCCGACATGGCGGCCGCCACGATGGCCGCGTTCGCGATCACGGCGGCGTGCCTGCGGGCCCGCGCCACCGGCGTCGGCGACCGGATCGACCTGGGCATGGCCGACGTGCTCGCCAACTGGGTCGGCACCGTCCCCTCCCCGACCCGCCCCGCCGCGGCGGGAACGGCGCCCGTCCCCGGATACGGCGTGTACGCGACCAAGGACGGCCGCAAGGTGACGCTGGGCGTGGTGTCGGAACAGCGGCTGTGGGCCGCGACCTGCCGGGCCCTCGGTCTGGACGAGCACGCGGACGCGCCGTTCGCCGAACGCCTCACCCGCGTCCGCGAACTGGACGACGCCGTGGCCGCCGCCCTGGCCGCGCTGCCGTTCGACGCCGCCGTCGCGCGCCTGACGCGGGCCGGGGCGCCCGTCGCACCGGTGCTGACCCGCGCGGAGATGATGGCGCATGACCATTTCCGGTCACGCGGCGTCGTCGCCGACGGGACGGTGGGCAGCCCGGTCCGCACCGCCGCGCATCCGCCGCTGCCGCCCGGCCCGGTCGCCGAGCTGGACGAACACCGCGGCCAGGGCTGGGCGGCCGGGCCGCCCGCCGATCTCACCCCCTGAAATTCATCCCGTTTTGTCGCACCCGGCTGGCATGCTGGGGCGCGTGAGCGCGCGCGTGTTGAGTCCCGTGCTGGTGGGCCGGTCGGCCGAGCTGGCACGGTTGCGGGAGGCCCTAGCCGACGCGCCGGGCGCCGTGCTGCTCGGCGGCGAGGCCGGGCTGGGCAAGACCCGGCTGATCAAGGAGTTCTCCGCCGGCCTGTGCGGCACCGGTGCCGCCGCCCAGGGCGAGCCGCCGACGCGGCTGCTGGTGGGCGGCTGCCTGGAGCTGGGCTCCGACGGCCTGCCGTTCGCCCCGTTCACCACCGTGCTGCGCGAGCTGGTGCGCGACATCGGCATCGACGGCGTCGCCGAGCTGCTGCCGCGCCGCGACACCTCCGGCCTGGCCCGGCTGCTGCCCGAGTTCGGCGAGCCGGAGACCGACGCGGCCACCGGCGAGGAGCGCGCCCGGCTGTTCGAGCTGGTGCTGACCCTGCTGGAGCGGCTGGCCGAGCGCGCCCCGGTGGTGCTGGTCGTGGAGGACGCGCACTGGGCCGACCGCTCCACCCGCGACCTGCTGTCGTTCCTGATCCGCAACCTCGGCACCGCGCCGCTGCTGATCGTCGTCACCTACCGCGCCGACGAGCTGCACCGCACCCACCCGCTGCGCCGCCTGCTGGCCGAGCTGGACCGGGTCGAACGCGTCCGCCGGATCGAGCTGGCCCGGCTGTCGCGCGCCGCCGTCGCCGAGCTGGCCGCCGGGATCCTCGGGCACGAGCCGCCCGCCCGGATCGTCGACGACCTGCACGCCCGCAGCGAGGGCAACCCGCTGTTCGTCGAGGCGCTGCTCGACAGCGACGGCTCGCTGCCGTCCGAGCTGCCCGAGTCGCTGCGCGACCTGCTGCTGGTGGGCGTGCAGCGGCTGCCCGAGGAGACCCAGGAGGTGCTGCGCGACGCCAGCGGCGGCGGCACCCGCATCGAGCACGCCCTGCTCGCCGCCGTCTCCGGCCTGGACGACGCCCGGCTGGCCCGGGTGCTGCGTCCCGCCGTCGCCGCCAACGTGCTGGTCGTGGACGGCGACGGGTACGCCTTCCGGCACGCGCTCATCCGCGAGGCCATCCACGACGACCTGCTGCCCGGCGAGCACAGCCGCCTGCACTCGCGGTACGCGCAGGCGATGGAGGACGACCCGGGCCTCATCCCGTCCGACCGGCTGTGGGTGGAGCTGAGCCACCACTGGTACTGGGCGCACGACACCACGTGGGCGCTGGTCAGCGCGTGGCGGGCCGCTGGCGACACCCGCAAGGCCGTCGCCTACGCCGAGTGCCTGTCCATGCTGTCGCGGGTGCTGGAGCTGTGGGACCGCGTCCCGGACGCCGCCGAACGCATCGGCGTCTGCCACATCGAGGTGCTGGAGCAGGCCGTCACCACCGCCGACCAGGCCGGCGAGTACGAGATGGGCATCAAGCTCGCCACCTCCGCGCTGCGCAAGCTGGAGGCCGAGCGGGGCGACGACGTCGACATCCGGCGGGCCCGCCTGCTGGAGCTGCGCGGACGCATGTCCTACGAGCTGGCGCGTCCCGGGTTCATCGAGGACCTGCGGGAGGCGGTGCGGCTGCTGCCCACCGACCCGCCGGGCCCCGACCGGGCCCGCGCCCTGTCCACGCTCGCGCAGTACGGGCGGCTGCTGCACGGCACCGAGGAGGCCCAGGCCGCCGCCGAGGAGTCGCTGGCGATCGCCCGCCGCATCCAGGACCCGGTGGCCGAGGCGCAGGCGCTGCTCACGCTGTTCTGCGTCGACATCGACTACTCGGCCGGGGTGGACGTGACCGAGCCGGCCGAGCGGGCGGCGCGGCGGGCCGGCGGCAGCGCCCCGCTGACGCGGATCGAGGTCATCCGGTCGCACTTCCTGGAGGGCGCGGGGCAGCACGAGGAGGCCGCCGAGGTGGCCCGGCGCGGCATGGAGAAGGCCAGCGAACTGGGCATGGCACGGACCAAGGGCACGTTCCTGGCCATCAACCTGGCCGAGCCGCTGGTGTCGCTGGGCCGCTGGGACGAGGCGCGCACCGTCCTGCGCCAGGCCCTCGACAAGGACCCGCCGCTGACCATCCGCACCTCCCTGTTCGTGCTCGCCGGCGAGATCGCCCTGGCGCGCGGCGACCTGGCCGAGGCGGAGGCCAGGCTCGCACCGGCGCGCGAGGTGATGTGGCGCAAGACCCAGGACCTGTTCGCCACGCTGCGCCTGCAGGCCAAGCTGCGGCTGACGCAGGGCCGCCACCGGGAGGCGCTGGAGTCGGTCGTCCCGGTGCTGGAGCACGTGGGCCTGCCGGACGACGCCCGCTACGCCTGGCCCGTCCTCACGCTGGCAGCCGCCGCGTGCGCCGAACTGGGCGAGGACGCGCTGCTGGACGGTGAACCGGCGTTCCCGCTGATCGAGACGCGGGCGGCCGGGCTGGACGTGCGCGGGCCGGCGCAGCGGGCCGAGCGGCTGACCTACCTGGCGCAGGCGGCGCGCGTACGCGGCGTCCAGGACATCCGGGCCTGGGACGAGGCGGCCGCGGCGTGGGCGGCCATCAAGCGGCCCTATCCGCAGGCCGAGGCGCTGGTGTGCGCGGCGGAGGCCGCCGTCGGCGCGGGTGACCGCGAGGGCGCGGCCGAACGGCTGCGGCGCGCCGCCGACCTGGCCGCCCGGCTGCGGGCGCGGCCGCTGGCCGAGCGCATCGACGACCTGTTCCGGCGCGCCCGGCTGCCGCGCGGCGCCGGCGGGGCGGACGGCGCGGACGGCGCGGCGACGTTCGGGCTCACACCGCGCGAGCTGGAGGTGCTGCGGCTGGTCGCGCAGGGCCGCAGCAACCGCGAGATCGCCGAGGCGCTGTTCATCTCGGCCAAGACCGCCAGCGTGCACGTGTCCAACATCCTGGGCAAGCTGGACGTCGCCAGCCGGGGCGAGGCCGCGGCCACCGCGCACCGGCTCGGCCTGTTCGCCGCTCCCCCGCCCACGGGCGACGGGGCTTCCGGCAACGGCGCGGCGCACAACGGAACCGGCGGAACCGGCGGCACGGGCGGCTCGGGAGGCGAGGCCGGACGGCCCGCCTACGCCACCCGCCGCGTGTAGCCCCGGGCCCGGCCGCCACCGCGCCCGGCCCCGGGAAGCCGGTGGCGGGGGCCTCCCCTCCCGGACCCCCGCCACCGGTTCGTCGGACCACACGGGAACTTCGGTGGCTGGCCTTCGCGCCACGGTCCGTGGAAGCACGCGGCGCTCCTCCGCTCGGAGAGGCGGTCCGTGACCCGTCTGGCCGTCACCCAGTCTGGACGCGCGCACGCACGGCGGCCATCGCGAAACGTGCCCATTGGCATATCTAAAACCAACGGGATTGACTCCCTGGGGGAGGCGGGCGCGTCCGCGACGGCGCGCAGGGCGTCAGCGCGGACGTGGCGTCGCTCGGACGGGCGTCAGCGGGGGACGCGCGCCACGCAGAAGACCGTCTGCCCGAACGGCGGGCGCACCACCCGCTCGATGGCGCGGGTGACCGGGATCACCGTCCGGTCGTAAATCTTGACCAGCCGCGGGTCGGGGTAGCCGGCGCCGCCGCGGCGCACCGCCAGCCACCAGGCGACGCCGCCCAGCAGGTTGATGGGCTTGAGCACCTGGGGCACCAGGCCCGCCTCGCGGACCGACCGGCCCAGCGTCTCGGGCGTGTACCGGGTGACGTGGCCGACCTTGCGGTCGAAGTCGCCGTACAGCTGCATGTAGCCGGGGACCCAGATGACGATCCGGCCGCCCGGCTCGGTCACCGCCGCCAGGTCCTTGAGGGCCTGCACGTCGTCCTTGATGTGCTCCAGGACGTTCATCATCACGACCGTGTCGACGCGCCGCCGGATCTCGATCTCGGCGGGCAGCTCCAGGTCGATGACCTCGACCCGGTCGTCGCCGTCGTAGCGCTTGCGCAGCTCGCCCACGCAGTACGGGTCGTTGTCGCTCACCACGAGGTAGTCGAGGCGGCCGGCGAACTGCTCGGAGAAGTGGCCGAGGCCCGAGCCGACCTCCAGCAGCGACCGCCCGACGTGCGGGGCGACCATCTCGTACTCGTACCTGCGGTAGTTGCGCGCCTCGTCGCCGCCGAGGTGGTTCTCCAGAGCCCCCTCTCCGGCGGCGGGTTGCACGATCTCCCCGTCACCCGCGGTGGGGACGGTGCGGCCGGGCTCGCCCGAGGGGGCCGGCCCGCTGCCGAGGAGGTTGAGGAGGGTGCCGGAAATGGACTTCTTCTGACCTGGTGACTGCATACTTTCCGCTCGCTGAGTGCGTTCGTCGCTGCCTGGCGTTCGGCTTGGCGTTCGCCGGATCGGCGGTCCGCGTGTCAAGACCGGGAGCGGACCGAATCTCGGGCGCAAGGTCGCGTCAGTCTACCCATCGTGCAACACCAGGACCGCTAGACGCGTCGTTTTTCCCGTGACACGTCCCACGGCGCGGCATCCGACGAGGTCACAGGGGGTGCTCAGCGGCAGATCTGCTCCCAGCAGATCCCGCGGCGGACGGGCGCGCCCGTCAGATGCCACGAGAAGTCACCGTACCGGACGGCGTAGAGATGATCGCGGCACGCCTGCTCGATGGCGTTGGGACGGCGCGGGCAGGCGTCGCCGTAGGACTCGACGGCGGCGGCCAGCACCGCCGACCGCACGGCGTCCGGGGGCACCTCGACACCGTGCCCGGCCAGCGAGCCGCCGCCCGCCGTTTCCGTGCCGGGTCGTTCGTCCTCGGCGAGGTAGCGGTCGCCGAGCACGCATTCCTCCGTCACGCGCACGGCGACGTGGGTGAGCACCGCGCGCCGGGTGCGCAACCGCGCGGTGCGCACGGCCCCGCCGCGCAGAGCCCGCGCGGGGAGTCCGAGCCGCTGGACGGCCGTGGCCACGAGCGCGTCCAGGTCGGGCCGCACGTCGGGCCGCGCGCCGGGCCGGGCTGCGGGCCCGTCGGCGGAGGGCAGGCGCCGCACCAGCGTGAACAGCAGGCAGCCCGGCTCGGTGTAGAGGGCGCCCCCGCCGGTGGCCCGGCGCACAACGCTCACGCCGTCACGCGCGCAGGCGGCCAGGTCGACCGCGCGGCCCAGGTTCTGGAAGCGTCCGACGACGATGCCGGGACCGTTCTCCCAGACGCGCAGCACGGGCGCCTCGACCGCCGACCGGACGACGTCCCTCGGCGCGACGCCCTCCGCGTCACCTGCCGGCCCAGGCCCCGCCCAGCCGGGGCCGAGCGTCATCGGCGACGGGACGCCCGCGCGTGCCAGCGCCTCGTCCAGAGCGAGGTTCCATGCCGGATCCCGCGTGTCGTCCACGACAACGCTGAGCATCGGGATGGGCCTCCGCACTCGTCCCCCACCGGCACCCCACCGCACCGGCATGATCCGGCGTCACCTGCCTACCTGGCGCACGCCGCGCTCCGCAACATAGCGACAGAGCGCACAGATCGCAGTCAGGCGGTTTTCATATGGTGGCACTGCGCGACGGGACCTGGTCGGGGGCTCACGGCGGGGGACGGAGTGCGTCTGCGGACACTCACCCGATGGTGCGGTGCACGTTCTCCCTCTGGCTCGCCCCCGGCTCGGCGTGCGCGATCCACGGCCCCGGAATGGACGGATCGAGAACGCCGTCCTCCTGCCAGACGAAGTCGCCGTCCAGCACGTGCCGGGCGAGCTTGTGGTCCAGCACGTCGGTGTTGCGCCACAGCCCCCTGAACAGCTCGTCGATCCGTACGCGGGCCTGCCTGCAGAACGCGTCCGCCAGGCGCAGCGCCGACGGGCCGGGGTCGTGCCCGTTCAGGCCGAACATCGCACCGTTCGTGGCGTCGGCGTAGGCGCGGACGCACACGGCGCTCATCGCGAACAGCTCGGCGCCGATGTCGACCATCCGCCCCAGGAACCCCTGCCTGCGTTCCAGCTCGCCCTGCCAGCGGCCGGCGGCGTAGAACGTCGCCCGAGCCAGCTTGCGCGAGGTCCGTTCGACGTAGCGCAGATGCTTGGCCAGCGGCCCGAACTGGGCGTACGAGCCCGGACGCTGGCCGGGCCCCGTCACCAGGGTCGGCAGCCAGCGCGCGTAGAAGTTGCCCGCGCGCGCCGCCGCGCGGGCCTTCTGCGCGGGGGACGCCTCGGGGTCGATGATGTCCCCGGCCACCGACAGGTGCGTGTCCACCGCCTCCCGGGCGATGAGCAGGTGCATGATCTCGGTGGAGCCCTCGAAGATCCGGTTGATGCGCAGGTCGCGCGCGTACTGCTCGACCGGCACGCCGCGCTCGCCGCGGGCGGCCAGCGACTCGGCCGTCTCGTAGCCGCGGCCGCCGCGCAGCTGCATCAGCTCGTCGGCGATCCGGCAGGCCATCTCCGAGCCCCACAGCTTGGCCAGCGCCGCCTCGATCCGGATGTCGTTGCGCTCGTCGTCGGCGAGCTGGGACGACAGGTCGACCATCGCCTCCAGCGCGTAGGAGGTGGCCGAGACGAACGCCACCTTGCGCGCGATCGCCTCGTGCTCGCCGATCGCGCGGCCCCACTGCACCCGCTCGCGCGACCACTCGCGGGCGATCTTGGTGGACCACTTGCCCGCCGCCGCGCACAGCGCCGGCAGCGACAGCCGCCCGGTGTTCAGCGTGGTCAGCGCGATCTTCAGCCCGGCGCCCTCGGACCCGATCAGGTTGGCGGCCGGGACGCGCACGTCGTGGAAGCGGGTGACGCCGTTCTCGATGCCGCGCAGGCCCATGAACGCGTTGCGGTTCTCCACGGTGATGCCGGGCGAGTCCGCCTCCACCACGAACGCCGAGATGCCGCCGCGGTGGCCGTCGCCGCGCGGCACCCGCGCCATCACCACCAGCAGGTCGGCGACGACGCCGTTGGTGGTCCACAGCTTGACGCCGTTGAGCACGTACTCGTCGCCGTCGGGCACGGCGGTGGCGCTCAGCCGGGCCGGGTCCGAGCCCACGTCCGGCTCGGTGAGCAGGAACGCGCTGATCTCGTTGACGCAGCGCGGCAGCCAGGTGTCCTTCTGCTCGGCGGTGCCGAACAGCTTGACCGGCTGCGGCACCCCGATCGACTGGTGCGCCGACAGCAGCGCGCCGATGGCCGGGCTCACCGAGCCGACCAGCATCAGCGCGCGGCCGTAGTAGAGCTGGCTCAGCCCGAGCCCGCCGTACCGGCGCGGGATCTTCATTCCGAACGCGCCGAGTTCGCGCAGTCCCTTGACGACCTCGTCGGGAATGCGCGCCTCGCGTTCGATGATCAGTGGATCGACCTTGGTTTCGCAGAATTCCCGCAGCCGGGCCAGGAACTCCTCGCCCGTGCGCCGGGACTCCTCGTCCGGCCGGGGATGGGGATGCACGAGATCGAGCCGGAAATCTCCCATGAACAGCTGTTTGCCGAAACTCGGCAGCCGCCATTCGGTCTCCCGGGCCTCCTCGGCCACCCTGCGTGCGGTGCGCTCGTCGACCGCGCCCGGGGCGGTGCCCCCGGCCGGACGGGTGCTGTGACTCGGCTGGCTCATGTCGGCTCCTCCGACGCGCTCCGTCGCTACCCGCGAAGTTACTACCAGGTTGTACCCGTGAGTAGCCCCCTGTGCTGGTTTCTGGAGATGCCCCCTGTGACGCACCGGAAACACCCATAAGCACTCTGGTGAGAACGCCGGTCAAGGACGGGACTAAACCCCCGATACCGCGACATCAGATTCGGCAAAAAGTCATGCCAAGTGACAGCAAAGGTGATCCAATGAGTGCAGTGTCGTCGAACGACTTGACCCTGCGGGGCCAGAGGGGTTCGCTGTGCGTGATGGATGAGACACGGAAACCGACTCTCATCGCCTCGGTGCAGCGCGCACTGCACCTGATGGAGGCCGTGGCGTCCCATCCCAACGGGGCGCCGGCCAAGCAGCTCGCCCGCGAGGCGGGCCTCCCGCTCGCCACCACCTACCACCTGCTGCGCACGCTGGCGCACGAGGGCTACGCCACCCGGCTGTCGGACGGCGTGTGGGTGCTCGGCGACCGCATCACCGCGCTGCACGGGCAGAGCAGGACCCAGCAGCTGCTGGCCCGGATCCGGCCCACCCTGATCGCCCTGCGCGACGAGCTCGGCGCCGCGTCCTACTTCGGCATGCACGTCGACGACGAGATCCGCATCATCGACATCGCCGACGGCCCGCGCACCCCGCGCGTCGACCTGTGGGTCGGCTTCACCGAGGCCGCGCACGCCACCGCGATCGGCAAGTGCGTGCTGCGCCAGCTCGACGTGGAACGCCGCCGCGACTACCTGGCGCGCCATCCGCTGGTCGACCTGACCCCGCACACCATCACCGAGCCGCGCCGCCTGCTGCGCCTGCTGGACGCCCCGTCGCCGATGTCGCTGGACCACGAGGAGTACGCCATCGGCACCGGCTGCGCCGCCGTCCCGGTCACCGACGCCAGCGGTTCGGTCGTCGGCGCGCTGGCGGTCTCGTGCCGCACCAGCAAGCTGCCCCGCATCGAGGCGTCGGTCCACCGCATGAAGGCCACCGCCGCCCGCATCCAGCGCACCCTCACCCTCACCATGTAACCGGCCACGCCCCCCGCCGCCCAGCCACGCAAGGACACCCGTCAGGCACGCGACAGTGGGGGGTTCAGGGGTGGGGGGCGGTGCGGTGGGCGCGTAGGCGGGCCTCCAGGGCGCGGATGCGGCGCTGGTCGTCCTCGTGGCGGCGTTCCAGTTCGCGGACGCGCGCCTCCAGCTCCAGGACGCGCCGGACGGCGGGCAGCGTCAGGCCCTCCTCGACCAGCTCCACGACGTACTGGACGCGGGTGATCTCGACCCGCGAGTAGCGCCGCTGCCCGCCCTCGGTGCGGCGCGGCCGGACGACCTGGTACTCGTCCAGCCGGCGCAGGAACGCCTGGCGCAGGTCGAGCATCGCGGCCACCTGGCCCACCGAGTAGAGGGGGGCGTGGTCATCGTCGATCGGCAACGTCGCCATCTCATCCGTCCGATCCTGGTCCCTGCCCGATCATGCCGGAAGGTTCCCGGTACGCGCGCCCGGCATGCGCGAAGGCGCGGCGGGGCCGTGCCCGCCGCGCCGTGCGCCGATCCTCCACGCCGTGCCTCAGCGCCCCAGGATCGCCTTCTTGTCGGCGCGCTTGATCTCGACCTTGCGCGGCTTGGCCTGCTCCAGCACCGGGATCCGGACGGCCAGCACGCCGTTGTTGTAGGCGGCCTCGATGGCGTCGGCGTCCAGGTGCTCGGACAGGTAGACGCGCCGGGTGAAGGTGCCCATGACGCGCTCGCGGACGAACATCCGGTCGTCCTCGGCGAGCTCCTCCTCGCGCCGCGCGCTCACCGACAGCACGCCGCGGTCGACGGTCACCTCGATGCTGTCGGGGTCGACGCCGGGCAGGTCGAAGCGGAGCAGGACGTCGTCCTTGCGGCGGACGCCGTCCATCGGCATGGCCCCGCGCTCGCTCGCCTGGCCCCACATCTGCCGGGTGAGCCGGTCGAACTGGCGCTCGAACTCCTGCACGAACGGGTCGATCGTGGTCAGCAGCATGATCGCCACCTCCGTAACGAGTGGTCGGTACTTCGACCTTCGCCTGGAGCAAACCTCCAACTCGACTTATATATTTCCTCTCACCCGGAGATCAAACAACTTACCTGGAGGACTGAATCGTCTTACCTGCCCTCGAAGCGCGGGGCGCGTCCCTCCAGGAAGGCGGCGATGCCCTCCTTGGCGTCCGCGCCGGCCGCCAGCTCGACCAGCTCGCCGAGCAGGTGGGCCACCTGCTCCTCCAGCGGGCGCCCCTCGACGGCGAAGAAGGCGTCGCGTCCCCGGCGCAGGGCCAGCGGGCTCTTGGCGGCGATGAGACGGGCCAGCTCGTCCACCCGCGCGTCCAGGTCGGCGCGCGGCACCACCTCGGTGACCAGGCCGATGTCGCGGCCCTCGGCGGCGCTGATCCGCGC
Source organism: Actinomadura sp. NPDC047616 (assembly GCF_040642915.1). NCBI lineage: Bacteria > Bacillati > Actinomycetota > Actinomycetes > Streptosporangiales > Thermomonosporaceae > Actinomadura > Actinomadura sp. NPDC047616. Next base: position 18,118 of record NZ_JBEYTB010000029.1, read on the forward strand.
GCCGGTGTAGTACAGCTTGAACGCGTGCTTGGGCGCGACGTTCCGGTTGACGATCGCCATGATCATCATGGGCCACAGGCCCACGTTGACCTCGGGGGTGGCCAGCGTGACGTCCTCGGCGGCGATCACCAGGTCGCAGGCGGCGGCCAGGCCCAGCCCGCCCGCCACCGCGTGCCCGGCCAGCCGGGCGATGATCGGCTTGCCCAGTCCGGGGAACGCGGTGAACAGCCGGTACGGGGCGCTGGCCCGGATCGCCTCGGGGTCGGCCAGGGGGCGGCCGTCGCCCTGCGCCGCGCCGAGCCCGCCCAGGTCGGCCCCGGCGCAGAAGGCGCGGTCCCCGGCCCCGGTGAGGACGATCACGCGGACCTCCTCGTCGTCCCGGGCGCGGGCGAACGCGTCGAGCAGCTCGTCCACCATCTGGTCGCTGAGCGCGTTGCGGGCCTGCGGCCGGTTGAGCGTGATCCGGGCGACGTGGTCGGCCGTCTCGTACATGATCGTCTCGTACATGCCCCTCCTCAGGACTGCGGAAGAACCCGGGATACACGAAGGCGGGCGGAGCCCGGAAGGCTCCGCCCGCCACGCGGTCGGCCGATGGTCGCGGTCGGCCGCGGACCAGACCCGGATGAGAACCGGACAAGGTCCGGATCAGGCGCCGGATCAGACCCGGATCAGACCCGCTCGATGATGGTGGCGTTGGCCTGGCCGCCGCCCTCGCACATGGTCTGCAGGCCGTACCGGCCGCCGGTGCGCTCCAGCTCGTGCAGCAGCTTGGTCATCAGGATGCCGCCGGTGGCGCCGAGCGGGTGGCCCAGCGCGATGGCGCCGCCGTTGGGGTTGGTCTTGTCCAGCGACGCGCCGGTGTCGCGGGCCCACGCCATCGGGACGGGCGCGAACGCCTCGTTGACCTCGAAGACGTCGATGTCGTCGATCTTCAGCCCGGACCGCGCCAGCGCCTTCTCGGTGGCCGGGATCGGGCCGGTCAGCATGTAGACCGGGTCCGAGCCGCACACCGCCAGGGTGTGGACGCGGGCGCGCGGCGTCAGGTTGTGCCGCCGGACGGCCTCCTCGGAGGCGATCAGCAGCGCCGAGGCGCCGACGGAGATCTGCGAGGCGACGGCCGCGGTCAGGTCCCAGCCGTCGCGCAGCGGCTTGAGCTCGGCCATCTTCTCCAGCGTGGTGTCGGCGCGGGCGCCCTCGTCCTTGGCCAGCCCGGCGATCGGGGCGATCTCCCGGTCGAAGTAGCCCGCCTCGATGGCCCGCACGGCGCGCCGGTGGCTCTCCAGCGCGTACTCCTCCATCTCGCGGCGGCTGAAGCCCCACTTCTCGGCCATCAGCTGCGCGCCGCGGAACTGGGAGATCTCCTGCTGCCCGTACCGCTCGCCCCAGCCCTCGCCGTAGGGGAACGGCATGCCCTTCTCCAGCGCCATGGCCACCGACGAGCCCATCGGCACCATGGCCATCTGCTCGACGCCGGACGCCACGACCAGGTCCTGGGTGCCCGACAGCACGCCCTGCGCGGCGAAGTGGATCGCCTGCTGGGAGGAGCCGCACTGGCGGTCGATGGTCACGCCGGGCACGCCCTCGGGCAGGCCCGCCGACAGCCACGCGGTGCGCGCGATGTCCAGCGACTGCGGGCCGACCTGCATGACGCAGCCCATGATCACGTCTTCCACCGCGGACGGGTCGACGCCGGTGCGGTCGACGAGTTCGCGGAGCACGTGGGCTCCCAGGTCGGCGGGGTGGACGTCCTTCAGGGCGCCCTTCTTGGTGCCGACGGGGGTACGGACCGCGCCGACGATGTACGCCTCGGCCACTGCGCCTCCATGAGTGTGGGGTTCGGTTCCGTCCCGAAACCGAGCGAGATTCGGTCGTCAGTACGAGATTACAACGCCCCGGGGCCGGCGCCATATGACCGGGGTCTCCACTCTTACCGGATCCCCTACCGGATCACGACGCGGCGAGGGGGCGTTCGCCGTGGTAGACGACCTTTCCGTCGGCCTCGTCGCCGAGCGACTCCGCGGCCAGCCGGCTCAGCAGCCCGGTCAGCTCCGGGTGGTCCTGCGGCGACCAGCCCGCCAGGTGCCGGGCCAGGCCCTCGAGGCGCGCCTCGACCAGACGGCCGGCGGCCGCGCGCCCCTCCGGGGTGATGGTGAGCACGCCGTCCGCGCGCGCGACGTAACCGGCGTCCACGAGCCGGTCGACGCACGGCCTGCCCCGCTCGGGCGGGACGCCCGCGCGCTCGGCCAGCTCCGCGCCCGTCACCGACCCGTCGCGCGCGATACGGCACAGCGCCCACATGCTTCCGGCGGGCAGATCCACCCAAGGAACGTCAGCGCGCCGAACATCGCGAAGCCCACCACGAAGCTGATCGCCGCCCCGAGGGAGAACACCGGGTCGGCACGCGGCGCGCGGCGCCCCCCCAGCGGGGTCGACGCCGTGGAGGCCAGCAGGTACGCGGTGACCACCCACGACAGGTGGTTCAGCCCGCCCAGGTCGCTGACGATCGTGGGCAGCGCCGTGGACACGATCGTCTGGTCGAGCGCGGCCAGCAGCATCGCCAGCATCAGCGAGCCGAGGATCACCGCCAGGTCGCGGCCCTGGGGCATGGCCGTCGTGCGCGGGGGCGTCGTCGCAGCCGTCATTCCCGGTCCCTCGTACGCGAGTACGCGACGGCCTACCCAGGAACCGTGAAGGATCACATCCCGGCGCCCCGGACCGGCGGCCGGCCGGGTCGCGGGCGGGCGGCCGAACCGGGACGCGGGACGCTAGCCGAGGAGGTCCTTGGCTGTCTTGGCGGCGCCGAGCGCGGCGCACGCCCCGGCCGCGGCGGCCGCCCCGGCGGTGGCCCACGGCGGCACGCCGCCGCGCGTCTTGAGGGCGGCGACGGTGTCGAGCGCGTCGGCCAGCAGCCCGTACCGGGCCCACGTCCGGCGGCTCGCCCGGTCGCCGAGCAGGTAGCCCGCGCCCAGGACGATCTCGCGGGCGGCGAACATGCGCACGACGAAGTCGCGGCCCGCGTCGGGGCCGCGGCCCATGCCCACCAGCCGGGTGGTCAGCCGCGGCGCGGCGAGCCCCGCGACACCGAGCGCGACCCGGCCGCGCGCCACCTGGAGAAGAAGGTCGTCCACCCGGTCACGCTTCTGGTCTTGTTTCGCATCTGCCACGTCCGTGAGGCTATCCCCGTACCGAACCCGATTCGAGCACTGGGGTAAGGGTTTTCTGACCCGTCTATCGTTCAAGGGACAGCACCCGTCCCCCCAGAACCGAAGGTGACCATGGAAGGGATCCTCGCTCTCGCCGTCACCGCCCTGCTGTGCGCGTACTGCGTGCGGTGGGCGGCGGGGAAGATGCGGCTGACGGTGCCGACCCGCATGGCGGTGGTCGTCATCTTCGTGCTCGCCGTGCTCGCCCTGTACGGCCAGACCCTCCGCTAGGCCCGAACTTCCTCCCCGCCCGGTGAGTCAAAACCGGGAAGAGGCCTTTTCGACCCTCTCCCCAGCCCTCGTGCCGGAGCCCCGGAGTCCGGCGCCGCGAGGGGGTCGCCCGGCGAGCCGACCTTGAGCCGAGGGAGACAGACGTGCCGCAACCGGCGACGCCCATTCACCAACCAGGCGGCACGGTCGCCCCGCACCTGCGGCGGCTGCTGGAGTTCACCGAACCCTCGTTCGACGACGTCTGCCTGGACGTGGCGCGCGGCCCCGGGCCGATGCCGGGCGCGCTGCGGCCGTGGGTGCGCCACGTCACCGCCGTGGACGCGCAGCCGCCGGTGATCCGCGAGAAGAACGGCCGGATGCCCACGGTGACGTTCGGCACCGGCCCGGTCCGCATTCCCGGCGAGAGCGACCTCGCGAGCACCACGCTGCCCATGTCCCGGCCCCCGGCCCACGCGGACGGTCACGGCGCACCGGCGCGGGGCGGCGGCCCGGACGGCCCCGTCTCCCCCATACGGGCCGTGCGGCCCGTGCCGTACGACAACACCGGCGTCCGCCGCCACGACCCCGACACGCCCACCATCCGCGCCGACGCGACCGCCCTGCCCTACCGAAGCGGGTCGTTCACGCTGGTCACCACCCGCTTCTCGCTGCTGCACCTGGGCGACCCGCAGCGGGTGCTGCGCGAGCTGCTGCGGGTGTGCCGCCCCGGCGGCAGGCTGGTCATCGCCGAGCTGGTCCGTCCCAACCTGGCCGGACCCGACCGCGACCGGCTGGAGCGGCTGCGCGACCCCGGCCACCCGGGCACCCCGTCCATCGCCGGGCTCACCGAAATGATCACCTCGGCGGGCGCCGGGGTCCGGCGGCTGGACGTGTTCACCGTGGAGCGGCCGGCGGAGCCGTGGCTGGCCGGGGCCCGCGACCCGCGCGCCGCCGACCGCATCCGCGCCGCGCTCCTGGAGGAGGTCGACGGCGGCCCCCGCACCGGCGCCAAACCCCGCGTGATCGGCGGTGAGCTGTGGTTCACCCAGAACTGGGCCCACGTCGCCGCCGAGCCGGCGTAGCGGGAGCCGATACAGCCGACCCGGCGACCCGGCGCTCCGGCCGGTGCCGTCTCAGGGAACGAGCACGGCGGCGCCGGTGAAGCGGCCGCCGGCGAGGTCGGCCAGGGCCTTGCCGGCCTCGTCCAGGCCGTAGGCGACGGTGGAGACGGCGACGCCGAGCCGGGCGGCCAGCAGCAGGAACTCCTCGCCGTCGGCGCGGGTGTTGGCGGTCACCGAACGCAGCTGCCGCTCCTGGAACAGGTGCCGCTCGTAGTTGAGCTGCGGGATGTCGGTCAGGTGGATCCCGGCGACGGCCAGCGTGCCGCCGCGGTCCAGGCGGCGCAGCGCGGCGGGCACCAGGCCGCCGGCCGGGGCGAACACGATCGCCGAGTCCAGCGGCTCGGGCGGGGCGTCGAACGAGTCGCCCGTCCAGGCCGCGCCCAGCGACAGCGCCAGCGCGCAGGCGGCCGGGCTGCGGGTGAACACGTGCACGGCCGTGCCCTCGGCGACGGCGATCTGCGCGGCCAGGTGCGCCGAGCCGCCGAAGCCCCACAGGCCGAGCGTCCCGCCGGGCGGCACGGCGGCGCGGCGCAGCGCCCGGTAGCCGATGATGCCCGCGCACAGCAGCGGCGCGACGCGCACGTCGTCCAGCTCGGCGGGCAGCGCGTAGGCGTAGGCGTCGACGGCCAGGGTGTACTCGGCGTAGCCGCCGTGCGCGTCCCAGCCGGTGTAGACCGACGAGGGGCACAGGTTCTCCGCGCCGCGACGGCAATAGCGGCAGGCCCCGCAGGTGCCGCGCAGCCACGCCACCCCGATCCGGTCGCCGACGCCGAACCGGCAGCCGGGCCCCGCCGCCGTCACCTCGCCGACGATCTCGTGCCCGGGGGTGACGCCGGGCAGGTGGACGGGCAGGTCCCCCTCGGCGACGTGCAGGTCCGTCCGGCACACCCCGCAGGCCCGCACCCGTACCAGCAGCTCGCCCGGACCCGGCTCGAGGACGTCCCGTTCGACCGGTTTCAGCGGGCCGGTCTCGATCGGCCCCGGCATCTCGACGCTCCACGCCCGCACGCACCCCACGGTACGCGCGCCGCGCTTTTGATCAAGCCCCGTCAGGGACGCAGGGGCAGCTCGAACCACACCGCCTTGCCGTCGGCGGTGGGCCGGGCCCCCCAGCGGGAGGCGAGCTGGTCGACCAGGTACAGGCCGCGCCCGCCCTCGTCGGTCTCGCCCGCGCTGCGGATGCGCGGCAACCGCATGTCGGCGTCGAACACCTCGACCCAGAGCGCGTCGGCGCCGCGCCGCAGCCGCAGCCGGAACTCCTTGGTGGCCGGTTCGCGGCGGGTCAGCGGCATGTCCAGCGGCGGCCCGGGGTCGAACAGCGGCTCGGTCATCGGCTCGGCCATCGGCACCGGCGCGGACAGCGGCCCGGACGCCGTCGCCATCGCGCCGGGCAGGGACCAGTCGTCCTCGTCGACGTCGTTGAGCGCGTCGGCCAGCGCGTCGGCCGCCGAGGGGGCGCTGTTGAACCGCACCGGCGGCGGCCCGTCGAGGACGAGCTCGCGCCGCGGCCGCGGGGTCGCGGCGGCGTGCAGCACCACGTTGGTGACCACCTCGGACACCAGCAGGCACGCCAGCTCGGCCTGCTCGTCCAGCATGCCCCAGGAGGCGAACGCGTCGGCGGCCATCCGCCGCGCCTCCGACACCATGATCGGCTCGGCCGGGAAGGTGCGCTCCTCGACGGCCAGCTCCTCCGGCGAGGTGCGGATCACCACGATCGCCACGTCGTCGTCGATGTCGCCGGGCACCGCGTCGAACACCGCGCCCGCGATGGTCTCCACGTCCCGCCGCGCCACCGCGGCCACGGCCTGGCGGACCAGCTCGCGCGACTCCTCGCGGGTGTAGTACTCGCCGTCGGCGCGGGGCCGCCGGTCGATCAGCCCGTCGGTGTAGAGCACCAGCGTGGAGCCGGGCTTGAGCTCGGCGGACTCCTCGTTGAACAGGATCTCGCCGCCCACGCCCGGCGACCGCAGGCCGAGCATGCCGCCCTGGCTGTGGAAGGTCAGCTCGCTCACCTCGCCGTCGTTGATCAGCAGCGGCGGGTCGTGCCCGGCGTTGGCGAACTCCAGCACCCGCGACCAGGCGTCGTAGACGAAGTAGGTGCACGACACCAGCGGCGGGCGCACCTCGTCGTCGCCGGGCGGCGCCCAGCCGGACTTCTGCCGCTGCGGCCGGGTCATGGTGCGCACCCACTCGTCCAGCTTGCGCAGGATGTCGGCGGGCGGCTTGTCGTCCTGGGCGAAGGCGCGCAGCGCGGCGCGCAGCTGGCCCATCACGGCGGCGGCGCGGGCGCCGCGGCCCTCCACGTCGCCGATGACCAGCCCGACGCGGCCCGCCGACAGCGGGATCACGTCGTACCAGTCACCGCCGACCTGGGTCTGTATGCCGTGCCCGTGCGACTCCAGCGGACGGGCCGGCTCGTACCGCCAGGCGATCTCCAGGCCGTCCAGCCGGGGCGGCCGCTCGCCGGGCAGCAGGTCCTTCTGGAAGGCCAGCGCGGTCTCGCGCTCCTCCTCGAACAGCAGCGCGTTGTCGATGGCCAGCGCGACGCGGCCGGCGATGGCGCCCATCAGGTCGCGGTCGAACGCGTCGTAGTGCGGGTCGGGCCGCCTGGTCAGGTTGGACAGCGCCACGCTCATCACGCCCAGCAGCTCGCCGCGCACCAGCAGCGGCGCGGAGATCACCGAGGTGACGCCGAGCTCGTCGCCGAGGCGCTGGCTGGCCAGGCTGGGGGCGGAGAAGCGGTGCCGGACCATGTCCTCGACCAGCACCGTGTCGCGGCGGTTCATGGCCTTGGCGGCGAAGTGCCCCGCCGGGTAGGAGACCGGCTCGCCGACCTCGGCCCAGGTGCCGGGCGGCGGGGTCCAGTCGGCGGCGTGCCGGGACACCCGCCGGTACAGCCGGTCGCCGCTGAACAGGTCGATGAAGCAGTGGTCGGCGAACTGCGGCACCAGGGTGTCGGCGACGCGGCGCAGCGTGGTCTCCAGCTCCAGCGACCCGGCCAGCCGCTCGCCCACCCGCTCCAGCAGGCCGTAGCGCTCGTGCTCGCGCTGGTTGCTGCGCAGCGCCTCCCGGGCGAAGATCACCACGCCGTCGACGGCGCCGGACGGGTGGCGCAGCGGCACGGCGTGCGCGCGGGTGTAGACGGTGGTGCCGTCGGCGCGCAGGTTGCAGAACGTGCCCTCCCACACGCCGCCCTTGAGGACGTGCCGGGCCAGCTCGGTGGCCTGCTCGTGGTCCTCCTCGGCGATGCCGAGCGACAGCACGGAGTGGCCGATCAGGTCGTCGCCGCCGAAGCCGAACAGCTGGCGGGCGAAGTCGTTGCCGTAGATGACGTTGCTGAAGCGGTCGCAGACGATGACCGCCATCTCCATCTGGTTCAGCACCGTCTCGGGCGGCAGCTGCGCCTCGAACGGCGGTTCGTCCGGTCGCTTCATCGGGCCGTCCGCCGCCTTCCGGCCGCCGCGCGGGCCCTCGCCGGCGCCGCCGGGCGCGCGGGATCGGGCGGTGCGGCCGTTCTCGGGGTCGCCGCCCGCCGTTCTGTCGTCCGCCCTGCCGTCGTGCCCGTTCTCCTCGTGTCCGTGTGCGCCGCCGTGCCCGGCGGCGCCGTCCGCTCGGGGGCCGTCGCCGTGGTGCCCGGCCGCCGCGCCGTCCGCCCGCCCGCTCCGGCCGCCGCGGTCAGGGCGGCCACCGTGCGTGGCGGCGCGGCCGCCGCACGTATCTCACTGGTATTGAACGACGAACCCGCCCCCGGGATACGCCCGAACGCCGCGACGGTGTGGAGATCTTCGGTATAGACGCGCGGCGACGGCGAAGACGACCCGGGCGTGCCGTGCGGCGCGTTCGGCGATGGAGACGGCGATGGGGGCGGCACCGTACCGGGTTCAGCGGCCGCTGACGAACACGTGTTCGGCGATGGACCGCGGCAGCTCGCTGGCGTTACTGTCGGCCTCGTCGTCACACGTCACCCGCACCCCGTCGTCGGTCGCCCGAAGAGTCACCTCTCGCCCCGGTTGTATCCCGATTTGCTTGAGTTTAAGCATCAGCTCGCTGTCGCTCTGCACCTGCTCGCTGATGCGGCGGACGACGGCCGGGGCGCCGTCCGGGCTCGCCGCGTCGGTCATCGACGACAGCGGGGCGCTGTCCCTGTCGTCGCCGTGCCCGCCGAGCTCGTCCAGGCCGGGGATGGGGTTGCCGTGCGGGCAGTGGGTGGGATTGCCGAGCAGGGCGACCAGGCGCCGCTCGACCTCCTCCGACATCACGTGCTCCCAGCGGCACGCCTCGATGTGGACGTCCTCCCAGGGCAGGCCGATCACGTTGACCAGCAGACACTCGGCGAGACGGTGCTTGCGCATCACCCGGGTGGCCAGGTTGCGGCCGGTCTCGGTCAGTTCGAGGTGCCGGTCCCCCTCGACCCTCAGCAGCCCGTCGCGCTCCATGCGCGCCACCGTCTGACTCACCGTCGGACCGCTCTGCGAGAGCCGCTCGGCGATGCGCGCGCGAAGAGGAATGATCCCTTCCTCTTCGAGCTCCAGAACCGTACGGAGGTACATCTCCGTGGTATCGATCAGGCCGTGTGAGGTCACAGCTCCCTCCAGACTTGTGGACTCGAGTCTACGCGTTCCGCACCTCCCGCGACGGTGCCTGCGCATATCCCCGTGGGGGCGGGTACGGAGGAACGCACGATGAGCGCGAATTCTTCCCATGACGCCGCCCCCTTCCTGCCGGACGACCCCAGGTCACGGGCGGATCTGGGGGCGCTGCGCGAGGCCGCCGCGGGGTGCCGCGGCTGCCCCCTGTACGAGAACGCCACCCAGACGGTCTTCGGCGAGGGCGCGGCGCACGGCCGCGTGGTGCTCGTCGGCGAGCAGCCCGGCGACCAGGAGGACCGCCAGGGCAGGCCGTTCGTCGGCCCGGCCGGGCGGATGCTGGACCGGGCCCTTGAGGAGGCGGGCATCGAACGCGGCGATGTGTACGTCACCAACGCCGTCAAGCACTTCAAGTTCAAGCGGATGGCGGGCGGCAAGCGCCGCATCCACGAGTCGCCGAACGTGAGCGAGATGCGGGCATGCCGCCCGTGGCTGGTGGCCGAGCTGCGCGTCCTGGAGCCGGACGTGGTGGTGGCGCTGGGCGCGACGGCCGGCAAGGCGCTGCTGGGGTCGACGTTCCGGGTGACCAAGCGGCGCGGCGAGCTGATCCCCATGCCGGACCCGGACGTGCTCGGCACGCCGGCGGCGGCGCGCGCGGCCGAGGCCGCCGAGCGGGCCGGCGACGGGGACGCGGGGTGGAACGGGACGCGGCTGCTGGCCACGATCCACCCGTCGGCGGTGCTGCGCGCCGAGGACCGCGAGGCGATGTACGCCGGTCTCGTCGACGACCTCAAGGTCGTGGCGACGGCCCTCGGGTAGCCGCCCCGGCTAGGGCTCGCGGTCGGTGGCGGGTTCCTTCGGCTCGGGCACGTCGTCCGTGAGCGCGGGCGCGGCGGTACGGGTGTCGTAGCGCAGCAGGGCGGGGACGCACAGGCCCACCACGACCACCAGGACCGCGCACGCGAGCCCGCCGCCCACCCAGGAGACCGTGGCCCCCGCGAAGGCGGCGGTCGCTCCGGCGCGCAGGTCGCCGAGACGGGGGCCGCCCGCGACGACCACGGTGAAGACCCCCTGGAGGCGGCCGCGCATCTCGTCCGGCGCATACGTCTGGAGCATCGTCTGCCGGAACACCGCCGACACCAGGTCGGCCGCCCCGCCCACGGCCAGCAGCACCACGGCCAGCCACAGCTGGTGGGCGAGCCCGGCGACGGCGACCGCCAGGCCCCACACGACGATGGCCCCGACGAGGGCCACGCCCTGCCGGTGCACCCGTCCGATCCAGCCCGACATCAGGCCGCCGATGAACGCGCCGATGGCGATCGAGGCGAACAGCCAGCCGACCGCGTCCTCCCCGCCGAAACGGGTCTCGGCCAGTTCGGGGAACAGCGCGCGCGGCATGGCCACGCCCATGGCGATGATGTCGACGACGAACGACATCAGCAGGACGGGCTGTGTGGCCAGGTAGCGCAGCCCTTCGAAGACCGAGCGCAGACCGGGTGTGCCCGTCACCTCTCCCAGCGGCGGGATGGCGGGCAGGCGCAGCGCCGCGTACAGGCCGACGGTGAACAGCACGGCGTCCATCGCGTAGGCGGCCGCGTAGTGCCAGCGGGCCAGGATCACCCCGGCCACCAGGGGCCCGGCCAGCATGCCGATCTGGCTGGCGGTGAAGCTCAGGGTGTTGGCGGCCGGGACGAGGGAGCGGTCCAGCAGCCGGGGGATGATCGCGTTGCGGGTCGGCGACGCGACCGCGAAGCCCATCGCCTGGACGGCCACCACCGCCATGATCAGCCACAGGTCGTCCATGCCGAGCAGGGCCTGGGCGAACAGCAGCAGCGTCGCGACCCACATCACGCAGGACGAGCCGAACAGCAGCCGGCGCCGGTCCACGTGGTCGGCGACCGCCCCGCCCCACAGCCCGAACACGATCAGCGGGACGAGGTTGACCACGCCCAGCACGCCCACCCAGAACGACGACCGCGTCACGTCGTACACCTGGACGGGCACGGCCACGGCGGTGACCTGGAAGCCGACGAACGACACCGCCTGCCCCAGCCACAGCCGCCGGTAGGCGGGATGCGCGAGGGGACGGGTGTCGATCGCGACGGCGCGCATCCACCCGCCGCGGCCCGCGCGCCGCGCCTTCCGCGGCGCGCGTCCCGCCTTCTGCGCTGACTGCCGCGCCGCGTGCTGTGCTGTCTGCTCGCGTGCCTGCGGGTGCGGATCGGGGTCCTGGGGATCAGGAGGTTCGGAGGCGTTCTGCACGGTCTCTACTCGGTCGGATAGTTAGCCGGGTTAATTACCGGTGCCAGCCTACGAACCGCCGAGCCCTGTCCGCCAATCCGGCGCCCGCCACAGGGGGCGGGGCTACGGGGACAGGCGTTCCAGCTCCCAGGCCGTGGCGTCCGGGGCCGGGCGCCGGTAGCGGAGCCGGTCGTGCAGCCGGTTGGGCCGCCCCTGCCAGAACTCGATCGCCAGGGGCACCACGCGAAACCCGCCCCAGAAGTCCGGCAGCGGGACCGCCTCGGCCTCGGCCCGGTCGCGTTCCGACCGCGCGGTCCGCTCGTCGCGGGCGGCGGGCGCCCCCGCGGACGCGGCGGCCGGATCCGGCCAGCGGGCGGACAGCTCGGCGTACCGGGCCTCCAGCTCGTCCCGTCCCGTGATCACCGAGGACTGCCGCTCGCTCGTCCATGCCCCGACGCGCGACCCGTACGGGCGGGTCTGGAAGTAGCCGGCGGTCTCCTCCCGCGACAGTTCCGCCACCGGGCCCGACACGATCACCTGCCGGTGCAGCGGATGCCACGGGAACACCAGCGTCGCGCGGGGGTTGGCGGCCAGGTCGCGCCCCTTGCGCGAGGTCAGGTTGGTGAAGAAGCGGAAGCCCGCCGGGCCGTAGCCCTTGAGCAGCACGGTGCGGGCGCTGGGCTCGCCGTCGGCCGAGGCGGTGGCCAGCACCATGGCGTTCGGCTCGGGCAGCCCGGCCTCCACCACGTCGGCCAGCCACCTCGCGAACAGCTCCAGCGGGTCGGCGGGCACCGCCTCCTCCCTCAACTCCCCCGCGTCGTAGGCGGCGCGCAGCCGCGACAGGTCGATCTCCGGTGCGCGCGGAACCCCCGCGGTATCGGCGCTTTGCGCGCCACTTGCCTCTGGTATCCGGCCGTCCACAGCGTCTGAGCCTCTCACCAGGGCATTGTGCATCTCACAGGGGCCTGGGTACTCAGCAGTAAAAGAGACACGGTTCAATGGCACGGCACCGCCTTATCACTATGGGGACGAAAGGCAGGACGACATGTCCGACTTCAAACCCGGGCTTGAAGGGGTCGTAGCCTTCGAGACCGAGATCGCGGAACCGGACAAGGAGGGCGGCGCCCTCCGCTATCGAGGCGTCGACATCGAGGAGCTCGTCGGCCGCGTCTCCTTCGGCGACGCCTGGGGCCTGCTCGTCGACAACAGCTTCGACCCCGGCCTCACCCCCGCCGAGCCGCACGTCCTGCCGGTCCGCTCCGGTGACGTGCGCGTCGACGTCCAGAGCGCGCTGCCCATGCTGGCCCCGGCGTACGGCATGCGCCCCCTGCTGGACATCACCGACGAGGAGGCCCGCGCCGACCTGGCGCGCGTGTCGGTGACCGCCCTGTCGTTCGTGGCCCAGTCGGCCCGCGGCGTGGGCACCCCGATGGTCCCGCAGAGCCGCGTCGACGAGGGCGCGACCATCACCGAACGGTTCATGATCCGCTGGCGCGGTGAGCCCGACCCCCGGCACGTCCGGGCCATCGACGCCTACTGGGTCTCGGCCGCCGAGCACGGCATGAACGCCTCCACCTTCACCGCCCGCGTCATCGCCTCCACCGGCGCCGACGTCGCGGCCAGCATCTCCGGCGCGATCGGCGCCATGTCCGGCCCGCTGCACGGCGGGGCCCCCGCCCGCGTGCTGCCCATGATCGAGAGGGTCGAGCAGGTCGGCGACGCCCGCAAGGTCGTCACCGGCATCCTGGACTCCGGCGAGCGGCTGATGGGCTTCGGCCACCGCGTCTACCGCGCCGAGGACCCCCGCGCCCGCGTGCTGCGCCGCACCGCCAAGGAGCTGAACGCCCCCCGCTACGAGGCCGCCAAGGCCCTGGAGGACGCCGCGCTGGCCGAGCTGCGCGAGCGCCGCCCCGACCGCGCCATCGAGACCAACGTGGAGTTCTGGGCCGCGGTCATCCTGGACTTCGCCGAGGTCCCCACCGCGATGATGCCCGCCATGTTCACCTGCGGCCGCACCGCCGGGTGGGCCGCCCACATCCTGGAGCAGAAGCGCACCGGCCGCCTGGTCCGGCCGAGCGCCCGTTACGTCGGTCCCGGCAGCCGGTCCATCAACGACGTGCCGGGCGCAGCGGAGGTCCTCAAGCGCACCGCCGGCTGATCCGGCTCGCCCCACCGCCCCCGCCAGAGCGCACGAGGCCCCCGGCAGAGTCGCCGGGGGCTTCCTCATGTCCGGGGCGCACGTCCGGGACGCATGTCCGGGGCGCTCACGTCCGGCGCGGTCCGTCCGGGTTTGCCATGATGGGCCGGTGACCGACCACGACCCGCTGGACGACGAGCCGCTGGACGGCGACATCGGCCCTGCGGCGGGCGCGGCCCCGTCCGCGGACGCCCGCCAGGAGCGGGTCCGCGCGGAGGCCGCGCGCCAGGCCGAGGAGCTGCGGCGGTACGAGCGGGAGCGGGAGCTGCGGCGCCGCCGCACCAACGCCCTCGCGGGCCGCGTCACCGCCGTGCTCGTCGCGCTGCTGCTGGCGTTCCTGGCCTACGACTCGGTCACCACGGCGCTGGAGGCCCGGGAACGGAACGACCCGTGGATCTACCCGCCCGCCGTGATCGCCGCGCTGTGCCTGGCCGGGCTGGCCGCCCTGGCCGTCTGGGCGGTCCGCCGCTCCAGGTGACACCCCGCTGACCGGCGCGTCTCGCCATGTGAACCCCGTCCCTGCTCCGCCGCGCAGGTCAAGTAGCCTTCTTCGGGTGACCGAGAGCGCTGACAAAGCCATAGTCATTCCCGAAGACCTCAAGCCCGCCGACGGGCGGTTCGGGTGCGGCCCGTCCAAGGTGCGGCCCGAGCAGCTGGCCGCCCTGGCCGAGTCCGGGGCGCGGTACATGGGCACCTCGCACCGGCAGAAGCCGGTCAAGTCGCTGGTCGGCCGGGTGCGCAGCGGCCTGGCCGAGCTGTTCTCGCTGCCCGAGGGGCACCAGGTGGTGCTCGGCAACGGCGGCACCACCGCGTTCTGGGACGCCGCCGCGTTCGGTCTGGTGCGCGAGAAGTCGCAGCACCTGTCGTTCGGCGAGTTCTCCAGCAAGTTCGCCAAGGTCACGACGAAGGCGCCGTGGCTGGCCGAGCCGTCGGTGATCTCCAGCGAGCCGGGGACGCACCCGCGGGCCGCCGCCGAGGAGGGCGTGGACGTCTACGCCCTGACCCACAACGAGACCTCCACCGGTGTGGCCATGCCGATCGAGCGTCCCGCCGGGACCACCGCCGACGAGGCGCTGGTGCTGGTGGACGCCACGTCCGGCGCCGGGGGCCTGCCCGTCGACGTCACCGAGACCGACGTGTACTACTTCGCGCCGCAGAAGTGCTTCGCGGCCGACGGCGGCCTGTGGGTGGCGCTGATGTCCCCGGCCGCGCTGGCGCGGGTCGAGGAGATCGCGGGCTCCGGCCGGTACGTGCCGGAGTTCCTCAGCCTGCCCACGGCGGTGGACAACTCCGCCAAGGACCAGACCTACAACACCCCGGCCGTGGCGACACTGCTGCTGTTCGCCGAGCAGATCGAGTGGATGAACGAGCAGGGCGGGCTGGCCTGGACCACCGCCCGCACCGCCGACTCGTCCCAGCGCCTGTACACGTGGGCGGAGAAGACGTCCTACACCACGCCGTTCGTGGCCGATCCGGCGCAGCGGTCGCAGGTCGTCGGGACGATCGACTTCGTGGACTCGGTGGACGCGGCGGCGGTCGCCAAGACGCTGCGGGCCAACGGCATCGTCGACACCGAGCCGTACCGCAAGCTGGGCCGCAACCAGCTGCGCATCGGGATGTTCCCGGCGATCGACCCGGCCGACGTGGAGGCCCTGACGGCCTGCATCGACTACGTGGTCGAGCGCCTCTAGCACCGCCGGCGGGGGTTCGCCGCGCCGCCGGTCAGGCGGTGGCGGCGAACTCGCCGGTGCCCCGGGCGGTCGGCGTGAACCCGGCGCTGCCGAGCACGTGCGGCCGCCCGTCCGGCGCCCCCAGGCCCGCCCGCAGGTAGGTGCCCTCGCGGAGCATGACGGCGGTGGCGAACCGCACGCGGGTGTGCCGTCGCACCGTCCGCAGCCAGCGCGGCTCGGACGCCCAGTAGAGGTTCTGCTCGGTGTCGACGGCGACGGTGAGCGGGCTGCGGGCGGCGCGGGCCAGGTGGACGCGGTCGGGCCGGGCCCGGTCGACCCACGCCAGCGCGGCCCGTCCGGGCAGCGCGGCGCCCAGCGTCTCGGCGGTCGCGGCGGCGTCCCTGCGGCCCGCCAGCAGCCGGAAGATCCGTTCGGCCGCGACGTCGCCGTCGTGCGTGCCGACGAGTCCGGCGTCGGCTCTCGCGCCTGCTCCCGGGACGACCAGCGGACCGGCGTCCGGCCGCCCGTCCGGCGACTCCGGCGCGGCCCGGCCGGTGTGCCCGACGACGAGCGGCGCCACGTCCAGCAGCGGCAGCAGCTCGGGCCGCCAGACCCGCGAGAAGGCGGCGCGGCCGGTGACCACGCGGCAGCCGTCGTAGGACAGGTCGCAGCCGCGGGCGTCGCGCGTGCCCGCGGACGCGGCCGCCGACGTGACCGCGCGGCCGGTGAACAGCGCGATCCCGGCGGTGTCGCGGCCGCGCTCCTCGGCCAGCGTGCCCAGGATCACCAGGGCGTCCGACACCGCGCCCGGATCCCCGGCGCCGGGCGAGCGCAGCACCCCGAACAGTCCGTACATGACCGTTGAGACGCCGATCACCGCGGGACGGTTCGAGCGGGCGGCCCGGCCGAATAAGCTCGAACCCGTGAACCGTGCGCCCCGCTGGCTCCTCCCCACCGTGCTGACCGCGCTCGTCCTGGCCGTGGTCGTCGGCGCCGTGCTCGGCTGAGTCCGGCCGTGACCGGCCGCCGCGCGAGGTCGGCCGGGCGGCGGACGAGGGTCGGTTGTCGGGGCGGGTCGTGTGATCGATCGGGTGCGGAACGGGGGAAGATCGGATCATGTCGTCGCCGCGCCCGTGCCGAGCCGCCCCCAGGCCCCCCGTGCGCGCCGTCGTCCGGCTCGGCGCGGCCTGCGGCGCGGTGTCGGTGGCCGGCGCCGTGGCGGCGGCGCCCGCGGCCGCGTCGGCGCCCGCGGTCAGGGACGCCCAGGCCCGCAGCGAGGTGGCGTTCACGGTCCGGGATCCGCGCGTCGCCGAGTCCAGCGGCCTGGCGGTCAGCGTGCGGCACCCCGGCGTCGTCTACACCCACAACGACTCGGGCGGGCGGGCGGAGATCTTCGCGCTGGGCCCCGACGGCAGGACGCGCGCCGTCCTGACGCTGGCGGGCGCGCAGGCCCGCGACTGGGAGGGCATGGCGCTTGGCCGCGACGAGCGGGGCCGTCCGGCGATCTACGTGGGCGACATCGGCGACAACATGGGCGGCGCCTGGCCCTACGTCACCGTCTACCGCGTCCCCGAGCCCGCCGAGCTGCGCTCGCAGACGCTGCGCGCCACCGCGTTCCGGCTGAAGTACGAGGACGGGCCGCGCAACGCCGAGACCATGATGATCAACCCGCGCACCAACCGGCTGTACGTGGCCAGCAAGCTGTTCTCCGGAAAGATCTACGAGGCTCCGGCGCGGCTGCGCACCGGCGGGTTCAACACGCTGCGCAAGGTCGGCGACGCCCCGGGCATCGCCACCGACGGGGCGTTCTCACCGGACGGGCGCCTGTGCGTCATCCGCACGTACTTCGGCGCCCGCGCCTACGCGGTGGGGGCCGACGGGCGGCCGGGCCGGTCGCTGGGGTCGATCTCCCTGCCCGGCCAGGAGCAGGGCGAGTCGATCACGTTCGCGGCGGACGGACGGTCGCTGCTGGCCGGGTCCGAGGGCCTGGACCAGCCGGTGTACCGGGTGCCGCTGCCGGACGACATGCTGCCCGCCTCTCCCCCGCCGGCACGGACGGGCAGCGGGGGCGGGTCCGGCGCCGAGGCCGAGGAGGGGCGCCGCGACTCGACCGGGGCGAGCGTGGGGCTGTTCGCCGCGCTGGCGATCGCGGGGGCCCTCGGTTACGCCATCGTGCGGAAGCGTTCATGATCGTAGGCGTGGGATCGGAAAAGGAGTGACGGGCCCACCGGGCCCCGTGTGAGGATGCGGACTGTGGAGCACGAGCTGGTCGGCCTGCACGCCTCCGCGACCCGGTGGCGTCCGGTCGCCGCGGGACGGCTGGCCTTTCCGGTGCTGGCGCTGGCGTTGCTGCCGATCCACCCGGTGTGGCTGTGGGCGGCGCTGCTCGGGGCGGTCGCGACGGCGCCGTGGATCGCCGGGGCCGTGGCGTCCCTGCGCCGCCGCCGTCCCCGGCCGTACTGGCGGCTGTCGGCGGCGGGGCTGGAGCGGGTGGCGCCGGACGGCACGACCCTGACCCGGTACGAGCGGTCGCGGATCGAGGGCCTGGCGATCACCGTGGACGACGGCGGGCTGACCGTCCTGCACCGGTTCGGCCGTACGACGGTGGGCGGCCTGGACGCCCTCGGCATGGAGCCGCTCGCGCTGTTCGTGACCGCGCGCCGGCTGGGCATCCCGGTGTTCCTGCTGGACGGCGCCGTCTCGGGCCTGTCGGACGACGACGGCGGCGAGACCGGCGCGGGCGCCGACCTGGGCCTGCCCCGCCATCACGTCGCCGAGCAGCGGCTGCTCGACCAGGAGGCGGCGCTGCTGGCCGCCGCGCACGAGCCGCTCCGCGAGGACCCGCCGGCGTCGGGCGCGGCGGGCGAGCCGATGCGGCTGGCGTCGCCGGAGCCGGTGCCGGGACGGGGCCGTACCGCGGTGCTGGGCACGCTGCTGGCTCTGCTGGGCGTCACGATGATCGCGCACATCGCGGTCGAGGGGACGGCCGACTTCGGGCACCGGCTGGCGGCGGGCTGCTGGGCGCTGGCCGCCATCGCGGGGGTCGCGGGGGCGCGGCGGCGGCTGCTGCGCGCCGTCCAGGTGGAGTGGACGATCCGGCGGGACGGGCTGCACGTGCGGACCAGGCCCGGGGCGAAGGAGGGCCGGCGGGTGGCCGCCGGGGACGTGGCGGCGCTGGTCGTCGGCCCCGGCCTGGCGCTGGACGCGCTGACCGACGAGCCGCGGCGCGTCCCGCTGGCGGTGCTGGCGTTCGACCACCGGATGCGGCTGCTGGCCCGGCTGCCCGCGCACGGCCTGGACGCCTTCCAGCTCGCGCACGGCCTGGACGACCACGGCTACCGGGTCGTCACGCCGGGGCCGCGCACCCCGCGTTCCCCCGCCTACGGGCTGGAGGGACTGCCGGAGGTCTTCGCGCAGGTGCCGGGCGGGCGGCTGGTGGTGGCCGACGGCGGGCTCGGCTGGGTGGACGCCGCCGGCGACGTGGTGCTGCGGATGCCCGAGGACCGGATCGGCGGCATCGAGCTGCTGACGATCGCCGGGCACGCGTGGGTGCGGCTGTACGACTCCGATGGCGACGAGTTCTTCGCCGCGCCGCTGTCGGCGCTGCGGATCTCCCGTACCGACCTGCGCGAGTCGGCGCGGCGGGCGGGGCTGCCGGTGACCGACGCCGAGTACGACGCCTATCTGAGCGCGGCGTTCCATTCGGCGGTGTCCACGCTGTCGTCGGTGCCGTCGGAGGCGGAGGCGGTGCCGTCGCACGCGGGCGGGTCCGGCGGTGAGGCGCCGGTGGAGACGGCGGGCGGCGGCGGTCCGGGTCCGGCGGAGGTCGAGGAGGCCGCGCCTCCGACGCCGTCCACCGCGCCCGGGGTGCTCCTGGACGCCACGCGCCGTTCCCGGGTCGGCTCGTACGCGATGAGCGTGCTGTTGTGCGAGTTCGTGGCGCTGCTGGGCGCGGTGTGGCTGGGCCCCGATCTGGGCGGTTTCTCGGGCATGGCGGGCTGGGCGGTGCCTGCGGGGGTGCTGGCGGGGCTGGGCGGCTACTGGCTGTACGACCGCAACCGGGCGCAGCTGCGCGTGTCGGCGGCCGGGGTGGCGGTGGTGACGCTGCGCGGCCGCGTCGAGTGGGAGGTGCGTCGCGAGCTGATCGGCGGCGTGGGCGTGGACGAGTCCACCGAGCGGATGCCGCGGCTGGTGGTGTGGGGGCCGACGGGCCGGGTGCTGCGCCAGGTGACGTTCCCGCCCGATCTGGGCGAGCTCCGGCGCGCCTGCGAGCGTTACGGGGTGCCGTGGGGGCCGCCGGACGCCGACCGTCCCGCACCGCCTCCCCCGGAGCTCTAGGGGCCTCGCAGAAGTCCCTGGGGGCGCTGGGAGCCGCTCGGGTCAGCGCAGGGGCCAGCTGTGCAGCGACTCGTACACGACCGTCGTACGGCCTCTGCCGGGCAGGTGGCTGCGCATCAGGTGCACGGACTCGGCCGTCCACGTGCCGCCTGCGAACGCCGCCAGCGGTTCCAGCAGGGACCGCACGTCGACGGGACGGCGGCAGCGGGCCAGGGTGAGGTGCGGCCGGAAGCCGGGGTGCTTGTCGGGCAGCGTGCCCTCGCGGCGTCCCGCGGCGGTCGTGGACGCGGCGAGGCGGGCCAGGTCGCGGCGGTCACCGTACACGCCGGTCCACAGCACGCGTGCGTGCGCGGGGTTGGGGAACGCGCCCGCCCCCGCCAGCGACAGCGTGAGCCGGGGGTGGCGGGCGACGGCGCGTTCGAGGCGGGGCAGCAGGCGGTCGTGCGTGCGGTCGTCCACCTCGCCGAGGAAGGTGAGCGTGATGTGCTGCTGGTCGCGGCGCAGCCAGCGGAGGTCGGGCAGGTCGTTCTGGAACGGACCGAGGAACTCCGCGAGCTCGTCCAGGATCGGCGGGGGCGGAACGACCGCCACGAACAGCCTCATGCGAACGTCCGGAAGGCCACGCGTCCCAGCCTTTCAGCAGGCACGCTCCTTGTCACGTCTCCGTCATGTTCCCGGCGGCGCCCGCGCGACGCGACCGCAGCGCCCCGAGCACCGCCGCCGGCCGGCGGCCGGCGCGCGGGACGGCCAGCGCGGCGACGACCAGCACCGACGTCACGGCGACCAGACCGCCGACGACGATGCTCATCCGCGGCCCGAACTGCTCGGCCATCCAGCCGACCACCGGGGCGCCGATCGGGTTGGTGCCCAGGAACACCAGCATGTAGAGCGCCATGACCCGGCCGCGCATCTCGGGCGCGACGCCGAGCTGCATGGTGGCGTTGGCGGCGGTGGTGAAGGTCATCAGCGCGATCCCGGTCGGCACCAGCAGCACCAGGAACGACCAGTACGCGGGCATCAGCCCGGTGACGACCTCCAGCACGCCGAACAGCAGCGCCGCGCCGATCAGCACCCGCATCCGGGGCCGGGTGGCGCGGCGGGCGGCCAGCAGCGCCCCGGCCAGCGCGCCGAGCGCCAGCATGCTGGACGCCAGGCCGAACGACGAGGCCCCGGTGTGGAAGACCTCGCGGGACACCAGCGCCACGGTCACCTGGAAGTTCATCCCGAACGTGGCGATGAACAGCACCAGGACCAGCACGAGCGTCAGGTCGCGGCGTCCCCACACGTAGCGCAGGCCCTCGCGGAGCTGTCCCTTGCCGCGGGCGACGGGCTCGGCGGTGTGCAGCTCGTCCTGCCGCATGACGTAAAGGCCGAACAGCACGGCGCCGAACGAGGCGGCGTTGACCAGGAAGACCGGGCCGGTGCCCAGCACGGCGATCAGCACGCCCGCGACGGCGGGGCCGACCAGCCGGGCCCCGTTGAACGAGGCGCTGTTCAGGGCGATGGCGTTGGGCAGGTCCCGTTTGCCGACCATTTCGACGACGAACGACTGCCGGGTGGGGTTGTCGACGACGGTGGCCACGCCGAGCAGGAACGCCAGCAGGTACACGTGCCACACCTGGGCGGTGCCGGTGATCGCGAGCATGCCCAGCACGAGGGCGAGCGCCCCCATCGCGGCCTGTGTGATCATCAGGAGGCGTCGCTTGGGGTAGCGGTCGGCGATCACGCCGCCCCACAGGCCGAACAGCAGCATCGGCAGGAACTGCAGGCCGGTGGTGATGCCGAGCGCGGTGCCGCTGCCGTGCGTCAGGTCCAGCACGAGCCAGTCCTGGGCGACGCGCTGCATCCAGGTGCCGACGTTGGAGACGACCTGTCCGGAGGCGAACAGCCGGTAGTTGCGGACGCGCAGCGAACGGAACATGCCGCCGGTGGCCGGGTCGGCCTCGGCGACGGAACGCTCCACATCGGCGGCCTCCGCGCCGGCCGCCTCCGCACCGACCGCCTCGGGGCCGACCGGTTCGGGGGCGCCGGGCTCGGGGTCGCCGGGCTCGGGCGGGCCGCCCGGCTCGGCGGCTAGGACTGGCTGAGCTTGTCCAGGATCGGGGCGGCCTGCCGCAGGATCTCCCGCTCCTCGGGCGTCAGCGCGTCCAGCCTCCGGGACAGCCAGGCCTCCTTGCGGCGCCGCTCCCCGGCCAGCAGGGCGCGGCCCTCCTCGGTCACGCTCAGCACGACCTGGCGGCCGTCGGTCGGATGCGGGCTGCGCTCCACCAGTCCCCGGCTCTCCAGATACGCGATCACGCGGGTCATCGAGGGCGGCTGCACCTTCTCGTGGTCGGCCAGCTCCCGCGGGGTCATCGCGCGGTGTCGATCGAGGGCGGCCAGCGCGGCGAACTGGGTGAGCGACAGCGGGGCCGCCGCCCCGGCCGCGTCGGGCCTCAGCGTGCGCAGACGGCGCGACAGCCGGGCGATCGAGATGCGCAGGTCTTCGGCCAGGCCCTGGACCGACACCGCGCGGCTTGTGGTCGGTGACGTTGTCATGTTCGTTCGCAGAAGTCATTGCTTTTGCTAACGATACGACGGTGGCTCGGATTCCGCCATACCGCAGGCAGGGCACCCCGCCACCGCGACCGGCCACCGGGGCTTGCGCGTTTTCGCGACGCGCGGGGGGCGCGGGCGCGCGAGTGCGCGGGGCGGCGCGACTTCTTCCTCCGATCGGCTCGCTGATGTCCCGTCTTCCATGCTGCCATGCCGCGCTTGACAAGGATGGCTAATGGCATTAGCTTTACGGCTATCGACATTAAGGAGCGGGTCATGAGCGAGTTCGTCGAAGTCCCCGGCGGCCGGATCGCCTACGAGGTCACCGGCGACGCCACGGGTCCCCTGGTGGTGCTGGCGCCGGGCATGGGCGACCTGCGCACCGCCTACCGCCACGTCACGCCCGCCCTGGCCGCGGCCGGATACCGGGTCGTCACCACGGACCTGCGCGGCCACGGTGACTCGGCCGCCGGGTTCGCCTCCTACACGGTCGGGGACGGCGCGGACGACCTCGCCGCGCTCGTGCGGCACCTGGGCGGCGGTCCGGCGGTCGTGGTCGGGCACTCGTTCTCCGGCGGCACCGCGCCGCTGCTGTCCGTGCGCGAGCCGTCCCTCGTCCGCGGGCTGGTGCTGGTCGCGCCGTTCGCACGACCCGTCTCCCCCAACCCGGTGATGAAGCTGATGGCCGGGCTCGTCCTGCGCAGCCCGGCACTGTGGGGCATGTACTACAAGAACCTCTACAAGGGGCCGCGTCCCGCCGACTTCCCCGCGCACCTGGCGGCGATCAAGGCGAACATGCGCGAACGCGGCAGGATGGCCGCCGCCCGCACGATGGGCCTGGACACCAAGCCGGAGATGGCCGGGCTGCTGCCGCGGGTGTCCGTCCCGGCGCTGGTCGTCATGGGCGCCAAGGACCCCGACTTCCCCGACCCCCGCGCGGAGGCCGAGACCGTCGCCGCCGAGCTGGGCGGCCCCGCCGAGATCGTGATGATCGACGGGGCGGGCCACTACCCGCACCAGGAGTTCCCCGCCGAGACCACCGAGGCCCTCCTGCGGTTCCTGCGGCAGGTGGCGCCCGCCGGCGACGGGGTGAGCGCCTGATGCCGCGCGCCGGCCTGTCCCCCGACGCGGTCGTGGACGCCGCGATCGGCATCGTCGACGCGGGCGGTCCCGACGCGCTCACCCTGGCCGCGGTCGCCAAGGCCGCCGGGGTGGCGACGCCGTCCCTCTACAAGCACGTGCGCAACCTGGCCGAGCTGCGCGACCTGGTGACGCGGCGGGTGATGGAGGAGCTCACGGTGCGGCTCCAGCGGGCGGCGATGGGCCGTTCCGGGGACGACGCCATGCGGGCGGTGATGCGCGCCTACCGGTCCTACGTCGTCGACCACCCGTCCCGCTACGCCGCCATGAGCCAGCAGCCGCTCACCGACCCCCGCATGGCGGACACGGGCGAACGGCTGCTGGAGGTGGTGCTGGCCGTGCTGCGCGGCTACGACCTGGACGGCCCCGACCTGATCCACGCGGCCCGGTGCCTGCGGTCGGCCGTGCACGGCTTCGCCGTGCTGGAGGCGGCGGGCGGGTTCGGGCTGCCCGAGGACCTGGAGGCCAGCTACGACCTGCTCGTCCGGATGGTCGTCGGCGGCCTGCGCGCCGCGCCCCGGCCGGGGCCGCACGAGCCGCCGATAGGCTGATCGGCATGACCCGACCGCGCCGCCCCGACCCGCCGCCGCTGGAGACCAACGACGTGCGCGTCGCGGTCGCCGGGACGGCGGCGTGGGCGGTCGCGCTGGTCGTCTTGCTGATCGTCGGGCTGCCCGACGAGCGCCAGTGGTGGCTGTGGGTGTGCGTGGCCGGGATCGTCACCGGGCTGTTCGGCGTCTGGTACATCCCGCGGCTGCACCGGGCCCGCGTCCGCCAGCAGTCCAGGCACGGGCAGCAGTCCCGAGGCGAGCAGCGGTAAAGGCGCGAACGCGCCTCCGGCGAAGGCTGAGGGCGCCGGGTCTCAGGACTCCAGGTCTCAGGACTCCAGGTCGTTCTCGGCGAGGAGCGTCGGCAGCGCGCCGGGATCGCGCAGGACGGCCTCGGCGGGCAGCCGGGCCTCCCAGCGGCCGCTGAGCCAGGCCAGCGCCCGGGCCAGCCCCCAGGGGCCGGTGGCGTGCGCCTGGCCGTCCCCGCACCACCACGGCACGGAGACCCCGTCCACGACCAGGCGGTCATGTGCGATGTAGGTGCCGGGCGCGTCCGGCAGCACCGCGCGGACGACCGCGGGCACGGGCCGCTTCTCCCCGTCCGTCCGCACGACGCCCTCGATCTCCTCGCCGGCGAGCGGCAGGTCCAGCAGTTCGGCCAGGTGCTCGGCGGCGTCGCCGTGGGAGGCGATGACCAGCGGCTGGCCGCGCAGCAGGGGCAGCAGGTCCGGGCGGTCCAGGACGAGGGCGTCGGCGGCGTCCACCACCTCCACCTCGCCGTCCACGACCGCCCGCACGCGTTCGGGCGGCTCCAGGGCGGACGCGTTGTCGGCGACGGCCGTCCAGAGCCGTCCCAGGCGTTGCCGGGGCACCGTACGCGCCGGGTCGCCCATCCGGTCGAGCAGCTCCTGCGCGCCGCCCGGCTCGGCCAGCAGGTCCGCGAGCGACGTGCGGACGCCGAGAGCGAGCAGGAACGGACGATCGAGGCCGGCGGGCGCGGGATCGTACAGCCCGGCCAGCAGATCGTCCTCGCCGGGGAAATGGAACTCGGTCGGGCGGCGGCCGTTCAGCACCGGATGGCGCCGCAGCCACCACGCGGTGTACGACGGCACCGCCACCCGGCGGCCGTCGTGCAGGGTGACGTGCGCCGGCTCCACCACCGCCGCCCGCAGCGCGGGACGCCCGGCCAGCAGGCGCAGCGCCGCGTCCCAGCCGTCGACGAGCTCCAGGTCGCGCACGGCCTGGAACTCCGGCAGCAGCGGCGGCAGCTCCTGGTCGCCGACCCGGGCGAGGACGTCGTCGGCCCAGCGGTCCTCGTCGTCCAGGTGCAGCGACACGTCGCCGTCGGCGAGCGCGGCGGGCTCGACGTCCTCGGCGCGGGCGACGGCGAACACCTCCAGCACCCCGGCGGCGGCCAGCACGCCGGCGCCCCACCGCTCCACCAGCTCGGCGTCGGCGACGCCGAACGGGGCGTCCGCGGCGATCAGGTCGCGCAGCGGGCTGTCGGGCAGCAGCAGCTCACCGGCCGGATACAGGTCGCCGTCGGCGCCCGGCAGCGCCAGCTCCGCCAGCCACGGCTCCTCGCCGGGCTCGATCCCGGCCGCCCGCACCAGGCCGAGCACGGCCTCGGCGATCTCGTCCGGGTCGTCGGCGTCGAAGGAGCCCTCGACGGCGGCGCGCACGGCGGGGTCGGCCAGCACCGCCCGCGGCCCCGCCTCCACCGCGCCCAGACGCGGCAGCAGCGGGTGGACGGCGTCCGGGTGGACGAACCGCAGCCCCAGCGCGCCCAGCCGCGCCGGGTCCACGCCGTCGGCGGCGACGAGCAGCCCGCGCGGGCCGCGCACCAGCCGGTCGCCGTCGGCCAGCGGGACGGGCAGGGCGCCCAGGGCGTCGGCCGGCGCCCCGGTCAGCGTCTCGTACAGGCCGCGCCACCACGCCGGTTCGCGGTCCAGGGCGGCCAGCTCGTCGATCACGTCGGCCAGGTCCAGCCGCCGCACGCCCAGTGCGCCCAGCGCCGCGTGCCGCACCGGCCAGGCGGGCGGCAGCAGCCCGGGCACCACGGGGTCGTCCCCGCCGTCCAGCAGCTCCACGAACGCCGCCGGGCCGTCCACGGCCACCGCGTCCCGGCCGCGCACCCGCTCGGCGCCGGCGGCGGGCAGCAGCGGCACCTCGGGCAGGCGGTCCAGGACGGCGCGGCGGATGCGGGCGTCCAGCTCCCCGGCCGCCACGGGTCCGGGCACCAGATCGAGCAGGCGCGTGGAGGTCGGCAGGGCGCGCAGGAGGCGTGCGTAGGCGTCGGCGGCCCGTTCCACCAAAAAGTCGGTGAGCGGTCCGGGCGCGACGTGACGGCGGTCGGGGGCGAGCGGGAACGAGGCGATCAGCAGGGCGGGCAGGTCGAGCCGCTCGTCGCTGGGCGTGGGGGCGTGCACGACGGCGGGCGTCCCGGCCAGGTCGCCGGTGTCGGGCACGGCCCAGCGCACCTGCCACACCGGGCGGGCGCGCTCCTCGGTGGGCCGGTCGGCCAGCAGGTCCGGCCGCAGCACGCCGTGGTCCTCGGCCGTGCGCCACCGCGTCCCGTCGATCACGACCGTGCCCGCCGCCTCGTCGTGTTCGGCGGTGAGGGTGCGGGTCTCGCCGTCGACGTCGATCTCGACGGAGGTCAGCGCGGGCAGGGCCAGCAGCAGCGCGGGCCCGGCCTGGCGGAGCTGCTCGCGCACCCGGCCGGCGGCCTCGTCGTCGCGCAGCGGCAGCCGGACGACGGTGTCGAAGCCGTCCGGCACGTCCACGGCCTCGTCCAGCGGGAACGGCAGCCGCAGCAACGGCACGTGCCCGCCCCGGCGCTCCAGCTCCTCCAGCAGGGCCGGTGTGCGCGCCGCCAGCAGGCGGGCGCGCGCCGCCGACCACTCCACACCCCCCGTGCGGGCCGACACGATCGCGGGCCGGTCGCTCACCGCCACGACGGCCGAGAACCCCACGCCGAACCGGCCGGCGGCCCCCTCGTCGTCGCGTTTGGCGGACGCGCGCAACGTCGACAGCGCCTCCACCCCGGCCGCGTCGAGCGGGGACCCGGTGTTGGCGGCGGTCAGCACGGCGCCGCGCAGCGTCAGCCGCAGGCGGCCCGGCACCCCGGCCCGCACGGCGGCGTCGGCGGCGTTCTGCGCCAGCTCCACCACCACGCGGTCGCGGTACCCGCCGAGCGCGAAGTCCTCCTCGGCGTTGGCGTCCTCCCGGAACCGCGCCGGGGACTGCGCCCACGCGCGCAGCACGCGGTCACGGATCTCCCCGGTGCCGAACGGGTCGTCGTTCACGGTCGATGTCACCGCAGTGCGGGATCAGCTGTGGCCGAGGGCCTCTTCCTCCTCCTCCGAAGGGGCCTCGGAGGAGGCGTCGGCGGTGTCGCGGACGGGGCTGACCTTGACGATGTCGTAGCCCACCTCGTCCAGCACCGGCGGGCCGTGCTCGGACGCCGGGGGGATGACGACGGCCTCGGAATGCGCGCCGCAGCCGTGGTCGGCCGACACCACGCGCCCGTCGTCGGGCGCGTACTCGTTGGCGCACACGCCGAACATCTGCCGCAGCTCACCGGCCAGCGGCACGTAGAACCCGCAGGTGGAGCACTGCGCGGGGGCCGAGGCGGCGATGGGCGCGCGGGGCCCGGCGATGCCGTCGTACCAGCGGGCGGCGGCCTCGGCGCGGCCCTCGCGCGACAGCACGCGGGGACGGCCCAGCCCCAGCTCCCACTGCATCTGCTGGTCGCCCGCGTCACCCACGTCGGCGTAGCCGGGCGCCAGCCGCGCGTCGTCGGTGGCGGTGGGCAGCAGGTCGCCGGGGCCCAGGTCGCCGGGACGCAGCCGTTCCAGCCACGGCACCCACTCGGGGGCCAGCAGGGCGTCCTCCCCGGGCAGCAGCGCGCACTCGCTGACCGTCACGACCTTGGCGCGGGCCGCCCGCGTCACCGTGACGGCCCAGTGCCAGCCCCGGTAGGCGGGATCCAGGCACGCGAAGTAGTGCGTGACCACCCGGTCGCCCTCGGCGCGCAGGGCGAGGTGGTCGCCGACCGGCGCCGACGGGGACCGGTCCGTCGCGCCCGCCGCGGCCACCTCCTGCGCGGCCTCCCGGGCGAGGTCGACGGCCTCGGCGCAGGCCGGGTCGACGACAGGGGTGCGGCGGCGCGCCGTCCCTCCGGAGCGCGCCGTTCCGCTGGAACGGGCCGCCCCGGCGGAGCGCGCGCCGGTGGAACGCGCGGGACTCGACTGACGGAGTGGGCTCACGCCCTCAATTCTCGCGCATGAATTGGCGTGGCCGAGACCACCGGGGCCCGCCGGGGACCTCCGGGACGCGCGCGGGTGAGCACGGCGCTCACCAGGGAAACGTACTCTCGATTGGATCGGCTCCCGAACACGCCGCACGGGGAGATCAGGACGCATGGGCATCCAGGCACGCGCGGGCGCGGTCGGGCGCTCGCTGCGCAGGGGCGTCCGCGGCGCGGGCCGTGCCGTGCGCGGCGCGGGCCGCCTGACGCGGCGCGCCACGCACGCCCAGGGCGCCGGGCGCAGCGGCCTCGGCACCCTGACCGAGGCGGGCGCGGTCAACGCCGCCGGCGACGCCATGGTGGCGGTCGCGCTGGCCGGGACGGTGTTCTTCGGCCTGGACGTGCACCAGGCCCGCGGCCAGGTGGCGCTGTACCTGCTGGTCACGATGGCGCCGTTCGCGCTGGTCGCCCCGCTGGTCGGCCCGGCGCTGGACCGGATGCGGCACGCCCGCCGCTACGCCATCGCCGCCACGCTGGCCGCGCGCGGCCTGCTGTGCTGGGGCATGGCCGGGGCGGTGACGCGCGGCGACGAGCTGACCTACCTGCCCGCCGCGTTCGGCGTGCTGGTGCTGTCCAAGGCGTTCGGGGTGCTGCGGGCGGCGGCGACCCCGCAGGTGCTGCCCGAGCGGATCTCCCTGGTGACGGCGAACGCGCGGGTGTCGTTCGCCGGGCTGGTGGCCGCGGCGGTCGCCGCGCCGATCGCGGCGGGGCTGACGGTGCTGATCGGCGCCGACTGGCTGCTGCGCGTCACCACGGCGGTGTTCCTGCTGGGCGTGGTGGTCACGATCCGCCTGCCCAGGCACGTGGACGCGGCCCCCTCCCCCTCAGACACGGCACCGGACGTCGACGCGGCACCGCGGCCCGACGCGGCCCCCGAACCCGCGGACGGCGCCGAACGGCCACGGCGGCGCGGGCGATGGCGGACGCTCCCGCGCCTGACCCCCGCCGTCGCCGAGGCGGTCACGGCCAACGCCGCGCTGCGGGCGTTCTCCGGGTTCCTCATCCTCTACCTGGCGTTCCTGCTGCGGCAGCAACGGTTCGACCCCGTGTCCGGCAACATCGCTCTCGGAATGCTCGCGGCGAGCGCGGGCGCCGGGGGCCTGGCCGGCACCGCCCTGGGCGCCTGGGCGAAGGCACGCGCGCCCCGGCTGCTGGTGCTGGGCACGCTGGCGTTCGTCACGGCCGTCGCGGCGTTGTGCGCGGCGCTGTTCGGCCTGTGGGCGGCGCTGGCGGTGGCGTTCGCGGGCGCCCTCGGCCAGTCCCTCGGCAAGCTGTCGATGGACGCGATGGTGCAGCAGGAGATCGGCGAGGACGTCCGCTCGTCCACGTTCGCGGTCACCGAGACCCTGCACCAGCTGGTCTGGGTGCTCGGCGGCCTGCTCGGCCTCGGCATGTCGATCGTCGCCGACGGCCGGGTGGCCCTGGCGACCGTGGCGGGCGCCCTGGCCGTGTCGCTGGCCGCGCTGCTGCTGCGCCGTCCGGGCCGCCGCCGCACACGCTCACGCCGCCGCACCCACGTCCCCGACGCCCACCCCGAAACGACGTAGTCGTGTGGGGGACGACCCCCTACACCCCCGTCAGTCGGTCAGGCGGTCCTCGCTCCGCAGAGCTCCGCTGCGGTCACCTGACCTCAGGGCGCCAGGTCGTCCGCGACGGCGCGGAGGACGGTGGCGATCTTCTTGGCCTCGGCGGGGGACGGGTGCTTGCCACGACGGTAGGTGTTGGAGATGCCGTCCAGCAGCTTGATGAGGTCCTCGGTGATCACCACCATCTCATCGGGCTTCTTGCGGCGGGCCTTGGCGATCGACTTCTCCACCGACGGCGGGGTCTCCAGTGTGCGCACCGACAGCGCCTGCTGCCCCCGCCGTCCCTCGACCACGCCGAACTCGACGCGCTGGCCGGACTTCAGCGACGTGACGCCGCCGGTGAGCGCGGAGGAGTGCACGAAGACCTCACCGCCGTCGTCGCGGGTGAGGAAGCCGAATCCCTTGTCGGCGTCGTACCACTTGACCTTGCCAGTGGGCACGGGAGACCTCGTTCAACTCTCGTCCTGAATTGGCCTCAAGATTAGTGCCTCGCCGCGGGGCGGTGAACACGTGTGCGACCGCCCGGAGCCCTTACGAGGCCACGGATTGAAGCTACCTGCGGCGGGGCCTTCCGGGCACCCGGATTTCCGGCGGCGAAACCGCTCCGGAAAAAGCCGGGCCGGGGGCGAATCAGGCGGCCGAACCGTCGCCCGAGAGCTCGCCGGAAACCCGGGCCGAACCGTCGCCCGTCCCGTTGCCCGCCCCGTCGCCGAAGCCGGCGAGCCAGCCGGGGAAGGCCAGCAGGTCCGGCAGCACCACGTCGGCGCCGTACGCGGTGAGGGCGGCGGCGTCGAACGCGCCGGTGGCGACGCCCACCGCCGTCGCGGCGGCGGCCCGCGCGGCGTCCACGTCGCCGGTGTGGTCGCCGACGTAGGCGCCGGCTCCGTAACGGCGCAGCGCCACGCCCTTGTCCGCGCCGAACAGGCCGCCGACCACCTCGTCCACCGCCAGCCCCAGGAAGCGCACGGTCCGCTCGGTGTCGGCCTGGTTCTTGCCGGACACCACGATGACCCGGCCGCCCCGCGCCCGCACCGCGTCGACCGCCTCCACCGCGCCGGGCATGAGCCCGGTGGCGGGCACCGCCACGTCGGGATAGATCGCGCGGTAGCGGTCGGCCATGGCGGGCACCTCGGACGGCGGGAACCAGTACGCCAGCTCCACCTCCAGCGGCGGCCCGATCCGCGCGACGACCGCCTCGACGTCGATCGGCACGCCGGTCTCGGCGGCGAGGGCGGCGTAGACCGCGCCGATCGCGGCCCGGGTGTCGGCGAGGGTCAGGTCGAGGTCGAACCCCACGGCGAATCGCGGCGAAACTGGCTCCAGCACGCCACACAGGGTAAAGGGAAAGGTATGGGGAAGAAGCGACGGCCACCCGCCGGGGCGGCGTCCCGGCGTGCCCCGGGGTCGTGCCCCGTACAGCCCCGCGCTCCCCTGGTAGTGGCGATGCGACGGGATCCGAGTAGGGGAGCGCGGGAGTCCTGTGTACGGCCGCCGCCCGGTCGCCCGGCCCGGCGGCGTTGTGCGGCGGATATACCCGGCGACCCCGGCACGAACCCTCTCAGCAGGAAAAACGCGCGTCTCGAAAGGGCGCGCGGCCCCCAAACGATCCCCCGTCGGACGGCAATCCGCCCCATCCCGAGAAAGAGGGCGCCATGGCGGACAACACCGAGACCACGATGACCGGCCACAGCGGCGGCGGCAGCGGCCGGCCGGGCGGAACCCCCGGGTGGCGCGCACGGCTGTCGGGCGGCGGCGTCCGGTCCGCCCGCAGGCGCGCCGTCTCGGTGCTGGCCGGGGTGGTCTCGCTCGTCACCACATTGGTGGTGCTGGTGCTGGCCGTGCACATCGTGTTCGTGGCATTCGAGGCCAACACCGGCAACGAGCTGGTGCGGCGCGTGGCCGGGTGGGCGCACGACCTGGCCTGGCAGTTCAAGGACGTCTTCCAGCCCGCGAACGCCAAGATCGAGGTGGCGGTCAACTACGGCCTGGCCGCCCTGGTGTACCTGCTGGCCGGCCGGATCGTCGTCGGGCTGGTCCGGCGCCTCGGCTGACGCCACGCGGACCCGCCCGGCGGTCCGCACGGCCGGGCCGGTCGTGGCCCGGTCGCGGTCCGGTCGTGGTCAGGCCGGCTGCGGCCGGGTCAGTCGCGGCCGGGGAAACGGACGGTGCTGAACGGCCACGTGGTGACGACCCACTCGCGGACGAAGTCCTCCAGCTCCCGCTCCAGGGCCGGGTCGTCCTGGTCGTCGCGCACCCAGAACACCACGACGGCGTCGGCGTCGGGGGTGTCGGACGGCGCGATGTGGATGCGGCCGAGCTGGCGCTCCTCGTCCGGCGTGGTGACCGCGTAGCTGAACGAGCGCCGCAGCTGGCCCTCCTTCTGCAGCCAGGCGATGTCGATCAGCGCCTGGTCGAAGGTGAACTCCTCGTCCGGCCAGCCCCAGTCCGGCCCGAACCGCTCGCGCAGCCGCTCCAGGCTGCCCCGCACCGCCGCGTAGTCCTTGACCACGTCGTGCACGGTGATCGGGCGGATGCGGAAACGCGGACCGGCGACCAGCGTGGGCACCACGAAGTCCTCGGGCAGGAACGCCCGGCGCGCCCCCGTGCGCGCGGCGCCCTGGACGCCCGGCGCCCCGGCGGGCCGGCCGGGCCCGGCGGGCTCGTGGCTCTCGTGGGGCTCGGCGAGCCCGGTGAGCTCGGCGAGCTCGTCGGACTCGGTGCGGGCAGCCTCGTGGGGCTGCGCGTGCGGAGCCTCTCGGCTGATGCGCAGTGCTCCGCCGATCAGCGTGCGCGGTGATCCGCGGATCCTCCTCCGCGGCAGTACGGCCATTCGCTCGGTCCCTCCCGTACGCCCCTTTCCGGATAAGAGGCGTAGCACGAACTCTAGCCGCCGGGGACGGTGCGAGTCGCGTCACGATCCGGGCGTGCCGGGCATCGGACGGATACGGCCAGCGCGAACATGCCTTACTGTTCTTGCGGAGGAACACGTGACCAAGCCGACTTCAACGCGCGAGCGGATCGTGGCCGAGTCGCTGCGGCTGTTCGCCGACCGCGGATACGCGGCCACCTCGGTCGCCGAGATCGAGGCGGCGGCCGGGCTGTCGCCGGGCGCGGGCGGTCTGTACCGCCACTTCCGCTCCAAGGAGGAGGTCCTGGCCACCGCCATCCGCGAGCACATCGAGCGCACCGGCAAGCAGGTCAGCGAGGTGCTCGAACACGCCAAGCAGTACGAGGGCCGCCCGCTGGAGATCCGGCTGCGGATGACCTGCCAGGCCGGGCTGGCCAAGATGCGCGAGGAGCAGGACCTCATCCGGGTGCTGTTCCGCGACCTGGACCAGTTCCCCCACCTGGTGGCCGAGATGCGCGAGGGGATCGTCAACCCCCTGTACGACGGCATCGCGCAGTGGCTGTCGGAGCAGCCGGAGCTGGCCGACGCCGACGAGGACTGGCCCGCGATCGCCTCCGTGCTGGGCGGCGCGGTCGTCAACTACTGGCTGGCCAACGAGTCGATGTACGAGCCGCCGACCCGCATCGACGAGAAGCGCTTCGTGGCGAGCTGGGCCCGGCTGGGCATGGGCCTGGTGAGGCAGGCCCCCGCCGCCTCCTCCTGACCGCGCCCGCCGTCCACCGGTCCTCACCTCGCCCGGCTCTCCCCGCACACGCCTCCACGCCGACTAGGTTGGGAACGGCATGGAGACCTACGCCGACTGGCTGCGCGCACGCGACGACGCCGACCTGCGCGCCCTGCTGTCCGCGCGGCCCGAGCTGATCACTCCGGTTCCGGCCGACCTGGGCGCCCTCGCGGCCCGCGCCGCCGCCCCGGCCGCCATCTCCCGCGCGCTGGACCGGCTCGACCGCTTCACCCTGGCCGTGCTGGAGGCCGTGCTCGTCCTGCCCGACCCGGCGCCGCGGGCGCTGGCGGACGCGATCGGCGTCACGGAGGCGGAGGCCGCGGCGGCCCTGGACCGGCTGCGCGGCCACGGCCTGGTGTGGGGGTCGGAGCGGACGGCCGCCGCGCCGGGCGTCCGGCAGGCCCTGCCGCACCCCGCCGGGCTGGGGCCGCCCGCGCGGGAGGTGTTCGCCACCTATCCCACCGAACGGCTCGTCGGGCTGATCACCGACCTGGACGCCAAGCCGCGCGGATTCCCCGACGCCGACCGGCTGCTGCGCCGCCTGGCCGAGCTGCTCGCCGACCCCGAACCGCTGATCGCCGACGCCGGGGCCGACGCGCGCGCCGCCCTCGCCCAGCTCACCTGGGGGCCGCCGGTGGGCCGTGTCGCCGACGCCCGCCGCCCCGTGCGGGTCGGCACCGCCGCCACCCCGATCGAGCGCCTGCTGGCGCGCGGCCTGCTCGCCGCCGAGGACGACCGCACCGTCACCCTGCCCCGCGAGGTGGCCCTGTACCTGCGCGGCGGGCGGCTCTTCCAGGACGTCACCGCCCAGCCGCCCCCGCTGACCGGCCGGCCCGGCAGCGCGCCCGCCCGTCCCGGCGAACGCCAGGAGGACGTGGTGGCGCGCGCCGCCGCCGGGGCCGCGTTCACCGCCGTCCGCATGGTGGAGGACCTGCTGGAACGCTGGGGCCTGGACCCGCCGCCCATGCTGCGCAGCGGCGGCCTGGCCGTGCGCGACCTGCGGGCCGCCACGGCGCTGCTGGACGTCGAGGAGTGGCAGGCCGCGCTGCTGATCGAGACGGCGTACGCGGCGGGCCTGCTCACCCACAGCGGCGAGGTGGACGGCGAGTGGCTGCCCACCCCCGCCTACGACGTGTGGCTGCTGCAGGACACCGCCGGACGCTGGACGGACCTGGCGCACGGCTGGCTGAGGTCCGACCGCGTCGCCGGGCTCGTCGGCGAACGCGACGACCGCGACCGGCTGATCAACGCGCTGGGCGACGCGGCCGTGCGGCCCCTGGCCCCGTCCACCCGCGTCGCGGTGCTGCGCGAGCTGGCCGAGGCCGAACCCGGGCTGGCCGTGGACGCCGACGCGGTGCGGGCCCGCCTGACCTGGCGGCGGCCGCGCCGGTCCGGCCCGCTGCGCGACCGCCTCGTCGACTGGACGCTGCGCGAGGCCGCCGTGCTCGGCCTGACCGGCTTCGGCCAGCTCGCCCCCCACGCCCGCGACCTGCTCGACGGCGCCGACCCCGCGCCCGGCCTGGACAAGCACCTGCCGCGTCCGGTCGAGGAGATCCTCATCCAGGGCGACCTGACGGCCGTCGCGCCGGGCCCGCTGGTCACCGAGCTGGCCCGGGAGCTGGCGCTGGCCGCCGACGTGGAGTCCACCGGCGGCGCCACCGTCTACCGGTTCACGGCCGGGTCGATCCGCCGGGCCCTGGACGCGGGCCGCACCGCCGACGAGCTGACCGCCCTGCTCACCCGGCACTCGGCGACCCCGCTGCCGCAGCCGCTCACGTACCTGATCGAGGACGTGGCGCGGCGGCACGGCGCGCTGCGGGTGGGGGCGATGGCCTCGTACGTGCGCACCGACTCGCCCGCCGTGCTGGACGAGATCCTCGCCGACCGGCGCGCCGCCCCGCTCCGGCTGCAACGCCTGGCGCCGACCGTGCTGGCGTCGGCGCTGTCGCGCGGCGAGCTGCTGGCGGGGCTGCGGTCGCTGGGGCTGGCGCCGGTCGCCGAGTCCCCCGAGGGCGGCGTGATCATCACCCGTCCGGACGCGCACCGCGCCGAACCGCCGCCGACCGCCGAGATCACGCGGCTGCGTGCCGAGGCGACCGCCGACGAGGCCATGGTCGCCGCGGCGGTGCGCGCGCTGCGGGCCGGGGACGAGGCCGCCCGGTTCGGCGCCGAGCACGCCGCGTCCGCCCCGTCCGGCGAGCCGCCCCGCTCCCCCGCCGCCGCGACCGTCGAGCTGCTGCGCGACGCCGTCGACCGCGGCGCCCGGGTGTGGATCGGCTACCTGGACCAGCAGGGCCAGTCGTCCAGCCGCATCGTGGAGCCGGTGCGCGTCGAGGGCGGCTACCTGACCGGCTACGACGCCACCCGCGCCGCCGTCCAGCGCTTCGCCCTGCACCGCATCACCGGCGTCTCCGAAATCGACTCCTAGAAACGCGCACCGGAAAATCCGGTTGCCGTCCGCGCGACGAATGCGGCACGGTTGAGAACGTCACGACGACGGCGAAAGGAGGACCCGGTGCGAACCGCGAGACGCATATGTCGTCGGCGGCGAGCGAATGCCGAAACCGTCCTCCGGACGACGCCGCGCCCACCGAATCCACGGTGCTGACGCCGACGGCTTCGCGGAACGACGACGACGTGCGCGCCCGATGCGCAGGCAGCGGTTACTTCCACTGATAATGGAGAGGTCACAGGTTCGAGTCCTGTCCGCCCGACTCTCCGGGCGGTAGCTCAGCCGGATAGAGCGCTTACGTACCGCCGCCGCCCGGTTCTCGGGCGCGCCTTTCACTCGCCCCTCCCGGTGCGCAGGCCGGAGTTACTTCGGGTTGATTGAGGTTCGATTCCTTGAGATTCCACCATTGTGGGGTCCAACAGCACTTCGGCCGATCTGAACTCGGGAGGGGCCCCCGATTTTCCGCCGCCCGGTGCGCCGCCCCGGCGCCCACGCGCGCCCTGCGCGCGACCTGATCTCGGCGGCCGACAGGAGGCCCGTACCGACATGGCGAAGTTCAACCGTTCACGCCTGACCGGCGCGCTGAGCGCCGTGCGGTCCCGGTCCACGCCCACCGCCCGCACCCATGAGGGCGCCCCGGGATATGCGCG
Source organism: Actinomadura sp. NPDC047616 (assembly GCF_040642915.1). NCBI lineage: Bacteria > Bacillati > Actinomycetota > Actinomycetes > Streptosporangiales > Thermomonosporaceae > Actinomadura > Actinomadura sp. NPDC047616. The sequence continues at coordinate 54,539 of NZ_JBEYTB010000029.1, forward strand.
CGGCCCCAAGAGTGAACTCTTCCTCCTCGCGGTGTCGAACATGGTCGGCGAGCAGACGTTCTACGAGGGCGCCGACGAGCGCGACGAGCGGTTCCGCACGCTGGCCGGCCAGGTCGCGCTGGACGACCCGGACTGGACGGCCCGCATGATCGGCTGGCTGCGCGCGGACGCCGGGATGCGTTCGGCCGCCGTGGTCGCGGCCGCCGAGGGCGTGCGGGCGCGGCTGGCCGAGCGGCGCGCGGGCGGCAACCGCCCGATGATCGCCGCGGCGCTGCGCCGCGCGGACGAGCCCGGGGAGCTGCTGGCGTACTGGCACGGCCGGTACGGGCGGGCGCTGCCGCAGCCGGTCAAGCGCGGTGTCGCCGACGCCGTCCGCCGCCTCTACGGCGAACGCTCGCTGATCAAGTACGACGGCGGCGACTTCCGGTTCGGCGACGTCATCGAGCTGACCCATCCGCGGCCGCGCACGCCGTGGCAGGGCGACCTGTTCCGGCACGCGATCGACCGCCGGCACGGCCGCGGCGGGGACATCCCCGCGTCGCTGGCGACGCTGCGGGCGCGGGCGGAGCTGCTGGCCCTGCCCGTGGACGAGCGGCGCGCGCTGCTGGACCGTCCGGACGCCGAGCGCGTGCTCGCCGACGCCGGGATGACCTGGGAGTCGCTGGCGGGCTGGATCCAGGGGCCGCTGTCGGCGGCGTTCTGGGAGCGGATCATCCCGTCGATGGGCTACTTCGCACTCCTCCGCAACCTTCGCAACTTCGACCAGGCGGGCGTGTCGGACGAGGTCGCCGCACGGGTGGCCGAGCGGCTGGGCGACCGGGAGCAGGTCGCGCGGTCGCGGGTGCTGCCGATGCGGTTCCTGGCGGCCTACCGGGCGGCGGCGTCGCTGCGCTGGGCGTGGCCGCTGCAGCGGGCGCTGGACGCGTCGCTGGCGAACGTCCCGGCGCTGCCGGGCCGCACGCTGGTGCTCGTCGACCGTTCCGGGTCGATGTTCGGACGGCTGTCGGCCCGCTCCGACCTGACCTCGGCGGACGCGGCGGCGGTGTTCGGCGCGGCGCTGGCGCTGCGGGCCGAACACGCCGACCTGGTGCAGTTCGGCACCGGCCACGCCCCGGTGCCGTTCCGCCGCCGCGAGTCGGCGCTGAAGGTGGTGGAGCGGTTCGGCTCGCTCGGCGGGACGAACACGGCGCAGGCGGTGCGCGACAACTACCGCGGCCACGACCGCGTGGTGATCGTCACCGACGAGCAGGCGTGGTGGGGCTCCCGCGGCGAGGAGCCCACGCGGGCGGTGCCGCAGCAGGTGCCCGTCTACACGTGGAACCTCGTCGGCGTTCTCGATGATTCCGCTCATCGAGGCCGGCCGGAACGCCGACTGGCCGTTCTGAACCGGTGTGCGCACGGCCCCGCCGCGCGCACACCGGGCCGCGGCCGCTTCCCGCCACCGGCTACGGATCTGGATGAACCAACAGATAGCCTGCACAGTCCAACCAATCGATAAAACCGGACGGACCGCGGCTCGCCGGGCAGGGCGACCGGCCGGTCCGATCGCTACGGAAGGGGCCCCGAGTGAGCGGGTACGGAGGGCAGCCGTCCGGGTGGAGCGACCCCTACGGGCAGCAGGACGGCGGCTGGCAGAACACGCCCCAGGCGGGCTGGTCCGACCCCGCCGCGCAGCCCGGATGGGACCCGAACGGCCAGTACGGCACCCCGCAGCAGCCCTCTTACGGCTACGGCACACCCCAGCAGCCCTCCTACGGCTACGGCCCGCCCGGCGTGCCCGGCCAAGGCCACAGCGGCAACGGCCTGGCCATCGCGGCGCTGATCTGCAACGTCCTGCTCGTCGTGTCCTGCTGCAACGTGCTGGCCATCCCCGGCATCGTCACGTCCTCGCTGGCCATCAGCCGCTCCGCCACCGACCCCGGGTCGGCCCGCTCGCTGACCGTGTGGAGCTGGGTGGTCTTCGCGCTGGCGCTGGTCATCGCGATCGTCGTGGTCATCATCGCGATCATCGTCGACGCCGGTTCCTCGTCGTCGACCTACGACAGCACCGGCAACATCTGACCGCCGCGAACCGCGGACGCGGCCCCCGTACCCCCGGGCGCCACGTCCGCGCTGTCACACGGCCGTCTTCATACGGACGCCTGCGGGCTCCTCGTCCGCAGGCGCCGCCGTACGGCGCCGCAGCAGCAGGGTGACGAGCAACCCCAGGAGCATCCCGCCCGCGGCCAGCAGCGCCATGCCCGCGACGCCGGCGACGAACCCGGCCACGAGCGTGACGCGCGTGCCCAGGCGCGTCGCCGGCCTCTCGCCCAACTGCGTCCCGGTGGCGCGCACCAGGAACGCCAGCTCCGCCGCCAGCGCGCTGTATCCGTACGGCAGGCGACCGAAGATCGCCACGCTGACGCCCGCCAGCCGGCTGCGGTTGCGCGCCAGCCGGGGTGGCATCAACGGCTCGGCACCGCGCCCCTCGACCACCGCGAACGCCGCCGCCAGCACGGCCGCCAGCGGAATCCCCGGGTGGAACCGGCCGATCTCCTTGCCCTGGACCAGCGCGAACACCAGCAGCGTGGCGCCTGCGGTGATGGTCATCGCGCCGGGCACGTCGAAGCGGCGCCGCACGCGCGGCAACCGGCCCCGGGGGATGACGGCGAGCGCCGCCAGCGCCACGATCCCGGCCAGCGGCACGTTAACGGAAGACGGCGGACCAGCCGAAGGCCTCGATCAGCACACCGCCCAGCAGCGCGCCGAGCGTCAGGCGCTGGCGCCCGCACCGCCCCACACGGCCAGCGCGCGGTCACGCCGCGGCCCCTCCTCGAACAGCGTGTTGACCAGCGCGACGGTGGACGGGAGCGACAGCGCCCCACCGCCCCCCTGCACCGCGCGGGCCGCCAGGATGACGCCCTGCGTCGTCGCCAGCCCCCGGCCTGCGACGACACGGCGTAGACCACAGGTTCGACTGTACGAATCGCGTCGAACAGCGCAACTGTTTGACAACTGTCGTACAATCGGTCGTGATCCGTCCGTCCCCGCCCCTAGGCTGGATGCATGATCGCTCAGCACCCCGACCGGGACCAGATCCTGCTGGAGAACGTCCTGTCCGCCCTGGGCAACCCGCTGCGCCTGCGCATCGTCCGCGTCCTCGCGCACGGCGGCGAGCAGTCCTGCGGCAGCATCCTGGACGGGGTGTCGAAGTCGACCCTCACCCACCACTGGCGTGTCCTGCGCGACAGCGGCGTCATCTGGCAGCGCCCCTCCGGCCGCGAGAACCTGCTGTCGCTGCGGCGCGAGGATCTCGACGCCCGTTTCCCCGGCCTCCTGGACGCGCTGCTCAACGCCGTCGAGTCCGGGTCTCCCGACGCCGCTCCCGCCGGGGCTTCTGCCACGGCGACGCGGGCCCCGGCCGCCACGTAGGCGGCACCGCCCGGCCTGGGAAGACGCCGGGGGCCCGGCGTGTTGCACACAAGTACGTCCGGCCGCGCGGAGACCTCCGCCCGCACCGCGGGCCTGGAGTAACGTGCTTCTCCAGTTGACGGCTGTGAACGAGCCACCCACTTCCGACGCCTGACGGGGGCTGCTTTTCGTGTCCGACGGTCCGCTGATCGTGCAGTCCGACAAGACCCTGCTGCTGGAGGTCGACCACGACCTCGCCGACGCCTGCCGCACCGACATCGCCCCGTTCGCCGAGCTGGAACGGGCGCCCGAGCACATCCACACCTACCGGGTGACGCCGCTGGCCCTCTGGAACGCCCGCGCCGCCGGCCACGACGCCGAACAGGTCGTCGACACCCTCCTGCGGTACTCCCGCTACCCGGTGCCGCACGCGCTGCTGGTGGACGTGGCCGACACGATGGCCCGGTACGGGCGGCTGCGCCTGGAGAAGCACCCCACCTACGGCCTGGTGCTGGCCTCCTCCGACCACGCGGTGCTGGAGGAGGTGCTGCGCGCCAAGAAGGTCCGCGGCATGCTCGGCGAGCGCATCGCCGACGACACCGTGGTGGTCCACCCGTCCGAACGCGGATCGCTGAAGCAGGCGCTGCTGAAGCTCGGCTGGCCCGCCGAGGACCTGGCCGGCTACGTCGACGGCGAGGCCCATCCCATCGACCTGGCCGAGGACGGCTGGGCGCTGCGCTCCTACCAGCGCGAGGCCGCCGACGCGTTCTGGCACGGCGGGTCGGGCGTCGTCGTCCTGCCCTGCGGCGCCGGCAAGACCCTCGTCGGCGCAGCCGCCATGGCCCGCGCCAAGGCGACCACGCTGATCCTCGTCACCAACACCGTCTCGGCGCACCAGTGGAAGCAGGAGCTGCTGCGCCGCACCTCGCTGACCGAGGACGAGATCGGCGAGTACACCGGCGCGAAGAAGGAGATCCGGCCGGTCACCATCGCCACGTACCAGATCATGACGACCCGCCGGAAGGGCGCCTACACCCACCTGGAGCTGTTCGACGCCCGCGACTGGGGCCTGGTCGTCTACGACGAGGTCCACCTGCTGCCGGCGCCGATCTTCCGGATGACCGCCGACCTGCAGGCGCGCCGCCGCCTCGGGCTGACCGCCACGCTCGTGCGCGAGGACGGCCGCGAGGGCGACGTGTTCTCCCTGATCGGCCCGAAACGGTACGACGCGCCCTGGAAGGACATGGAGAACCAGGGCTGGATCGCCCCCGCCGACTGCGTCGAGGTGCGGGTGACGCTGACCGACTCGGAGCGGCTCGCCTACGCCACGGCCGAGCCGGACGAGCGCTACCGGTTCTGCGCCACCACCGAGACCAAGACCAAGCTCGTCCAGGCGCTGGTGGACCGCCACCGCGGCCAGCAGACCCTGGTCATCGGCCAGTACATCGACCAGCTCGACGAGATCGGCGCCCTCCTCGACGCCCCCGTCATCAAGGGGGAGACGCGGGTGCGGGAACGCGAACGGCTCTTCGACGCCTTCCGCTCCGGCGAGATCGGCGTCCTGGTGGTCTCCAAGGTCGCCAACTTCTCCATCGACCTCCCCGAGGCCTCCGTCGCCGTCCAGGTGTCGGGTGCCTTCGGCTCCCGTCAGGAGGAGGCCCAGCGCCTCGGCCGACTGCTGCGCCCCAAGGCCGGCGGCCAGACGGCCCGCTTCTACGCGGTCGTCGCCCGCGACACCCTGGACCAGGAGTACGCGGCGCACCGGCAGCGCTTCCTCGCCGAACAGGGCTACGCGTACCGCATCGTCGACGCCGACGCCGTCCTGGCGGGCGAAGAGATCTGAGGGTTTCCGGAAAAGCGAAAGGCCCCGCCGTGCAACGGCGGGGCCTTTCTATCTAAGAGAATGTCCGGCGGCGTCCTACTCTCCCACACAGTCTCCCATGCAGTACCATCGGCGCTGAAGAGCTTAACTACCGGGTTCGGAATGGGACC
>NZ_JBEYTB010000030.1:0-40463 GCF_040642915.1 Actinomadura sp. NPDC047616
TCGGACTTGGCCACTGCGGCGTCCGCCTTCGCTTCAGTTGTCGTCATCAGGTGTCACTCCTTGATCAGGAGTTACACCGAAAACCGTACAGTCCCAGACACCCAGTACATCGGCCCTGAGCGTGCGACGGCGGACGGGACGATCAGCGTGCGCACGGTCCGGTTTGTGGGCGTCGTCAGCGGGTTGGCCGCTTCGCCAACGGCAGCGAAGCGGCCGTGTGCGGGGGCGTAGGCGTGGGGGGCGCGTGGGTTGTCTGTCGGTCAGGGGGTGGGGGGCGGGGCGGTGAGGAGGGTTTGGATGGTGGGGCGGAGTAGGCGGGCTATCTCGTCCGGGGAGGCGTTGGCGAGCGGCGGCAGGTCGAGCATCTGGTGGCCGAGGGTGACGCCGAGCATCAGTGAGATCGCCAGGGCGGCGCGGAGGGCGGCGTCGTCGCCGGGCAGGGCGGCGGCGAGCTGGTCGATCTGGTCGGTGAGGGCGGAGCGGGCGGTGGCGGCCGCGTCGGGGTGCGTGAGTGCGGGCCGCGGTTCGCCATGCCGGGGCTGCTGGTGCTGCGGATCCGGGACGGCGAGATCACGCACTGCCGCGACTACCTGGACGGCCTCGCGCTCACCGAGCTCGCGTCGTCCTGAGCACGGCGAGGAGCCCAGGGGCACGGCCCTGGGCTCCTCGGTCGGCATGGCATGGCTCAGCGGGGGGCCGAGTCGGTCCAGGCGGTCTTGATGACCGTGGTGGACTGGAGCGGCGTGCCCGCGGGCAGGTTCGCGTTCGCACCCGCCGGCTTGAGCACGACGATCTCGTCGGACAGCGCGTTGCCGGTCCCCGGGTCGATGATCAGCCGGTGCTGCAGGACGCCGTTGGGCGTGCTCGTGGTCACGGCCACGGCGGCGCCGGTGCGGCCCTGGGCGTCCTTGACCTCGCCGACGGAGCGCACCGTCTTGAGTTCGGCGAGCATCCGGAACGCCGCCGCGCGCACCTCGGGCTTGACCGGCATGTCGATGACTAGCCCCCGCGTGACCTGGAACAGCCACTCGTCGGAGGCCATCGGCACGCTGGACGACTCGGTGTCGTGCCCCTTGTACCAGCGCAGCAGCGACTTCTTCAGCCGCGCCGGATCGGCGGGCAGCGACCGCAGGTCCTTCATCGTGACGTTGCGGCCGAGCCAGAACACCTTGTCGCCGTCCACCAGGGACGTGCTGCTGAGCTGGGGCTTGCCCGGGGCCGCGTTGAGTTCCGCGTTCTTGTACCGGGAGGCGCCGCGTCCCTTCGGCGCGACGGGTGTCTTCACCTGGAAGGTCGACGGCGACCCCGCGCGCTGCCAGGCGGCCTGGTCGGCCTTGGTGGCGGGACGAACCCCGAGGGACTGCTGCCGGCCCCACTGCCTGCCGCCGGGAGCGCTGGGCGTCCAGCCCTCGCTTCGCTCCTCGGACACGACCGTGTAGTCCCCCTGGGGCGACGTCGCCCGGAAGTAGCTGCGCACCACGGTCGCCTGGTACCAGTAGGCGCGGACGTCCTCGGTCTGCTTGTCCGCCTGGTCGGCGGCCGCGAGCAGGACGGTGCGGGCGTCCATCGCGCGGGGGGCGCCGGACGCGCCCGGCCGCACGGTCGTCGGGGAGTCGGTGCCGGTGCCGGTGCCGGTGAGCGTGGTCGCGGCGACCAGGGCGGCCGTGGCGGCGCCGACCAGTCCCAGCCCCCACATGGGACGGACGCGGCGTCGCGGGACGACCCGTTCGGCACGGGAGTGGCCCGTCCTCGCGCGCGCCAGTTCGGCGGCGCGGGTGGCGGGGTCGACCGGCGCGTCCGGATCCAGCTCGGCGGGACGGGCGGCGGCCAGCGCGCGCAGCACGTCGCGGCTCATGACAACTCCTCACTGATCATCTGCACGGGGGGGCGCGCGGCGCGGTCGCGCTGGGGCGGCACCCGCCCCGCCGACGGTGGGACCGGCACCCGTTCGGGCGGGATCTCCTCCGCGGCGCGCCGCAGCCGGCGACGCGCCCGGTGCAGCCGGACGCGCAGCGTGGCGGACGAGCAGCCGACGACACGGGCGGCGTCGCGCGGCGTCAGCCCCTGCCAGGCCACGAGGATCAGCACCTCGCGGTCGACCTCGGGCAGGGCGGCCAGGGCGCGCAGCACGGCGTGCCGTTCGGTCACGTCGTCGGCGATGTCGCCCGCGGACGTCACCGTCCAGTGCCGCAGTTCCTGGGCGAACTCCTCGCGTCGCCGTTCCGCGCGGTGGTTGTCGCGCAGCACGTTGCGGGCCACGCCCAGCAGCCACGGCAGCGGCGGGTCGGGCACATCGCGCAGCCGCCGCCAGGCCACCGCGAAGGTCTCGCTCACCACCTCGTCGGCGATCTGCCGTCCGGCGCGCGCGGCCGCGTACGCCCACACCCGTTGTCGGCAGTCGTCGTAGATCGCGGCGAAGCGCCGCTCGTCGTCGGGCGCTTCGCCCGGCGCGTCATGGGGCACCGCCCGCACCTCCGTCCATCCCGGTGTGTTCCGTCACCAGGAAGTGGTCCGGGCGGTGCCATCGTTACCGGACGGACGGAGAAAGTTCTAGGAGACCGTGAGCGACTTCTCGAAGTGCACGACCGACCCGGGAGCGTGCGGCCGGGGCGCGATGCGCAGGTCCTCGGTGAAGGCGCGGATGAGCTGCAGCCCGCGGCCGTGCTCGGCGCCGAGCGGGGCGGGACCTCGGTCCCAGCTCGACGGGTCGGCGGCGCGCCGGCCGCCGTCGATCACCTCGATGACGCACACCGTGTCGTCCAGGTGCGCGCGGACCTCGTACTCCTCCCCCGCGTTGGCGTGCCGGATGACGTTGGCGCACGCCTCGCCCAGCGCGAGCGCGATGTCGGCGCGGATCTCGCCGGTGACGCCGAGCCCGCTCAGCGACGCGTCGAGTGTGCGCCGGGCGAGCGGGGCGCTGCGCGCGTTCCTCGGGAGGGTCATTTCTATTACGACCTCCATGCCGGACGCCCTCCATTCCCCTCGTTGCAGGGTGTCTGCCCGGATGGTGATTTCGAAAACGCCCGGCGTCCCGTATGGGCGGATTATCATGATCATTTCGCGTCGACGACCCGCCCGTATCCGGGCCAAACGGGCGGCCAAGGTCATCGCACAACCGAGCCGCCCCCGAGGTCAGGAAGATATTCGCGCCCGGCCCTTCGCAGCCCGGCTCCGGGCCGCGCGGACCGCCGCGCCGGGCGCCGGGCTCAGCCGGGAAGGCCGTCCGGTTCCAGGCCGGCGAGCAGGCGGGCGACGTCGAGCCCCGTCGTCAGGTAGTCGACGAAAAGCCGATTGTTGAGCGCCCACGGGGACCGCTGCCGGCGGAGGAGGAAGATCGCGTCCTCGGTCGTGAAACCCAGCGTGACCAGCGCGTGCGCGACGACCAGCCCCGACCGGTTGTAGCCGGAATGGCACCGCACCAGCACCCGGCGGCCCGAACGCACCGCCGCCGCGGCCAGGTCGGCCAGCAGGCACACGGCCTCCAGCTGGTCGGCGCTCAGCGGACCGTCGGGCAGGTCGACGTGGTGGTGGTCGATCCAGGCGGGCGGCCCGTGTCCCTCCCGCCGGTAGAGGCTGATCACGACGTCGAACTGGGCGTCCACCACCGCGGGCGCGAGCTGCCCGCCCGCGTCGCGGTACTGGTGCCCGCCCATCCACAGGCCCGGAACGATCTCGTTCCACGGGGCGTCGGCATCGGGTGCCCGCCGGCCCTCGGTCCGCATCACGCACTCCCAGTCGCCTCACCGGACATCCGTGGTACGGACGCCGAGCCCCATTCAGTTCGATCTTGCCCCTAGCCGGCCCCGTGGAAACGGCGGTGCAGCGCGCGCACCTGTTCGTCCAGGCCGGGCACCGGGCCCTCCACGACGACGTCCGGCGCCACCTCGTTCACCGGCAGCGTCCGCACGGGAGGCCGCGGCACGCCCAGCTCGTCCAGCCAGGACGCCAGCTGCTGCGACGACGCCACGTACACGATGCGCCCCAGCCCCACCCATGCGTGCGCGGCCGCGCACATGGGGCAGTGCTCGCCGGAGGTGTAGACGGTGGCCCGCGCGCGCTCCTCCGGGGTCATGTTGGTGGCCGCCCACCGGGCCAGCGCGAACTCCGGATGCTGGGTCTGGTCGCCCCCGGCGACGCGGTTGCGGTCCTCGCCCCGGACGGTGCCCTCCCCGTCGACCAGCACCGACCCGAACGGCTCGTCCCCCGCCTCCAGCGCCTCTGCCGCCAGCTCGACACAACGGCGCAGGTACTGGAGCTCCCCTTCGTCCACCATGGCGCGCATCGTAGCGGCTCATGCCGACATTCCACGCGCCGCGGGCACGCCGCCAGGGGCCGCGGTTCACCCCCGCACGACGTAGGCGCCGGCCCGTGCCGCCGCGACGGCGGCCTCGGCGGCCCGGTCGGCGGCGGCCTCGTCGAGCGGGTCGCCGCTGGCCAGCAGGCGGTAGTAGAGAGGCGCGGACACGGCACGGACGACTTCACGGGCGTCCGTGCCCTCGGGCAGTTCCCCCCGTTCGACGGCCTCCTCCACGCACGGCGCCCACTCCGCGATGCGGGTGTCGTAGAAGCGGTGCAGGGCCTCGGCCGTCCGGGCGTCGCAGACCGCCGCCGCGATCACGGCCTTGAAGAGCGCGCCCTGGCGCGGGTCGGTCAGTGTCCGCTGGACGAGCCGGGCGTTGGCCTTGAGGTCCTCGGCGACCGATCCGGTCCTGGCGCGCGGCAGCGACTGCTCGGCCATGTCCGTCAGCAGGTCGGCCACCAGCCCGGCCACCGACCCCCAGCGGCGGTAGACGGTGGTCTTTCCCACGCCCGCCCGCCGCGCGATCTCGGCCAGGTCGAGGTGGTCGAAGCCCTGTTCGGCCAGGGCGTCCCCGGCCGCCCGCAGCACGGTGGCGCGCACCCGTGCCGTCCGCCCGCCCGGCCGGACCGTCCCCGGCCGTCCCTCATCCGGTTCCAAATGGGCCTCCAGTTCCGTTAGCACCCGGATGCATGCTACCGTCCTCACTAACGGAACTCCCGTCCCATTAACGGAGGTTGACCATGGAGTACCGACGGCTGGGCGCGTCCGGCCTCAAGGTCCCCGCGCTGAGCTTCGGCGCCGGAACGTTCGGCGGCCGCGGCGAACTGTTCGGCGCGTGGGGCGACACCGACGCGCGGGAGGCGCGCCGTCTGGTGGACATCTGCCTGGACGCCGGCGTCACGATGTTCGACACCGCCGACGTCTACTCCGCGGGCGCGTCCGAGGAAGTGCTCGGCCAGGCCGTCAAGGGCCGCCGCGACCGGGTGCTGATCTCCACCAAGGCCGGCCTTCCGATGGGCGACGGCCCCGACGACGCCGGCACGTCACGTTCCCGCCTGATCAAAGCCGCCGAGGACGCCCTGCGCCGCCTCGGCACCGACCACATCGACCTGTTCCAGCTGCACGCCTTCGACGCCGGAACGCCCGTCGAGGAGGTCCTGTCCGCCCTCGACGACCTGGTCCGTGCCGGAAAGGTCCGCTACGTGGGCGTCTCGAACTTCTCCGGCTGGCAGCTGATGAAGTCGCTGGCCGTCGCCGACCGCGACCACCGGCCCCGCTACGTCGCCCACCAGGTCTACTACTCGCTCGTCGGCCGCGACTACGAGTGGGACCTGATGCCCCTCGGCCTCGACCAGAGCGTCGGCGCCCTCGTCTGGAGCCCGCTCGGCTGGGGACGCCTCACCGGCAAGATCCGCCGCGACCGGCCGCTGCCGTCCCAGAGCCGCCTGCACCGCACCGCCGACTACGGCCCCCCGGTGGACGACGACCTCCTGTTCACCGTGGTCGACGCCCTGGACGAGATCGCCGCCGAGACCGGGAAGTCCATCCCGCAGATCGCCATCAACTGGCTCCTCCAGCGCCCCACCGTCTCGTCGGTCATCATCGGCGCCCGCAACGAACAACAACTCCGCGACAACCTGGGCGCCATCGGCTGGACCCTCACCCCCGACCAGATCGCCAAACTCGACGCCGCCAGCGCCACCACCGCCCCCTACCCCCAGTTCCCCTACCACCGCCAAGAAGGCTTCGCCCGCCTCAACCCGCCTTTGCTCCCCTCTGCCGGGAACAGGTAACGAGAACCTGAATCGAAAATGACACTTTCGAACGCCCCTCCCGCCCGTTCTCCCGGCGCCCTTCCGGCCCGGCTCCGGCGGCTAATCTGGGCCGGGTGACACACGACGATCTGCCTGATCTGATCCACCTGGCCGACGACATCGGCAACAGCCTCGTCCTCCGGGTGACGGAACTGGATCCGGAAGGCCTGACGGGGGAGATCGAAGTGGCCAGCCCCTTCGTCAACGGCCGGATCAGAACCCGGGTGTCCCCGGAGGACCTGGCGGAATGGGAAACGGTCCTGGGCGACCTCGAACGAGGCGACAACACGGCCTGGCGCGAGGGCGGACGCGCCATCGAACTGTGGCTCGAATGGGACGACCACGACCGCCTGGTGGTCTCGACGATCGACGACGACTCCCGGGTGACCGTGGAACTGACAATAGAAGTGGACGAATCCTGGCTGGACGACCACTACAAACGCCTGGACACCCTCCAGAAACTCCAGTCCGCCTGACTCGCCCCTCGGCCCGTTCGCCCCCCGGAAGATCCGCCCCACGCCACCCCGCAGACAGTAAACGGCCCGACAAGCCAGAATGGCCTCGTGGCCACCCCTCAACTCTCCCCAGAAGAAGTAGCCTCGCTCCTTTACGACCTGTGCGTCGAACTCGGCTTCTGCCTGTTCCCAGAGGACCAGGCCACACTTCGCACCTCACCTCCGACGGACGTGGACTCCTTCGCGGAGGCGGTCTTCCGAGCCGAGGGCATGGACCCGTCAGCCGACGAACACCTGTGGCACCAGGTCAGGCACATGGTGGCACGAGCTTTCACAAAAGCCACCCCCAATCCCTGACACCCCACCCCCTAAAACCACACCCCCACAAAAGCACCTGTCGGCACACCCCCGCCGGCACCCCGAGACTGGCCCCCACACCGCACTGTGTAGCAACAGACACGCCACCCCGACACAAGCCTTCGAATCCTGGGGGGTCACCTCCCTTGACCTCCCGGCGTACGCGCATGCCTCCGCCCCATCTCTGACGGTGCGTCGACTGCAGACCGTCACCTCGCTGGTCGAGACGGGACGCATGAGCGCTGAGATCCGCGTCCCCAGCGCCGGCGGTCCCGTCCTCATCGAGGCCGACCTGCGTACCGGACAGATCGAGACCACGACCGAGATACCCGCCGCCGAACGAGCCCGGCCGCTCACTCGCGTGCAGTGGCTGCTCAGGCAGTTGGCCGAGGCGCCTCCGGAACTGCGGATCGAAGCCCTGAGCCCGCGCCGGACGGCGGGGCCGTGTGATCTCCTCAAGAATCTCCAGGCCGAGCCCGGCCTTCTCGTCCCGGAGGACGGGGCGCAGATCACCTCCTTCCGCCTGACGCTGCCCACCGGCATGGGCACCAAGCGAGGCGTCGAGGAGACCGGCTTCGTGCGCAGTGTGGACATCGCCATGGACCGGTTCCACCGTGAGGTGCTTCGGGTGCTCAGGGTGGATGCTTCGCCGTCTCCCGAGGCGTCGCCAAGCCGCTGATCTGATTGGCGATCCGTGCTCGGGGGGCGTCCGCCCTCGCCGTGGAGTGCTCGGTTTGAGCGGCCCCACGGTGAGGGGCGGGCTGCTCTTTGGTCGGGGGTGTCGGTCAGCCCCACTGGCCGGGCTGGTATTCGCCGGCGGGCTGCTGGGTGATGACGTTCATGCGGTTCCAGGTGTTGATGAGGGCGATGAGGGACACCAGGGCGGCCAGTTGCTCCTCGTCGTAGTGCTTGGCGGCGTTCGCCCAGGCCTCGTCGGTGACGCCGCCGGCGGCGTCGGCGATGCGGGTGCCCTGTTCGGTCAGTTCCAGGGCGGCCCGCTCGGCCTCGGTGAAGACCGTGGCCTCCCGCCAGGCGGCGATCATGTTGAGGCGCACCGAGGTCTCCCCCGCGTGCGCGGCGTCTTTGGTGTGCATGTCGAGGCAGACTCCGCAGCCGTTGATCTGGCTAGCGCGGATCTTCACCAGCTCCATCGTCGCCGCCGGCAGCGTCGAGTCCGCCACGACCTTGCCCGCCGACTGGAGGTACTTCATGTACTTGGCCGCGACCGAGGTGCCGTAGTAGTTGAAACGGGCGTCCATGGGGTTCTCCTTGCCGTGTTGGCTGCTACACCTCTTTGACGGAGCAGCCCGGCGAGATGTGACGCCCAGACGGATGTGCTGTGCGTCTCCCCGTCCCCGCCGACCGGGCGGCTCTGCCTTCGAGCCGGTGGCCGCGGCGGGCCGGGACGCGCGCTATCGGGGGCGGTGGCCGGTCGTGCTCGCCGGGTCCGCGGGCAGGTGCGATGCCAGGTCCCGCAACTGCCTGCGGGAGGTACAGGCCGAGCTTCCGGAAGATGTTGCGCAGGTGCGCGTCCACGGTGCGGGGCTGAGGAACAGCCGTCCGGCGGCGTCCTTCGACGTGACGCCCTCGGCGACGAGCAGGGCGATCCGGATCTCCTGGGGGTGAGCCGTTCCAGCGGCGTCGTACCTGGTTTGGGCGGACGGTCGCCGCAGGCGGCGAGCTCGCGGGCGGCCCGGGTCGCGAATCCGGCGGCGCCGGATCGACACCAGGGTCTCGTAGGCGCGGCGGAGCTGGATGCGCGCGTCGCCGCGCCTGGCCTCGCGTGCGGAACCATTCCCCGTAGAGCAGCCGCGTCCGGACGAGCTCCGGCACGGCGCGGGTGCGTTCCCTCCGGCGGATCGCCTCGCGGTAGAGGTTCCTCGGCGCCGGGTCCGGTGGTCAGCAGGGCGCACGACCGGAGCCCGATGCCGGCGGGCCCAGTTGGTGCCGAACGGGCGTCGGTGAGCCGCTCCATGACGGGCTCGGCCAGCTCGGGGCAGCCGCTGCGGACGGCAGCCTCCACCACCTCGGACGGGACGAACACGTCGAACCCCAGGTCGCCGTGCGCCGCGGCCCAGCGGCCGACACGCAGCGCGGTCTCGTACCGGCCCGCGCAACGGCGGAGCGGATCGGCGGGCACGCGGCGCCGCTCCCCGCCACGGCGCGGTCGACGCCGTCGACGCCGTCGTGCCGGCGATGTCACCAGCGACGGCCGGGACCGCTCACCAGATCGGCCCGGCGTCCTCCGGCCATTCCTCCGGTTCGGCGACCCAGCCGGCGAGCAGGACGAGTCCGGTGGGGCGGTGCCGGGCGAGGAACCCGAACGGGCGGTCGAACTGCGCGTCCAGCACGAGGGTCTGACCCTGCGGCGGCGCGGAGCCGGCGGCGACGCTGAGGGCGGTGACCGCCGCGGCCTTGAACCCTTCCGCGGTGAAGGTGGCGTTGACGTCCTGTACGCCCTGGTCGACCTTCAGCGGCACCCGGCTGATGCGGGGGAAGTGGCCGTGCGGGTCCGCCTGGGAGACCGTGCCCAGGCCGAACAGACCGGGCTGGGAGAGGAGGTCGTGCTGGTCGGTGAGGTCGAACCGCACGGTCATCACGCGCAGGTGGGGCGTGGGATCGTACGACGGGACCGTGATCAACTCGACCCCCGGGGCCCTGCGGGCGAGCGGTTCCGCGAGGAGCGCGGCCCCCGACTGGATCGGGTGGTGGCCGGCGAGCGCCTCCATGGCCCCGGCGAGGATCTCGCCCGGGGCGCACTCCTGCTCGCCCAGGCACAGATAGACGTCGACGTCGTCCTGGCCCAACACCGCGAACATGGTGAGCGGCCCGGCGGGCGTCTCCGCGAGTGCGAGCGGACTGAGATCGGTCCCGCCCCTGCTGAGCCCCGCCGCGGGCCGGGGCCGTCCGGCCCAGGGGCCCCGCTGCGGCCGCAGCGGGACGTCGCGGAACGGCTCCCGCCAGCTCGTGTCGATGCTCAGCGCGGTCGCGAGCACGAGCAGCGTGTCCGGGCGCAGCGCCACCGGCATCCGCGTCAGCCGTCCGCGCGTGTGCCGCTCGACCCACCCGTCCAGGCGCGGCCTGTCCACTGCCGGGTCACCGGTCAGTTCCCCCCGCGCCCCGCCCGGCGCGACGTCCAGCCACCAGGGATCCAGAGGAAGTCCGGCCAGGTTCCACAGCCCCAACGCTCCGCCGACCCCGGTGCCGCGCGCCAGGACCTCCAGCAGTTCCCGCGCGCCCCGGTCGGCGACGGCGGGGTCGAGCCCCACGGCCGCCTGCAGCTCGCTCCGTCCCGGCCCCTCGGCCGCGGCCTCCAGCAGCGCGAGCAGCGGCCAGACCCCGGCCCCCGACAGCGCCCTGGACCCGCCCGTGCACGCATACCGCACCCACCGCGCCGTCAGCGCGTTGGACGCCCCCACCACGTCGTCGATCACGGCGCAGATGCTACTGCTCACCCATGTTCCTTCTGGAGCGATTTGTCTCCCGCAACCACGACCGCCGCAACGGTGCCGTCCGGCGCAACGACGCGAGCGCCGCCACCCTCAGCGGTCACCTAGGTGGTCAAGCGCGAACCGAAGAAGGCGAAAAAGGCTCGCAAACCAAGAACCCCACTCCCCAAAAACCACTCCTGAGCTGCGACTTCGCCACCCCCAAACTACTGACGGAAATCGCCGCCGCGCCGTCACCTTGAAAAGTTTCGCCCGTTGATCAACCATCACCAGCGGCGCCACTGACCTGCCCCTAAGCGCAAACTGCCCCGTCAACGACCGTGATCTCCGCTCTAACAACCACGCGTCCGGCCACATTCACGGCGGCCGCAGTGAACAAAAGCCGGGTCGCCGAAAAATGGGTCGCCTTACGCGCATGCACGTGTGACCATGATTCGGCCCTTCACGCGTGACCACTGGGAGACACCATGGAAGGCTTCGATCCCGCCAAGAGTTTCGGCTACGAAGTGTCGAAGCGCTATGACGGCTTCCCCCGTGGGGACGAGGAGCAGACCGTCAGGTTCCTCGCCGGGCTCGCCGGTGGACGGCGCGCGCTGGAGTTCGCGGTGGGCACCGGCCGCATCGCCCTGCCGCTCATGCGGGCGGGGGTCCCCGTGGACGGCATCGAACTGTCACAGGACATGGTCGATCGGCTCCGCGAGAAGCCGGACGGCGACAAGATCCCGGTGACGATGGGCGACATGTCGCGCGTCACCACCGGCCGTACCTACGGGCTCGTCTACCTGGTGTTCAACACGATCGGGAACCTCCTGACCCCGTCACCATCGCCGCAGGGGGCATCATCTTCGAGCCGATCCGGCTGCGCCAGGCCCATCCGCCAGAATTCGACCTGATGGCCCGCGTCGCGGATCTTCGTCTACCCGACAGATGGGGCGGCTGGGAACAAGAGCCGTTCACGGCGTCGAGCTGGCGGCACATCAGCGTCTACACACACCGGTAACAGCACCGGGAACGTGGCATCCCGCGGCCCGTGCGGTCTCCGAAGCCGTCAAACCGAAGCACTGTCAGCAGGAGGGACACGCCAGACAATCTCAATCTGCTCGGGTCCGGTTCCTGGGGGGCCGACAAGCACGTGATCTAGGAGATAAAGAAAGACGAGCCGCTGCGCTTGCGGCGACATCGTGTTCCACTTGTCCGGGGTCATGGTGAGCGTTTCTCGAAGCACGACGACGTCGGACTCGAGTTCCTCGATCTCGGCGATGGCCTCCTCGGCGTCCCCACGGCGGTCCAGCGCTGCAGCCGAACGGCCCAGGACGTTCGGCTCTTCGCTGATCCGCCTGAGCACCTGTTCGGTAATGAAGGCATCGAGGACCTCAGGGGCGATTTCGGCATGCTCGTTCCCGTCCTCATCGTCGCCGCCTGCGACCCATCCTCCTTTGAGGACGTGGAGAAGCGTCCTGAGGAAGGCCTCGGGGCCGACATCCGCGATCACGCGGAGATTGGCGGCTATCCACTCCTCTTCCGAGACGATCGGCTCATGCGGCCATGCCAATTGCGGGTCTATCTCGATCGCGTAGATCGGATTGACCATGAGCCGAGCGATATCGCTCGCGACCCACTGCTTGCCGTCTCCATGCACGCCGTCCGCGGGATCGGAGTGGATGAGCTGCTCCACCGCGCCGTATTCGCCCACCGACGCGGCCTTCCAGAGCGACATGAACCGGCCGACCTCCGCGGCAGCATCTCGGGGAGCGGACACCCTGAGATGGACCAGCGCCCGCACCAGCGTCTCAAGGGTCTCCCAGCGTGGAAGCGTCTTACCGCTGATGATCGTACGGACCCGCTCGTGGCTCAGGGTCCCAGGAAACTCCTCCGCCTCGACCCTGCTTATCGTTCGCGTGCTCGGCCATCCCGCCGCGGCGTGGATCTCCTGGAGAGCGACCACGAGGTCTCGGTGCGGCCCCGGCGGGAGGGCGTCTTCGTCCAGCATCGGAATCCGAGGCATGTCGTCCCCCGTCAACTAGTGTCACATCGACGCGGGATTCTAACCCTCCAGGAACGGTTTCCCTCGATCATCTGTCATCTATCGACTCGCCCGATCGCCGACGCCGCAGACTCGAATCATCGAGTTCACATCGCGAGAGGACTGTGATCATGGACGAACGTCCGAGGAGAAAGAGAGTGGGGGAGTTCCTCGCCAGGTACGGGGCAGTGCTGATCGCCGCCGGCAGACTGCTCTATGACCTGTTCGTGCGGGACGGTGACCTACGCTGAACCCCGCACTTCGGCTGAGATCGCTTCGACTCCCCGGACACCAGGACGGCCCGTAGGAACGGTGACAGAGGCCTGCGCGCATGGGGCACGACAACGAGCGGGCTGCGCTGCGTTACCAGCACAGGTCAGCCAAGGGTGATCGCGCTATCGCCGATGGTCTCGACGCGCTGGTTCAGGCTGAGCGTGGTCAAGACGACGACGAGGGCGGCGGCGCTGCGGGGGTGCTGGTGCCGGTGGCCTAATGGCACGCTAATGGCCCGGGGGCTGCGGACAGGCGGGGGCAAGATCAAGGCCCAGATCGGAGGACCGTCTCTGACCTGGGCCTTGATGCTGGAGCGGGTGACGGGAATCGAACCCGCGCTGTCAGCTTGGGAAGCTGAAGTTCTACCATTGAACTACACCCGCGTGGCGGTGGTGGCCGCCTCGCACATCGTACCGGAAACCAGGGGGTTGGTGAGAACGGTGTGCGGAGGCCGCGGGGGTGCCGCGGACCCGGTAGCGTGCTTGACGTGCTGCTCTCCGATCGTGACATCAGGGCCGAGCTCGAATCCGGGCGGGTGAAGATCGACCCGTACGAGCCGAGCATGATCCAGCCGTCCAGCGTGGACGTGCGGTTGGACCGGTACTTCCGGGTGTTCGAGAACCACCGGTATCCGCATATCGATCCGGCCGTGGAGCAGAGCGACCTGACGCGGCTGGTGGAGGTGGACGCCGAGGAGGCGTTCGTGCTGCATCCCGGGGAGTTCGTGCTGGCCTCCACCTACGAGGTGTTCGGGCTGCCGGACGACCTGGCGGCGCGGCTGGAGGGCAAGAGCTCGCTCGGGCGGCTGGGGTTGCTGACGCACTCCACGGCGGGGTGGATCGACCCCGGGTTCAGCGGGCACGTGACGTTGGAGCTGTCCAACGTGGCGACGTTGCCGATCAAGCTGTGGCCGGGGATGAAGATCGGGCAGATGTGCCTGTTCCGGACGAGCTCGCCGGCCGAGCACCCGTACGGGTCGGCGCGGTACGGGTCGCGCTACCAGGACCAGCGGGGGCCGACGCCGTCGCGGTCGTACCTGAACTTCCACCGCACCAAGGTCTGAGGCCCCGCGTTCACCGCCCTTTGGCGTAGGCGCGGTGGAAGCGGGTCGCCCAGTTGTGGAGTTGGTCGAGCAGTTCGGGCGGGTGGAGGACGCGGAAGTCGGCGTCGAGAGCGCCCAGCGCCATGGTCGGCCAGTCCAGGGAGTCGGTGGTCATGTGCACCCGGCAGTGCTCGGCGTCGATCTCCTCGACGGTGCTCCAGCGGCCCATGCGTTCGCGGACGGTCACGGCAGGGGCGTCGACGAGCACCTCCACCTGGTAGGGGCGGGGCAGGTTCTCCAGGCCGGCGCGGACGAACTCGGCGGCGTCGGCGGCGGGCAGGTCGCGAGGACGGAACCGGGTGCCGGTGCCGTCCGGTGCCGAGAGCCGGTCGACCCGGAAGCTGCGCCAGTCGTGCCGGGCGAGGTCGTAGGCGACCAGGTACCAGCGCCGCCCGAGGGGGACGAGCCGATGCGGTTCGACGTGCCGGTCGGTGTGGCGGCCGTCGGCTGCAGTGTAGGAGAAGCGGAGTTGTTCGCTGTCGCGGCAGGCCAGCGCGAGCGTGGTGAGGACGCCGGGGTCGACGCCCGCCCTGCCCGGACCGCCCCAGCCGGCGGGCACGGTCATCGCGCGAAGCGCCTCGACCCGGCGGCGTAGCTGGGGCGGCATCACCTGGACCACCTTGGCCAGCACGCGTACCGAGGACTCGGCGATGCCCTCGACCGCGCCCTGCGCGGCGGTCTGCAGCCCCACCGCCAGGGCGACCGCCTCCTCGTCGTCGATCATCAGCGGCGGCAGGGCCGCGCCGGCGGCCAGCTGGTAGCCGCCGTCCACTCCCCGCTGTGCCTCCACCGGGTAGCCCAGCTCACGCAGCCGGTCGATGTCCCGGCGCAGGGTGCGGACGGAGACGCCCAGCCGTTCCGCCAGTTCGGTGCCCGGCCAGTACCGGTGGGTCTGGAGCAGGGACAGCAGTCGCAGCGTCCGGGTGCTGGTGTTCGCCACGTTCTCCATCCTCGCGCAATTGAGGTCAGAAAGTGACCGCTGTGGCTCCTAGCGTGGGTTCTGCACGCGACGACCACGGAGGGCCGAGAACATGACCGTCAACGAGCTGACCATCACCCGCGAGCGCGCCGACCTGCTGGAGATGCTGGCCAAGCAGCGGCACTTCCTGCGCTTCACCACCCGGGACCTCACCGACGAGCAGGCCGGGCTGCGGACGACCGCCAGCGAGCTGTGCCTGGGCGGGCTGATCAAGCACGTCACCTCGGTCGAGCGGAGCTGGGCGGACTTCATCGTGAACGGCCCGTCGGCGATGGGCGACTTCACCACCATGACCGAGGCGGACTGGGCCAAGCGGGCCGACGAGTTCCGGATGCTGCCCGGGGAGACGCTCGCCGGGGTGCTGGCCGCCTACGAGGAGGCGGCCCACCGGACGGACGAGCTGGTCGTCTCCCTGCCCGACCTGGACGCCGACCAGCCGCTGCCGAAGGCCCCCTGGTTCGACGGCGACGTGCGGTGGTCGGCCCGCCGGGTGTTCATGCACATCGTCGCCGAGACCGCCCAGCACGCCGGGCACGCCGACATCATCCGCGAGTCCCTGGACGGCGCCAAGAGCATGGGCTGACCAGCGCCACGGCCGGCCGGTCTGCGGTGCTGCCCAGCCGGCCGGCGCCCCGGATGTCCGGCCAGCTCCCAGTGAAGGCGGGCGGACGTCAGGCCGCGGTCGGCGAAGCAGTGCAGGCGGTCTGGAAGTTTTCGGATGGACGTGCAGGGGGCCGCGGCTTCCTCGGCGCTGCGGTCGCGTTCCATCCGGACGCGGACGGAGCCGAGCGGGTGTAAGCGGTGGGCGGCGTCGCAGGCGATCCCCTTGCCGAGGACCTGCTCAGCAAGAGCCCGCAGGGCGCTGCGGTCATCGGGGAGCCGATGGCTGAGCGCCGTCCGTCGTCGCCGTAGCGGACGAAGAAACGACGGCCGAAATCGATCCCATGCCTGGATCGCCTCGTGCCGGGCGGCCCGTGCCGGGTCGTCAGGGAAAGACGGCGGGTGCCACCCGATCCTAGGCCGCCGCCGAAGGAGGTGTCGTGCAGCTAATTGCTGATGGCAAGGGGCACGCCCGCGTTGTTCGGGCGTTAGAGGCGGCGGCGCCGGGAGGGGGGCGTCCCGCAGCACCCCCCGACGCCCCGCGGCACCGCCCGACGTCCCGCAGCACCGCCCGACGTCCCGCAGCACCGGCTGGCGGTGCGGTGGTTGGCGTCCGGCGGCGCGGTGGTTGGCGTTCGGCGTCGGCGGTCACAACGGGTGGCCGCTCCGAAGCGGCCGTGACCATTTCCTCTGATCATCTGCCATGGGCCGCAATTGCGCATTCGGCCGTGCGGGCGCGCAGGCCCAACAGCCTGACGTTTCGCCGAATCTCGGACGATATCCCGGTACAGGTTCACGACCCTCCCGATCGCCTCAGACGGCCGCACGTCCCGCCGTCCACCCGATGAGCAGCCCAAACAGCATGATTCGACAGTCTGCGAACATGCACATCCGCCGCCTTATCTCGTTACCTTTCCGGCGTTTCTGTCAGCACGACTATCGGGCGACTTCGCGGCGGTTAGTTTACCGGCGGCCGGTTTAGGCGCGCCATTTCCCGGGGCAGTCTCCAGGCGATTTCGCAGGCTGATCGCCGGGTTCGGAGGAGCTCATGTTCACGCGCAGGCAAGTTCTCAAGGTTGGCGCTGCCGCAGGTGCCGCGGCCGGCGGTGGGCTGACGCTCTTTCCCGCACGCGCCCTGGGAGCGGCACGGCTGCGGCCCATGGATCCGGCGAGAATCCCCAAGTACGTCGAGGAGCTCCTGATTCCGCCCGCGATGCCGCCAGTGGGCCGTCGCGGCGACATCACCGAGTACCGCATCGGGGTGCGGCAGTTCCGCCAGCAGGTCCTGCCGCGGTCCATGCCGCGGACCACCGTCTGGGGTTACGGCTCGACGGCGCATCCCGGGACGTTCAGCTATCCGGCTCACACCATCAACGCCAGGGTCGGCCGTCCAGTGCGCGTGACCTGGATCAACCAGCTGATGGATTCCCGCGGCGATTTCCTGCCGTCTCTGGAGGCCGTGGACCCGACCCTGCACTGGGCCAACCCGCCGGGCGGCGCCGCCCGCCGGGACTCCACGCCGGGGTTCAGCTCGACACCCGGCCCTTATCGCGGGCCGGTGCCGATCGTGACGCATCTGCACGGCGGTCACACCCTGCAGGACAGCGACGGTTACCCGGAGGCGTGGTATCTCCCGGCGGCGAGGAACATACCGCGTGAATACGCCAGGGTGGGGTCCTTCTACGACCGGTTCCGGGCTGAATCCGAGCAACGGTTCGGTGTCCGGTGGCGGCCGGGCAGCGCCACGTTCCACTACGGAAACGACCAGCGCGCCACCACCCTGTGGTACCACGACCACGCCCTCGGCATGACGCGGACGAACGTCTACTCAGGGCTGGCCGGCTTCTACCTGCTGAGGGGCGGCCCGTCGGACCTGCCGGACGGCGTGCTGCCCGGTCCGACTCCCGGTGTCGGCGACCCCAGAGGCAAGCGCTGCTTCGACATCCCGATCGTGATCCAGGACCGGTCGTTCTACGCCGACGGCTCGCTGTTCTACCCGAACAGCAGGTCGTTCGCCGGCTATCCCGGCCCGTACATCCCGGCCACGGACGTGCCGCCGATCTGGAATCCGGAGTTCTTCGGCAACGCGATGGTCGCCAACGGGAGGACATGGCCGGTGCTGCCGGTGGAACAGCGCCGATACCGGCTGCGGTTCCTCAACGGCTGCAACTCGCGGTTCCTGATCCTCAAGATCGCGGCCGACCCGGTCGCCCGGCCGGCTCGGGCGGCGCTGTCCATCTGGCAGATCGGCAGCGACGGCGGGTTCCTGCCCAAGCCCGTGCGGTTCGAACAGCTGCGGATCGCGCCCGGCAACCGGTGCGACACCGTCATCGACTTCAGCAAGGTCCCCGTGGGCACCGAACTGTGGCTCATCAACGAAGGTCCGGACACCACCATCGGCCGTGGCGCTCCCGGCGTGGACTTCCCACCGGCGAACCCGCAGACCACGGGCCAGGTACTGAAGTTCGTGGTCCGCCCGCGCAGCGGCCCCGACCGCAGCGTTCCGCCCGACCAGCTCCGGCTTCCCTCGTTCCCGTCGCTGGGCGCGGCGGCCAACACCCGCCGTCTCGTGCTCACCGAGGAGATGTCGACCGTCTCCAATCCCACCGCCAGCCCGACCCGGACGCTGCTCGGCACGATCAGCGCATCCGGTGCGGCGGTACCGCGCATGTGGGGAGACCCGGTCACCGAGTCCCCCATCCTCGGCGCCACCGAGATCTGGGCACTGCGCAATGACACCGTGGAAGCGCACCCGATCCATCTGCACCAGGTCCAGTTCCAGGTGGTCGGACGTGGTCCGGACGGCACGGCGCCACCGGGCCCGGGTGACACCGGCTACCTCGACACGGTGACCGCGCTGCCCCGGCAGACGACCCGGATCAAGGCCCGCTTCGACATCCCCGGACGCTTCGTCTGGCACTGCCACATGCTGGAACACGAGGACAACGAGATGATGCGCCCCTACGAGGTCGTCCGCCGCCGCAAGCCCACCAAGGGCAACGGCCGCCCCAAAGACCGAGCCCACGAGGCGAAGCACTAACCAAGAGTCCCGCTGGTCACGCAGGCAAACACTCCACTCTGAACACCGCAGGGCCGCCTCCCACACCGGAGGCGGCCCCGCCTTCTACGCCACGCCTCAACGCTCAGGCCCCCGCCTCATCTATTTCCACTTCCTGCCTCGCATCGAACTCTGCCTCTTTTCACCCCAGTGCTCGCAAACAACCCGCCACCCGCATCCCACCCCCACACCCCATCAGTTCCATGCATGCGCCTCGCGATGGCCACGGGGGCCTGCGCCGCGTGGCGCCGACGCGCGCGCCCCGGCCGGCGGCAAGCAGGGGGTCGCTCCGGGGCGCTCAGCCCTCCTCAATGCTCAAGGCCCACTGTCATCGATTTGCACACGGATATGTCGCATCCAGCAGCGCCCTTTTCACTGACACCGTTCATACAACGCTGCGCCCGCCTTCATCCGGCACCTCGTCAGTTTCATGCATGCGCCTCGCGATGGCCATGTGGCCCTGCGCCGCGTGGCGCCGACGCATGCGACCGGGTCGGCGACAGGCCGGGGGCCGCTCGGAGTCTCGTCAGCACTCTAGGCACACCGTCACCTGTTTCCACGCGCGCGCCTCAGCTCGAACGCTCCCTTTGCAGCAACGTCGCTCACAAAAACCCTCGGCCCCACCGGCAACACCTCGTCAGTTCCATGCATGTGTGCCTCGCGCCGAGCACCACCGCCACGATGTGCGCTCAGCCCCGGCACGCTCTCCACGCACGCGCTCGCCTGCTCACACGCACGCGCCTCGCGCCAGGCCCGTCCACCGCCACGATGTGCGCTCAGCTCCGCATGCTCTCCACGCACGCGCTCACCTGCTCACACGCACGCGCCTCGCACCGAGCACCACCGCCACGGTGTGCGCTCAGCCGCGCGTGCTCGCCTGCTTAGGCAGGCGTCTCGCGACGGGCCTCCTCCAGCGCCGCGGCGCGTGTGGAGCTTTCGCGCGCTCTTCGTGCACGTGCTCGGCTGGTTACGCGTGTGTGCCTTGGGCTGGGAGGCTCGCCCTTCCCGTGCTTGCGGCTTGCGCTTAGCAGTTCGGGACGCCGCGTAGCGCGGGATGTGTTGGGTTTGTGGCTTCGGTGATTGGTGGGGTTTTTGGTTTTCGTGAGGGAGTTCACGGGGTGTACGGGTGTTGGTGTGGGGACAGGTGGGGAGGGGTAGCGCAGGGGCTTGTGCGTGGTTGCTGGGGGGTAGGTACTGGAACGTGACATCGCGGTGGGGTGTGAGCGGAGGGCCCCACCGTGGGAGGAGTGTGCGCGGACCGCCGCGGAGTGTGACTCAGATCACCAAAAGATGAAACATCTACCCAGGGAGGGTAGTTTCAGTCGACGCACAGCGTTGACGTCCGGTTGACCTTCGCTTTGTGTGAACCACATCACGCCGGACGACAAGGCCGTGGAAGGAAACCTCGGAGCGCCTCAAGGACGCGCTCATGGAGATGTTTCCGCGCGCCCCTGGCAGCCCCCGGGGGTGGCACCCGGCTCGTACCGGGTGTCCGTGGAAACCCGGAAAGGAGACCGTGTCCATACTCCGCGCGGAAAGCGTTACCAAGCTGTTCGGCCGCAAGACCGGCGAAGCTTTGCGAAAACTTGACGCCGGTGCGGATCTGGCGGAGATCCGCGCCCTGGGCGTGACTCCCGCCGTGGTCGACGCCACGTTCGAGGTGGAGCGCGGCGAGACCTTCGTGGTGATGGGCCTGTCGGGCTCCGGCAAGTCCACGCTGATCCGGATGCTGAACGGGCTGCTGGAGCCGACCTCGGGACGCGTCGAGGTCGACGGGCAGGACATCGCCCGCATGCCCGCCAAACCGCTGCGCGAACTGCGGCAGAAGAAGATCAGTATGGTCTTCCAGCACTTCGCGCTGTTCCCCCACCGCAGCGTCCTCGCCAACGCCGCGTACGGGCTGGAGGTCCAGGGGGTGCCCAGGGAGCAGCGGGAGAAGACCGCCCGCGAGTTCCTCGAGGTGGTGGGCCTGGACGGCTGGGAGGACCACCTGCCCGGCCAGCTGTCGGGCGGAATGCGGCAGCGTGTGGGCCTGGCCCGCGCGCTGGCGTCCGGCACCGACATCGTGCTGATGGACGAGGCGTTCAGCGCGCTCGACCCGCTGATCCGGCGGGAGATGCAGGACCTGCTGCTGGACCTGCAGGGCCGGCTGGGCAAGACGATCGTGTTCATCACCCACGACCTCAACGAGGCCATGCGCATCGGTGACCGCATCGCGGTGATGCGCGAGGGCCGGATCGTGCAGATCGGCACGGCCGAGGAGATCCTCACCGACCCCGCCAACGACTACGTGGCGCAGTTCGTGCAGGACGTGGACCGTACCAGGGTCCTGACCGCCGCGTCCGTCATGGAGAAGCCGCTGGTCACCGTGCCCGCCAACACCGGCCCGCGGACGGCGCTGCGCACCATGCGCGAGCACCAGACCGGTGCGGCGTTCGTGGTGGGCCGCGACCGCAGGCTGGTCGGCCGGGTGAGCGCCGCCAAGATCGCCGACGCGGTGCAGGACGGGCGGCAGAACCTGGACGGGCTGCTCGACCCAGGCGACCTGGACCCCGTCTCCCCCGACACCCCGGTGGCCGACCTGTTCGCCCGCTGCGCCGAGAGCGACCTGCCGGTGCCGGTCACCGACGGCAGGGGCACGCTGCTCGGGGTGATCCCGCGGGTGACGCTGCTGGCCGCGCTCGGCGCGATCAGCACGCATCTGCACGAGGTCACCGACTCGGCCGCGCCCCCGGCGGAGCCCAGGGAGAACGTGCCCGCGGCGACGCGGGAGGTGAGCAATGCCGGCTGACGCCATGGTGGCGGCCGTGGAGCTGCCGCGTGCCCCGGTCGGCGAGTGGTTCGCCGACGTCGTGGACTGGCTGACCGACAACCTGGGCTGGCTGTTCGACGCGATCGGCTCGGCCGTGGAGGGCGCGGTCGAGGGGCTGACCGGCCTGCTGACGGCACCGCCCCCGCTGGTGCTGGTGGGCGTCTTCACGCTGCTGGCGCTGTTCCTGAGCGGCTGGAAGCTGGGCGTGTTCTCGCTGGTGGGCTTCGCGCTGATCGACAGCATGGAGCTGTGGGAGCCGGCCATGGACACCCTCGCGCTGGTGCTGGTGTCGACGGTGGTGGCGCTGATACTGGCGCTCCCGCTGGGCGTCGCGGCGGCGCGCAACGACATGACCAGCCGGGTGCTGCGTCCCGTGCTGGACTTCATGCAGACGATGCCGGCGTTCGTCTACCTGATCCCGGCGATCTTCTTCTTCAGCATCGGTGTGGTGCCCGGCGTGGTGGCGACGGTGATCTTCGCGCTGCCGCCCGGGGTGCGCCTGACCGAGCTGGGCATCCGCGGCGTCGACGCGGAGATGGTGGAGGCCGGCGAGGCGTTCGGCACCGCGCCGGGACGCATCCTGACGCGCATCCAGATCCCGCTGGCCATGCCGTCCATCATGGCGGGGATCAACCAGCTGATCATGCTGGCGCTGTCGATGGTCGTCATCGCGGGGATGGTCGGCGCCGGCGGCCTCGGCGACGAGGTGCTGCAGGGCATCCAGCGGGTCGACATCGCCAAGGGCTTCGAGGGCGGGCTCGCCGTCGTGGTGCTGGCCATCTTCCTGGACCGCGTCACCTCGGCGCTGGGCGACCGCTCGGCCGTGTCCCGCGCCACCGCCAAGATGACCGCCTGATCGACCTGCGGCGGACGGACGGCCGCCCCCGCGCGCACACGGGCACGAGCCGTGGTGCGCACCCGTGACGCACGCGGGCGGCCGTCCAGGCGTGGCGCCGGACGACCGTGCCCGGAAACCCCCGGTACGCCCGCCTGAACTCCTGTAACCGACGGAAGGACATGACAGCATGCGCTTGAAGTTCAAGGGTCTGACCATCGCCACCGCGGCGCTGGCCGTGGCGCTGACCGCGGCCGGATGCGGCGGCGGATCGGGCTCGGGGGACGACAAGGAGATCACCATCGGCGTGGTGGCGGGCTGGGCCGAGGGTGAGGCCGCCACGGCGCTGTGGAAGCGGATGCTCACCGACAAGGGCTACACCGTCGAGGTGAAGACGCTCGACACCGGTCCGCTCTACACCGGCATGGCGCGCGGCGACGTGGACGTGTTCGTGGACGCCTGGCTGCCGGGCACCCACGAGGACTACTGGAAGCGGTACGGCGACAAGCTGGAGAAGATCGGCGTCTGGTACGACAAGGCGCCGCTGACGATCGCGGTCCCGAACTACTCGCCGCTGAAGTCGCTGGAGGACCTCAAGGGCAAGGGCGGTCAGTACGGCGGCAAGATCATCGGCATCGAGAAGAGCTCGGGCCTGTACCGGGTGGCGCAGGAGAAGATGCTGCCCGCCTACGGGCTGAAGGACGAGTACGAGGTGACGACCTCGTCCACGGCGGCCATGCTCAGCGAGCTGAAGAAGGCCACCGACGCCAAGAAGGACATCATCGTCACGCTGTGGCGGCCGCACTGGGCGTACAGCAAGTACCCGGTCCGCGACCTGGCCGACCCCAAGGGCGCGATGGGCCAGCCCGACGGCATCAACACCGTCGCCCGCGAGGACTTCAGCAAGGACCAGCCCGAGGTCACCGGCTGGCTGAAGAAGTTCAAGATGAACGACCAGCAGCTGGGGTCCCTGGAGGACCTCATGGAGAACAAGTACAAGGGCAAGCCCGACCAGGCGGTCGACGAGTGGCTGAAGGCGAACCCGACCTTCGCCACGTCGATCACCGGCTGATCGCGCCGACGGCGTCACCGAGAACGTCGCCGCGCAAGGAAAAGGGCCGTCCGGTCACCGGACGGCCCTTTCCCTTTGCTCGCGGTCGGTCAGCTCACTCCGCGGGGCTCACTCGGCGGTGGCGGGCTCCTTCTCCCCCTGGGGGCTGCCCTCGCCCTTGACGGAGCGGATGAGCAGCTGGGAGACGTCCACGACCTCCAGCGACTCCTTGGCCTCGCCCGCGTTCTTCTTCTCGTTGATGGCGTCGCCCAGCATCACCAGGCAGAACGGGCAGGCGGTGGAGACGGTGTCGGGGTTGGTGCCCAGGGCCTCGTCCACGCGCTCGGTGTTGATGCGCTTGCCGATGCGTTCCTCCATCCACATGCGCGCGCCGCCGGCGCCGCAGCAGAAGCCGCGGTCCTTGTGCCGGTGCATCTCCTGGGTCTTGACGCCCGGGACCTTGGCCATGATGTCGCGGGGCTGCTTGTAGACCTTGTTGTGGCGGCCCAGGAAGCAGGGGTCGTGGTAGGTGATGTTCTCCTCGATCGGGGTGATCGGGGTGAGCTTGCCCTCCTCGACCAGGTGCGCCAGCAGCTGGGTGTGGTGGACGACGTCGTAGTTCCCGCCGAGCTGCGGGTACTCGTTGGCCAGGGTGTTGAAGCAGTGCGGGCAGGTCGCCACGATCTTCTTGGCGCCGGCCTCGTTGAGCGTCTCCACGTTCTGCTGGGCCAGCATCTGGAAGACGAACTCCATGCCCAGGCGGCGGGCCGGGTCACCGGTGCAGGCCTCCATCGGGCCGAGCACGGCGAACTTGACGCCCGCGATGTGCAGCAGCTCGGCGACGGCCTTGGTGGTCTTCTTGGCGCGGTCCTCCAGGGCGCCCGCGCAGCCCACCCAGAACAGGTACTCGGCGTCCTCGGGGACCTTCTCCTCGACGACGGGGACCTCGAAGTCCAGCTCCTCGATCCATTCGAGGCGCTTCATCTCCGACATGCCCCACGGGTTGCCCTTGTTCTCCAGGTTCTTGAGCATCACGCCCGCCTCGGACGGGAAGCTCGACTCGATCATCACCTGGAAGCGGCGCATGTCCAGGATGTGGTCGATGTGCTCGATGTCGACCGGGCACTGCTCGACGCAGGCGCCGCAGTTGGTGCACGACCACAGCACGTCGGGGTGGATGACGCCGTCCTCGCCGACGAGCGGCTTGTCCACCTGCATGGCGGCCTTCTGCTCGTCGGTGAACTTCTCCCGCTCCTCCTCGGAGGCGAGCATGTAGGGGGCCTTGGCGAACGCGTGGTCGCGCAGGTCCAGGACGACCATCTTCGGCGACAGCGGCTTGCCGGTGTTCCAGGCCGGGCACTGCGACTGGCACCGCCCGCACTCGGTGCAGGTGGCCATGTCGAGGAAGCCCTTCCAGGTGAAGTCCTCGATCTTGCCGCGGCCGAAGACGTCCTCGTCGGGGTCGGCCTCCTCGAAGTCCAGCGGCTTGCCGTTGCTCATCATCGGCTGGGCGGCGCCCAGGCCGTCCGGGCGGCGCTTGAACATGACGTTCAGCGGCGCCAGGAAGATGTGCAGGTGCTTGGAGTTGACGACGATGACCAGGAAGATCAGCGCGACGTAGATGTGGGCCAGCAGGCCGATCGACTCCAGCACCTCAAGGGTGTCGTGGCCGAGCCCCTCGAACAGCTGCCCGGTCAGGTAGGAGAAGTACGCGCCCTTGCCGAAGGCGAGGTTGCCGCTGGCCTCGGCCACGCCCCGGAAGAAGAACATCGTCCAGATCACGTTGAAGATCATGAACAGGATCAGCCAGGCGCCGCCGGTGTGCGAGCCCTTGAACCGGGACTTGCGGTCCAGCTTCTTCGGCGAGTTCTTCCACCGGATGATCGAGAACACGACGAGCCCGGCCAGGCACAGCAGCGCGATGGTGTCCTGGACGAACCCGATCGGGCCCCACGTCTGCAGGCCGGGGATGTGCGCGTCCAGCCCGAACAGCAGCGCGACGGCCGCCTCCAGGTAGACGGTGATCAGCAGGATGAACGCCCACATGACGAAGAAGTGCGCCAGGCCGGAGGCGGTCCACTTGAGCAGCTTGCGCTGACCCATGACCTCCACGACCTGGCCCTCCAGGTCGGCCTTGGGATCACGCTTGACCTGCAGGACGCGCTCGGGGTCGGGTTGCCCGCTGGTGAACAGCTTCCACAGGAACAGGACCCGCCGCCCGGCGAGCGCCACCGCGACCGCCGTTCCGGCGAGCCCGAGTATCAATGTGAGCCAGAACACTGTTCCGTCCTCCCGAGGTACGGCGTCGGCTGCCAGCGTAGGGCTCGCGACAGTCCGTGATTCATCCGGGCCCCGAATACTACTCGGCGGTAGCTTATGCTCCTTCCACCGCATGCGCCGTCCCACCCGGCCACAGGACGCCGCCCCCGCGAGGGCCGGTCCCGGCCACGCGAGATCGCCTATATATATGCACCGCGAATCGGCCGGACAAGCCCGGCGGCGCATGGGTTTCCGGCGCGGGTCAGTCGTCGATCGTCTGGCGGTGGCCGCGGGGGCAGTGGCCCACGGTGCAGTCGTAGAAGCCTTCGTCGAAGCGGACCTGGGGGTGCCAGTCGGCGCGGCAGTAGTTCAGCTCGCAGTGGCTGCAGTAGAACGGCGCGAGCTCCCGGTCCTTGGCGCGCAGCCAGGCGGCGTCCGGCCGTTCCTGTGCCACGAACCAGGCCATCTCGTCATAGGTCAGGCGCTCAAGCGCGTGCCATACCGTGCCCAGGAAGCCGTCCAGGACGGCGCCGTCCCGGGACTGCCGCTGATATCCGAACGGTGGCCCCATGTTCACGGGGCCCTCGCGGGGCTGGAGCCGCACGGTGGCCGCCACCTCGCCGCACTCGGCGCAGCGGAACGCCACCCCCCGCTCGCTCATGGGTTCGCCGAACCTTGTGATCCCTTCCGCCACCATGGCCCCAGCCTTCCCTACCCCGACGCGGGGTGGCCAGTGGTGGGCGGTCAGACGCGTTCGAAGACGGCGGCCAAGCCCTCACCGCCCTTGAAGCGCTCTCCTCCTCATCGGACGGGCCCGCCGGGTACCGCGCGGACGGCGTCGGTACCCGGCGGGCCCGCCACCTGCTCTGCCGGCTCCCGACCCGCCGCCCGATCACCTCGTCCCCAGCGAGCCGGCGGACGGGCGGCCGGCGCCGCCGGCGCACGGGACGGGGATGCGTCCGCCTCCGTCGCGGCTGCTCCTGCCGGTAGCGCGGTATGGCGCTTCCGCGCTCGGGGCGCGGCGACGCCGGTCAGTGATAGAAGCAGACCAGGTCGCGTTCGGCCTCCACGCATTGGCGGAGCCAGTCGCGGATCTGCAGGATCGCCTCCAGCGCCTCCCGATCGGTGACGGCGTCCTCGTTCAGGCCGTCGAAGCGGGCGAGCAGCGGGATCATCTCGGCGCGCTTCAGATGGCCGATGTTGGGGAAGTCCCCGATGAAGGGCAGCGAGATCGGCGCCCCGCCGAAGATGAGGTCGGTGGGGTCGAAGTCCACGCCGGCGTTCTTGAGCTCGCCGGCCACGGTCTCGAACCACGAGAACCGCATGCCCCACCAGCCCTCGTTGGGCAGGCTCCACCCCGCGTACCCGCAGAGGATCTTGAGGCAGTAGCCGTAGAGGAAGCCGATGCGGTCGTCGTACGGCTCTCCCATGATCATCTGCTCCAGGGCCCGCTCGGCGGACGGCACGTCGTCGCCGTCCAGGCCGGTGTCCTCGCGCAGCTCGTCCAGGGACGCCAGGTGGCTCGACCACTGCGAACGCAGCCGGTCCAGCAGCGCGGTGTCGCGCGAGCCGATCATCGCCTGAAGCTCGTTCAGGGGCACGGCGTAAGCCATGATCGCGTAGCTCATCGAGGGTCTCTCCTCCGTGATCGACGTGTTGATCAACGAAGGGACGCCCCCGCACCCGGGTCCGGTTCCATCGGGCCGCGGGCGCGGGCGTGACGGGGCCGGGGCCCGTCAGACGCGTTCGAAGACGGCGGCCAGGCCCTGGCCGCCGCCGATGCACATGGTCTCCAGGCCGTACCGGGCGTCGCGGCGGTGCATCTCGCGGGCGAGGGTGGCCAGGATGCGGGCGCCGGTGGCGCCGACCGGGTGGCCGAGGGAGATGCCCGAGCCGTTGACGTTGAGACGGTCGAAGTCGGCGTCCTTGAACTCCCACTCGCGCGTGACGGCGAGGACCTGCGCGGCGAACGCCTCGTTCAGCTCGATGAGGTCCATGTCGGCGAGGGTGAGCCCGGCGGCGTCCAGGGCCTTGGCCGAGGCGGGGACGGGGCCGATGCCCATGGTGCGCGGCGGCACCCCGGCGCGGGCCCACGACACCAGCCGGACGAGCGGCCGCAGCCCCAGCTCGGCGGCCCGTTCGGGGGTGGTCACCACGCACACGGCGGCGGCGTCGTTCTGGCCGCTGGCGTTCCCGGCGGTGACGGTGGCCTCGCCGTCGGTCCTGCCGAGGACGGGACGCAGCTTGGCCAGGCTCTCCATGGACGTGTCGGGCCGGGGGTGCTCGTCGGTGTCGACCACCGTGTCGCCCTTGCGCGACCGGATGGTCACCGGGACGATCTCGTCGTCGAACCGGCCCTCGCGCTGGGCGGCGACGGCCCGCTGGTGCGAGCGCACGGCCAGCTCGTCCTGCTCCTCGCGCGGGATGCCGTACTCGCGGCGCAGGTTCTCGGCGGTCTCCAGCATCCCGCCGGGGACGGGGTGGTTGCGGCCGCCGGCGGTGACGCGGCCGCGCGCCAGCGAGTCGTGCAGCTCCAGGGAGGCGCCGCGCAGGCCCCAGCGCGCCTCGGTGGTGTAGAACGGCGCGTTGCTCATGCTCTCCGCGCCGCCCGCGATGATCAGGTCGCTGACGCCGGTCTGGATCTGCATGGCGGCGTCGAGCACGGCCTGCAGCCCCGAGCCGCAGCGCCGGTCGATCTGGACGCCGCCGACGCCGACGGGCAGCCCGGCGTCGAGCGCGGCGACCCGGCCGATGGCGGGCGCGTCCGAGGTCGGGTAGCAGTGGCCGAGGATCACCTCGTCCACCGCGTCGCCGGGCAGGCCGGTGCGCTCCAGCAGCGCCCGGATCACGGTGGCGGCCAGCTCGACGGGCGGTACGGGCTTGAGCACCCCGCCGAACCGGCCGATCGGGGTACGCAGCGGCTCGCAGATCACCACATCGCGCATCGTTTCGCTCCTCACCGTGAAACCGGCCCAACCAGGCCACTGCGCGACGAACAGCGGCCACTGCGAGGCTACGCCGTCGGCCGATCACCCCGGCCTCCGGCCTTCCGCTCAGTGAAGGTTGAATGCGGTCAGGAATCCGCGCGCGAACAGGAGGCGGCGATGGACGGCTGGGCGGAACGGGTCGGCACGGTGCGGGTGGTCGGCACGGGCGTGATGGGCCGCGGAATCGCGCAGCTGGCGGCGGCGGGCGGGCTGACGGTCGAGCTCGCCGACGTCCGTCCCG
The DNA here is from genome assembly GCF_040642915.1 of Actinomadura sp. NPDC047616. NCBI lineage: Bacteria > Bacillati > Actinomycetota > Actinomycetes > Streptosporangiales > Thermomonosporaceae > Actinomadura > Actinomadura sp. NPDC047616. Next base: position 28,596 of record NZ_JBEYTB010000030.1, read on the forward strand.
AGGCGGTGACGGCCGCCGTCGACCACGTGTCGGGCATGTTCGGCAGGCTGGCGGCCAAGGGCCGGATGACGGCCGAGGACGCGGCGGCGGCGACGGCGCGGCTGCGTCCGGTGGCCGGGCCGCTCGCCCCGGCGGACGGGTGCGACCTGGTGATCGAGGCCGTCCGCGAGGACGTGGCGACCAAGCGGGAGCTGTTCGCCGCGCTGGAGAAGATCTGCCCCGGGCACACGGTGCTGGCGACCAACACCAGTTCGCTGTCGGTGACGGCGATCGGGGCGGGACTGGCCGATCCGAGCCGCCTGGCCGGGCTGCACTTCTTCAACCCGGTGCCGCTGATGCGGCTGGTCGAGGTGATCGCCGGGGCGCGGACCGCCGCGTGGATCCCCGGGGCGCTGACCGATCTCGTCCGGCGGCTCGGCCACGAACCGGTGCTGGCGCCCGACACCCCCGGGTTCCTGGTCAACCACGCCGGGCGCGGCCTGGTGACCGAGGCGCTGCAGATCCTGGGCGAGGCCGTGGCCGAGCCGGTGGACGTCGACCGGATCGCCCGCGACGTGCTCGGCCTGCGCATGGGCCCGTTCGAACTGCTGGACCTGACCGGGCTGGACGTGTCGCATCCGGTGCTGGAGAGCATCTGGACGGGGTTCTACGACGAGCCGCGGCTGCGTCCGTCCCGGATCACGCGGGCGCGGATGGAGGCGGGACTGCTCGGCCGCAAGTCCGGCGAGGGCTTCTACCGGTACGTGGACGGCGCCAAGCAGGAGCCGCCGGAGGCCGCCGTCCCGGCCGCCGAGGCGCGTCCGGTCTGGGTACACGACACCGAGCCGGGCGTGCGGGACGCCCTCGGCTCCCTGCTCGGCCAGAACGTCGAGCGGGGTGAGCGGCCGTCGGCCGACGCGGTGGTGCTCGTCGCCCCGTACGGGCGCAGCGCGCTGGACGTGGCGCGCGAGCACGGCCTGCCCGCCGAGCGGGTGCTCGGCGTCGACCCGCTCGGCGGTTTCGCATCGCGGCTCACCCTGGGCGTGCATCCCGGCATGGACCCGGCCGCCGGGCGTGCCGCGCTGGCCGCGCTCGCCGCGACCGGACGGCCCGTCACCGTGGTCCGGGACGCGCCCGCGCCGGTGGCGCAGCGGCTGCTCGCCTCGATCGTCAACGTCGGCTGCGCCATCGCCGAGCAGCGGCTGGCCCGCGCGGACGACATCGACACGGCGGTGCGGCTCGGCCTCGGCTACCCGCGCGGCCCGCTGGAGTGGGGCGACCACGCGGGCGCCGCCACCGTGCTGCGCGTCCTGCGCGGGCTGCACGCCGCGACCGGCGACCCGCGCTACCGCCCCAGCCTGTGGCTGGCCGAACGCGCCGAACTCGGCCTCCCGCTCACCGCGGCCGGCACCGCGCCGGGCGACCTGCTCTGACGGGCCCCTCCCGGCTCCATTCCGTTCCGGTTTGAACTCCGTCGCGGCCAGGCGCCGTATCTCCCCGACGTAGATCCGGGATGTCGGAGCTGGGAGGGCTGATGGGGCGTCCGAACACCGCCAGGAAACGCCGTCTGCGCGCGATGGTCACCGGTACCTCGGTGGCCCTCGGGGCCGCGGGACTGGTGGCCGGTTCGCTGTACGCGGTGAACACCGACGCGAAGACGGACCCGCCGCGCGAGGCCGCGCTGGCCGGGGGTGCCCGCAACGGGCAGAACGCCGCGCAGGCCGGGCGGCGGCAGGCGGGCGGCGGCGCGGGCGCGCTGGCCGCCACGCTCGCCGGACGGCTCGGGGCCCGCACCAACGGCGGCTACGTCGACTCGGCGGGCCGCGCGGTGGTCACCGTCACCAACGACGGCGACGCGGCCATGGTGCGCGCGGCCGGTGCCGTGCCGAAGACGGCGCGGCGCGCCCCGGCCACGCTGAACCGCGTCACCGCGACGCTGCGCGACTCGATGGCGGACGTGCCGGGCACCGGCTGGGCCGTGGACCCCGTCACGTCCCAGGTGGTGCTGTGGACGGACGCGTCGGTCACCGGCGCCCGCATGGCCCGCGTCCAGCGGACGGCGCGGCAGATGGGCTCGTCCGTGCGGATGGTGCGGTTCGCCGGGCGGCTGCGCACGTTCGCCGACGGCGGGGACGCGATCTTCGGCGGGGGTTCGCGCTGCTCGCTGGGCTTCAACGTCCGCCGCGGCGGCGAGGACTTCTTCCTCACCGCCGGGCACTGCGGCAACGCCGTGCCGGAGTGGACGGCCGACCAGCGGGGCGCCCGGCCGCTCGGCGCCACGGTCGCCAGCAGCTTCCCCGGCGACGACTTCGCGCTCGTGCGGTCCGCGCAGGCGGGCCAGGCCGGGCAGGGCGGCGTCAACCTCTACAACGGGCAGACCCGCGACATCACCGAGGCCGGCGAGGCGGTCGTGGGGCAGCGGGTCGCGCGCAGCGGAAGCACCACCGGGGTCTCCACCGGCCGGGTCACCGCCGTCGGCGCGACCGTCAACTTCCCCGAGGGCACGGTCAGCGGCATGATCCAGACGACGGTGTGCGCCGAGCCGGGCGACAGCGGCGGGCCGCTGTTCGCCGGGACGACCGCGCTGGGGCTGACCTCCGGCGGCTCGGGCGACTGCCGGGTCGGCGGTGTCACGTTCTTCCAGCCGGTGACCGAGGCGCTGCAGCGCTTCGGGGCCGAGGTGTTCTGAACGCCACCGCCGCGAAGACCGCGGCGGCCAGGGTAGCGGCGCCGGACGCCAGCGCCCCGGTCGCCAGGGCGTCCACGAACGCGTCGCGGGCCGCCTGCGCCAGGTCCGGGTCACCCAGGGACAGCGCCTCTCCCAGCGAGTGCCGCGCCGCATCCGGGGCGGTGCCGGGCAGCCCGCGCGCGTACGCGGCGGCGATGACGCTGCCCAGCACCGCCACGCCCATGGCGTTACCGAGTTCGGTGCCCGCGTCGTTCACGGCCGAGCCCACCCCGGCCTGCTCACGGGGGACGGCCCGCATCAGCCTCCCGTAGGCGGGCGGGGACCCGAGCCCGGCGCCGAGGCCGAGCACGACCAGCCCGGCGACGATCGCGGCGTAGCCGTCGCCCGGGTCCACCAGGCCGATCACGCCGAGCCCGGCGGAGATGGCCAGGAAGCCGGCGACGAGCACGCGGGCGTTGCCGAGCCGAGTCTCCAGGGCGGCGCCCATGCCGTTGCCGACGGCTCCGGCGAGCGCGACCGGCAGCAGCGCCACCCCGGCCCGCAGCGGCCCGTAGCCGAGCACCAGCTGCAGGAACTGGGTGAGCGCGAACAGGCTCCCGGCCAGCGCGAACGAGAACGCGGCGATCATCACTGCGGAGCCGGAGAAGTCGAGCCGCCGCAGCAGGCGCAGGTCGAGCATGGGCTCGGGCGTGCGGCGCTGCCACAGGACGAACGCGGCCAGCGCCGCCGCGGACACCGCCAGGCCGCCGACCGTGCGGACGCCCGTCCAGCCGTGCCCGGGACCGGAGATGATCGCCCAGACCAGTGCCGCGATGCCCGCCGTGGACAGCACCGCGCCCGGGACGTCGGGCCGGCGCCTCGGTCCGCGCTTCTCGGGGACCAGCGCCAGCAGCCCGACCACGGCGACGACGGCGACCGGCGCGTGCACCAGGAAGACCGAGCCCCACCAGAAGTGCTCCAGCAGCAGGCCGCCCAGGGTGGGACCGACCGCGACGCCGACGACCGAGGTGGCGCCCCAGATCGCGAACGCCCTGCCGAGCTCGTCGGGGGCGAACACGTGCGCCAGGACGGCCATCGTCCCGGGCATGATCAACGCGCCGCCCACGCCCATCAGCCCGCGCATGGCGATCACCCAGCCGGGCCCGTCGGCGAACGCGGCCAGCAGCGCGCTGCTGCCGAACAGTGCGAACCCGGCGAGCATGGCGCGCCGGTGGCCGTACCGGTCGCCGAGGCTCCCGGCGGTGAGCAGCAGCCCGGCGAACACCAGCGAGTAGGCGTCGACCACCCACTGCACGTCGGCGGTGGTGGCGTTCAGGTCCCGCATCAGCACCGGGACGGCGACGTTGAGGATCGTGTTGTCGACCACGACCACGAACAGGCTCAGGCACAGCACGCCGAGGATCCGCCAGCGGCGCGGATGCGGCTGGGGGGGACGGTAGGGGTCCATCACAGGCCCTTCTCGTACAGTGTTCGAGCTGACTCGCACACTGTACGAGGGAGCTCGCACGCCGTTCAAGTCCGGGTAGCCTTGACGGCATGCCGAAAGCACAGGCGCCCACGTCGGTGTGGACGCGGCCGGGACGCACGCGGCGCGAGCAGCAGCCCACCCTCGACCGCGAGCAGATCGTCGACGCCGCCCTGGACCTCCTCGACGCCGACGGCCTGGAGAAACTGAGCATGCGGCGGCTCGGCGCCAAGCTGAACGCGGGCGCCACCTCGGTCTACTGGCACGTGGCCGGCAAGGAGGAGCTCCTCGAACTGGCCATGGACCGGGTGATGGCCGAGGTGACCGTCCCCCGGCCGGCCTCCCCCGGCGACTGGCGCGCCGCCGCCACCGGCTACGCCCGCTCGCTGCGCGCGATGATCCACCGCCACCCGTGGACGGTCACGCTGTTCGGCAGCCGCCCCATGATCGGCCCGAACGCCACCCGGGTCATGGACGAGGCGCTCGACGCGCTGCGCACCGCCGGCTTCACCGGGTTCGACCTCGAATACGCCTGGTCGGCGATCGTCGACTACGTGATCGGCGCGGCGGGCAGCGAGGCCAGCTGGCGCGTCCACCAGAAGGGGACCACGACCGACGAGTGGATGGCCTCCATGACCCCCTACCTGGAACGCGTCAACGCCGAGCGCCCGCGCCTGGCCGAGCACATCACCCACATCTGGGCCAAGGACGATGCCGAGGTCCTGGAGGGCCGTTTCACGTTCGGCCTCGACTGCGTCCTCGACGGCCTCGCGGCCCGCGTCGGCACCGGTCAGCCCCGTGGCCGCCGCGGCGCCGGGAAGTGATCGGGGGCCCGCAGCCGAGCCCGGATCCAGACGCCCGCGGGACGCAGGGACGCGGTGCCCGCGAACGGGCCGTGCGGGCAGGTCCCGGCGTGGAACACCGAGGCGTCGCTGTAGTTCCAGTTCACCCAGCTGATCTTCTTGCGCGCCATCAGGTCGAGATACCGCCCGGCCCGGCCGAAGTCGTCGCCCACGCCCTCGGGGTCGGTGGTGCCGAACTCGCTGACGAACACCGGGATGCGGTCGGCCGCGCGTGACAGCGCGTCCAGATACCGGCGTCCATGGCCGCCCGCGTAGAAGTGGAACGTGTACATGATGTTGTCCGCGCGCACCGGGGCGTTGACGATCTCCCGTTCGTCGGAGTTCTCCGACACCCCGAGCGAGGACCAGCCCCGCGTCCCGACCAGGACCGGTGCGCGGGGGTCGTACCGCCGGATCAACGGCACCAGCCGTTCGGCGTAGTCGCGGACGCGCGTCCAGGGCACCAGGTACGGCTCGTTGACGATCTCGTACAGCACGTTCCCCCGCGCCGCGTGCCGTCGCGCGATCTCGGTGAAGAACGTCGCGGCCCGCCCGAGGTCGCGGTGCGGATCCCCCGGGCCGAGCACGTGCCAGTCGACGATCACGTACATGCCGAGGGCGGCGGCCTGCGCGACGAGGCCGTGGACCCGGTCGGTGGTCCGGCGGGGGCCGCTTTCGTAGCCGCCCTCCCGCACGTACACCGGCAGCCGGAGAACGTCCGCCCTCCAGTCGCGGGCCAGCGCCTCCAGCGAGCCGCGGGTGAGGCAGTCCTGGTACCACTGCAGGCCGTGCGCGCTCATGCCGCGCAGTTGGACGGGGCCGCCGTGCTCGTTGCACAGCCGCATGCCGCAGACCCGCAGCCTTCCGTTGACCGCGACCGGACTGCCGGCGGGCGGCCCGCGTTCCGGCGGCCCGCCGGAACGCGGAGCGCCGGGCGGCGGGACGAAGCCCGGAGGAACGCCACCGGCACCGGATCGCGGGCACACCCCGGGCCCGGACGCCGAGACCGGCAGCAGGATGACGAAGGCGGCTCCCAGCGCGCCCACCGCGCGCCAGGCACCCCGCCCGGCGACGCCGCACGAGGAACGGCGGCCTCTGTGGTCACCCAAGCCGACTCCGCCCTCCCCTCAATCCCCCCTTTTGGGGCGCTTCCTCATCACCATTAGAACCTGCACCGAAACCGGCGACCAGGGCATGCCGCGGCAGGACCCCGCACTGAACACGGCCGCCCCCGCTCCGCGCGTTCACGCAGGACGGGGGCGGCGGGCGGTCAGGGCTGCGCGTCGTCAGTCGCTCGCGGGGCGGGACGGACGGCTGTCCGTCCACTCGGACTTGACGATGACCTCGTAGTTCTCCACCGTGCCCGGCCGGTAGACGGCGGGCTCCTTCGTGCCGCGCTTCACCGTGGTCGACACCGTCGCCAGCAGCACACCGGTGTCCGGGTCGAAGATGGCGCGCTCCATCGAGGTTCCGCCGCCGCTCGCCGGCGCGGTGCGGGGCGCCTCCAGCGCCACGCCCGGCCGTCCGATCGGGTCGGTGACCCGGCCGACCGCGCGCACGCCCGGGGTGTCGGTGAGCATCCTGATGAAGGCCGCCCACACCTTCGGCGGCAGCGGGAGGTCGGACACCGCCAGGGTCGCCTGAACGATCTTCTGGCCGGGTCCGGTGGGCGTCATGGAGGCGCGCCTGTCCATCACCACGCCCTTGGGCGGCCGCGGCGTCAGCAGCTTCTCCAGTTCCTTGGGATCGGTGGGCAGGTTCCGCAGTTCCTCCGCCGTCAGCGACCGCCCGGTGAGCGGCAGGAAGTAGCGGTCGGAGTTCTCGTTCCGGTCGCTGCGATCCTCCTTCCATGGGGTCGGCGTGGTGCGGTAGAGGTTCGGCAGCGCCTTGGGGTCCTGGCTGTAGGGGAACGTGCGCGGCGATCCGGCCCGCTTCCACAGCGCCTCGTCCTGGGGCGTCTGCGGCCGGGCCGGCAGGTCGCGCGTCCAGACCGCCGACTCGTTGGCCCGGTCGCGGGCCCGCCACCGCCAGTTCTCGTAGCACGGCTGGACGATGTAGTCGCCCGTCCTGGCCTTGACCGGTTCGGCGTGGCAGTTTCGGACGTGCGTCACCAGGTACCGGCCGTCGGCCTGCCGTTCGGCCTGGACGGCCGCGGCGAGCACCATCTCCCGGGGACCGGGGGCGCTCCGCTGGGCCGGCGCGGCGCCGCCGGAGCCGACGGTCGCGACGGCGACGGCGGTCGCCGCGGCGGCCGCGACCAGGCCGAGCCCGATGCCGAGCGGGCGGCGCCCCCGCAGCCACCCGTTCCGGCGCCCGGCCCGGCGCTCGTCCCGGCGCTCGTGCTGGTGTGCGGGCGCCCGGCCCGCCGTGCGGGTCAGCTCCAGCAGGCCCTGCCGGCCCGCTGCGGCGGCCCTCGTCGCACCGGTGCCGGCCGACCAGGTTGGTGGCCATCCCGTACAGCCAGGGCCGTACGGCCCCGCGCGCCGGGTCGAAGCGGTCGCGCTTGCGGAACGCGGCGTAGAACGTCTCGGCGGCGATGTCGTCGGCGACGTCCCTGCCGAGCCGGGCCGCGACGTAGCGGTAGATCTCCGGGAAGTACCTGTCGTAGATCACGGCGAATCGATCGGGCTCATGCCAGGACTGCTCGATCACCGCGGCGTCGTCGTCGGTCGCGACGTCCGGTGGAGCGGTCATCCGTGGCTCCATTCCATATCCGGCCTTTCGAGGCGAACGGCGGTCACCCGTTACTCAGCCGAACCCGGATTCCTTCTTCACGGGCGCCGCCCGCGCGCCCGCCGGGACGTCCGCCGGATCAGCCGAGGTGCGGCGACTCGTTCGTCCAGCCGGAGTCGAGCACCGCATGGCGTTCGACGACCGATCCGGGCCGCACGCCCGGGAACCCCTACTCCGCCGCACCCCCGGGTCGCTTTCGCTCGCGGACGCGAAAAGGCCGCCGTGCGCGTCGGCGCACGGCGGCCCCTTAGGGAGGGACGCGGATCAGCGGACGTTGTACGCCCTGATGATCTGCTGGTCGATGGCGCTGCCGCCGGCGTCCTTGGCGGCGACGCGCACCGACACCGCCTGGCCTGCGGCGGCCTTCGGCATCGTCCCGGAGAACTTCCCGCCGCCCAGGTCCTTCACCTGGGCCTGCTGCCAGGTCTTGCCGTCGTCCAGCGACGTCCACAGGCGCAGCCCGGTGACCTTCGCCGTGCCGCTGCCCGCCACCCGCGCGACCTGGAACGTGGCGGGGCCGCCGGTCGGCCGGTTGCGCAGGTCGAGGCCGAGGTCGTAGTCGACGGTCAGCAGCGGGACCGGCACGCTGGAGTGGTCCTCGGGCGCGGCGGAACGGAACCGCCACGTGGTGGACGTCCGCGTCGACACCGCAGTGAGCTTCGAGGCGTCGTTGTCGTAGCGGATCTCGTACGTCGCCGCCCGCGCGGGCACCTCGAACCGGCCGGCCGGCCCGGCGGCCTCACCGATCTTCCGGCCGTCCGCGGTGACGGTGAGGTGGCGGGTCAGCGGGTCGTCGTCGTTCTCGTCCCAGTAGCCGCAGTCGAAGCCGTCCGGGCGCGCCTGCAGGTCGACGAAGGCGACGTTCAGCGCACCGCGCGTGCGGGCCACCGGCCACCGGATGCACTCGCTCGGCGAGACGGCGGTGACGGAGACGGGCCCGGGGCGCAGGGGCTGACGGCCCCACGTCTGCGTCGTGCGGCTGCCCGGCTCGCGCCGCAGCAGCGGAAGCTGGTCGACCCACCCGTTCAGCGCGTCGAAGAACGCCTCGTCCAGCCACTGGACGCCACGGCCGGCGGAGACGTAGTCGGTGCGCGTCGTCCCGGGCGTCACCCCGCCGCTCGCCTCGAAGCTGAGGAAGCCCTCGGGGGTCACGCCGTAGCGCTTCTCGCTCATCGGCGTCTGGGTGTCCCCGTCGAGCGCGGCGAACCGCTGGTCGACGCGGGCCAAGCGCGCGCGGGACGCAGGCGTCACCACGTGCACGGGGTCGTCGGGCACCCGGTCGCCCATGGGCTCCAGCAGGTCGTAGACCTCCCCCGGCGCCGTCAGCCGGTAGAGGCCGTAGGGGCGGAACTCGCCGGTCTGCGCGGTGCCGGTCGGCTGGACGTAGACCTTCTCCTTCTGCGGCTCCCACGTGTAGGCCGCCTCGCCCCAAACCGCCTGCCGGTTGCTGCGCACCTGCACGGACCCGGCCATCGCGGTCTCGGTCGTACGGTCGGAGACCTTGGCGCCCGCCTCCTTGGCGCGTGCCGCGTCCAGGACGACGGTCGTGTCGCGGTCGATGACGACTTCGGGCGTGCCGGCGATGGCGGAACGGGGGGCTTCCCGGTTGTCGTCGTAGACCGAGCCCATGACGCTGTAGCGGCCCGCGGGCACCCTGAGCCGTGCCGTGCCGTCCTCGCCCGTCGACGGATAGTCGGTGAACAGCGCGATGTCGTCCAGGTTGACCACGCTCGCGTAGGCGCTCATGTTCCCGTCCTGGGTGCCGGGCAGGGGCGTCGCCTTGACGGTGAGGTCGTAGCTGGGCGGCTCCACGTAGAACGTGACCGGCGTGCGGATCGTCGCGTCATCGGCCTTGGCGGTCACCTCGGCCGTGTAGAGACCCGGCTTGCCGCCCAGCTTCGCCGCGTCCACCCGAAGGGTCGCGGACGCGCCGCCGCCCGCCGGGACGTCCACCTGGGCGGACGACAGCGACGCGGCACCGTCCACGGTGTTCCCCTGGCGGTCGGTCACCCGCACGTCCAGGTCGAGCCGTACCGTGCTCGCCGAACGCGACGCCCAGCGAAGGTCGGTCTTGAGCGGGGCGTGCCCCGGGTAGGCGGAGGTGCCCAGGTGCGGCGCCGCCTGGAGCGAGACGGCGGGGGCGGTGGTGGCGGCGGCGACGTCGAGACGTCCGGCGCCGCGGTCGAACGCGTCCCCGTCCACCGGCGAGGCGGAACCGACCAGGGCGGACTTCAACTGGGCGGGCGTCCACTTCGGGTGCTTCTGCAGCAGCAGCGCGGCCGCGCCCGCGACATGGGGCGTCGCCATGGACGTGCCGGACGCCGAGGTGTAGCGCGCGTCCAGGGCGTCGCCCATCGACGTGCCCGCGGCGCGCGCGGCCATGATGTCGACGCCGGGGGCGACGATCTCCGGCTTGGCCGCGTACCGTCCGGTGCGCGGGCCGCGGCTGGAGAAGTCGGCGAGGCGGTCCCGGCCGTCCACGGCGCCCACGGTGAGCGCGGCGTCGGCGGATCCCGGCGAACCGATCGAGGAGATGGCGCCGGTGTTCCCGGCGGCCGTGACGAACAGGGCGCCGTACTGGTCGGTGAGCCGGTCCAGCGCCTGCGCCAGGGGGTCGGTGCCGTCGGTGGTGTCGCCGCCGAGGCTCATGTTGACGACCTTGGCGCGCGGGGCGGCCCACTCCATTCCCGCGATGACGGACGACTCGGTGCCGAAACCGTCGTCGTCGAGCACCTTGCCGACCAGCAGGCTCGCGTCCGGGGCGACGCCCCGCCGCTCCCCGCCCGAGGCCGCGCCGCTGCCCGCGACGATCGAGGCGACGTGCGTGCCGTGCCCGACCCGGTCGGCCGCGTCGGCGGCCTCGGAGAAGTTCGCGGTCTCGGCGACGCGGTCCTTGAGGTCGGGGTGGGCCGGGTCCACGCCCGTGTCCAGGACGGCCACCTTGGTGCCGCGCCCGGTGATCCCCGCCTGCCACGCGGCGGGCGCCCCGATCTGGCTCAGGTTGCGGTCGAGCTTCGCGGCCGACGCGGCCCGCGCGGCCCCCGACGCGAGTGCGGGCGCGGACGGTGCGGAACTCGCGCGGACCTTGCGGTCGAGCCAGATGCGGCGGATGTCGTTCGCCGCCTTGGTCCGCGTGCGGGGGGCCAGGGACGCGCCGAGACGCGCCGCGTCCTTCTTGGGCTGGCGGGCCGCGACCGCGCCGATGCTCGGCAGGTCACGGGTCTCCCGCAGCGTCCCGCCGAGCGCCGCGCGCGGCCGCACGCCGCCCTTCCGCTGCACGATCAGCGGCAGCTCGCGGGCGCGCGCGTCGTCGTACCCCTGCCGGATCAGCGTGGTGACGTCGAACAGGTCGGGGTCGAGAACGCGGCCGACCAGCGGGGCCATGTCCGCCGGGGTCACCACCACGTGCCCGTCCGGACGGTACGAGGTGCGGAACGTCCGGTTGGTCCTGCCCTCGCCGGGCGTGGTCGTGACCATCGGGGGACGGCCCTTGACCGTGCGCACCCGGACGACGTCGCCGGTCAGCAGCGTCACCGTCCACGAGCGGCCCGCGGGCAGCGCTCCCGAGGCACCCGCCGCACCGCCCGTTCCGCCGTCTCCTCCCGCGCCGGCCGGCGGCTTGGCCGCGTCCGCCACGCCCGGCGGCGCGGCGACCACGCCGCCCACGACCGCCGCGCCGAGCAGCGCGCGGCCGATCCGTCTGCCTCTCATGAGGCTCCTCTCTGAAGTTGTCCTCACCCCTGATCACCCGAACCGGCGCAGGAGCTTCCCGGAGTACTCCGGGAAAGATCCGGTTTCTTACGGGCCGGCAGGAGGGGTTCTCTCGTCCTCCGGGCGGAGGCGGGCCTCGTTCCGGGTGCGGATTCCCGGCCCGGAGGGGCGCGGGCGGGAACGGGAATAGGGGGCTCATACGTCCTGTTGATGTGAACGTCAGCAAAGTTGAGTCGCCCAGACTCAAGTGATTTGACAATGACTTCCGCCGGGGGCACCCTGGCGAGACAGAGACGCGAACCCGGCCGCCGCCGCGTACAGGGGGGACGCGACCGGGGGCACACGCAGTAACGACGGAGGACGAGAGACATGGGACGTGCGGTCGGTATCGACCTCGGGACGACCAACTCGGTCGTCGCGATTCTGGAGGGCGGCGAGCCCACCGTCAT
>NZ_JBEYTB010000031.1:0-36454 GCF_040642915.1 Actinomadura sp. NPDC047616
GACGGGGTGGTCGAGGTCAAGGCCACCAGCGGTGACAACCACCTGGGCGGCGACGACTGGGACAACAAGGTCGTCGAGTGGCTGGTCGAGCGGTTTAAGAACGCCAACGGCGTCGATCTGTCCAAGGACAAGATGGCGCTGCAGCGGCTGCGCGAGGCGGCCGAGAAGGCCAAGATCGAGCTCTCCAGCTCCTCGGAGACGCAGATCAACCTGCCCTACATCACCGCATCGGCCGAGGGCCCGCTGCACCTGGACGAGAAGCTGTCGCGCGCGGAGTTCCAGCGCATGACCGCCGACCTGCTGGAGCGCACCAAGAACCCGTTCCACCAGGTGATCAAGGACGCCGGGATCAGCGTCAACGACATCGACCACGTCGTCCTGGTCGGCGGCTCCACCCGTATGCCGGCCGTGACCGAGCTGGTCAAGGAGCTGACCGGCGGCAAGGAGCCCAACAAGGGCGTCAACCCCGACGAGGTCGTCGCGGTGGGCGCGTCGCTGCAGGCCGGTGTGCTCAAGGGCGAGGTGAAGGACGTCCTGCTGCTGGACGTCACGCCGCTGAGCCTGGGCATCGAGACCAAGGGCGGCATCTTCACCAAGATCATCGAGCGGAACACCACCATCCCGACCAAGCGGTCGGAGGTGTTCACCACCGCCGACGACAACCAGCCGTCCGTCGAGATCCAGGTCTTCCAGGGCGAGCGTGAGATCGCGGCCTACAACAAGAAGCTGGGCACCTTCCAGCTGACCGGCATCGCGCCCGCGCCGCGCGGCGTGCCGCAGATCGAGGTCACCTTCGACATCGACGCCAACGGCATCGTCAACGTCTCGGCGAAGGACCTGGGCACCGGCAAGCAGCAGTCGATGACCATCACCGGCGGCTCGGCCCTGCCCAAGGACGACATCGAGCGGATGATGCGGGAGGCCGAGCAGTACGCCGAGGAGGACCGTCGGCGCAAGGAGGAGGCCGAGACCCGCAACCAGGCCGAGACCCTGGCCTACTCGACCGAGAAGTTCCTCAAGGAGAACTCCGAGAAGATCCCCGAGGACGTCAAGAAGGAGGTCGAGGAGGCCGTCGCCGAGGTCAAGAAGAACCTGGAGGGCGGCGACATCGACGCCATCCGCACCAGCTCCGAGAAGCTGGCGCAGGTCAGCCAGAAGATGGGCGCCGCCATCTACGCCCAGAACCAGCCCGCGGGCGAGGGCGCGGCCGCCGGCGCCGACGCCGGCGCGGGGGCGTCCGGTGACGGGCAGGCCCAGCAGGACGACGAGGTCGTCGACGCCGAGATCGTCGACGAGGACAAGCCGAAGGGTGGTGCCGCGTGACGACCCCTCCCACCAAGGGCGAGGGCGAGGAGCGCGAGGCCCCGGTGATCCGTGACCGGCGCCGCATCGACCCCGAGACCGGCAAGGTCCGGGAGGGCGGCCAGGCCCAGGCCGCGCCGGAGTCCGCCGCGGACTCCGGCGCGGGGGCGGCCGCCGCGGGGCAGGCACCGGCCGGCGAGGGAGCCTCGGCCGGCGAGCAGGCGCTCCGGACCCAGCTCGACGAACGCACCGCCGACCTGCAGCGGCTGAAGGCCGAGTTCGACAACTACCGCAAGCGGGTCGAGCGCGACCGGCTGGCCGTGCGCGAGCAGGCCCTGGCCAACGTGCTGAACGAACTGCTGCCGGTGCTGGACGACATCGGCCGCGCCCGCGAGCACGAGGAGCTGACCGGCGGGTTCAAGTCGGTCGGCGAGGCGCTGGAGGCCGTGGTCGGCAAGCTCGGGCTGGAGAAGTTCGGGGAGAAGGGCGAGCCCTTCGACCCGACGGTGCACGAGGCGCTCATGCACTCCTATTCGCCCGACGTGACCGACACCACCTGCGTGGACGTGCTGCAGCCCGGCTACCGGATCGGCGAGCGCGTGCTGCGGCCCGCGCGCGTCGCGGTGGCCGAGCCCGCCCCCGAGTCGGCCGCCGCCGAGGACGGCGGCACGTCCGAGGGCGGCGGACAGCCCAAGTCCGACGACGGCGAGTAGATCCCCTTCCGCGACGGTCCCGCCTCGGCGACGATGATCGGGGCGGGACCGTCCAGGACGAACGAAGAACGTGGCGCGAGCAGAGAGCGGGGCATCGTGAGCACCAAGGACTACCTGGAGAAGGACTACTACAAGGTCCTCGGTGTCTCGAAGACGGCCTCGCAGGACGAGATCAAGAAGGCTTACCGCAAGCTGGCCCGCAAGTACCACCCGGACGCCAACAAGGGCGACGCCGACGCCGAGGACCGCTTCAAGGAGGTGTCCGAGGCCTACGACGTCCTGTCCGACGAGAAGCGGCGCAAGGAGTACGACACGCTGCGGTCGATGCCGGGCGGGTTCCGCGGCGGCCAGCAGGGCGGCGGCTTCGGCTTCGACCTGGGGGACCTCTTCGGGCAGACCGGGGGCGCGGGCGGTGGCGCCGGCGAGCGGCTCGGCGACCTGTTCGGCGGGCTGTTTGGACGCGGCGGCACCCGCACCACCACCGGCCCCGGCGCCCGCCGGGCGCGGCGCGGCGCCGACGTCGAGACCGAGGTGACGCTGTCGTTCGGCAAGTCGCTGTCGGGCGCGACCGTGCCGCTGCGGCTGACCAGCGAGGCGGCGTGCCCGAACTGCCGGGGCACCGGCGCCCGCAGCGGCACCGTGCCGCGCGTGTGCCCGTCCTGTGAGGGCACCGGCCTGGAGACCCGCAACCTGGGCAGCTTCGGCTTCCAGGAGCCCTGCAAGGAGTGCCGGGGCCGCGGGCTGGTCGTGGACGACCCGTGCCCGAACTGCCACGGCAGCGGCCGGGCGACCGGCACCCGCACCATCCAGGCCCGTATCCCGGCGGGGGTGAAGGACGGGCAGAAGATCCGGCTCAAGGGCAAGGGGGCGCCCGGCGAGAACGGCGGCCCGGCCGGCGACCTGTACGTCAACATCAAGGTGCGGCCGCACCCGGTGTTCGGCCGCAGCGGCGACAACCTGACCCTGACGGTCCCGGTGACCTTCCCGGAGGCCGCGCTGGGCGCCGAGATCAAGGTGCCGACGTTCGGCGGGCAGCCGGTGACGCTGCGCCTGCCGGAGGGCACCCCCAACGGCCGCACCTTCCGGGTGCGCGGCCGGGGCGCGACCCGGCGCGACGGCACCAAGGGCGACCTGCTGGTCACCGTGGAGGTGCAGGTGCCGCAGAAGGTCGACGACCCGACGCGCGAGGCGCTGGAACGGCTGCGCGCCGCGGGCGGCGGTGACGAGCTGCGCGGCGAGCTGCTCCGGCAGGCCAGGGAGGAGTGAGCGTTCCATGGACCCGTTCGGCGACGACACCCCGGTCTACGTGATCTCCGTGGCGGCGCAGCTGTCCGGCCTGCACCCGCAGACGCTGCGCACCTACGACCGGCTGGGGCTGGTGTCGCCCGGCCGCACGGCCGGGCGCGGCCGCCGCTACTCGATGCGCGACATCGTGCAGCTGCGCGAGATCCAGCGGCTCTCCCAGGAGGAGGGCATCAACCTGTCGGGCATCAAGCACATCCTCGAGCTGCAGCGCGACAACGTCCGGCTCCGCGAGGAGCTGGCGGCGGCCCGCGCCGCGCTGGAGGAGCTGAGCAACGAACTCGAATCGACCCGCGCCGTCGCGGCGCGCCTGGCGCAGCAGCGGCGTCGCGGGGACACCGGCGGCACCTCCGGTGGCGACCTCGTGCCGATCCGCCGCACCAGCGTGGTGCTGTGGCACGAGCGCCGCTCCGAGTAGCGCCGCCGAGCGACGGCCCCGTCCGGGCCGAGGGGGAGCTGAACGCACCATGGACTACAAGCTGACGCAGAAGAGCCAGGAGGCGGTGTCGGTCGCGGTCCGCCGGGCCGCGGCCGAGGGCCACCCGCAGGTGGAGCCGCCGCACCTGCTCACGGCGCTGATCGGGCTGAGCGACGGCACGGCGGTGCCGCTGCTGGAGGCCGTCGGCGCCGACTGGAGGGAGGTGCGCCGCCGCGCCGAGGAGCTGCTGGAGCGGCTGCCCAAGGCCGCGGGCGCGACCGTGTCGTCGCCGCAGCTGTCCAGGCAGCTGATCGTGGCGATGAACACCGCCGCCAACCACGCCAGGCGGCTGGAGGACGAGTACGTCTCCACCGAGCACCTGCTGGTCGGCCTGGCGTCCGACGGCGGTGCCGTGGCCGACCTGCTCAAGGAGTTCGGGGCCACGCCGCAGGCGCTGCTGGAGGCGTTCGAGCGCGTGCGCGGGCACGCCCGCGTCACCAGCGAGAACCCCGAGGAGACCTACCAGGCGCTGGAGAAGTACGGCGTCGACCTGACCGCGCGGGCCCGCGAGGGCCGGCTCGACCCGGTGATCGGCCGCGACACCGAGATCCGCCGCGTGGTGCAGGTGCTGTCGCGGCGCACCAAGAACAACCCGGTGCTGATCGGCGAGCCCGGCGTCGGCAAGACCGCCGTCGTGGAGGGCCTGGCGCAGCGGATCGTGGCCGGGGACGTCCCCGAGTCGCTGCGCAACAAGCAGCTCGTCGCGCTGGACCTCGGCGCGATGGTCGCGGGCGCCAAGTACCGGGGCGAGTTCGAGGAACGCCTCAAGGCCGTCCTGAACGAGATCAAGGCCAGCGAGGGCCGGATCATCACGTTCATCGACGAGCTGCACACCGTGGTCGGCGCGGGCGCCGCCGAGGGCGCGATGGACGCGGGCAACATGCTCAAGCCGATGCTGGCCCGCGGCGAGCTGCGCATGATCGGCGCGACCACGCTGGACGAGTACCGCGAGCGGATCGAGAAGGACGCCGCGCTGGAGCGCCGGTTCCAGCAGGTCTACGTGGGCGAGCCGACGGTCGAGGACACCGTCGCGATCCTGCGCGGGCTCAAGGGCCGCTACGAGGCGCACCACAAGGTGCAGATCAACGACTCGGCGCTGGTCGCGGCCGCGTCGCTGTCCGACCGCTACATCACCGCGCGTTTCCTGCCGGACAAGGCGATCGACCTGGTGGACGAGGCCGCGTCCCGGCTGCGCATGGAGATCGACTCGCGTCCCGTCGAGATCGACGAGCTGCAGCGCGCCGTCGACCGGCTGCGCATGGAGGAGCTGGCCCTCGCCAAGGAGACCGACGAGGCGTCCCGGGCGCGGCTGGAGCGGCTGCGCAAGGATCTGGCCGACAGGCAGGAGCAGCTCAACGCCCTCAACGCCCGCTGGGACCGGGAGAAGGCCGGGCTGAACCGGGTCGGCGAGATCAAGGAGCGCATCGACCAGCTGCGCGGCGAGGCCGAACGCGCCCAGCGCGACGGCGACCTGGAGACCTCCGCCCGCCTGATGTACGGCGAGATCCCCGCGCTGGAGAAGCAGCTCCAGGAGGCCTCCGAGCAGGCCGAGACCCGCGAGGCGATGGTCAAGGAGGAGGTCGGCCCCGACGACGTCGCCGAGGTCGTGGCGTCCTGGACCGGCATCCCCGCGGGCCGTCTCCTCGAAGGCGAGACCGCCAAGCTCCTGCGCATGGAGGACGAGATCGGCCGGCGCCTGGTGGGCCAGAAGGCCGCCGTGCGCGCCGTCTCCGACGCGGTGCGCCGCGCCCGCACCGGCATCTCCGACCCGGACCGTCCGACCGGCTCGTTCCTGTTCCTCGGCCCGACCGGCGTCGGCAAGACCGAGCTGGCCAAGGCCCTCGCGGAGTTCCTGTTCGACGACGAGCGGGCGCTGACCCGCATCGACATGAGCGAGTACTCCGAGAAGCACAGCGTGGCGCGCCTGGTCGGCGCCCCGCCCGGCTACGTCGGCTACGAGGAGGGCGGCCAGCTCACCGAGGCCGTGCGGCGCCGCCCGTACTCGGTGGTCCTGCTGGACGAGGTGGAGAAGGCCCACCCCGAGGTCTTCGACATCCTGCTGCAGGTGCTGGACGACGGCCGCCTGACCGACGGGCAGGGCCACACGGTCGACTTCCGCAACACGATCCTGATCCTGACGTCCAACCTGGGGTCGCAGTTCCTGATGGACGCCGACCTGTCGGACACCGCCAAGCGCTCGGCCGTCATGGAGACCGTCCGGGCCGCGTTCAAGCCCGAGTTCCTCAACCGGCTGGACGAGGTGATCGTGTTCGACTCGCTGTCCACCGAGGAGCTGACCGGCATCGTCGACCTGCAGATCGACCGGCTCCGCCGGCGCCTGGCCGACCGCCGCCTGACGCTCACCGTCACCGAGGCGGCCCGCGAGTGGCTGGCCCTGACCGGCTTCGACCCGCAGTACGGCGCCCGCCCGCTGCGCCGCCTGGTCCAGTCGGCCATCGGCGACCAGCTGGCCCGCGCCCTGCTGTCGGGCGAGGTCCGCGACGGCGACGAGGTGGTCGTCGACCGCGCCGAGGACGCCGACGCGCTCACCGTGGCGCCCGCCCGCGCGGTCGACCTGGCGAAGTGATCCCGACAGCGTGATCCCGCGACCGGTCACCGGCCCTCGTGCCGGTGACCGGTCAGCGCGTTGGCGGGGTTGGGCGGCGGCGGCAGCACCCCTGCCGCCAACACGGCGACCAGCATCGCGATCACGACCTTCATCCGCCTACGTCCGTTCATACCTCCGAATCTAGGCAGCGCCCGCCCGCCGCCCCAGGGAGCAGACTCCCCAAGCGGGGTGGGGCCAGCCCGAACACTCCGCCACAGGGTTCCTCTACCTGGACGCCGCCCCCTGCAAGCGGTCGACGCGGCGAGCGGCACCGACGTGCTCGCCTTCAAGGTCGGCCGACGGATACCTCGCGAGCCCGCCGGACCTCTCCCCGAGCCGCCCCGGCGACGACCTGACGCCGGGCCGGGGCGTCATGTGTGGACGCCGAACCCGCCGAAGGATCCGAAGTCGCCGCCCCCGTAGTCGCCGCCACCGGGGTCGGTGGGGTAGCTGCCGCCGTGGTATCCCGACGTCCGGCGGGACTTCTCCGCGGCCCGCTCGGCCTGCCATTGGGCGCGCTGCGCGCGCTCGCGCTCAAGCTCCTGACGGTCGCGCAGGCGCTCCACCACGGGACCGAACCAGTCGTCGACCATGGCCAGGAACGACTGCGGGAACTCAGGGGCCATGGGACGTCCCGCCGGAGTGGTCCCGGAGGGCGGCGGCAGTCGCGCGGCCATATCGGCCAGTTCACGATCGGCGAGACGGACCGAATCTTCGTCCCAGTCCACCAGGTGCAGATCGAGGCGCTTGTCCCGCGCCTCCTCGATGACGTCCTTGAGACGGCTGACCGACGTGGCGGTCTCGGCCGGCGCCGCCACGTCCGAGCGGGTGACGCGGAACTCGTCCGATCCGGCGGGCGCCAGGTACCACAGCTTCCGCTGCTGCCAGGTGAACAGCCCGGCGAAGTGCGCGCTGATCCGCGGATAGGTTCTCGCGGTCTGCTCTGCCTGCGCGCGCACCTCGTCGTGGATCGGCCGGTACTGCTCGGACGCGCGCAGGAGACGGTCGTACCCGTCCGTCAGCGCCGCCTGCCATCGCGCGAACCGCCTGGGGGTACGCCGGGGCGACGGGGAGATGCGGTGCCCGTACTCGGTCCAGGCGTCGCCGAGCTGCCGGACCACTTCGTCGATCTCGGTGAGATACGCGATCGCGGCCTGCTGCCACCGCCGAAAATCGTCCTCCTCCGCCGCCACGTGGACCGCCTCCACCACCTCTGCCGCCCACGGCTCGTCGCTTGCGAGGCCCGCACGCTCGCGAGGCTCCAGCATCGGTTCGGGGGCGTCGGGCTCGGGCTCCGCGGGCAGACGCATGTGCAAGTCGGCGCCCCATGACGCATCGGGCCTCTCATAGGAAGCCACGTACAGATCGCACAACGCCGGCAGCCGCTCTTGGAAGATCGGGGGGAACCATTCGGAAGAAGGGCGGCAGCGCCGGAAGAACGTGTACGGGACCTGCCACTTCATCTGGTGCCGATATGTGAAGCCACCGAAAGGGTGCTGCACTTGGATCTGGATTCCCTGTGACATGGACAGGTGCCGCCAGCCCAGGTCCGGCAGGTCGTTCTTCCAGTGCCCCCTGAACAGCGGATGCTCCCGATGCGGCCGGCGCTGCGCATACGGCAACAGCCACATGGCCCGCGTGTCCGGCTCACCCTGTTCCCGCGCGAGAGCCAGCAGGTCGGTCCGACGCCGCTCCCTACGCCTCTCCAACCGGTCGCCCATGCATCCCTCCGAGCAGCGCCAAACGACGGTCAATATATGGGTGATACCCGCTAGCGCGCTCGGACCGACCGGGCGATCGGCGGGCTGCTCGCCGCACCCGGACCGAGGGAATGTCACACTTCGAGGGGCTGTGTCGTCCTTCGGGCATGAGAGCGGCTGTGATCGTCGGAAGCAGGTCGTCGGAGGGGCGGGTCATCGCCCCCTGCGGGAACGTCCGCGGGGCGGGAGCATGACGCGCGAGGAGCTCGTCCGGGCCTTCGAGGCCGAACGTCCGCGGCTGCGGCGCATCGCCTACGCCACGTTGGGATCGGTGGCCGAGGCGGAGGACTGCGTGCAGGAGGCGTGGCTCCGGCTGCGCGCCCTGGACGACCCTGAGGAGATCCGCGACCTGCAGGGCTGGCTGGTCAGGACGGTCGGGCGGCTGGCGCTCGACGCGCTCGGCAGCGCCCGGGCCCGGCGGGAACGCTATGTCGGGACCTGGCTGCCCGAACCGCTGGTCGGGGAGCACGAGGCGGACCCGGCCGACCGGGTCACGCTGGACGAGTCGGTCAGCACGGCCCTGCTGCTGGTGCTGGAGAGCCTGTCGCCCGCCGAGCGCGCGGCGTTCCTGCTGCACGACGTGTTCGGCATGACCTTCGACGAGGTGGCGGAGGTGGTCGGCCGGTCGCCGGTCGCCGTCCGGCAGCTGGCCTCGCGCGCCCGCCGGCACGTCGCCGAGGGCCGTCCGCGTTTCCCGCCCTCCCCCGCCGAGCAGCGGGCGCTGGTCTCCGCGTTCGCCGCCGCGTGCCGGCGCGGTGACCTGGACGGGCTGGTGGCGTTGCTGGCGCCGGACGTGGTGTGCCGGGGCGACGGCGGCGGCAAGGTCAGAGCCGTGCCGCACGAGGTGCGCGGCGCCGAACCGGTCGCGCGCCTGCTGCTGTCCTTCACCCGCGGCTCGGAGATCGACATGCGGTTCGCCACCGTCAACGGCGCGGCGGGGCTGGTCCTGCGGGCTCCCGACGACGTGCTGTCGGTGGCGTCGTTCACCGTGGACGCCGGACGCGTCGTCGCGGTCGACGTGGTCCGCAATCCCGACAAGCTCACCTACGTCCCCGAGCCTCGCTAGCCGGAGGACGCCCCCCCGCACAGACCCGGCCCGGCCGCGTCACCCACTCCACTCCGGTACGCGGCGCCCCCCTCACTCACCCTCCGCGATCGATCAATTCATCTCTGTAACGAATTCGGAGTTTCGTCATGCGAACCCTCATCCGTGATGTGCGCCTGTTCGACGGGACGCGGGTCCTTGAGCGCGCGGACGTCCTCATCGACGGCGCCACGATCGTCGAGCCGGACGGCCGCGATGCCGACGTCATGGTCGACGGCATCGGCCGGACGCTGCTCCCGGGACTGATCGACGCCCACACCCACACCTTCGACGGCGACCTGGCCACCGCCCTGCGGTACGGCGTGACGACCGAGCTGGACATGTTCTGCCTGCCCGGCAACCTGGCGCGGCAGCGCAAGCTGGCCGCCGAGCGCGACGACGTCGCCGACCTCCGCAGCGCCGGGGTGCTGGCCACCGCGCCCGGCGGCCATCCGACGGGGGTCATGACCGCGATGGCCGACCAGCTGCCCGGCGCGCCGGACGCCGTCGGGCCGTTCGACACGATCTCCTCCGCCGCCGAGGCCGAGGCGTTCGTCGCGGCGCGCGTCGCCGAGGGCAGCGACTACCTGAAGATCGTGATCGACGACGGCTCGACGGGCTGGAGCCCGGTGCCCACGCTCGGCCGCGACACCGCGACGGCGCTGGTCGAGGCGGCCCGCGCCGCCGGGCTCCGCAGCATCGCGCACGTGGCCACCGCCGCCGACGCGGCGATCGCCCTGGACGCGGGCGTCGACGGGCTGGGCCACGTCTGGTCCGACGCCGCGCCGGGCGATCCGGCCGCCGACCGGCTGATCGAGCGGATCGCCGCACAGGACGTCTTCGTGATCACCACGCTCGCCTACATCGAGGTCGTCGGCGAGAACGACCCCGGACGCGCCCAGCGCGCCAAGCGGGTGGCGGACGCGCTGCACCGCGCCGGTGTGCCGTTGCTGACCGGGACCGACGCGACCCCGTTCGCCCCCGGCCACGGCGACGGCCTGCACCGGGAACTGGAACTGCTGACCGGGGCCGGGCTCACCCCGCTGGAGGCACTGACCACGAGCACGAGCGTCACCGCCGACCGCTTCGGCCTGACCGACCGCGGGCGCGTCGCCCCCGGCCTGCGCGCCGACCTGGTTCTGGTGGAGGGCGACCCCACCCGCGACATCACCGCGACCCGCGACATCCGCGACGTGTGGCGGCGCGGCGTCCGGCAGTCCCGCTGAGCCCATGTCCGTCGGCTTCCGGAGCGACCTCCCTGCCCGCCCGCCTGGCCGATGTCCCCGCGATCCCGCCGCGCACCGCCGTCCGGACACGCACCTTCGAACTCGCCGAACACCAGATCAACGGCAGGAAGATGGACCCCGGCCGGATCGACGCCCACATGCTCAGGGACACCACCGAGATCTGGGACGTCCGCAGCGGCGACGGCACCCTGCACAGCTTCCACGTCCACGACGTGCAGTTCCAGGTGTTGTCGGTCGACGACCGGCGCCCGCCCCCGCACCTGTCGGGCTGGAAGGACACCGTCCTGCTGCCCCCGGGAACCCGGATGCGGCTCATCATGCGGTTCGCCGACTACGCCGACCCGCACCGGCCCTACATGTTCCACTGCCACATGCTCTACCACGAGGACCAGGGGATGATGGGCCAGTTCCTCGTCCTCGAACGAGGCCAGACCCCCGCCCCGCCGCCCTCCCCCGGCCTCCGCCGACACCACCACTGACAGGCGCCCCGGCCAGGGCCCGTATTCCGGTGAGCCCACCGACGCCGTAGGATCCCTGATCGATCTTCTTGGGGGGCGGGTGGGGAAACGGGTTTCCGCTGCGGCACTGGTCGCCTTGCAGTGCCTGGTGGCGCCCATGGTGCTGGGCTGGGCCGCAGCGTTCGACATCAGATATTGGAGCTTGCCGAGAGGGAACTGCGGTGGCGGACTACCTGCCTGCTCCCAGGGAAGCGTCCCCATCATCTGGATGACGCTGGGGCTGAACTTCCTGCTCCTGATCAGCATCATCTTCGTCATCGCGACGGTCCGGTCCCGGCTGCGCCGGTCGGCCAAGCAACTGATCGCGGCGGGCTCGGCCGCCCTGCTGGCCTTCGCACTGGGATACTGGCCCGCCGATCGAGCGTTCGGGGCCTGGCGGGGGCGGCTGCTGCAGGTCGCCTGGACGACGCCGTCCGAACGCCCCGCCACGACGCGCGCCGCCGGGGTCTGGTCCGACGGGCCGCGGGTCGTCCGAGCCCGGTTCGACCGGCTCATCGCCTACGACGTCGAGCAGCAGGCGAGCAACTGGGTCCGCGAACTGCCCGCCCGCGGGGAACTGTGCGCGATGAGCCGCTCGACGTCCGGCGGTGTCGGGCTCATCGGCTACGGCCCGGCCGGGACCACCTGCACCACGCTCGCCGCGATCGATCTGCGCACCGGACGGACGCTGTGGACACGGAACCTGGGCAGCCGGCGCTTCTCCGCGAGCGAGGGCCGGGAGGCCGACCGCATCGAGATCTCGGCGCGGGCCGCCGTCGTGGCCGGCGACGCCACGGTGATGGCGTTCGCCCCCCGGACGGGCAGGCCGCTCTGGCGGCGGTCGATGCCCGGTTGCACTCCCCGCGCGGTGGGAAACGGGCCCGGCGGAACGGTGGTCCTGTCCGGCTGCGGCGCCAGGGGCTTCACGGTCTCGGTCCTGGACCCCCGCACCGGACGGCCACTGCGTCGCACGGCGGTGACCGACGCACCCGAAGGCCAGGTCCGATCGGCCGAACTGGTGTCGGCGCACCCGCTGCTGGTCAAGATCGGCGAGGGCGGCGAACACGGACGCGAGGTGCTGCACACGTTCGACGAGGCGGGCAGGCCGCGCGCCGCCATCCCCTTCGACGACCAGCACGGGAAGATCGAACTGGAGGAGCACCCCGGAGATTTCCGGCTCCGCCCGGTGCGGCGATTCGCCGTCCACGGCGACACGCTGCTGCTGGTGGCCGAAGGCGGCGACCACCGCACCAGCGACGCCCTCGTCGCGTACTCGCCGACCACGGGGAGACGCAAATGGTCACGCCCCCAGAAGCGGCTGGCCATCAAGTGGATACGCCTCACCGGCGACCGGATCGAGGCACCGGTGTCCAGCAGCACCGGACGCCATCTGCGCGTCCGGAACTTCTCCCTGACCGGAGCGAAGATCGGCGGCGACCTCACCAACGACGACCAGGACATCTTCTTCTACAGCGGCGCCCTTGAACCCGTCACGGTCGGCGAACTCCTCGTCGTCGTCCGAGCCGACGCCACCAAACGCTACGGCGGAGGCCCCATCACGGCACTGCGCCCGAAGTGACCTGAGGTGGGGCGGAGCCGATCTGTGTCAGTGACTGCGCGGAATTGTCGGCACGGTTCGTCAGCGTATGGAGCCGCTGAGGTTGCTGGTGCCGCTGCCCGAGCCTTCGGCGCGGGTGAAGGGCCGGCCGTCGACGTAGGCCACGGCGCTCACCGGGCCGTCGTCCTGGCGTCGTATGGCAACGCTCCAGGTGTCCTCGCCCTGCTTGGTGAGTTTGATGTCCTTCCGCCAAGGAAGCGCCACCTTGGGCTCCGTCGTGGAATGGCCGTTGATGACGTAGGTGATGTTGACACTTCCCTCGCCGGTGATGTCGAGGGTGAGCGTGTGCCGCTCGTCATCGGACGAGCAGGCGGCCGACAGCAGTACGACGGCGGCCAATGTCAGCGGCCACCTGCCAGATGTGATCATCCGATCGCTCCTCGCAACGGTCACCGACAAGTTACCGGGGACGCGGAACGCGTGCCGCTGCGCGCCGACATCAATTTCCTGTCCCTCTGGAGCGGTTGACCCATGGCGGCCGAGTGAGCGCCCTGCACTGAGGGCCGTCCCACCGGCGGGCTGCCGCCTGGGCTGACGGAACGGCCGACGCCTGGCGTGGGCCGGGGAGACTTACCGTGTACGGGTAGAGTGCGTCGGGAGGAAGATCCATGACTCCACGAGCCGACGCCGACGAGCTGACCGAGCAGCCCCGGATTCCGCTGAGCCGGAGGCGGGTGCTGCGCGCCGCCGTGGAGCTCGCCGACCGCGACGGCCTCGACTCGCTCACCATGCGCCGGCTGGCGCAGGAGGTCGGGGTCGAGGCGATGTCGCTGTACCACCACGTCGCCAACAAGCAGGCCGTCTTCGACGGCATCGTCGAGGTGATCCTCGGGGAGATCATGGCGGCGGTGGAGGAGGTCGAGGCTCCGTCACCGGAGGAGGACTGGCAGGCGGCGCTGCGCGCGCGGATCCTCGCCGCCCGGGAGGTCTTCCTGCGCCACCGCTGGGCCCCGCAGGTACTGGAAAGCCGCACCGAGACGAGCCCGGCCGTCATCGCCTACTACGACCACGTCGTCGCCATCCTTCGGGCGGGCGGGTTCTCGTGCGACCTGGCGCACCACGCGCTGCACGTCCTAGGCAGCCGCGCCCTCGGGTTCACTCAGGAGTTGTTCCAGCCCGGCGGCGTCCAGACCTCGAACGCCGAGGCCGCCGCGATGATGGAGCAGATGGCCGACCGGTTCCCGAACATCGTCGGGATGCTGGCGGACGCCGTCCACGACGATCCGGACGGCACCCTGGGCTTCTGCGACGACCAGTTCGAGTTCGAGTTCGCGCTCGACCTGATCCTCGAAGGGCTGGAACGGCGCCGCGCCGCCGGTTCCTGACCGACGCGACCGATTCCGCGATGCGCCTGAGCGCGCCGCACGTGCCGTCACCCTTGGTCACCGGCTGAGCCCCTTTACGCCGCAACCCTTGACTCCCTTACGCCGTACGATAACCTTACGACGTACGTCAGCCTTACACCGTACGACAGCGGCCCGCCCGGAAGCGGCACGCGGACACCAGGCACAGGGGCCGATGAGCGCCCGTAAGAGCCGGACACCTGAGCGCGTTCAGGTCATCCCGGCCCACCCCCCTCTCACCCGGTGTGGACACCCACCGAAAGGAAGACGCCATGAAAGCCTGGACCTGGGACCGCTACGGCCCGCCCGACGTGCTGACTCTCCGAGACGTCAACGAGCCCGACATCGCGCGGGACGAAGTGCTGGTGCGGGTGCGGGCGGCGTCCGTCAACCCCTACGACTGGCGCCACATGCGGGCCCACCCGAAGCTGGTCCGGCTGAGCATCGGCCTGCGGCGGCCGCGACCGGGCCTTATCCTCGGCGCCGACCTCGCCGGCGTCGTCGAGCGGGTGGGCGACGAGGTGACCGGCCTGCGCCCCGGCGACGAGGTCTTCGGCGAGGTCCGGCTGGGATCGTTCGCCGAGACCGTCGCCGTCCCGCACAACAGGCTGGCCGTCAAGCCCGCTCGCCTCACCTTCGAACAGGCGGCGTCGGTGTCGATGGCCGCGCACACCGCACTGCAAGGGCTGCGGGACGCGGGGAGGGTCTCCGCCGGGCAGCGGGTCCTCGTCAACGGGGCCTCCGGCGGCATCGGCACGTTCGCCGTCCAGCTCGCCAAGACGTTCGGAGCCGAGGTCACCGGCGTGTGCAGCACCCGCAACATCGAACTGGTCCGCTCTCTGGGCGCGGACGACGTCGTCGACTACACCCGCGAGGACTTCACCGAACGGAAAGGGCGCTACGACCTGCTCATGGACATCGTGGGCGACCGGTCGCTCGCGCAACTGCGGCGCCCCCTGACCTCCCGTGGGGACGCTCGTGATCGTCGGCGGCATCGCCTCGCCCCGCGGCGGGTTGCTCGGACCGGCGGCGCAGATGCTTCGCGGAGCCCTGGCCTCCCCGTTCGTCAGCCAGCGCATCACCAGTGTCAGTTGGAAGCCCAACTCCACCGACCTCCGGTTCCTGGCCGAACTCATGGAGAAGGAACAGCTGACACCCGTCATCGACCGGACCTACCCGTTCACCGACCTCCCCGAGGCCCTGCGCTACATCGAACACGGCCACGCCCGAGGCAAAGTAGCCATCACCCTCTGATCCCCCGCCGCGCACACACCCGGCGCAGGGGGACGTTCCGCATTTCCGCGTGAGCCGGGCGCCGCGCAGATGGAAGCGCCACGACCACGGCCGCGCCGCTCCAGGGCTGTGGCGGCGCGGCCGCCCGGTCACCGCGCGCGGTTCACGGCCGACAGGCAGGCGACGTTCCTCACGAGGAGGGTGCCGCCTTGGCGGTGGCGGGCGATGGCGGCGTTGAGCTCGCGGCCGAAGTCGCCCGTGGCGTGGACGTCGTAGCGGGGACAGGTTCGGCAGATCAGCAGGGGCATCGGGGTTCCAGATGGCGGATGAGCAGGGCACCGGCGCGACCCGCCGGTGCCCTGCGGTCGGTGGCTGTCAGGCGTCGGCCGGTTGCCGCTCCTTGTGGAAGCGCCCGTCCTTCATGATGTAGTGCAGCTTGTCCTGGTCCTGCAGGACGGTGATGTCGGCGAGCGGATCGCCGTCCACCACGATCACGTCGGCGAGATAGCCGGGCTGGACCTTGCCCAGCTCGTGGGGGCGCATCATGATCTCGCCGCCCAGCGCGGTGGCCGACAGGATCGCCTCCATCGGGGTGAAGCCGAGGCGTTCGACGAAGTGCTGCAGGTCCCGGGCGTAGGTGCCGTGCGGTGTCCAGGCGAAGCCGTAGTCACCGCCGGGCAGGATGCGGATGCCGCGGCGGTGCATCTCGCGCAGCCCCTCGGTGGCGATCTCCAGTTCGCGTTTGTAGCCGACGGCCTCGGCGGCCTCCTGCGGGAATCCGAACGACTCCGCCTCGTAGAGGGTGGCGATCAGCCAGTTGATGCCGGGGGCGACGAACACCCAGTCCTTGTTGGCCTCCAGCATGTCCATGCCCTCTTCGTCGGTGAAGCTGGCGTGGTAGATGATGTCGACGTGGTGGCGCACGCACATCTTGACGCTCTCGGCGCTGCGCGCGTGGGCGCAGACGCGCCTGCCGCGACGGTGGGCCTCGGCGACGGCGGCGGCGACCTCCTCGTCGGAGAAGTAGGTGTCCTCGGCGCGCTGTGAGCCGGTGATCTCCTCACCGGTCATAGACAGCTTGATCTGGTCGACGCCCAGATCGATCAGCTCGCGGACGACCTTGCGCATGCCCTCGGGACCGTCGGCGAACTTGGTGATCGACTTGACCAGCGCGCCGCCGGTGACGGCGATCTCCGGGCCGTTGGCCAGGTACCTCGGGCCGGGGATGCGGCCGGCGTTGATCGCGTCGCGGCACACCACGTCCAGGCGGTCCTTGGCGGAGGCGGCGCCCACGCACATCGTGTAGCCGGAGTCGATGTAGGTGCGGGCGGACTCGATGCAGAACAGCAGGTGCTCCTCGACCGGCAGGGTGCCCAGGCCGTCCAGGTCCGCGCTGTTGTTCCAGCTGAAATGGGTGTGCGCGTCGCACAGCCCGGACATCAGGGTGCGGCCGCGGCCCTCGATCACCCGGGCGCCCGCGGCGTGCGCGGGGTCGACCGTGCCCACGGCGGCGATGCGGTCACCGTCGATGAGCACGTCGCCGGGGTAGGGGTCCGCACCGGTGGAGTCGAGGATCCGGACGTCGCGGAAGAGGGTCCTGTGGGGTGGGATGGGCATGGCAATGCTCCTGACGGTGACGGCACCAGGCCCTGGTGCCGCAGGTGGTTCTAGAGGAAGTTCAGGAGGTGGTCGGTCGTGGGGCGGGCGGCCTCCAGGGCCGTCCAGTGGCCGACACCGGGCAGGAGCTCCACCGTGGCCTTGCCGTGGACGTCGGCGAGTTCCCGGCTGGCCTCCGGCGGCCCCACCTTGTCCTGGTCGCCGGTGACCAGCAGCAGCGGCAGCGCGGGGTCGATCGGGCCCGGGTCGGTGGCCGCCGCCAGGGCCTCGCAGTTGCGCGCGTAGCCCTCGGGGTCCTGGCGCATGACGAGCTCGCGGACGAAGGCGGCGACCTCGGGACGGTCGCGGCGGGTCTGGTCGGACAGGGCGTTGGCGACGACACCGGGCGCCACCGCGGCCGTGCCCCGCTCGCGCAGTACGGCCGCGCGGTCGCGCTGGGCCTGCCGTGCCGCCTCGTTCGGCACCCTCACGGCGCCGAGCAGCACCAACGCGGAGACCTTTCCGGGATGGCGGGCGGCCAGCACGCGGACCACCAGAGTCCCCATCGAGTGCCCGACGACGGCGGCCGAGGGCACGTCCAGTTCGTCGAGGACCGCGGCCAGGTCGTCGGCGTGGCTTTCGATGCTGATGTCCGCGGCGAGGGGCGAGCGTCCCGCCCCCGCCGAGTCGACGCGGATGACCTGGAAACGCTCGGCCAGGGCGTCCGCCTGCACCTGGTAGAAGTTCGAGGTGCCGCCCAGGCCGTGGACCATGAGGACCGGCGGGCCCTGCCCGTCGACCTCGACCGCCAGTGTCCTGCCGTTGATGTTCACGTTCGCCTCTCTGCTCGTCATTTCTCAGCCGACGCGGTTGCGCAGCGTGCCCAGCCCGGTGATCGTCACCTCGACCACGTCGCCGGTGGCCAGGAACCTGGGCGGGTCGAAGCCGATGCCCACCCCGGCCGGGGTGCCAGTGGCGATCAGGTCGCCGGGCAGCAGGGTGATGCCGGCCGAGATCGTGGCGATCAGCTCCGGGACGTCGAAGATCAGGTCCTTGACCGGAGCGCTCTGCCGCGGCTCGCCGTTGACCGTGGTCTCGACCCGCAGGGCGGTCACGTCGGTGATCTCGTCCGCGGTGACCGCGTAGGGGCCCATGGGACAGTGGGTGTCCAGCGACTTGCCCAGCAGCCACTGCTTGTGGTCGCGTTGCAGGTCGCGAGCCGTCACGTCGTTGACGATCGTGTAGCCCCACACGTGGTCGAACGCCCGCTCCCGGGAGATGCCCCGTCCGCCACGGCCGATGATCACACAGAGTTCGCCCTCGTAGTCGAGTTCCGCGGTCACCCCGGCATGCGGATCGATGTCGGCGCCGGGGCCGGTGACCGACGTCGTCGCCTTGCTGAAGATGATCGGCTTGTCCGGCAGGTCCTCGGAACGGGCGGGGGTGTCGTAGCCGCTGCGTCCGAACTCGACCGCGTGGTCGCGGTAGTTCTTGCCGACGCAGAACAGATCGCGACGGGGAACGGGGATCGGCGCCAGCAACTCCACCGAGTCCAGGGACAGGGTGGGCTGGTCACCGGCCGCGTCCCGCAGCACCGGACCCAGCTCCTCCCACCCCTCGATCAGCTCCAGCATCCCGGTGCCGGGCGGGAGCACGACGGTCGCGTCATGGACGATCCGGCGCTCGCTGTCAACGACGCCTACGCGCCGTTCGGTCCCGGCGGAGTCCGCGGGGCGGAAGGTCACCAGCTTCACAGGGTTGAACCAATCTGAACCAAACGAACCAATGTGACGACCGCAACTGTATGACCCGATCGTTCCCACTGTCGAGAGGCTGCCGGATGGAGTTTTGCCGGACACAATTGGTCTACATTGGTTCAGGCGGGTACCATGGCGCGGTGATCACAGTGGAGCAGTCGCTGCGGACCCTGCTGCGGGAGGGCATTCGCAGTGGCGCGCTGGGGCCCGGCGCCAAGCTGCCCACCGAGCGCGCCCTGGTCGAACGCCTTGCCGCCCCCCGCAGCGCCATCCGCCGCGCCCTGGGCGTGCTGGAACAGGAGGGGCTGGTCGTCCGCCAGGTCGGACGCGGCACCTTCCTGACCGAGGCCGCCGTCCCGCCGGACGAGGTCGCCCCGGCCGACACCAGCCCCGCCGAGATCATGCAGGTCCGGCTGCTGATCGAGCCTCCGGTCGCGGCGCTGGCCGCCCGCGTCGCCACCCAAGCCGACCTGGACCGCATCGCGCACTGTCTCGACCGAGGCGGCCAGAGCGACGACCACCAGGACTTCGAGACGTGGGACACCCGGCTCCACCACGCCATCGCGCAGGCCGCCCACAACGGGCTCCTGCTGAGCATGTTCGACGTCATGAACACCGCGCGCAGCCTGCCGATCTGGGGCAGTCTCAAACGCCGCACATCCACGCCCGAGCGCATGCGCTGCTACCACAGCGAGCACACCGCCATCGTCGAGGCCCTGCGCGACCGCGACCCCGAAAGCGCCCAGGACGCCATGCGCCGCCACCTGGAGAACGTCGCCGACAATCTCCTGGGACGCCACTGACCGACGCAGGCCCCTCCACTCCGTGCACGTCCAGCACCGCGAACCAATGCGGCACCACCGGTAAGGCCGACCTCACCCGGACGAGGCTCACCACCGCGCCCGGCGACCGGTGCTGCTGCTGAATGCCGCCGGTGTCCTGAACCCCCGTACTGGCCCGTGGTCCAATCGGCGTCCGAGACGCCGACCACCCGGACAGGCCAACGAACCGTCCTGGAATCTTGGCGGCAGCATGTCAGGCTGATATCAAGTAGCGCATGGCGAAGTACCGCACCCGCGACGGCCACAAGGTCACCTTCGGGGCAAAAGTCTGGGCCCAGAACGGAACCGGACCGTTCACCATAACGAAACCCGGCCCAGCTTACGGATCGACCCCCAAAGGCTGGGTGCTCATGGTCGGCGGCGGCGAAGAAAGACTCCACGCCCCCGAGGACATCTCGCTCTACTACTACCTCTCCAAACCAGCCTAACCCTGATAACGCCGAGCACATAATGGACATGCGCGATGTGGGTGATTCCGGTCAGATGAATGGCCCGCACCTGCCGCCGCTCCCGCCATAAAGCCTGGCCGACGCCCATTATTTAGCCCGGCGGCATCCGCCGGACCTCGATGCTCGCCACGTCGGCCGTCGCCGACAGTTCCGGAGACTGGATCCAGACGAAGTCGCAGTAAGCGGTCCCAGTGCCGCATCAGGCAACGTTCGCCTGGGCGGTCTGCGACGATGGCGCCATGGACAACGAGGAAGTCATTCCCATTCTTCGCGTTGCGGATGCTGCGGCGGCGGTTGCCTGGTACGAGCGACTGGGCTTCGCCAAGCAGTGGGAACACCGCTTCGAACCGGGACTTCCCGCGTTCGTCGAGGTCGCCCGGGGCGGGGTGCGATTGTTCCTGTCGGAGCACAAGGGCGATGCCCGCCCCGACACGTTGGTCTACCTCCGCGTTCGTGACGTCGAGGCCATCGCCTCCGAGTTCGGTGTGAAGGCGCAGGACGCTCCGTGGGCACGCGAGATTGAACTGCGCGACCCTGACGGCAACCGGCTTCGGATCGGCACGCCGACGGAATGACACTCGCCGGCAACGCGCAGCAGGGAAGCTGTGCTCGTGGCTGAGCGAGTACGCGTCCGCGAGATCGATGACGGGGGCAGCGCCTGCTGCGGATCATCCGGCTGGGCAGCGGGTCTGTAGTGACGTGGCGGCTTGGGATCGCGGCTCCGGCGACGTGCATCACGGTGGTGTCCAGGCTCACCATGACGAACCCACCGCCGCGTGACCCCGCTAGGTGGCGGCGACGGCGTGGGCGTGCACGGTCGTCGCCGCAGGGGTGTGCGACACGATGCGGGCCGAATGGAACCCGTCCCCCGCCTGGACCGCGCGCGGCTGTCACAGTTGCGTAGCCCTCATGGTGCGCTCCGTGCTCGTGTGTTTTCCTTCCTGCAAGCCCCCGAGGGACCGCCCCGGGCGACCCGCGACGGCGGCCGTCAACGCAGCGCCTAGGGCCTTGATCAGCAGTGACGGAGAGGACCCTGTGATGGGCAAGCACGACAACACCGGCGACAGGCACCGTCCCGACAAAGACATTCCCCCGGACAAGAAGGACGACGACAACAGCGGCGGCGGCGGGAAGCGCGGCAAGTGAACACCCCCACCGGCCGTGACCAGCTCACCGACCAGATCACCGGGCCGGGGCATGCGGCGGCGCCCACCGGACGGCTGATCGACCAGCTGGCCGACCGGCTCGCCGCGGCCGGGGATCTGACCCGGCCCGAGTGGCGGCAGGCGATGCACGCCGCTCCGCGTCACCTGTTCACGCCCGCGCGGGCCTGGTGCGTGCCCGACGGGCCAGGCGTCGCGCACACGATCGACCGGGCCGCCGATCCCCGCGGCTGGTGGGACGGCGCGTACGCCGACGCGGCCATCATCACCCAGATCGCCGACGGCGACGCCGACCCCGCCACCGGGCAGGGGCCGTGGACCTCCTCACTGTCGGCACCTGGAGCGGTCATGACGTTCCTGGAGCTGCTGGCCCCGCGCCCCGGCGACCGGGTCCTGGAGATCGGCACCGGCACCGGATGGACAGCCGCGCTGCTGTCGGCCCGGCTCGGCGACGACCGCGTCACCTCGGTCGAGGTCGATCCCGCCGTGGCCGAGCAGGCGGCGGCCAACCTGCGCGCCGCCGGGTTCACCCCGACCCTGCTCACCGGCGAGGGCGCCGACGGCGCACCCGACGGCGCACCCTACGACCGGGTTCACGTCACCTGCGGCGTCACCACGGTGCCGTACGCGTGGGTGCGGCAGACCCGGCCCGGCGGGGTCCTGGTGTTCCCCTGGATGCCCGAGTTCGCCGGAGGCCACAAGGCCCGCCTGACGGTGACCGGCGACGGCCGCGCCATCGGCCGGTTCCACGGATCGGCCTCGTACATGATGCTGCGCGCCCAGCGCGGCCCCCAACTGCAGGTGCCCGATGAGCCCGCCGGTGTGCCCGGCGTGGAGGAGTCGATGACGCTGCTGGACCCGCGCACCGTCGTCGGCGACTCCTACGGCGCCGACGTGGCGATCGCCGGGATGCTGCCCGACGTGATGGGCGCCGAACGCTCCACCCGCCCCCACGACGACGGCAGCGACGGCGAAGGCGGAGAAGGCCGCTGGTGCCTGATCCTGGCCGACACCGCCGGGACCTCCTGGGCCTGCTGCCGGCACCGGCCCGGCGCCCGCGAACACCTCGTCCACCAGGCCGGACCCCGGCGGCTGTGGGACGAGGTGGCCGACGCCTACCTTCGGTGGGTCGGCTGGGGCAGCCCCGGCCGGAACCGGTTCGGGATGACCATCACCGCCACCGGCCAGCAGGTCTGGCGAGACGACCCGACCAACACCATCACCGCCACATGACCCCGCCAGCTAGGCGGTGGCGCAGTCCGACTGCGTCGGCTGGCTGCACAAGGGCGTCGCGGAGCGTGGCCCCGGCGGTGACCGGTCCAGCTTGGCGGTTGTGTGACAGGAATGAACTCAGAACTCGTCGAGGCCGCCGACCTGTCCGATAGTGAAGATATGACGCGTGGCGGCGCAGATCGTCTCCAGCGTGTGCACAGGTGTGTCTTCGGTTGAGTAGGACGCCCGCAGCACCTGCACCACCCACTCGCCCGGGTCCAGTTCCAGCGTGTCGGCCTCGAACCGCGTCGCCGGACGGGCGGTCAGCGTCTCCTCGGCGTGACCGAAGGTGTACCCGAGCGCCTCGATCGAGGCCTGCAGGGACGGCTTGACGAACTCGGGCTCGGCGATGCGCGTGCCGCCGAACAGGTCGGCCCGGAAGTACGACGTGGCGATCCGCACCGTTACGTCGTTGGCGGTCATCATCTTCCGCCGCGCGATGATCTCGTCCCCCGGATTCACCCGCAGGCACGCCGCGACGTGCTCGGACGCAGGTTCGAGACCGACGTACAGCATGCGGCGTCCCGGCCGGATCCCCTGCCGCTCGGCTTCGGTCATGAACAGCGACGCCGACCCGCGCGTCGCCGGGTCGGTCGGCAAGGCGCGCTGCACGATGACCTTCGGCCCTTGGCTCACCGGCGCCGCCGGCGCCTTGGCCGCGGGGCCCTTGCGCATCTGCGAGACGCGACCGGGCGTGACACCGAGCGCTCTGGCGATCTCCTCCAGGCTGTGCCCCGCCTCCCGAGCCTCGGCGATCGCGCCGCGGCGAATCCGCGCGGCCTCCTCCGTGAGGCCCTGCTGCTCGGTCATGGCGCGACTGACCGCCCGCGCCCGCTCGATCGGATCAGCGATGGTGGCGATATCACGCAGCATCCTCAAGTCCACGAGAGCGACTCGATCCTTCCTGGCGGCCGGTGCGCAACTGCCGTTTGCGTGCGTTGCGGACCTTCGAAGACCGCAAGCCGGCGCCCCGGGCGGGGAGCTGTCCGGCCTGCTCTCTACGGTCCCAGAGGTGGCTCCCGATGGTGATGTTTCGTCGCTCCGCCGGGATCCGGCTACCCGGACCAGTTCGGGCAGGCCGACCGGGCGCCCAGCAGCGACGCAGCCGCTGCCTTCTCTGTGGAAAGGCGACTTTGGTGAGATCCACCATGAGCACTCCGCCTACCCTTCCGCCTGGGGCAGGCGCCAGGCTCAGAGGTCGTAGTTCCCCTGCTTGATCTCCGACAGCAGACCACTCCATGCGCCGCACGTCACGACCAGGAACGCGCCCTCGGGATCCTTGGAGTCACGAACCGCGTTGACGGTCCCGACCCGCGCAACCTCAACACAGTCCGACTGCGTCGGCAGGCTGTAGGAGCTCTTGCGCCATGCAGCTGCCCTAAAGTCCGAAACCTTCATCACTGACCTTCCTTATTGTCTACAGCCGCGCTGCGATCTCATCGATCAATACGATGACTCTTTCTGGATCCGGCGCCTTGGCACGGAGATGATCAAAAGCGTGGTTGTATCCGGAAATATCAGACTCATCCTCAAGATACAGCTCACCAGTGAGGTGTTCCAGATACACACCGCTGACGGGCATCGGTCCGGCGAAGTCCAGGATCACGAAGGGGACGCCCATCGCCGAGTGGGGACCGGCCTCGAACGGCAGGACCTGGAGCGTGACGTTGGGGAGCCGTGCCACCTCGCGTAGCCGGTCCAACTGCTCGTTCATGACGGCCCTTCCGCCGACCAGCCGGTGGAGCACCGTCTCGTCGATGACCGCCCACAGATGAAGAGCGTCATCCCCTGTGAGGCGAGCCTGTCTTGCCATGCGCGCCTCCATGCGGCGGTCGATCTCGCTGTCAGGCAGGGCGGGCCGCACAGAGCTGAGCAGCGCTTTGATGTAGCCCCTGGTCTGAAGGAGGCCCGGGATCACTTGGGCCTGGTAGGTCCGCACGGCCGAGGCTTCCGCCTCGAAGCCGACATAGGGGCTGACGATCACATCGGAGTACTTGTGCCACCATGCCGGCTTGCGGGCCTCCCTCGCCAAAGTGATCAGAGCCTGGCGCTTTTGATCGTCCGCAATCCCATATTCCTCCAGCATGAGGCGCACGTCGCCCGGCGTCACCCGAGTCCGCCCAGTCTCGATACGCGAGATCTTGGCCTTGGACCAGTCAAGCCGCGCTGCCGCCTCCTCCATCGAGAGTCCGATCTCCTCGCGTAGGCGCAACAGCTCGCGACGGAGTTGCCTCCCACGGAACGTTTCGATGCTCGCCGCCATGGCTGGAGTCTCCCCGCTTCAAAACCCCGATCGAGGGGTGATGGCCAAAAAATCATGAAACGTCTTGAAGAGAAACGTTGCACATTGCGCTTGTCTCAGTCAACACTAACGGTGACAGTTCGAGTGCACATGGTGATCAGTGAAATGGGAGCGTTTGTCCCACTTCGCGGCACCAACTCATAAACAAGACGTAGCCAAGGAAGTGGCTCCCGATGGTGATGTTTCGTCCCCCTAACCTGGCCGCGGGTGGTGCGTGCGCATGGCGGCTTCCGGCCGACGAGCGCGGGCCGGCTGCGGCGCGGTCCTTGCTGCACCAGGTCATGGCCGGGCTCGGCCTGGAGCGCGACCTCATCGAAGACGGCAAGCTCGCGGTGTCCGAGACGGCCACCAACGCGCTGCGGCACGCGCACCCCCAACCGGTCACCGCGGAGACCGCGGACACCGCCCCGGAGCTGTGGATATGGGCGCGGACGGTCCCCGCGCCGCAACTCGTCGTCTCGCTCTTCGACTGCGCCAGACACGCCCTCCCCCGCCCCACCGGTACCGATCTGCTGGACGAGCACGGCAAGGGACTCGGCCTGGTCGCCGCAGTCACCGCCGACTGGGGAACCGGCCCGTCTCGGTCACGGCTGTCCGCGCACCACACGCCTGGCAAGACCGTCTGGTTCGCGCTTCCACTACCCTTCCGCTGGCCGGGCCGCCACCTGCGCGTCCACCCCGGCACGGCCGCACAAACGCTCATGCTGAACCTCGGCAAACGCGGCTACACCGGCAGGCGCAGCAGCGACGAGGAAGGCGTCTCCGTGGTGGAACTGCCCGGCCTGAACGTCTGGGTCCTCCCGGAGCACTTCTGCTGGCGGCCCGAGCCGGGCCGCTGCGTCCGGCGTCCTCTCATCGACCTCCAGGAGACCGCCGAACTCCTCGTCCGCCACCTGGAAGGCGCCCCCACCCCCGCCCCCTGAGCAAGACCCACCACGACACCGTCCCCATCAGTCACCACGCGATGGTCACCGCCGTTGCGCGCACTGCCCCCTCCCCACGCAGGGGAATGAAATGTGTCCCAGGGAATCCAGCGATTTTGGCGAGAGGACGCGCGGGGTGGAGGTGGTCGGGGTTACCGTCGCGGCGATGCGGGCGGCGGGGAGTCCCGTCCAGCAAGTGCAGCCAGTGTTATGCCGGATGCGCGGACGATCCTAGGGGTGCCTGAGGTGAGTTCACTGCACTGGGAGGCCGTTCCCGAAGCGCACCGGGCCGTCATCGAGGCTCGTTTCGGCCAGATCCTCAAGGCCGAGGCCGTCACCGGCGGGCTGATGCCGGGTCTGGCTGCGCGTCTGCACACCGGCGACCGGGCCTTCTTCTTCAAGGGGATCCCCGGCGAGCAGCCCGCCGCCCGGCTGTATCGGCGGGAGCGCGACGCCAATCGGGCGATGGGTGACGTCCCCGCACCTCGGATGTTGTGGTCGGGCGACTCTGAGGGCTGGGTTTCGCTGGTCTTCGAGCACCTGGACGGGCGGGGCGCCGATCTTTCGCCCGGCTCGCCCGACCTTCCCGGCGTTCTGGAGGCAATGAGGCGTGTCAACTCGCGGCACGCCTGGCAGAACGCTCCGCCCGTGGGCGACAACCTGGCCGCGCTCCAGGAGAAGGCCGCCGCTCTGCTGGCCAAGCGGCCGGACGAGCCGCACTGGGCGATGTACGCGGAAGCGGTGGCCGGCTTCTTTCTGGAGGCTGTGACAGGGCCGTTTCTGCTGCACTACGACCCCCATCCCGGCAACTTCCAGGTCACCCGGGCTGGGGTCATGGTGATCGACTGGGCTTTCGCCTGTGCCGGGCCCTCTTGGCTCGACGCGGCGTTCCTGGTGCCCCGTCTCATTGAGGCCGGGCATAGTCCCGCCCAAGCCGAAGCGTTCGTGGCCGATCATCCCGGGTGGGGCAGTGCGTCCGCCGACGTCGTTACCGGGGTCGCGGCGCTGTGGACGTTGTTCCGGGAGTACAAGGCTCTCCATGGCCCGGACGAGGCCAAGGGCTTTCGCGCCCGTGCTGCTCAGGCCGGGCGGGCTTGGGTGGAGCACCGTTCTCGGTGAGAACACGTTCGTTGGCCCCGTCGCGTTGGTTCGGCGGGGGCCTGTTCATGGGCGGCCCTGGCAGTCCGCGGCCGTAGGGAAGGGGCCGACGTGGGGTCGGCCCCTTCGGCCTTTCGGACGGAGGTCAGGTCAGGTGTTGGTAGCCGGTTTTGATGAGGTTTTCGGCTACGGCTTCGTACATGGCGGGGTCGTCGGGGGTGGTGGCGGCGAGGCCGTCCACGTAGCGGTTGTACATGCAGAAGGCGGCGGCGATCAGGACGGTGTCGTGGATCTCCACGTCGGTGGCGCCGGCGTCGCGGGCGGCGGCGATGTGCTTGTCGGTGACGTCGCGGCCGCTGCGTTGGACGGCGCCCGCGATGTGCAGCAGGGCGCGCATCTTCGCCGAGACCGGCGCGCTGTCCAGGTCGGCGCGTACCTGGTCGACCAGGGTCATGCCCTCGTCGAGCTGGGCGGCGGCGAAGGCTGCGTGGGAGCGTTCGCAGAAGCGGCACTCGTTGCGGTTGGACACGTAGGCGGCGATCAGTTCGCGTTCGCCGCGCGTCAGGGTGCTGTCGCCGCGCAGCAGTACCTCGGCCAGGGCGTTCAGGGGGCCCGCGGTCTCCGGACGGTAGTGCATCAGGCCGAGGATTCCGGGGGCGTCGTTGTCCAGTTCGATGTGCGCCATGGGCTCTCCTTAGCGGGACGGGTACCCCACGACCGTCTCCGCTCTCGGACGCGAGCTCAAGCCATGGCGATCAGTTGGCGGGCCGTCGTACGGGCCTTGTCGCAGGCGTCGTCCACGTTGCCGAAGGTTCGATTCGAGATGGCACCCTCGTAGACCAGCAGAAGCTGGTCGGTGAGCAGGCCGGGATCGGCCACGCCGGTCGCTTGCGCAAGTTCGAAGATGCGGTCGCGCAGGGAGCGCTTGTACGAGGTGACCACGGTGCGGGCGGGGTGGTCGGGGTCGGCCAGTTCCGCCATGGCGTTGACGAAGGAGCAGCCGCGGTACCGGGTCTGCGAGGTCGCCCATTCCCTGAGCGCGTCGAAGACGGCGAGCAGGCGGGCGCGGGGGTCGTCCCCGGCCTGCGTGATGCAGCGGTCGAGCAGCGCCTGCCAGCGCACCTCGCGGCCGTCGAGGTAGGCCAGGATCAGCCCGTCCTTGCCCTTGAAGTGCTTGTAGAAGGTCATCCGCGCGACCCCGGCGGCCTCGATCACGCCGTCGACGCCGGTCGAGTTGATGCCGTTGGCGTAGAAGAGCTGGTCGGCGGCTTGCAGGATCCGTTCCCGGGCGGGGGGTGTGCGTCCGCTGGCGTCGTCCATGACACGGAAGCATATAGAACGTTCTGTCTACCTACAAGACCACGGAACGGTTCAGGATCCCTGACGCGCGGGCACGTCCGGGATCCCTTTCGGTCACGCTCTGCTATGAAGACCTACCATGAGTCACATCACGCTCGTCAGGCGTGCGTTCCCGCTGCTCGTTCCCGTGCTCATGGCGGCCGGATGCTCCTCGTCGTCCGACCATCCCACGGCGGAGAAGAGCGCGACCGCCACCCCGTTGCTTCCGCTGCCGCATCCCGCGCTGACCGGGGCGGACGGCGCCGACGTGAAGGCGTGCAAGGACGCCGACTGCGAGATCGTCGTCCGGGGCAGGTCCACCGCCATACCGCTGGCCCCGAGGTTCGGCATCACGACGTTCCTCGTCACGCACGTGCCGCCCAACAAGATGACCTATGTCGTCATCCGGACGAACGGCGAGTCCGTGCAGGCGTACAACCGGGGAACCGGCAGGTTCAGCCTCGGCGCCGGCCTCACCGTCACCGTGCGGAAGATCGACCACACGGGCGCCGTCGTCCGTTTCGAGCCGAAGGCCCGCGACGGGGACGAGGACAAGATCACCGGCTCCAGGGGCGCCGCCATCTACAACTGACGGATCTTCCCGCGGATCCCTTCGATGAGGAGTTCCAGGCCGTAGGTGAAGTGCTCCTCCGGGTGCGGCGCGGCCAGGTCGTCCGCCGCGGCCAGCATGTGCGGGTGACGCTCGGGGTCGAGCGCGGCGGTGAGGCGGTCGGCGGCGGCCTCGGGCACCGCGGCGGCGAGTTGCTCCTCGGCGGCGTGGCCGACGACGTAGTAGGTGAGGGCGTCCACCGCCCACACGGCGTCACGGGCGCCGAGGCCCGCGTCGCGCAGGACGCCGATCATCGTCTCGCCGTAGGCGAGGGCGTTGGGCAGGGGGAAGAAGACCCCCGAGAACAGGCGGGCGCCGTCGCGCCGGGACAGCAGCGCCCTCCGCAGCCGGCGGGCCGTCTCGACGATCCGCCCGTCCCATGGCAGGCCGGCGTCGAGCCCGGCGGCGACGTCGGCGAGCATGCGGTCGGCCATGGCCTCCAGCAGGGCCTGCTTGCTGGAGAAGTGCCAGTACGTCGCGCCGTTCTGGACGCCCAGCGACGCCGCCAGCCGCCGCATCGTCAGCCCGTCCAGGCCCACCTCGTCCAGCAGGTCGAGCCCTCCGGCGACCACCTGGTCGCGGGTCAGCCGCATCGCGGTCCCTCCCTATCCGGTTGACGCGCCCGACCAGTATGGCGCAGACTTCAACACCGTTGAACTTCAACATCGTTGAAGTCAGTCGGAGAGGAGAGCGCATGCTGATCAGGAACACGCCGTGACGACGCCGTCCGGCCGCGCACCCCGCGCGGCCGGACGTCCCTCCCCCGGTCACGAAAGGAAGGTCAGCGATGCGCACAGTACGTTTTCACCAGTACGGCGGCCCTGAGGTGCTGCGAGCCGAGCAGGTGCCCACACCCGAGCCCGGAGAAGGGGAACTGCTGGTCGAGGTCGACGCGATCGGGGTGACGCTCCCGGTCGTCCGGCTCACCCACGGCTCCCCGGAAGGCGCCGGGGTACCGCTGCCGCACACGCCCGGCGGCGAGATCGTCGGACGGGTCGCGGCGATCGGCCCGGGCGCCTCGGGCTGGCGGATCGGCCAGCGGGTCACCGGGTTGGCCTTCAGCGGCGCCTACGCCGAGTACGCCGCGGTGTCCGCCACGTTCATGACGCCCGTGCCCGACGCGGTCGACGACCATGCGGCGCT
The DNA here is from genome assembly GCF_040642915.1 of Actinomadura sp. NPDC047616. NCBI lineage: Bacteria > Bacillati > Actinomycetota > Actinomycetes > Streptosporangiales > Thermomonosporaceae > Actinomadura > Actinomadura sp. NPDC047616. Next base: position 29,679 of record NZ_JBEYTB010000031.1, read on the forward strand.
GCTGGTGTCGCGCAGCGGCCAGGTGGCGTGGGGCGCACTGCACGCGGGCGGCTTCGCCAAGGGCGACAGCGTGCTGGTCACCGCGGCCGCCGGAGGGGTCGGTCATCTGGCGGTGCAGCTGGCGGTCGCGCTGGGCGCGAGCCGGGTGGTCGCCGCCGTGGGCGACGTCGCCAAGGCGGGGTTCGTCCGCGAGCTGGGCGCGGACCACGTCGTCACCTACGACCAGGACGACTGGGGAGACCCGGTGGACATCGTCCTGGACGGCGTCGGAGGCGAGGTGCAGACGTCCTGCCTGCGGGCGCTCGCCCCGCTGGGACGGCTCGTCTCGTTCAACGGCGTGGGCGGGCAGGTGGACGTCAACGAGCTGCGCATGCGGGGCACGGCCGTCATCGGCTTCGCGATGGCCCACCTGGCCGGCCTGCGGCGCGACGTGTACGAACGCCACCAGCGCGAGCTGTGGCGGCTGCACATCGACGGCCGCCTGCGCCCCGCCGTCCACGCGTCACTTCCCCTGGAGGACGCGGCCGAGGCCCACCGTGTCATCGAGGCACGGGCCAACCGCGGCAAGGTCGTCCTCGTGCCCCGCTGAGACGGGCGATCCCCGACCCGGCGTCGACGCCCCCGATGTCGACGCCGGGCACGGCGGTCAGTGCGCGGGACGCCTGACGAAGCGCGCGAGGACCGCGACGAAGAGGCTCACGACGAAGGTGCCGAGCATGACGAGCCCCGCCCCGATGACCCACAGGCCGCTGGCGTCGTCCGACCAGTCGTAGGCCGCGGCCGCCGTCATGCCCAGCGTCGCGCCCAGCACGGCGGCCACGGCCGACAGGCGGCGGGCGACGACGACGCCGATGACCAGCAGGAGGCCGACCAGGCCGATCACCTGCCAGGCCTCGTAGGGCCCGCGGACGCTGCCGTCCGGCAGCTCGTCCTCGTGCTGGTCCCAGCCGAGCCAGGCCGCCCAGTCGGCCATGCTCAGGACCATGACCAGCAGGGTGGCCGCCAGTGCGCGTCCGAACGTTCGCCTCATGCCGTCCAGGCTCCCGTCCCGGCGAGCCGGAGGGCACCGCGCGGCTACTCAGATCGCCTGAGTAGCCGCGCACGGCCGGCTGGACGACGTGGCCGCCGGATGAGCCGGCGGCCACCCGGACAAGTGGTGGCGGCATCCTCGGACGCACAGACCCACCCACGCCGGCGCACCCGGCCCTTACCGTTGGGGCATGGCCAAGAACGGTGAGCTGCGGGAATTCCTGCGCACCCGGCGGGCGCGCGTGCGGCCCGAGGAGGTGGGCATCGAGGCCGGCGGCCAACGCCGCGTCCCGGGCCTGCGACGCGAGGAGGTCGCGATGCTGGCCGGCGTGAGCCTCGACTATTACGCACGCCTTGAGCAGGGCCGCCGCCTCCAGCCGTCCGATCAGGTGCTCGACGCGATCGCCCGCGCGCTGCGGCTGGCCGAGGTCGAGAGGCTCCACCTCCACCGCCTCGTCCGGTCGACCGTCGCCGCGTCCAAGCCCGACGATCTGCGGCTCGCCCCCTCGACGCGGGCATGCGGCTGATGCTCGACAGCTTCACGACCCCCGCGATGATCATCGACTCGCGCGGAGACGTGCACGCGATGAACCGCATGGGACGGGCGCTGCTGGTGGGACTCGAACCGATGCCGTCCGCGGCGGCCAGCCACCCGCGCTGGCTGTTCCTGCAGCCGTCGACGCGCGAGCTCTTCACCGACTGGGAGATGAACGCGCGCGTGAGCGTCGGGGTCCTCCGGGAGGCGGCGGGCCGCTACCCACGCGACAGGAAACTGCACGCGCTGATCGGCGAACTGTCCGTCGCCAGTCCCGAGTTCCGCACCTGGTGGGCCGAGCACGATGTCGACGCGCGATGCCGCGGCCCCAAGCGATTCCGCCACCCCGTCGTCGGCGAGCTCACCATGCAGGTCGAGGCGCTGCGACTCCAGGACGGGGAGCGCTGGCTCTACGCCTACGCGGCGGAACCCGGATCGCACTCCGCAGAGGCGCTCCGGTTGCTCGGCACGTGGGCCGCAACGCAGGACGCCGAGAAAACAGCCGCTCAGACCGGAGTTCCGCACTCCCCCCTCCCCGCGCCCAACGAATAGCAACAAAGCCACAGACGACGCCCACCCGGTGTCCCAGGCCGTCACCACGGCACGCCGAGCACACCCCTTGGACTCACTCACCTAGGCGGGGCAGAACTCCGAGAAGTCGATCTCGCGAGAGTGCTTGCCCCGGATGCGCGCCTTGCCGGGCAGGCGTGCGGCCACCACGCTCACGGCGACACCGATCCGGTCGGCGAACCTCCGCACCTCGTCCGGACTGTCCAGCGAGGCAAGGCCGGCCGCCTGGTCGGGCGGGATCAGCAGGTCACGCGCGAACGCGTCCGCCTCGCGCTCCATCGGGTCGACGCCGGGACGGCCGTCATGGATCCACACCATCGACTTGGTCCGGCCGTGTCTGAGGACCTGATAGATCGCCCGGAAGAACGTGAACCACAACTCGCCCGCACTGTCGTGATGAGTGCTCAACGCGACCATCGCCTTGTCCGCCGACAACCACCGGGTCATGCCCTTCACGTGCGTGTCGGCGAAATCCGGGACGATGACGACGGCGATGCCGTTGCGCGCGCAGATGTCGCGCATCAGCGGCAGCAGCACGCCCGGCGGCTGCACCGTCAATTGCCGGAGCTTGTCGAGTGACGCTTCGAGACCTTGCCGGCTGTACGGATCGCAGGCGATATCGCGGGCCTTGAGCTCGGCGAGCCGTAGGAGCGTCGCGACCGCGCCTGGCCTGGCGCCGGGTGCCCTGGTGCGCTGGAAGTCGATCGCGGGCGCTTCGTACAGCTCCCGATAGGTCGACACGTGTGCGACGCCGAAGAACATCAGAAGCTGATGAACGCGGTCACGGGGATCGTCCGTCTCGGCGGGAAGGTCACCACGCCGGACCAGTTCGGCGACGGGCATCTCCGCCAGCCAAGCGGTCAGTTCCGCCATGTCCCCGCGATGGCGCAGACGCTGCCGTGCGGACTGGTAGTCGGCCTCCAGCCGGTTCCACATCCGTGCCGACATGCCGGTCACCAGTTCGAGCCGCTGGGCCACCTCGGGGGACAACGGAACCAGCCCCTGGATCAGCTGGTTGACATGCTTGGCCGTCAGCCCCAGCCGGACGGCGAGCTGCCGCTGGCTCATGCCGAGTTCGTCCAGGAACTCCCTGATGGTCTCGCCGGGAGGCACGGCGTAGTTCGGCTCGCCCGCCGGATAGACGTCAACCACAGGATCCTTGGTCACCGTCGCTCCTCCTCCCCCGATCCCGGTCATTCATCCGTGGTAGTCAACGATCTCGGTGGCCAGTGCGGCCACCTCGCCCGGGGCGCCCGGCGCTTCCTGCCCGTCTTCGATGGCGATCAACCGGAACACGCTCTCCTCGCCGTCCCTCCCCGTGAACAGCTGGAAGACCAGGCGCCAGCCCGCATGCAGCATCATGGCGTAACAGCCCGCGCGGTCCCCTTGAAGGGGATGGCACTTGCCAGGGGCGCGCATGACGTCGTCCAGCGACTCGGCCGCCGCCAGGACCGCCAGCCGCAGCCTGATCTTCTTGGCTCCCTCGGCGCCGTACTCCTTCCGCAGTTCCCGATCATCGGCACATCGATCGCGCAGTCGCCGATCGGCGAAGTACACCTTCAACCGTCGGCCTCCCCCTAAGTATGCACCTGATAGGTAAACGTCACACCTGTCGCTGGAGGAAGAACTCTGACATAGATCTTCCTTCCATGGAAATTGATCTACGTCGTTTTGCCCATGCAGGCCCGGCGCCCGAGGTTGAGCGGCGTTGACGCGGTGCGCGGGAACCGGGACGGCGGCTTGATCGTGTTGGGGGGTGGGGCGGCACTGGCGTGGAGGCCGGTGCGGCAGGGGGCCGGGTGGCGCGGTCCGGTCATGGGAAAGGGCTTTCCCGGACGGCGCGTCCCTGGAAATCTTGGTCGCATGAGAGAAGGGACGATCTCCATGAGCCGCCGAATCACCGTGGCCGCGGCCTCGCTGGCCGCCGTCGGGCTGGTCGCCGCCACGGCGCCCGCCGCACACGCCGCGGCCGCGCCCGCGGGCGTCGTCGCGCAGCACCACACGACGTACCCGGCGACGTTCGCGCTGCCGGACGGGTTCCGGCCCGAGGGCATCGCGATCGGCCCCGGGCCGTACGCCTACCTGGGCTCGCTCGCGGACGGCAGCATCTACCGCGCCGACCTGCGCACCGGCCGGGGCAAGGTGATCAGCCAGGGCCCCGGCACCCCGACGACCGGGGTGAAGATCGACGCCGCCGGGCGGTTGTTCGCCTCCGGAGGGAACGCCGGCAACGCCCGTGTCATCGACACCCGTACCGGAAAGGTGCTGGCCACCTACCAGCTGGGCAGCGGCACCACGTTCATCAACGACGTGGTGCTCACCGGGGACGCGGCCTGGTTCACCGACTCGATGTCGCCCCAGCCGGCCCTTTACAAGCTCGCGCTGGGACGCGGCGGCAAGCTCCCCAAGGCCGCGCAGCGTCTTCCGCTGTCGGGCGACTTCGTCTACGACCCGGCCGGGCACAACGCCAACGGCATCGCCAGGACGCCCGACGGCAAGGGCCTGTTCGTCGTGCAGAGCACCACGGGCAAGCTGTTCAGGGTCGACCCCAGGACGGGCGTCACGCGCGCCGTTGACCTGGGCGGCGAGTCCGTGGTCAACGGCGACGGCCTGCTGCTGCGGGGCAACACCCTCTACGTGGTGCAGAACCGCACCAACGCCGTGGCCGTGCTGAAGGTGAACGACAAGGGCACGTCAGCCGAGGTGCTCCGCCGCATTACCGACCCCCGCTTCGACGTACCGACGACTGTGGCCGCGTTCACGGGACGCCTTTACATGCCCAACGCGCGCTTCACCACCACCCCCACTCCGACCACGCCCTACAACGTCGTATCCGTGAACGCCCGCTAAGGGATTTGGCAGGGGCCCGGGAGACCGCGGGAAACGAGCGGAATGATGGACATGGCCATCCCCCGTTCGATAGAGAGCCAGCTATGACCGCCTTGGTACTCGGGCCCCTGCTCAGGCATGTGAGCGAGCGAACCGCCACCGTCTGGGTGGAGACCGACGCCCCCTGCGAGGTGCGCGTCGTGTCACGGGAGCACGGCGTGGACGCCGCGGCTCGGACGTTCACCCTGCATGGGCACCACTACGCCATCGTCGACGTCGACACCCTGGAGCCCGGCTCCACGGTGCCGTACGAGGTGACGCTCGACGGTGAGACGGTGTGGCCGGAGCCCCAGTCCCCGTTTCCCCCGAGCCTCATCCGCACGATGGCGAGCGAACCCGACACGTTGAAGATCGCGTTCGGGTCGTGCCGCCGTTCCCCCGACAAGGCCAACCGGCACGGGCTGGACGCGCTGGCCGCCTACGGCCACGCGCTGGCGAGCGGCGGCGAGCGGCCGGACGTGCTGCTGATGGTCGGCGACCAGGTGTACGCCGACGAGCTGAGCGACGAGATGCGCGCGTTCATCGCGCAGCGCCGCAAGGCCGGCCAGGAGCCCTACGACGAGCTGGCCGACTTCGAGGACTACACCTACCTGTACCGGCTGGCCTGGCGCGACGACCCGGCGGTGCGCTGGCTGCTGTCCACCGTCCCCACCTACACGGTCTTCGACGACCACGACATCCGGGACGACTGGAACACCTCCTACGCGTGGCGGCAGCAGATGGAGGCCACGCCGTGGTGGCGCGACCGGATCATCGGCGGCATCGGCTCCTACTGGATCTACCAGCACCTGGGCAACCTGGCGCCGGAGGAGCGTGCGGCCGACCCGGTGTACAAGGCGGTGCTCGCGGCCTCCGAGCACGGCGGCGACGGCGCCGAGATCCTGGACGAGTTCGCCGACCGGGCCGACCGCGACCCGGCGTCCACGCGCTGGAGCTACGCGCACGACTGGGGCGGCACCCGCCTGGTCGTCGTGGACAGCCGCTGCTCCCGGCTGCTGACCTCCGAGCGCCGCGGCATGCTGGACGACGAGGAGTTCCGCTGGCTGGACGAGCAGTGCCAGGGCGACCGCGACCACCTGCTGATCGCCAGCTCGCTGCCGTACCTGCTGCCGCGGACGATCCACAACGCCGAGAACTGGAACGAGGCGATGGCCGAGGGCGCCTGGGGAAAGAGCGGCGCGTGGGTCGGCGAGAAGATGCGGCAGGCGGCCGACCTGGAGCACTGGGCCGCGTTCAACGCCTCGTTCCGCGCGGTGGCCGAGGACGTGCTCGCGGTGGCGCGCGGTGAGCGCGGTGCCGCCCCGGCGAGCATCTCGTTCCTGTCCGGCGACATCCACTACTCCTACCTGGCGCGGGTCACCTCCCCGGACACCACGTCGACGATCTCGCAGATCGTGTGCTCGCCGTTCCGCAACCAGCTGCTGGGCACGTTCCGCTGGGCCAACAAGATCGCCACCGTGCCGGGCACGGCGGGGGCGTTCCGGCTGCTGGCGCGGCTGGCCAAGGTCGCTCCGCCGCCGCTGCGGTGGCGCATCACCGAGGGGCCGTGGTTCGACAACGCGATCGCGACGGTGCAGCTGTCGGGCCGTGAGTGCCGGGTGCGCTGGCGCACGCCGCGCACCGAGACCGAACTGTCCGAACTGCGCGACATCCAGCTCACCGACTGACAGTGATGATGTTCGTGGTGACGCCGCAGGTGGGTCTGACCCACCGACTGACTGACGTCTCGACTGTCCTTTTTGGGATTTGTCGG
>NZ_JBEYTB010000032.1:0-30934 GCF_040642915.1 Actinomadura sp. NPDC047616
GCGATCTCGTCGCCGGAGGGGCCGGGGACGTCGCGGTCCAGGACGGCGATGTCGTAGGTGTTGATGCCGAGCAGTTCCAGAGCGGTGTCGCCGTCACCTGCGATGTCGGCCGCGATCGCCTCCAGCCGCAGACCGTCACGGATGGCTTCGGCCATGTAGGGCTCATCCTCGACGATCAGCACACGCATGCTGCCGATGCTAGGAGCCGGTGCATATCGTCGGCATATCGAAAACTGCATACGTGCTGGCAACACCGCGCTGCCTTGACTGCGGGTATGGCCCGAACGTCACCATCGGCACGAACGACGACCCCGCCGGAGTCGCTGGCTCCTCGTCGCCGGCCCGATAGTCGTCATAGCAACGATCACCACAGCCTTCGGCTACCAGGCGCGGTCCTCCTCGGCGGCGTCAACCTCGTCCTCCTCGGACGGCACCACCCTCGAAGGCTTCTCGCAGTGAGCACCGTGGTGGGCTTGGCGAGGCTGACGGTGCCGTCGCCGGCGGCGGCGTGACGGTCTTCGATGACGCGATTCCGGCTGTGCCCAACCTCGATCCAAGGCCCTCCGCAAGGCTGAAACGGACGCCGCGGACGACGGTGTCGAGTTCTACGCGGCGTTCCCCGGAGCACCAAGATCGGCTTCTTCGCGAGGCGGTCTCCAAGTACGGGTCTGAAGACGCGGCCGCCCGATGGGTGGCCACCGCGGCGACGTCTCCTCACGTGTCGGGGGACGCGGTCGACATCGGGCACTCCAATGCGACGGCGCTGCTGTCCGAACACGGCGCCGAGTACGGGCTGTGCCAGATCTACAGGAACGAGCCCTGACACTACGAACCGAGCACCCATGCGATCGATCGTGGTTGCCCGCGCATGTGTGCCAACCCCACCCAAGACTCGAGGATGCAGCAGTGACCGAAAGTGAGCGAGGACAGACGATGGCTCAGGTGGACACGGCGGAAACCGGGCAGGGCGACGCCGGCCGCCGGGATACCGGCTCCGGTGGCCTGCGCGCGGGCATCCGCCGGGCGATCCGCATCGGCTCCCGGCCCGGGCCCTGGAAGCGCGGCCTGGTCCTCGCGGCGCTGGCGCTGCTGCTGGGCCTGTTCATGCTGCTGCACGCGAAGATCCCGAACCGGATCGGGAACCTCGGCAGCCTGGTGGAGACCTTCCTGCCGTGGTTCGGCCTGTTCATTCCGGTGCTGCTGGCCGGGGCGCTGTGGCGCCGCTCCGCCTCCGCGGTGGGCGCGCTGCTGCTGCCGGTCATGGTGTGGCTGAACCTCTTCGGCGGGCTGCTCGGCGACAAGTCACACCCGGGCAGCGACCTCACCCTGGCCAGTCACAACGTCGGTGCCGCCAACCCCGACCCGGCCGGCACCGCCCGCGACCTGGCCGCCTCCGGGGCGGACGTGCTGGCTCTGCAGGAGCTGACCCAGCAGGCCAGGGGCACGTACGAGAAGGAGCTGGCGAAGGCGTACCCGTACCACACGGTGCAGGGCACGGTCGGCCTGTGGAGCAAGCTGCCGCTGTCGGACACCCAGCCGGTCGACATCAAGATGGACTACGGGCCGCTGGCGGACACCAAGCCGATCGACGTCAAAATGGACTACAACCGGGCGCTGCGCACCACGGTGACCACGGGCCACGGGCCGCTGGCGGTATATGTGGCCCACCTGGGGTCCGCACGGGTGAATCCCAGGGCGGGCTTCTGGACGGCCCACCGGGACAGAGGCGCGCAGGCGCTCGGCAGCGCCATCGCCACCGAGCAGAACGAGCGGGTGGTGCTGCTCGGCGACCTGAACGGCACCAAGGACGACCGCGCGTTCGCCGACATCACCTCGCGCCTGCGCTCGGCCCAGGACGCGGCCGGGGACGGCTTCGGCTTCACCTGGCCGGCGAAGTTCCCGGTGGTGCGGATCGACCAGATCCTGGTCAGAGGCGTGGAGCCGAAGAGCGCGTGGGTGCTGCCGGCCACCGGCAGCGACCACCTGCCGGTCGCGGCCGGAATCAGCTGGTGAACGCCGCGCCCGCATTGGAACCGGAGCCCGCCCCGACCCATGCACCCAGAAGCCACTGGCGGGTTATCGGGCACCTGGTCGGCACTGCATAGCGTGATCGGCCTCTGACCAGGCACCTCGCGGGCCACCATCATCAGCTCCTGCTCGCCGTCCACCGTCACCGCTCTGACCACGGGAAAGCCCGCCGCCGACGAGTACGAGCCCGAGCCGCTGAGGGCATCGGCGAGTGCACTGGCGCACCGCATAGCCGCCCTCGGCGGCCCGGTCGAGCCGAGCCACGTTCACCGACTGCCCTTGCGCGTGCGCATGCGTGATCCGCCTCGCAAAACTCGCGAAAGGGCTCCTCAGGCGGATCCGCCGGCCCGCCCTCGTCCGGGACTTCCTGGGGCCCGACGATCAGCCAAAGATCCATCAACGATCCTCGGCCCCCTCGCTGAGCTGCACGAAACGAGTCGCCCAGCCGCGGCGATCAGCGACCTGGGTGAACGCGGCCGGGCAGCAATGTAGGTGACGCCTAATGCGGGTTCCGTATCGCAAGCAGCCCGGGCGGCGGCTCATCATGTCGTGATGGGGGCCGGTCAGGCCGGTGCGGGTGGGGAGTAGTCGAGCCCGAGGGTGGCGGTGATGTCGCGGAGCGTTTCCTCGTAGATCGGGGCGATGTCGGAGTAGACGAAGTCGAGTTGGTTGAGGACCTCCATGCACAGCAGCCCGTACAGCCGGATCCAGCAGGACATGGCGACGTGGAGGGCCTCGATGGGCAGGGCGCGGCCCAGGGCGATGGCGTAGGCGTCCAACTGCTCCCGTACGGAGGGGTCCAGATCCTCGGGTGCGGGGACGGGGAAGGGGGCGCCGGCCCACAATTCCTCGATCTGCTGGAGGAAGACCAGCTCGAAGTCGCGTGCGGCCTGGTTGCGGGGGGAGTCGGGGCGGTTCCGGGCGGAGGCGGTTGCCGGGATCGGGCTGGCGAAGATCCAGCGGAATTCGGCGGGGTGGGCGGTGGCCCACGCGCGCATGGCGCGGCAGGTGGCCAGCAGCCGTTCGGCGGGTGAGCCGGGTCTAAGGAGATGCTTCATGACGTGGACGGTGCTCGGGGCCGTGGTCGTGTCGGCGGCGACTGTGTGGTGGGGCCTGTCCCGCCGCGCCCACCAACGCCGCGGGCGGAAGGAGATCTGACATGGGGACCAGGACGCGCAATCCGCTGGCGGGTGCGTTCGCCAAGTACCGGCTGGAGGGCACCGTCACCGACACCGGTTCGGTCACTTCGACGATGCGGCGGATCCGCTTGGTGGTCGACGAGCCGATCGGCTTCACCTACGTTCCCGGACAGCACGTGCGAGTTCAGATCAACGATCCGCTGTCGGTGTCGGGGCTGCTGCGCCCGTCCGAGACGCTGCGCACGTACACCATCTGGGAACTGACGCCCCAGGAGCGGGCGATCGAGTTGCGGGTGCATCTGTACGACGGGGACGGCATCGGCCTGCGGTGGGCGCGCGCGGCCGCCGCGGGCGATCGCGTGACGTTGTGGTGGCCGGAAGGCGACCTGTTCACCCGTCCGGCACCGTTCCATCTGTTCGTCGGTGAGGAGACCGCCGGTGCCGCGTTCGGGCCGATGCTGCGGGCGCTGGAGCCCTCGGCCCGCGTGTACGGGGTGCTGGAGAGCGAGTCGCCCGAGCACGACCTGCCGATGCCCGGCCCGCACCAGTTGCAGCGCATTCACCGTCACGGCGCACCGGCCGCCTCGTCCGCGACGTTGCTGGCGGCGGTGGCCGCCCTGCAACTGCCTGGTACCGACGGTGCCGCCTATGTGGCCGGGGAGGCGCGCACCTGCCAGATGATCCGCGACCACCTGGTCCGCGAGCGCGGCTGGAACCGGCGCTCGATCAAGGTCAAACCGTTCTGGGCCCCTGGCAAACGCGGCCTGCACTGACCGCACTCACCAGGCCCCACTGTGGAAGGACATGGATGCACGCGCTCATCATCGGCGGGGGAATCGGCGGGCTCGCCGCGGCGATCGCCCTGCACCGGCACGGCTGGCAGGTGCGCGTCCTGGAACGGGCCCCCGCGTTCACCGAGGTCGGCGCCGGACTGTCGATCCAGCCCAACGCCCTGCGCGCGCTGGAGGCGCTCGGGCTCGGCGACCGAGTCCGCGCGCACGCCGTGGCGGACGCGCCCGTCGGGATCCGGCGGGCCGACGGAACCTGGCTGATCCGATCAGAGCCGCCACGATCGGTGGTTGTGCGGTCAGCGCCCTTGGTAGTCCACTCGCACGCACGGCGGCCATCCAGTCCCAAGGTGTGACGGTCGTGTGTGTCAGTCAGAAGCAGCCACGTCTGTCCACGTGTTGAAAGCGGTGAGCCCGGCCCGGAGAAGTCGATGAGATTCGGTAACGGCTGCGCGGCGCGTGGTGAGGGTGCGGCCGGAATACGGCAGAAGGGGGCGTGCCGTGCTGTTACGCCCGACTTGGGATGCGCCACGAGACGTCGTTGGATTTGAGCACGTGTCGGGTGGCGGTGATGTCCCGGCCGTCTCGGGTGAGGGTCGTGCTGGATAGCGCGGCTGGACTCTCCCACTGTGGGAGCGTCCATGCTGGTCGCGTGAACGACGGATATCTGCCGATCGGGCGGTTCAACCGGCTGTGCCGGCTCGACGTCAAGCAGCTGAGGAACTACGACGAGCTGCGGCCACCGGTGCCGGCCCACGTCGACCCGGACAATGGCCACCGCTACCGCCGGCTGGGGCAGGCCCGCCGAGGCGCTGTCGGTCGGGCTGTTGCGCTCGCTCGATGTGCCTCGTGCGGAGGCCGGGCGGGTGCTGGCCGGTGAGGACGGAGTGCTCGGCGGTGTACGCGACCGTATGGAGGCCGACCTCGCGCGCCGAAGGCGCACCCTGGTGACACTCGATCGGATACTCGCCGGTGGACTACCGCAGACGGGCATGACGCTCATGCGAGAGCCCGCCTGCCAGGTGGTGACGGTCCGGGAGGTGGCCGCTCAGGACGAGATCGGCGCGGTCACCTCGGCGTGCGCGGCCCGGTTGATCGAGGCGGCCGGTCCGCCGGAGGTCCCGCTGTTCGGGCTGTTGCCACCTGACCTGTCGCAGCGGGTCGAGCTGGCAGCGGCCGCCGAGATGGAGGACGGGCCCGACCTCCTGCCGGGCGGCGTGTACGCCTAGCGACCCGCATCTGCCCCTACCACCAGGTAACGCTCACCGGCCACGCCCTGTTCGCGTGGGTCGTGGGCGATCACGGGCACACGCCGCTTGGGTCGCTACGCGAGGTGGGCGTCTGTGACCCGACAACCACACCAGCGGACAGCTGGTGACACATCTGATGATCAAACTGGAGGACCCTGAATGAACTGGTATTCCGCTGCCGACTCCCCGGAGCTCGTCGAATTCGGCCCGGTGCGCGGCCTGTCGGTGACAGGGCAGGGCGAGCCAGGCGGGCCGGCGCACATGACGAGCATCCAGGCGCTGTACAGCGTTGCTGGCCCTCTGATGGGCATCGCCGCCGCGAACGGCGCGCCCTTCGAGATGCCGCCGCTGGAGGGCCGCTGGTGGGTGGAAGACGAAAGGCCGGCGCTTGACGTGCCGCGCGCGGAGTGGTGGTGGCACCTGTTCCTGCGGCTGCCGGACTCGGTGGCCGACGAGTGGTTCGACCAGGCCAGGCAGGCCGCCGACGATCCCGCTGCCGCCCGCGTCCAGCTCGTCACCTTCACCGAGGGGCGGTGTGTGCAAATGCTGCACCATGGCGCATACGCGGACGAACCCAAGACGCTGGCCCTGATGGAGGAATTCATGGAGCACTCCGGGCTGGTCATGAACGGCCTGCATCACGAGATCTACCTGTCCGACGTCCGGGAGACCGACCCGGCACGGATGCGCACGATCCTCCGCCACCCGGTCCGCCCGGCCTGACCGCCTGCCTACAGATAGCGTCTGCCCGTCTGCCCGGGGCGGGCGGGCAGACGTCCCGTAGCACCTCCACTCACATACCGACACCGCCGGACGCGTGCCTCAACATGCGCTTCACCGCGCCAGCCTGCCGGTCGCTCGAGCGCCGCCGGTTGTGGTTGCCGCACTCGGCCATCAGCGGCTCGGCCAAGAACCCCGGTAGGGCGTCTGTTCGTGGGCAGCGGTCTCGGCGAGTTCGGTGAACTGAGCCTGGATGGTCGGCATGCGCAGCATCCGGCAGGCGGTGTCCACGGCTGTTTCGGCGGCTTGTTCGGTCAGCCCCCGGGTCGTCATCGCATCTCGTCCTTGCTGATGGAGTCCTGCCCACCGGCACGGCGGCGCAAGAGCTGGTCGTAGAGGGCCACCGAAAGCAGGAGACGCCTGTCGGGGGAAGGCGGGCCAGTCGCCGAGCGTCCACGAGGTCACCGTCGCCCGCATCGGCGCCTGGGGTTCAGACTCTGTCTTCGGGCGCGGCCGGGGAGTCATCGGCCGGAGCCGCTTTGCGGGCCTCCAGCGCGACCGCATCAGCGGTCAGTGTTCCGGCCCGGAGAGCAGAAGCGATGCCAGCGACGATGTGTTCGTGTGCCATGTGGCGGTCAGCAACAGCACCTCAGCAACAGCACCTCGACCAGCGCGCGGGCGCCCGCCGCGCCACCGTGGGCCGTGCATGCTTCAGCGCACCACGTGTCGTGGACGTGGGTGAACCGTCCTGCAGTGCGGGCCTGCTCCAGCGCGGGCACCCGGCAGGGCCCCGGTTGTTCACGAAACTCATCGACACCAAATCCCGATAATCAGGGGCGTTCCCCGAACTCATCGATGAACGCTGCTGCTGGACGTCGACAGAACCAGATGGTCATGCGGCCAGGTCGAGGGTGGTGAAGTCGAATTCTTTCAGCGGTCGCCGGACGAACTGATGGCCTGGTCGACCTGCTGATCGCCCTGATCCACAAGATCAACGCCCGTGCCGGACGGCGGGTGGAGAAGCAGCACACCGCCGAGCTGAGGAAGGTCCGCGGCAAGGAGGGCATCCTCTTACCCGTACGGCACCATCCGCCTGGACATGGACGCCCGGCTCGACCTGGGACTGGTCGCCACCGTTCCTCGCCCCCCGCACATCTGCTGGCGCCGCCGACCGATCACGCACGGAGACACGATGAGGGATTCCCGGGCTTCATCGAGTGGGCACCCGACCCCCGAGCGCGTCGCCGGGCTGGCAGTCGAGGGTTTCGCGGAGTGCGGCGAGGGGGGTGAAGCGGACGCCGCCCAGCGTGCAGGCGAGCGCGTCGCTCCCGTCCGCGCCGTCCGCGCCGCGGTCCTGCAAGCCGCTGCGGGGCGGCGCACTTCGGGTTCGCGGCGCGACAGAATCGGAGGAATCGTTGCCCCCGCCGACTGAGCGCCCCGGCGTAGTGGTGGTGCGGCGGCTCTGGCGCGGCCATTCTTCGGCACGGCCAGGTCGGCGGGTGTGATGCCGACGCGTTCGGCGAGTTCCTTCACGGACATCTTCCGCTTGGCGAGCATGACGTCGAACCTCGTTCAGCTCGGAGTGCATCTGCGCCGCCTCGGCGTCGCGAGCATCGGTGGGGGACGCCCCTGCCACCCTGTGACCCATGCCACATGCGGTTCCTGTCAGCAATCGGGGCGCTGTTCCGCTCAAGTCACCGAGGAGCAAGCGAACCGACAGGAGCATCACATGAAGCACCGCATCGTCGTCCTCGGCGCCGGGTATGCCGGGGCCTACGTGGCCGGGACCCTGGCCCGCCGGCTGGCCCCGGCGGACACCGAGATCACCGTGGTCAACGCCGTGCCGGACTTCGTCCAGCGGATGCGGCTGCACCAGCTCGCGTCCGGCCAGGACATCAAGGCTCCGAAGCTCGCCGACGTCTTCGCGGGCACGGGGATACGGCTGCGCCTGGCCCGCGTCACCGCCGTCGACCCCGAGCGCCAGGTCGTCGCCGTGGCCGATACCGACGGCGGCGGCGAACTCGGCTACGACACGCTTGTCTACGCGCTCGGCAGCCACGGCGCCGACCGCGCCGTCCCGGGCGCGGCCGAGCACGCCTTCGACATCGCCGCCAGACCCTCGGCGCTGCGCCTGCGCGAGCGCCTGGACAGCCTGGACAGGCGGGACGAAGGCGGGCGTGTGCTGGTCGTCGGCGACGGGTTGACCGGCATCGAGACCGCCACCGAGATCGCCGAATCCCGGCCCGGCCTGTCGGTGACGCTGGTCGCCTGCGGCGAGCTGGGTGCCCGCCTCTCCGCCGGAGCCCGCAGCCACCTGCGCCAGGCCTGCGACCGGCTGGGCGTCACCGTCCTGGAGCACACCAGAGTCGAAACCGTCGAAGCGACGCGGGTGCTGTGCGCCGACGGCACCGTCCTGGAGTCCGACGCAACCGTGTGGACGGCCGGATTCGCGGTCGACCCCATCGCCGCCGCCGGCGGGCTGGAGGTCACCGAGAACGGTCAGATCGTCGTCGATCGCACCATGAGGTCGGTCTCGCACCCGAACGTCTACGCCGCCGGCGACAGCGCCTACGCCATCGGTGACAACGGCCGGCCGCTGCCGATGTCCTGTGCTTCGGCCGGCTACACCGGCCGGCAGGCCACAGAGGCGATCGTGGGATTCCTGACCGGCCGCAAGATCGCACACACCAAGCTGGCGTACCCGGGCAACCACATCAGCCTCGGGCGGCGGGACGGGATCCTGCAGATGGTCGACGACGAAGCGCGAGCGAAGCCGAAGTATGTGGGCGGCTGGAAGGCCGCGCGGGTCAAGGCGGGCATCCTCAAGATGTCGCTGTGGGCCACCTCGCACCCGACCTTCGGCGTGCCCAAGCGCAAGCACCGCCTGGCCGTCGCGCCGGACGCGACCGCCGGAAAGGTGGTCGCCCGCCGAGAAGGCGGTCGCGTAGCCGCCTAGGGTGGGTTCGCGTGGACAGCACCGCCACGGATCGCTTCGAGACCAGCCGGTTCGAGGCCAGCCGGAACCGGCTGGCCTCACTGGCCTACCGGCTGCTGGGCTCCGCCGCCGACGCCGAGGACGCCGTGCAGGATGCGTTCCTGCACTGGCAGGCCGCCGACCGGCAGCGGATCGATGTGCCGGAAGCATGGCTGACCAAGGTCGTCACCAACCTGTGCCTCGACCGGCTCCGCTCGGCACAAGCCCGCCGCGAACGCGCCGCCGGCGCCTGGCTGCCCGAACCGCTTCTCGACGGCGACCCGATGCTCGGCCCGGCCGATTCGTTCGAGCAGCGCGAATCGGTCTCCCTGGCCGTGCTGACGCTCATGGAGCGCCTGTCGCCTCTCGAGCGGGCCGTCTACGTCCTGCGCGAGGCGTTCTCCTACAGCCACGCCGAGATCGCCGAAATCCTCGACATCACCGAGTCCGCCAGCCAGCAGCACCTCCACCGGGCCCGGCGCCGCATCACCGCCGCGCGCCGCCGCGGCGGTGAAGTCGACCCGGCGTCCGCCCGCAGGATCGTCGAGGAATTCCTCGCCGCTGCCTCCTCGGGCCGCACCGAACGGCTGGTGGCGCTGCTCACCGACGACGCGACCGCGATCTCCGACGGCGCCGGCCTGGCCGGGAAGCTGCTGCGGTACGACACTCCGCAGCGCATCGCCGCCGTCGTACGGGCCGGCCTCAAACCCACCCCCGCGAAGCGGCGATTCGCGGGCGGCACGCCCGCCATTCACTACGCGCTCGTCAATGGCGGCCCAGCCATCCTCTTCCTGCTCGGCGACCAGGTCATCGGCGCCGTGGCGTTCGACATCACAGGCGGCAGGATCGCAACCGTGCGCGGCATCGCCGCCCCCGCACGCCTCGTCCGCCTCACCGAAGCCTGGCGGCAGCACGTACCAGACACGCCGCTCATCAGCCAGTGGTGACCCGACGCCGACCCGCGGCCAGACGCAGCGTCCGCCTTTCAGCACCGACCTATGAAACACGCCGTCCAGGACGTTCGCTGTTTCATAGGTCGGTGCAAGCGACTGGAGCTGCGAAACGCACTCATAAGACACTCAGCGGGGGAGTGACGACGACTTCCGGCGCGTGGAAGCCCACGACTGCCCCATGCCGAGCGGTGCCGCCCCGGCCGGCTCGCCGCGCCGCCATCGGCAAGGGGCGGGTGACCACCCGCACCACACCGCCCGATTCCGACTCGTCCACGCGCTGGCCAGGCCCTCAACGCCCCCACCCCACCGGCGTGCAAGCCCGATCCCATCTGGGGGCGAGTTGCCCCGCCCACATTCCCGTCATCTGCGGTTCGGGTGTCATAGCAGGGCTTCGATGGTGATGGGGAGGGTGCGGACGCGGCGTCCGGTGGCGTGGAAGACGGCGTTGGCGATGGCGGGTGCCACGCCGACGATCACGACCTCGCCCAGGCCCTTGACGCCGATGGGGTCGGCGGTGCGGTCGTCGCCGTTCAGATAGATCGCGCTGACGTCGGGGACGTCGGCGTTGACGGGGACGAGGTAGTCGGCCATGTTGGCGTTGACGATGCGGCCGTCGCGGTGGTCGGTGACGGTGTGTTCCAGCAGGGGTTCCTTTCACTGCTGACTTTGCGGGTCAGAGCCTGTGGTGGGGACGTGCCCGGGCCGGGCCTCGGTGATGCGGTGGGGCCGGCGCGGTGTCGGCGAGCGTTGTCATGGAACGCTCGCCGAGGTCACGACGCGGATTCGATCGTCATCCTGACCTCGTCGGCGGTGGCAAGCCGCTCGGTGCCGCCGCCGGCCATGCGGCCGAGGATGACCAGCCCAGTGGCGTAGGGGGCGTCACGGTAGAAGACGGCGAGGTTTCCCCAGGGCGCGTAGAAGGCGAGGTCGCCGGCGCGGGGGGCGGCTCCCTCAGGGGCGCCGGAGGTGGACAGGCGGCGAGGCAGATCGGCGATCTTCTCGGTCTGGTGGAAGTCGGTCAGCGTCAGGGTGAGCGGGAGCTGGGCGGCGAAGTCCCGCGCGGCGGCGCTGTCGTTCAAAGTGGCGTCGACAGGGGTCCCGTTGATGGTCAGCCGAAGGTTCATGGAAGCGGCCCTTTCAGACGTCGCGGGGTGCGTGGAAGGCGCCGTGCTCGGCTCCGATGAGGTGCGAGTGGACGGCGGGCTGTGCGCACAGGAGGTCACGGTCAGCAGCAGGGCGGCTGCCGGGACCGCACGGGCGAGGCCGGGAACATTCGAGATCACGGGCACCTCCGGGGACATCAGTCGGGAAGAGGCTCGGCGTAGTGGCGGAAGCCGTCGCGCGACCGGTGGATGTCGAACAGGCGCCGGACCAGGACGTCGGGGTCGCTGTGCTCGGCGCCGGGCCGGATGGCCCCGGGGATGATCAGCTGTGCCACGTGGACGTTCTCGGGGGCGAGCGCGTCGTGCAGCATGCGCGCGTAGGCGCCTTCGGCGGCGAAGGCGACCGAGGTGCCGGCACGTTCGGGGTTGGGGCGTACGGCCGTGCCGCCGTTGACGAACAGGAGGGTGCCACGGCCGAGGTCGCGCATACCGGGCAGGACGGCGTTCACGCAGGCGACGGGGCCCTTGACGGAGAAGGTCAGGGGTGCGTCGAGGTCGTCGGCACTCGTGTCGAGGACCGGCTTCATGAAGTCGGCGTGGGGGACGGGGCTGTACTGGAGGATCTCAATGGGGCCCAGGGCGTCGCCGGCCCTGTGCAGTGCGGTGGTCAGTGACGCGGGGGAGAGGGCGTCGGCGGCGAAGCCGCGGGCCTGGATGTCGTCGCGGGCCAGCTCGGCGGTCAGGTGGTCCAGGTGCCGGGTGCTGCGGGAGATGAGGGCGACGGCGTGGCCTGCGGCTCCGAAGCGGCGCGCGGTGGCCAGGCCCAGGCCGGGGCCGGCGCCGACGAGGGCGAACGTGGTCATGATGTGTCCTTGTGCGAGATGGGTGGGGGCGGCTGGCGGATGCCAGGGGCCGCACACCGTCGGCGTCCTGGGCGGTCCCGGTCAGGGCGTCAGGAGGGCCTTGATGGCGCGGCGCTCGTCCATAGCCCTGTAGCCCTCGGCGACCTGCTCCAGGGGCAGGGTCAGGTCGAAGACCCTGCCCGGATTGATCCTGCCGGTGAGGACGCGGTCGATCAGATCGGGCAGGAAGCGGCGCACGGGGGCCGGCCCGCCGCGCAGGCCGACGTGCGAGAAGAACAGTTCCTCGCCGTCGATCCGCACGTCGTGGGGGACGCCGACGAAGCCGACGTTGCCGCCGGGACGGGTCGAGCGCAGGGCCTGCCGCATCGCCTCCTGGGTGCCGACGCACTCCAACACCGAGTCGGCCCCGATGCCGCCGGTCAGCTCCTTGACGCGGGCGACGCCTTCCTCACCGCGCTCGGTGACGATGTCGGTGGCGCCGAACTCGAGGGCGAGCTTCTGGCGGGGTTCGTGGCGGCTCATGGCGATGATCCGCTTGGCGCCCAGTTCCCTGGCTGCGATAGACCGGTGGTCATCGACGGGTCAGCGGGCTGCGCCGTGAGGAGGTCGCCCAGCTCGCCGCGATCAGCACCGACTACTACACCCGCCTCGAACAGGGACGCATCCAGGCGTCGGCGCCCGTCCTGGACACCCTTGCCCGCGTCCTCCACCTGGACGACGACCAGCGGGCCTATCTCTTCCAGCTCGCGGGCAAGACCACCACCCGCGCCCGGCGCCGGGGCAGGCAGAAAGTGCAGCCGCAGCTGCAACGCCTTCTCGACGACCTCACCGCCACTCCGGCCCTGGTCCAGGGGCGGCGCGGCGACATCCTGGCCTGGAACTCGCTGGCCGCAGCCCTGGTCACCGACTTCTCCCGGCTTCCGGAAAAGCACCGCAACTATCCCTGGATCCAGTTCACCGACCCCGCGATGCGCACCCTGTACACCGACTGGGAGACCTCCGCCCGCATCTCCGTCGCGCAGCTCCGCATGGAAGCCGCGAAATACCCTGACGACCCCCGCCTCATCGCGCTGGTCGGGGAACTGTCGATGCGCGACAAGCACTTCGCCCAGTGGTGGGGCGAGCACCAGGTCGCCTCCCGCACCGTCGGGACCAAGACGCTCAACCATCCGGTCGTGGGAGAGCTCGTCCTGGACTGGGACACCCTCACCGCCAACACCGATCCCGACCAGCACCTGACCGTATGGACCGCCAAGCCCGGCTCTCCCACCCATGACCGGCTGCGCATTCTCGCCTCCTGGGCCGCCGACCAGAACGTCCCCGCCTCCGACACCGTCACCTGACCCCACCCGGGCCGGCCCCGCCACAACCGCCGATAGCGAGCATGACCAGAGTCGCCACCGATACGACGAGATGCTCACCGTCCTCGCCCACGCTGGCTTCACCGGCCACGACTCCGACGTCCTGGAATCTGTACTGAGCGGCCTGGCCGTCCGGCACCCCAACGGCCCCGGTCCATCCGGGAAAGCGCCGTTTGGCCAGCCTGCCTGCGATGAGTTCCGGCCCTCCATCAGGTCTCCACTCTGGACGACCGCTACGACCAAGGAGGAGTTTCATGGGCAAGGTCATCTACTGGATGAACGCCTCGATCGACGGCTACATCGAGGGTCCCGGCGGCATGAACTTCCTGGACCCGGCCGAGGACTATCACCAGGCGGCGAACGACCATGTTCGCCGGATCGCGGCGTTCCTGTTCGGGCGGCGGCTGTATGAGGCGATGGAAAAGCCCTGGACGCAGGACCTCGGCAAGGAAGGCGCCCCGGCCGTCGAGCGGGAGTTCGCCCAGCTCTACAAGGAGACGCCGCGGTACGTCTTCTCCGACACCCTCCAGACCGTCCCCGAAGGGGTCACGATCGTCCGTCGCAAGGACGCCGTGTCCGCGGTGACGCGCCTCAAACAGGAGATCGACGGCACCCTCCAGCTCGGCGGCCCGGAGCTGGCCGCCTCCCTGCTGGACCTGATCGACGAGTTCTGGGTGTACACGTTCCCCCTGATCGTCGGGGGCGGCAAGCCGTACCTGCCCGTGGGGAAAGAACTGCGGCTGCGCCTGGTCGAGCACCGTTCCTTCGCCTCAGGAATCATGTTCCAGCGCTACGTACGCCCCTGACCGAGCGGACCCCGGGCGTACCCACGAGGGGCCAGTGGCCGTACGCCCGTGCGCGATCCTGGACGAAGTGGCGCCTGCGTCACTGAACCATGACCTTTCGGCACCCACCTTGCACAGGTTCGCGCGACATGTGCTTTTGCCGAAGGACTCGTTGGAGGCGATCGCCAGGCTGTTCTTCCCCTCGCGTTCGGTCAGGACTGGAACAACAGTTCAGCGCCGCGCCAGTCCAGCTCCATGTATCCCAGCCATCGTCGATGCAAAGCACGTACCCGCCCGTAGCGGGAGAGCGTCCTGGACAACTGCTCGTCGTCGGCAACCTCGACCAGCTCGTTGACCAGCTTGGCCATGCGTACCGGCGGACGCCCGCAGCCTGAAGAGCACGTCCTTGTCACTCCGCCCACGAAGCAGGGCCCGGCGTCGTACCACGGCAAGACGTCGGGCCCAGCCATACCTCAGATAGATCAGGGGTACTGGCCCCCACCCGGAGATGGAGGGTTTCCGCGTTGAGACCCGCCCGGTGTCCTTCTACCTCTACAGCCCTCCGGATCCGCAGGCCCACCTGACGCAGGAGTGGTCCGCGTTCCCCGCCGGGGACCACGCGGTCCGCGTGGCGCCAGGGCCTGTTCCAGCAACAGAGGTCGGTAGTTGCAAGCACTCCAGAAAAGCCTTTGAGGTGCGTACGCGGCTGGTGCGACCATCTGGCCCGTGACCAAAGATGGCTCCAAGCAGATTTTCAGGCTGGTCGAGATACCCCCGCAGGCCATGTCTGCGCTCGCGGTCGATGACATCCCTGCGGCTTCTGCGGAGGTGGGAGTCTCTCTCACCGAGCACTTCGTGGGCGATGACTTGCGGGGCCTGTGGCGCTACCGGGCCGAGCTCCGCCAGACTGCTCCCGACCAGCCTCAGGGCCGCGTGTGGGCGGTGGTGTCCGAACCAGATGGAAGAGTGGTCGGCCACGGCGGTTTTCATGCCCCGCCCAGCGACCAGGGGACCATCGAGATCAGCTATTCGGTGGACCCGGCCGCTCGCCGGCAAGGCTGGGGCAAGGCCATCGCGACCGAACTACTCCATCGAGCCACAGACGAGGGTGCCAGGACCATTCGAGCCTCGGTATCCCCGGACAACGCCGCGTCCCTGGCGATCATCACCGCCATCGGCTTCCAGCAAACGGGCGAGCGATGGGATGAGGAGGACGGCCGCGAACTCGTCTTCGAACGGCCCGTCCCAGACAGACCGTAGTGGTCAGAGCCATCCGTCGATGCACGCGACGTGGACGGGTTGCTTCGTAGCGGACGGCCTGGTCGCGATGGCCCGGTTGCGCTTGAGCCGATTGGCGAACCCCACGTCATGCCGGTCGTTCGGCGTGCAGCCGTACATCGGGTGGGGCCTGGCGATGACCGGCCCCGGTGCTGACGGTTCACTCATGGCGGCGTAGGTCCGAACGGCTTCGCGGCCGTGCCGGGGCCGGTTACTGTGGCTACCTGATCACTGCATGCCGCTCCACTGTTACGCCGAGTGCCGGGAGCCTGCTTGAACGCCGCCGCCAGTCCTGCCTCTCCTCAGGTTTCGCGCCGAGCACTCCGGATGGTCGTCACCGGTGGCGGCACAGGCGGCCACACTTATCCGGCGCTGACCACGGTGAGGACTCTGCAGGCTCGGCTGGCCGCCACCGGTGGGATGCTGGACGTCCTGTGGGTTGGCGCAGCCGACAGCCTGGAGTCGCGTGTGGCTGTGAGCGAGGGCATCGCGTTCGAGACTGTGGCGACGGGGAAGATCCGGCGGGCCGCGAACCCGCTGAAACTGGCGTCGCCGGCGAACGTGAGGGACATGGGGCGGGTGCCGCTGGGCGTCGCACAGGCCCGCTCGATCATCGCCGGCTATGGCCCGGACGTGGTGCTGGCCACCGGCGGGTACGTCGCGGTCCCCGTGGGGCTTGCGGCCCGGATGTGTCGCCGTCCTCTGGTGGTCCACGAGCAGACCGTTCGGCTTGGATTGGCCAACAAGACCCTGGCCAGGGTCGCGGCCCGGGTCGCGGTGTCGTCGCCGTCCACGCTGGAGCTGTTGCCACCCGGCTTGCGGGCGGCCGCCGTGGTGACGGGCAACCCGGTGCGCCCGGAGGTTCTGACCGGCGATTCCCGCAGGGCCGTCGAGATGCTGGACCTGCGCGGGTTCGACCCGCGTCGGCCGACGGTGTACGTCACCGGCGGCGCGCAGGGCTCCCAGCAGATCAACACCCTCGTCGCGGAGATCCTGCCGTGGCTGCTGCAACAGGCCAACGTGATCCACCAGTGCGGACCCGGCAACGTCGACACCCTGCGGCGTCGGACGGCGCAGCTGCCGGCGGAGGCGGCGTGCCGGTACTTCTTGACCGGGTTCATGGGACCGCAGTTGCCGGACGTCCTGGCGTTGGCGGACGTGGTGATCTCCCGTTCCGGGGCTGGAACGATCGCCGAGCTCACCGCGCTGGGCAAGGCCGCGGTGCTGATTCCGCTCGCGTCCTCGGCCGGGAACGAGCAGGCTCACAACGCCCAGCACCTGGCGGCCACGGGCGCCGCGGTGGCGTTGGTGGGTGAGGTGTCGGCGGCGGACCTGCAGGCGGCTGTGGCGCCGCTGCTGACCGATCCCGGCCGCCGAGCGGCGATGGCCGCCCGGGCGCGTGACCATGGCCGTCCGGACGCGGCCGAGCGATTGGCGGACATCGTGCTCACGGCCGCCCGCACCGCCTTGGACTGACGGCCGTGTTCGGCCGCCGCGTCCCGGTCTGTCGTGGGCGTGAATCAGGTGCGGGCCGGCTGGTGAGGGTCTGCTTCAGCAACTCGGCGACACGCAGCGCCGAGCCCGGCGAGCGAGGATCGTCTGGACGCGATCGGGTTGGTGCTCCGTCTGGCGCGACGGGCGGACCAGGCGACGGGGCGCCGATGGCTGCAGTGGCTTGTGTCCGAACTGACCCGCGCGGTGGGGTGGTCGACAAGATCGAACGCATCCGAGCAGGTCCAGCGCGACCTGATCACCCGACCCGGCAACCTGCGCGGGTGGTCTGGCGAGGTCCTGACCGGGTGACCTCGTCGTTTCTGCGGTCCCGCGCGCCTGCTGTTACTCTGGTCGGGACGTTGATCGTTCGTAGGGGAGCCCAGACATGGTGGTGGACGACGACATCTCCGGGTGATACCCGGACCCGACAGGCCACCGGCCCGGTGCGTGGGAGCGCCGCCGACGTGGCCTTGCTGTCGTCCCCTCTTTCTCTCTGTCTGCTGCCGGGGCACGTGTGTCTTCCATGCCCCCTTCCCACGAGGTCACCTCCATGTCCGACGCCTTCATCGTCTGCTCGAACCTGTCCTTCACCTGGCCCGACGACACTCCCGTCTTCCAGGACCTGTCCTTCACCGTCGGCTCCGGCCGCACCGGCCTCGTCGCGCCGAACGGCACCGGCAAGAGCACGCTGCTCAAGCTCATCGCCGGTGAACTGCGGCCCGGCACCGGGTCGGTCTCCGTGGCCGGCGGCCTCGGCTACCTCCCGCAGAACCTCCCCCTGACCGGCGACCTCACGGTCGCCGAGGTGCTGGGCATCGCTGAGATCATCCAGGCCATCGACGCCGTGGAGTCCGGGGACGTCGACGAGGAGCACTTCACCACCATCGGCGATGACTGGGACATCGAGGAACGCACCCGCGCCCAGCTCGACCGCCTCGGCCTGGCCGACCTCACCCTGGATCGCAGCCTGAGCACCCTCAGCGGCGGCCAGGTCATCTCCCTCGGCCTTGCCGCCCAGTTGCTGAAGCGGCCCGACGTGCTGCTGCTCGACGAGCCCACCAACAACCTCGACCTCGACGCCCGGCACAAGCTCTACGACGTGCTGGAGGACTTCAAAGGCTGCCTGCTCCTGGTCAGCCACGACCGCGCCCTGCTCGACCGCATGGAACGCATCGCCGAACTCGAGCGCGGCGAACTGCGCTTCTACGGCGGCAACTTCACCGACTACGAGGAGGCGGTGCGGGCCGAGCAGGAAGTCGCCGAGAAGAACGTCCGCCACGCCGAGCAGGAGCTGAAGCGGGAGAAGCGGGAGATGCAGCAGGCCCGCGAGCGCGCCGAACGCCGGCAGAGCAACGCCGCCCGCAACCTGAAGAGTGCCGGATTGCCCCGTATCTTCGCCGGCAACATGAAGCGGGGCGCGCAGGAGTCCGCGGGCCGGGCGGGCCAGATGCACGCCAACCGGGTCAGCGAGGCGAAGGCCCGGCTGGACGAGGCCGGGCGTGCGCTGCGCGAGGAGCAACGCATCACGCTGGACCTGCCGGACACCAACGTGCCAGCCGGACGCAACCTGTTCCTCGGCCGGCACCTCAACGTCCGCCTCGGCGACAGGGAGGTGTTCGCCGGCCAGGGCGTCGACCTGACCGTCCGAGGCCCGGAACGCATCGCGCTGACCGGTCCCAACGGTGCCGGCAAGAGCACGCTGCTGCGTCTGCTCAACGGCGACCTGACACCACAGAGCGGCGAGATCAAGCGGGCCGACGGCCGCATCGCCTACCTCTCGCAGCGCCTCGACCTGCTGGACGTGGACCGGACGGTCGCCGAGAACTTCGCCGACTACGCCCCGGAGCGGCCGGAGGCCGAGCGGATGAACCTGCTCGCCCGCTTCCTCTTCCGGGGGCCTCGCGCCCATCTGCCCGTCGGGGTGCTCTCCGGAGGCGAACGGCTGCGCGCCACCCTGGCCTGTGTCCTGTGCGCGGAACCGGCTCCGCACCTGCTGCTCCTGGACGAGCCGACGAACAACCTCGACCTGGTCAGCGCAGGCCAGCTGAAGAGCGCCCTCAACTCCTACCAGGGGGCCTTCGTGGTGGTCAGCCACGACGAGCCGTTCCTGCGCGAGATCGGCGTGAACCGGTGGCTGCGGCTGGCCGACGGCGAGCTGAAGGAGACGGGGGCGCCTGAGGTGTGAGCCGCCGACGTGTCGACCTGGCCCGTGTCCGAGGCATGCCGCCCCACGGGCCGAGCACCGATCACGTTGGACGGACCCCATGCCTCAGCCCGCTCTGCTCGCCCACGACCTCGTCCACACCCTCGGCAACCGACGGCTGTTCGACGGTTTCTCCCTGACCGCCTCGCCCGGGCACCGCATCGGGCTGATCGGGGAGAACGGCGTCGGGAAGTCGACCCTGCTGCGCCTGCTGGCCGGGACGGACGAGCCCGACGCCGGCAGCGTCACGCGCCCACCTGACCTGGGCTTTCTTCACCAGGAGATGCCGTATGACGCCGACGCGACGATCGCCGACGTGCTCGACGACGCCCTGCGCGAAGCCAGGGAGGACCTCGCCGAGCTGGAACGGCTCACCGAGCAGCTCGCGCGGACCGCGCAGGACGCGCCCGAGTACGCGGGCCTGCTCGAGACGTACGGCAGCCGGCTGGAACGGGCCGAGGAACGAGAGGCCTGGGACGTCGACCGACGTGCCGCGCTCGTGCTCGACGGCCTCGGCCTCGAGGCCCTTGCACACGACCGGACGCTCGGGTCGCTGTCCGGCGGGCAGCGCGGTCGGCTCGCGCTGGCCGCGCTGCTCGTCCGGCGGCCCTCCGCGTTGCTGCTGGACGAGCCGACCAACCACCTCGACGACGGTGCCGCCGCCTTCGTCGAGGACCAGGTCCGCACACTGCCCGGGGTCGTCGTGGTGGCCAGCCACGACCGGGCCTTCCTGGACGCCGTGTGCACGGACCTGATCGACCTCGACCCCGCGATGGACGGCCCGGTCCGCTACGGCGGCAACTACAGCGCCTACCTGGCCGAGAAACGCGCCGAGCGGGTCCGCTGGGAGCGACGCTGGGCCGAAGAACAGGAGGAAGTGGCCGCGCTGCGGGTCTCCGCCGGTGTCACCGCGCACCACGTCGCACCGGACCGGGGACCACGCGACAACGAGAAGATGGGCTACGGCCACCGCGCCGGCCGGGTGCAGAGCCAGATCTCCCGGCGAGTGCGCGACGCCACCCGCCGCCTGGAGGATCTGGAGCGCTCTCAGGTCGGCGAGCCCCCGAAGCCGCTGCGGTTCGCGAGCAGGACGCTCGCCGCACCGGCGGCGGAGGGCGACGGTCCGCTGGTGGCCCTGGATGACGTACGGGTGCCGGGCCGGCTCGCACCAGTCAGTGTGAAGGTGTCGGCGACCGACCGTCTGCTGGTCACCGGTGGGAACGGGACCGGGAAGTCGACTCTGCTGGCCGTTCTCGCCGGGCGGCTCGCACCCGAGGGCGAGGTGCGGCGGCGGCGCGGACTGACCGTGGGACTGCTCGCCCAGGACACCGTTTTCGACCGGCCGGACCGGTCCGTCCGGGACACCTATGAGCTGACGCTTGGCGCCGAGCGGGCCGAGGCGGTGCCGCTGGGCTCGCTCGGTCTGCTGCACGAGGCGGACCTGGACAAACCGGTCGGCCGACTCTCGGTCGGACAGCGCCGGCGGCTCGCGCTGGCGCTGCTCGTGGCGCGCCCGCCGCAGTTGCTGCTGCTCGACGAACCCACCAACCACCTGTCGCCGCGCCTGTGCGACGAGTTGGAGGCGGCGCTGGGCACCGGCCCCGGCGCGATCGTGCTGGCCAGCCACGACCGCTGGCTCCGGAAACGCTGGCAAGGACGGGAGATCCGGCTCGGCCTCAACCGCGAGCACCCAGCCACGGCCCTGGAGCCCTAGAACTCCAGCCCGCCGCCGTCGCCAGGGCGGAGGTATTCCAGGACCGCCCAGTCCCGCAGCCGCCGTCCCCCGTACTCTCCGCGGGCCCGCGCGGCGGGGCTGGTGCTGAGCTGTCCCAGCGACACTCGGACGGTACGGGTGGGGTCGTGGCTGGCGGCGTGGTCGGTCAGGCGCGCTCATACGCCGAGGCACGCCCGGCCACGGCCCTGGCCTAGTATTCCAGCCCGTCGCCGTCGGCAGGGCGGAGGTATTCCACGGCCGCTGAATAGGGGAGCGACCAGAAGGAAGCGCCGGGCGGTATGCGCCACGAACCCGCAGATAACGGGCTCCGATGGTCTCGCGGTGGGTTGACGACAAAGCTGCACCTAGCCGCCGAACAGGGATAGAGCCAGCTGTGCTGGTGATCAATGCAAGGCACTGGAAGAAATGCCGTAATTCCGGCGGTTCTGGAGGGCCGTCCATTAGATTCAGGCGGAGCATAGCCCGACCGTTCGGGGATCCGATCACACCGCAGCCCGATCACACGCAGGCAGACAGCACCAGCGTGCGCGCGGCCTGAATGCCTGCCTCTTGTTCTGGTGGGCACACGGAAAAGGTTTACTGGAGTTTACCCTGCACTACTCAAGCTCGACCATCGCAATAGTTACCGCGTCGCTGGTCAGCTGCTAACTTGATTCTCATCCGAGAGGTGGCAGTTGATGCCGCGGATGTAGCGTCGGGGCGTCATGGTTCCCGATCAAGTGGCTGTGCAACGCCGTAAAGCGTGGGGTTGGAGGTCGCCAATCAACGGAGAAACGGTCGGCGAAGTCCTGACCTTGCTCGACAGAGATGACCGGACAGTCACCTTCATCGGCGGCGGCAAAACACACATCACTTTCAAGGAACTGTCCGCACTAACGGATGATCTGGCGGCTCGGTGGGCCGGCCTTGGCCTGCGCCAGGGCGATCGCGTTGTGCTCATCCTGACCGATGAACAGGAATTCGTACTGGCATTCCTGGCCGCAATGCGGGCGGGAATCATCGCGGTTCCGATCTATCCGCCGTTCGTGCTGAGCCAGCGGGACGCCTATATCGAGGGGATCCGGCGGATCTGCCGTGTGTCCATGGCGGCCTGCTGTGTGGTCAGCGCGGCGGTGCATGAGGCATTGCGTCCGATGGAGCTACCGTGCCCGGTCGAGACCTACGAGGCTCTCACGACCGCGTCGCCGGGCGGCATCGGCATACCCCGCCCAGCGGACCCAGCGCTTATCCAGTTCACCAGCGGAAGCACCGGCGACCCCAAGGGGGTCGTGGTGAGTAACCGATCGCTGGTGCGGCACACCGGGCAACTGGCGCGGACGTTGCGCATCGACGGGGCTGCCGACCGCGCGCTCAGCTGGCTGCCGCTGTATCACGACATGGGACTCATCGGGAAGCTGCTGGTGGCAGTGGTCACGCAGACCAGTACCTGGTACATGTCGCCGTTGCGCTTTGCGCGCGACCCGATCGGATTCCTGCGAATGATGACGGAGATCGGTGGCACCATCTCATTCGCACCGAACTTCGCCTACGGCCTGCTTGCACGGTGCGCCACCGGCGGGGCGCCGGCCGGGCTCGATCTGTCGGCGTGGCGGGTGGCGGGATGTGGCGCCGAGCCGATCGACGCCGACACTCTCCGCCGGTTCGCCGCCGCCTATGCCCCTGTAGGGTTCCGGCCGAAGGCTCTCCTCCCCTGTTATGGCCTGGCCGAGGCGACCTTAGCCGTGTGCGTCTCCCCGGCCGGGCGTGGCATGACGGCTCTCACGGTCGATGGCGACCGGCTGGTGGCCGATCGGATGGCGGTGCCGGTGCCAACGGACGCGCCAGGCGCGAAACGACTTGTCTCCAGCGGCCGACCAATGCCCGGCACCCAGGTACGCATCGTCGACTCGGACGGCCGCGACGTCCCGGACGGCACCGAGGGCGAGATCATCGTGAACAGCGATCATCTCGCGTCGGGCTACTTCGCCGACGAGGAGTCCACGGCGCAGACCTGGCGGAACGGTTGGCTCTGGACCGGTGACACGGGTTTTCTGCACGAGGGAGAGCTCTACGTCACCGGTCGCAGCAAAGACCTGATCATCGTCAACGGGCGGAACTACCAGCCGCACGACATCGAACGCGCTGCCGAGCAGGTCGACGGCGTCCGGCCGAGCAACGTCGTCGCGCTCGCCGGCAGGCACGGGGACACCGAGGCCGTGCGCCTGGTCTTCGAGGCGCAGACATATCCGCCAAAGCCCGAGTTGGCCGCCGATGTGGCCCAGGTGGTACGGCGGCAGTTCGCAGTCCCTATTCGGGATATTACCGTGGTGCGTAAGGGTGCACTGCCCAAAACCAGTTCGGGAAAGATCCGGCGGCGGCACACGGCGTTGCTGCTCAATGAAGGGCGCCTTTCCGTTGTCGCCGTAACCCGATCGCGATGACCCTATACCGAGCATCGATTCTGGATCACGATGACGGAGGTCTCCATGACGCGTCCCAGGCCGATCATCGGTCAGAAATACACAACTCAAGACGGCGACACGATCACTGAAATCTCGTTTGTGGCATATGGCGACGCACGCCGCTATGTCGAGTTGGCACTGCACAACGCGGATGTGCCGGGATTCAATGCCGCGCGCGTGATAGCGGGCCTCGAAATCGACATTCCCGAGCCAGACTATCTGCCGATGCCTCGCGGCGTCGGTGGTATGCGCGGCGGCATAGGCAAATCCTTCACCATGCGCCGATAGTTCGGCATTCGCCGAAAACACCCACGCTCGGCAAAGGACGAATGAATGAGGAACGAAGACATGGTACTCGAAACCATCCAGCGGGTGGTGTCCGAAGTGGCCAAGATCCCAGCATCTGAGCTCCGCCTGGATAGTCCGGTGACCGGCTTGGTGAACGTGGACTCCATTGTCCTCATGGAAATCGTCGCCAGGGTCGAGTTCGCACTCGACATCGAGATCGATGAGGAACTGCTGTTCAGTATCGACACGGTGGGGGACTTCGTCGCGGAATGTCAGCGACTCGTCGCCGATCGCGTTCCAGCGGAGAGGTGACCAATGACGCGGAACCGCAAGTTGCTTTTGATCTCGCCGCGGGCGACGTTCTTCGGACGCAATCCCGGCCATCAGCAGTTCAAGCGCGATTCCCGTGAATTTCAGTTCTTCGACTACACATGGACTGGGTTCGCCATCGGCCTGATGATCGTCGGATCGCTGACCCCGCAGCACTACGACATACGGTACATCGACGAGAACATCGAGCCGGTCGACTTCGACGCGGACGCCGACCTGGTCGCGCTGACGGGAATGACGGCGCAGGCCGACCGCATGTATGAGATCGCCGCCGAGTTCCGCGCTCGCGGGGTGCCGGTCGTCGCCGGCGGCCTGCACGCCAACCTCACACCAGGTGAGGTCGCCCAGTACGTCGACGCGGTTTGTGTTGGAGAGGCGGAGGCATTGTGGCCGCAGGTGCTGCGCGACTTCGAACGCAATGAACTGAAGCCCGTCTACCGCCAGCGCGGGCGGGCCGACCTCACTGCGATGCCGCGTCCCCGGTACGAGCTTGCGCAACAGCGTTACTACCCGAGCATCTGGGTGGAGACTTCCCGGGGGTGCCCGCATTCCTGCCGGTTCTGCGCGGCGACCATCCGGTATCGCGACAAACTGGGGCATAAGTCTATTGATCAGGTGATCGACGAGGTTCGCTTCGTGCGGGAGCGGTGGGACAACCCCTACATCCTGTTCTCTGACGACAATTTTGTGGTCGACCGTGCCCGCACCCGTGAACTGCTGCGCCGCCTGGTTCCTCTCGGCATCAAATGGAGTGGGCAGTCGGACGTATCCTTCTACAAGGATCCCGACATCTTGGAGCTGATGCACGAAAGCGGCTGCATGATGATGCTCATCGGCTTCGAGAGCGTCTCGACAGAAACTCTGGACGGCATCGACGAGCGAAACTGGAAGCTGCGATCGATGGCGAAGTATGTCGAAGCCGTTAAGGTCATCCAAGATCACGGCATCGGTGTGTACGGCGCCTTCACGCTGGGCCTCGACACCGACACGAAGGACTCTTTCGACGCGACCTCAAAATTCGTCAAGGACAACTATCTCGCCGGTATCCAGGTTTCCTGCGTCACGCCCTTCCCCGGTACCCCGCTGCGGCAGGACATGGAGCGGGAGGGGCGAATCCTGCCGGACAGACCCTGGTCGTACTACACCGTCTTCGATGCGGTCTACCAACCCAAGAATATGACTCCGGAAGAACTCGAGGAAGGCACGCTGAGTGTCTACCGCAGCTTCTACAACCGCGAGTTCTCGCTACGGAAGACCCGGCACTTCAAGGCCATCTACAAGAACCTCGTCAAAAAGCAGGTGGAGCGCGAGGCCGCGCTGGCGACCTCAGGACGGAGCATGGTGTGACCGCGGTGGTCATCGGCTCCGGTGGCATCGGGGCGGAGGTGGTACGCGATCTGCGGCGGCGGGGGCAGAAGGTGGCCGTCGGCTGGCACCGCAGCGCTGCCGTGACGACTGAACTCTCGGTGCCCGGATTCCAGGTCGACGTCACTGATCTGGCGTCCTGCCGAGAGTTGTTCGCCGCGGTGGCGCGCCAGGTCGGGCCGGTGACCGCGGTGGTGAACTGCTTCGGCGCGGTCGAGGAGGCCCCACTGCTCCGCGTCGAGTCGCCGGATGTGGACCGGCTGATCGACCTCAACCTCACCGGCGTCGTGAACGTCTGCCGGGCCGCCGCCTTCCGGATGATGAAGGCCGGGGGCGGAAGCATTGTGACCATCGGTTCGGCCGCGTCCATGGTCGGCGTGCCCGGGTTGGCGGTGTACTCCGCGACCAAGGCGGCCCTCGCCGGCTTCGGCCGCAGCCTCGCCGCTGAGCTCGCGCCGTTCCGGATCACCTGTAACACCGTGCTACCCGGTTTCATCGACTGCGGCGCGACGGCGGAATTCTCACCGGCCCGCAAGAAGGTGCTCGAACGACACATCCCGCTGAAACGACTCGGTGCCCCGGCCGAGGTGGCGGCGCTGGTGGCCTACCTGATCTCGCCGGACAGCCGATATGTCACCGGTCAGCAGTTCGTCATCGACGGTGGCTGGACCCTCGGCACCGCAGCGCTGACGCACGATCTCAATGAGGAGGTCCTCGACGAGGCCGGGGACGGAGCACGGCATGGATGAACCGACCAAGCAGACCCTCTGCACCTTCTGCGGTGTGGTCGACCAGGTCACCATCACGCCCGGTCGGCGCGTCAAAGCGACCGGAAGCCTCGGGGTCTGCGTCAAGGGCGCCCACTATTTTCAGAAACATCTGAGCTCTCGTCCCCGGGACGTGGCCCGGCTCACCAGCCCCATGCTGCGATCTCCGTACGGATGGGAACGCGTCTCGTGGGACTACGCCATCGATATGGCGGCCGACTCGATCCTGGCCGACCGGCAGGAGTTCGGCCGCGACTCCATCGGCTGCTACGGCGTCGGCCAGATGACGATGGAGTCACTGTGGGTGGCCAAGAAGTTCTTCCAGGGCCACCTCGGCACGAACAACATCTGCTCCAACGCCGAGCAGTGCCTGGCCAACAACGCGGGCGGCCATGAGCTGGTGTTCGGCAACGAGGGGCCGTTCTCCTGCTACGACGACTACCGCCACGCCGAGGCCATCTTCTTCTACGGACATAACCCGGCGATCAACCACCCGACGGTGTTCCAGCGGTACGTCCGTCAGAACAAGAGCGCGGTCAAGGTGGTCATCGACCCGCGCCGCACCGACACCGTCGACGTGCTACTGGCCGAGAGCCCGCACAATATCCACCTGCCCGTCCGCAGCGGCAGCGACGTGCTGCTCAACTGCGCCATCGCTCGCTATCTGCTGGATGAGGACGCCTGGGATCACGACTTTGTGGCGGCGCAAGTGGAGCCGGCCAGTGCCGCCGAATTTCTCCGGCTGCTGCGCGAGGGGCCATACTCCATCGACGACGTCGTGCCGCGTATCACCCCGGCGGGTATGTTGGCTGATGACATGCGTGACCGGCTGTTGCGGGCGTGCGAGCTGTGGAAACGCGAGCGGGTGGTGACGACCAGCTCCGTAGGGATCAATCAGACGGTGGGCAGCACCGGCGTTGCCTCGATACTCAACCTCCATTTGCTGACCGGCGACATCGGTGCCCCGGGACGCGGCCACGTCCGGTTGGCCGGGCAGTCGAACGCGTCGAGTGAGCTGGCCATGGGCTACTCCGGCCGCTTGCTGCCCTTCCGCATGCGCATCACCGAAGCCGGGCACCGGGCGAAAATGGCACGGATTTGGGGGTTGCCGGCCTGGCGGATCAACTCGACCCCCGGCTTGCCGGTGGCCTCGTTCGCGACCTCCGAGCGCCTGCGCACCCTGTTCATCTTCGGCACCAATCCCGCCCGGAATTTCCCCGACCTGGCGCGCTGGCGGGAGAAGATGATGGATCTCAACATCGTTTACGTCGACTCGTACTACAACCCGGAGATCCTCGAGTACGCCGACATCGTGTTGCCCTGCCGGACCAAGCACGAGACGGCGGGCATCTTCTTGAACGGTGAACGGCGGCTGCAGTTCATGGAGCCGGTCGAAGAGCCTCCGTTCGACGCCTGGAGTGACGTACGCATCATCTGCGAGATCGCCCGCCGGATCGCCCTCCACCTTGGCAAGGCCGCCCCCACGCTCAGCCCGGACCAGGGCACCTCCGCGACAAGCCCGGGGGAGGCTGAGGTTGAGGAGTGGGTCGCCAAAGGGAACGTGGACCTGTCCGCCCAGACGCTCGACGCAGCGTTCAGCTATCCGGTGGACGAGCAGGGGGAGCCGCTGAGCGAGGCCGTGTGGCAGGAGATCCTGGCGGCATCCCGCGGCTTCTACAACGAATTCGTCGACGGCGACGGCGTCCCCATCGACTTCGACCGGATCCGATCCGGGGAAGGTGTCCAGTGGCAGGGGCGCCGTCGATACGTCGCGGAAAGCGGTGACAACCGGCCACTGTTCTCGGGTGTTTTTCGCGCGGACCGCCGCCGGGCGACCTTTCATATACCGCTGCCTGAACGCCTCATCCCATTCACGGAGCGTGGCGATGGCGGCTTCGTGCTGATCACCGGCCGTGGCGCGATGAGCGGCGGGAGCAGCGGCAAGGGGCAACGCCGGAACAACACCGCCATGTTCAACTCCTCGACCGCGACCGGCGTCGAGAATTGGCCGGAGCGCAACAGCGTGTACATCAATCCGCGCGACGCCCGGCGGCTGTCCGTCGCAACGGGCTCACGGGTGACGGTGCGCAACGACCGTGGTGAGATCACATGTCCGGTCGAGGTCAGCGACGACGTTCCGGCAGGCCACGCCTACCTCACATTCCATCCGGACCGCGCCGGGACCCATCCTAATTTCCTGACCAGTTCCGACAAGATAGATCCGCAGACCTGGCAGCCTCTGCTGAAAGACACCCGCGTCGACCTGATCCCGATAAGCGATGCCACCAAGTGAGGCGGCCGGCTTGCTGGCGCCGCTGCGCTACCCGATCCGGCAGTTCCGCCGCTTCGCCTACCCCGAGCCGGGCGCCGACTTCGAGGATCCGGCCGACTACGGCCTCGAACCCGAATCCTTCGAAGTCGTAACGACCGACGGCGTCCGCTGCCGCGGCTGGCTGTTCACCCCGAAAGAGCCGTGGGGGGTCGTCATCATCTGTCACGCTCGTAGCGCGGGCAAGTCACGCACCCTTCGGCAGGCCAGGCTGCTGTGGGAGCGCGGATTGGCGGTCGCGACATTCGACTTTCGGGGCTGCGGGGACAGCGCCGCGCCGCCGCGCCGCGCCCGGCGAAGCCTGCGGGCACCATTGCGCGATCTGGAGGCCGTGGCGCGGCACGTCTGCCGGCGGTTCGCGGCTGATCCGCGTACTTCCGGCCGGGTCGCGCTGTTGGGGTGCTCCTTCGGCGGCAACATGGTCATCGCGCATGCCGGACACGCGGACCGTACCTACCCCGCGATCATGCTTGATTCCACGCCGCTGGTCCACTGGGCGGACATGCTCGGTGCACTGCTCGCCCGGGAGCGCCGGGACGCGCGCTTCCCGCGCGCCCGCGCCGTCGCCGACCGGCTGGTGATCTGCTCGGTGGTGGCCTGGACCAGGGCCGAAGCCCTCTATCGCCACGCGCGCAGGTCCGTGCGCCGGCTGGCCAGGACGAAGGCGCTGCTCGTCATCGGTACGCGCGACACGCTCTTCGACGTCGAAGAGAGCCACCGCTTCCTCTCCGCCTACTACGCAGGCGACACCGAGACCTGGCGCGTGCCGCGCGGGCGCCACCTGACCAACCATGTGGTCGATCCCGAGGCGTACGCCGCGCGGATCGTCACGTTCCTCGCTTCGGCCTTC
Organism: Actinomadura sp. NPDC047616; assembly: GCF_040642915.1. Taxonomy (NCBI): domain Bacteria; kingdom Bacillati; phylum Actinomycetota; class Actinomycetes; order Streptosporangiales; family Thermomonosporaceae; genus Actinomadura; species Actinomadura sp. NPDC047616. The sequence goes on from NZ_JBEYTB010000032.1 coordinate 29,045, forward strand.
GAGGAAGCCGAGCGTCGTCCGCAAAGCGGAGAGATCAATGCCGGTATCTGACCGCGAGCCGCGCTGGGATCTGGTCGACTCGATCGTCTCGGACCGGAGTACGAACCTGCACATCCCCGATCTGGATGCGGGATTCGGCCTGCAGATCCGTACGATGGTCGGCCTGTCCATCCCGTCCATGTACGAGGAGTTGGCCCGCCACGTCGACGTGGCGGGCATACGCCGACGGGGCCTGAGCTCCGCCGTCACATTCGCCGAGTTCGAGCGGCTTGCTCGTCCACTCGCGGTGGCGGCGCCACTCCACACGCGAGTGGAGACCAGGCAGTGCGAGCTGTCCGGACATGGGCTCGGGCATCCAGCGGCGCGCCTTGGTTTCGACATCCAATACACCTTCAGCTCACCCGGCGGCCGCGGCGATCCACTTCGTTACCGCGAGATCACCGATCCGCAGCCGGCGCCTCGCGGACGCGGTCGCCTTCTGCTTACGCTGATCCGGCCGTTCGCTCCTCGGCGCGAGCGCCTGGTGACAGAGACACCTAAGGAGACAGGTCACCTCCGGGTGCACCGTCTGGACGCGCCGCATCCGACCGTGAAATCACTCGGTGCGGTGTCGGCCGATCACCGTGAGATCGACTTTCCCGCCTCCGAACATCGCGGATTCTTCGGCCGTCACCACACCGATACGAACCAATCAGTTTTCACCGGTGACTACCTCTCGGTGATGGTAGCTCACGCAACCACCCTGCTGGGTGTTGCCGGGCTGCCGGTAGGTCGGCACAGCGTCGAGCGAATCGCGGCCGTGTTCAAGGCGCCGTTCTCGGCAGGTGCCGAGTATGTGATACGAGCCCGGCTCTACGGCGATGGCGACAGTACCGTCGCACTGGTGGGCCTCCACGCAATCCTGAACGGTAAGCCGACCCTGCGCCCCGCAGTGTTCGGCCGTATCGAAGGAACTATGGACGCAGGATAGGGGCAGGGCCTGACTGTGCTTTCCCTCGTAACGTGGAGACCTGAACCAGAGAGATGGTTCTCTCGCGGGAGAAAAGGGACGCCGGTTTGATTTAAACCGACCGCATCAAGGGATCTATCAGGCCCTGCTCGGGGAGGATGCGTGTTGTGATACCTCCGCGTGTTCCCTCGGGAGTCGGATGGTGACGTGGAGGCCGCCGGTGGGGCGGGGTGTGAGGGTGAGGGTTCCGTTGTGTGCCTGGACGATGCTGTGGACGATGGCCAGTCCGAGGCCGACGCCGGCGTGTTCGTTGGTGCGGGTGCGTTGGGTTCCGCGCTGGAAGGGTTCGGTGAGGGTCGGTACCAGGTCCGGTGGGACCGGTTGGCCGGTGTTGTCGACCCGCAGCACGCTGGCGTCGTGCTGGGATTCGGTGTGGATGGTGACGGTGCCGCCGGTGGGCAGGTTGTGGACGATGGCGTTTTGGACGAGGTTGGTCACCATTCGCAGAATGAGTTCGGTGGAGCCGAGGGTTTGTGTCGTGTCGCCGGTGACGTTGAGGGTGATCTGGCGTTTTTCGGCGAGGGGAAGCAGCGTTTCGGCGGCTTGTTCGGCGATGAGGGACAGGTCGACGGGTTCGCGGGTGAAGTGTTTGCGGTCGGCGCGGCTGAGCAGCAGGAGGGCTTCGGTGAGGTTGATCGCTCTTGTGTTGACGGTGTGGAGGCGTTCGATGAGTTGGTCTTGGTCTCGGGTGGGGTCGTTGCGGGCGGCGTCGAGGATACTTTGCGAGATGGCCAGTGGCGTGCGTAGTTCGTGGGAGGCGTTGGCGGCGAATCGTTGTTGTTCGGCGACGTGGGATTCGAGTTGTTCGAGCATGGCGTCGAACACGTCGGCGAGTTCGCGGAATTCGTCTTTGCGGCCTGGTAGCCGGATTCGGTGGGACA
>NZ_JBEYTB010000033.1:0-29672 GCF_040642915.1 Actinomadura sp. NPDC047616
GCCGACAAATCCCAAAAAGGACAGTCGAGACGTCAGTCAGTCGGTGGGTCAGACCCACCTGCGGCGTCACCACGAACATCATCACTGTCAGTCGACGTCGACGGCGACGCGGCCCAGCTCGCCGAGGTCGGCGACCAGGCGGTCGCCGGCACTGATCGCTGTCGGGGCGCACAGGGTGCCGCTCAGGACGATGTCCCCGGCTTCCAGCCGGGTTCCGCCGCGTAGCAGGTGTCCGGCCAGCCAGGCGACCGCCTTGGCGGGGTCGCCCATGACGGCGGTCGCGCTGCCCGGCACCGTTCGGGAGCCGATCGACAGCGTGGCGGTGATCTTCGACAGGTCCGCCGGCGGCACGACCCTGGACCCCAGCACGGCGCGAGCCGCGTTCGTGTTGTCGGCGACGAGCATCGGGAGCGTCCGCGCGCCGCCGCGCCACCTGCTGTCGACGATCTCGAAGGCCGGCGCGACCGCGGCGGTGGCGTCGTGGACGTCCTGCGCGGTCACGTACGGGCCGGACAGCGCCTCGCCCAGAACGAACGCGATCTCCACCTCCACCTTCGCTTCGAACAACCCGGCCGTGGTGAGGGGCCGACCGTCTTCGAGGAGCCTGCCGGCGAGCAGGTGGCCGGCGGCGGGCTCGGCGGCACCGAAGGCGTCTCGCGCGGGTGCCGAGGTGAGGCCGATCTTGTAGCCGATCACCCGATCACCGGCCGCGACCGCCAGGGCGCGGGTCGCGCTCTCCACGGCATAGGCCGATTCGAGGTCGTCGAGCCGATCGGCCATGGCGGAGTCGACTGCGGCGGCTCCGTTACCGGCCTGCCACAATCGCTGGGCCAGTTCCGCGATCAGGTCTTCCTTCACCGGTCGCTCCTTGGGTGGCGCTCTGTCCGATAGGTTGGACGATGTCTGGTGGAAAAGGCTGGGAGGAACTCATGGCGCGCCTGACCGCTCCGGCCCTTCGCAGGGGCCTGGACATCCTCGAAGTGCTCGTCGACGAGGAGGAGGGGCTGCGGGTTCCCGAGATCACGCGGCGACTCGGCCTGCCGCGGGCCACGACGCACGAGCTCGTCAACACGCTGATCGACCGTGGTTACCTCACGATGTCCAAGGCGACGGGGCGCGTCTCACTCGGGGTCAAGGCCCTTCGGCTGGGTGCGGGGTACGAGCGCGGTCTCGACCTCGCCACGGTGGGCCGGGAGTGCGCGGCCGAGGTCGCGGCGGCCTGCGGGGAGACGGTCCAGATCGTCGTGCGCGACGCCGGGTTCGCCGTGTTCATCGTCCGCATCGACAGCAGGCACTCGGTCCGCCTGGTGTCGCAGGTGGGCAGCCGGCTGCCGGCATCCTGCACCGCGGGCGGAAAGGTGCTGCTGAGCGCCCTGCCGGCAGCCGAACTCGACGCGTTGTTCCCCGACGACGGTGCATTGCAGAAGATGACGCCGCGCAGCATCGACACTCGCCAGCGGCTGCTGACCGAGCTGGACGCGGCCCGCGAGCGGGGCTGGGCCGAGGAGAACTGCGAGTCCAACGACCACGTGGCCTGCGTCGCCGCGCCGGTGTACGACCGCCTTGGTGCGTGCGTGGCGGCCATGAGCATCTCGGTGCCCATCGTGCGTTGGAGCGATGCCCAGAAGCAGCGTTGTGTCGAGCTCGTCCTCGGCGGGGCGAAGGCGATGTCGCAGCGTCTGGGGGCGCAGGTCGCGTCGTGAACCGGCCCGCGCTCACTGCCCGTCGCCGGGGATGATCACTGCACGGCCGGTGGCGCCCTGCGACAGCGCGGCGTACGCCTCGTTGATCGCCGACAGCTCGTACCGTTCGCCGAGCAGCGTGTCGAGGGGCAGCCGCCCGGTCTTGTACAGATCGACGAGCTTCGGCATGTCGACCGGCGCGTTGGCCGAGCCGTAGAGGCTGCCGATCAGCCGCTTCTCCTGCTGCACCAGGGGGTTGATGGCCACGGGGACGGTGGCGCCCACCTTGCCGAGGCCGACGGCGACCACGGTCCCGCCGGTGCCCACGACCTCGATCGCCTGCGTGAGGGTCTGGGGCGCGCCGACGGCGTCCAGCGACCAGGTCATCGGCTTCGGTGAGATCCTGGTGAGCTCTTCTGCGAGGCCGTGCGTGCGCACGTTGACCACGTGGGTGGCGCCGAGTTCGAGTGCCTTGTCCAGCCTGGCGTCCACCGTGTCGACCGCGACGATCGGATTCGCGCCGATGAGTCGCAGGCCCATCACCGCGCTGAGCCCGACGCCGCCGGCGCCGATGACCACGACGCCCTCTCCGGTGGCGTCCTTCATGACGTTCAGCGCCGTGCCGACCCCGGTCGTCACGGCGCATCCGGTGATCGCGGCGATCTCCGGCGGGACGGACGGATCGATCACGATGACCGACCGTTCCGAGACGACGCACTTCTCGGCGAAGCAGGAGACCCCCATCAGGTGGTGGATCTTCTCGCCGTTCAGGGTCAGACGCGATGTCCCGTCGAGCAGGCCGCCGGAGGCCGCCTGCACCCGGCCGAGGCCGCACAGGGCGGGGCGACCGGTCGTGCAGAACTCGCAGTCACCACACCGCGGGCGCCACAGCGTGATGACGGTGTCGCCGGGGCGGACCCGGGTCACCCCTTCCCCGACCCGCTCGACGACGCCGGCCCCTTCGTGCCCGAGCACCGCCGGCAGGCGGGCGTTGAGGTCGCCGTTCATGTAGTGCAGGTCGCTGTGGCACACCCCGGCGGCGAGGACGCGGATGGTGACCTCGCCCGGCCCCGGGTCGTCGAGATCAACGTCCTCGACGGTCAACGGCGTACCGGGCCGGTGCAGTACTGCTGCCTTCATTGAGCCACGCAATCTATGTACGAAACTTCAGACATTGTCTTACTGGTCGAGTATGCGGGTCCATCTCGGCTGCCGTCAAGGACGTTGACGAGAACGCCGGCGCATGCAACGGTGTCCTAAAAACAGGACTATGTCCTAAATTTGAGACACAAGGAGCGTGTCCGATGCCCGACGCGACGAACCCGCAGGCGCTGGCGCACAAACTCGACGCCGCCGTAGGCGCGTTCGAGCAGTGGAGCCGCCTCCAGCCGGCCGACCGCGCCCCGCTCCTCGAGGCCGTCGCCTCCGCGCTGGAGGACGCCGCGCCGAAGCTCGTGGCGATCGCTGACGAGGAGACGTCCCTCGGGCCGGCCCGGCTGCGCAACGAGATGGTCCGCACCGTGTTCCAGTTGCGGCTCTTCGCCCGCGTGGTGACGCGGGGGGAGTACCTCGAGGCGACGATCGACCATGCCGACCCGGCGTGGCCGATGGGCCCGCGGCCCGACCTGCGCCGTGTGCTCCAGCCGCTCGGTCCCGTCGTCGTCTTCGCCGCGAGCAACTTCCCGTTCGCGTTCAGCGTGGCCGGTGGGGACACCGCCTCGGCGCTGGCGGCGGGCTGCCCGGTCGTCGTCAAGGCCCACTCCGGCCACCCCGGGCTCTCGGCCGCCACGGCGGAGGTCGTGCACGACGCACTACGGTCCGCCGGCGCGCCCGAGGGGCTCTTCGACGTCATCTTCGGGACCGAGGCCGGCCGCGCCGCCATAGTGGACCCGCGGGTGAAGGCGGGCGCGTTCACCGGTTCGATCGAGGCAGGCCGAGCGCTCTTCGACCTCGCCACAGGCCGTCCGGAGCCCATACCGTTCTTCGGCGAGCTGGGCAGCGTCAACCCGGTCTTCGTGACGAAGGCGGCCGCCGAGCGGCGCGGGCCCGCGATCGTCTCGGAGTTCGTCGGGTCGTTCACGCTCGGCGCCGGACAGTTCTGCACGAAGCCCGGCATCCTGCTGGTCCCCGAATCGGCCGGGCTCGTGGACCGGCTTCCCGGCGCGGTCCCGGACAAGCCGCTGACCCTGCTCAACGATCGCATCCGGACCGCCTATGCCGGTGCGGTGCGGGAGTTGCGCGACACGGCCGGTGTGCGCGTCCTGGTCAGTGGCGATCACGCCGCAGCCGATCCGTCGCCGACGGTGCTGTGCACGACCTCCGCCGAGCTGCTCGGTGACCCGGAGGCGCTCATCCGGGAGGTGTTCGGGCCGGCCGCGCTGGTCGTCGAGTACGCGGAGGAGAGCGAACTGCTGGAGGTGGCGAAGGTCATCGACGGCCAGCTGACCGCGTCCATCCAGGGGGAGGACGACGACGCCATCGCAGCGGAACTGATCAGGCTCCTGGCCGCCAAGGCCGGACGTGTGCTGTGGAACCAGTGGCCCACCGGTGTCTCGGTCACCTACGCGCAGCAGCACGGCGGTCCCTATCCGGCCACCACGGCGCCGGCCACGACCTCGGTGGGGACAGAGGCCGTCTCCCGGTTCCTGCGGCCGGTGGCCTATCAGAACGTGCCGCAACACCTGCTGCCTCCGGCCCTGCGCGACGCGAACCCGCTGGGGATTCCGCAGCGCATCTCCTGAGCCCGGACGCGCACGCGAAAGGGCCCGCTTCTCCCCCGCGGAAAGCGGGCCCTTTCCCGTCCCGGATCGCTCAGGGCACGCGCACGTGATGCCGCGCGATGGCGGCGGTCGAGTTCAGGCCGAGCAGTTGCAGGCTGCGTGAGTACTCCTCGCGCAGGATCGTGACGGCGCGTTCCACGCCCCGCTCGCCACCGGCCATCAGGCCGTACAGGTAGGCACGGCCGATCATGACCGCGTCCGCCCCGAGTGCCACCGCGGCGAGGATGTCCTGACCGTGCGTGACGCCGCTGTCGAGGATCACCGTGGCGTCGGGACCGAGCTCGGCGCGGATGTCGGGCAGCACCGTGAGGGTGGCCGGCGTGCGGTCGAGCTGCCGCCCGCCGTGGTTGGACACGATCACACCGTCCACGCCCGTCTCGACGGCGCGGCGGGCGTCGCGCGGGCTGAGGATCCCCTTGACCAGCAACCGGTGCGGCCAGTGGGCCCGCAGCCACGCCAGATGCCGGTAGCTCAGCGTCGGTTCGAACACGACGTCGGCAACGCGCACCGCGTCGATCGCGCCGCCGGTCATGCTGCTCAGCGACGCGAACGTGATCGGGGCCGTGGTCAGCTTGTTCAGCGCCCAGGACGGGTAGCGGGCCATGCCGAACAGCGTCCGCAGGGTGAGCGACGGCGGGATGGTGAGGCCGTTGCGGATGTCCTTGAGGTGCCGGGCCGCCACCGGCGTGTCGACGGTGAGGACCACGGTGGTGAACCCGGCCGCCAGCGCGCGGTCCAGCAGCTCCGCGTTGAGACGCTCGTCGCGGGTCAGGTAGAGCTGGAACCAGTGCTCACCGCCGGGAGCCGCCGCGGCGACGTCCTCGACGGTCGAGGTGCCCACCGTGGAGAGAGTGTAGGGCAGGCCGTGGCGGGCGGCCACACGCGCGACCGCCGCCTCGCCCTCGTGGTGCATCATCCGGGTGTAGCCGGTCGGCGCGAAGATCAGCGGCATCGAGATCTCCCGGCCGAACAGGCGTGTGGACAGGTCCGGACGGTCGACCGGCGACAGGTACTCCGGCACGAGTTCGACCGCCGCGAACGCCGCCCTGTTCCGCCGCGCGGTCAGCTCCGCGTCGGCCGCTCCGTCCACGTAGTCGAACACCGCACGCGGAGTCGTGCGCACCGCCACCCGACGGAGATCACCGATGCTCAGCGCGGCCCCGAGCCGCCGCTCGACCGGGTTGAGGGTGGGCCGGCGCAGCCGCAGAACCTCCCGGAGTTCGGTCCACCGGGGACGTTGCCGTGCGACGCGCGGCCGCTTCTGGGCTGCGGGTGCCGCTTGGGACTTGGTGACGGTCACTGCTCATGCCTCCCGGTACGCGGGTGCCAAAGGCCGTTCGACGAACGACGAGATTTTGGACGTTGTCTGGGAAGTCGGAGTCTCACTCGTGGCTTCGCCGCACGTCAAGCCTTGACGTGCGGCTTCAACGTGGGCACCATCTGATTCGCATATAAGACAACGTCTGATATTTGAGACACGGGAGGGTGTCATGCACCTCGGTCTGGCAGGCAGAACCGCGCTCGTCTGCGCGTCCACATCCGGGCTGGGCCGGGCGACCGCCCGAGCCCTGGCGGAGGAAGGCGCCACCGTCGTGGTCACGGGCCGGTCGGGCGAGCGAGCCGAGGAGGTGGCCGGCGAGTTGCCCAACGCGGTCGGCGTGGGCTGCGATCTCGTCGCGGACGGCGGTGCGGAGCGGCTCCTGACGGCTGCCCGCGAGGCCGTCGGTGACCTCGACATCCTCGTTCTGAACGGGCCGGGTCCCGTGCCGGGACCGGCCCGCGCCACCGGCACCGCCGGGATCGAGCAGGCCATCGCCACGCTGGTCAAACCGCAGCAGATCCTGGTGCAGGGCGTCCTGCCGGCCATGCTCGAGAAGGGATGGGGCCGCATCCTGAGCATCAGCTCGACGAGCGTGCAGGCGCCCCTTGCGAACCTCGCGCTGTCCAACCTCGGGCGGGCGGCGCTCGCCGGGTACCTGAAAACCCTGGCCACCGAGGTCGCCGCCCAAGGCGTGACGGTCAACTCCCTGCTCCCCGGGCGTATCGCCACTCCCCGGGCCCGGCAGGTGGACGAAGCCGCCGCCCAGCGCACCGGCCGGCCGCTGCACGAGGTCGAGGCCGCGTCCAAGGCCGCGATCCCGGCCGGGCGCTACGGCGAACCGGACGAATTCGGCGCCGTCGCCGCATTCCTGTGCAGCGCCCAGGCCGCATACATCACGGGCACCGCCGTCCGGTGTGACGGCGGCCTGGTACCGACCCTCTGACGCCGTCAGACGGTTCACCCGAGTCCCGACGACGAGAGCGACGAACCCGCATGAGCCATCTTCCCGTCACTGGCGAAGTAGCCGGACGGCGCCACGAGGTGCTCCCGGCCGTCACCCACAGAACGGCACTGGCCGGCATGATCGGCACGACGATCGAGTGGTACGACTTCTACATCTACGGCCTCGCCGCGGCGCTGGTCTTCGGCACGGAGTTCTTTCCCGAGTTCTCGGCGGCGGCCGGAACCCTGGCCGCGTTCGGCACGTTCGCGGTGGGCTTCGTCGCCCGCCCGCTCGGCGGGGTCATCTTCGGTCACTTCGGGGACCGCGTGGGACGCAAGAACGCGCTCATGCTCACGCTGTTCCTGATGGGCGCGGCCACCGTCATCGTCGGCCTGCTGCCGGGCTATCGGACCATCGGGGTCTGGGCGCCGATCCTGCTGGTCACGCTGCGCTTCCTGCAGGGTTTCGCCGTCGGCGGCGAGTGGGGCGGCGCGGTGACCATGGTCGTGGAATCCTCGCCGCGGCACCGGCGGGGCCTCTATGGGAGCCTGCCGCAGATGGGGGTGCCGCTGGGGCTGGTGCTGTCGTCGACCGCGTTCTCGGTCGTCTCCGCTCTGCCCGATGACGACCTCCTCGCCTGGGGCTGGCGCATCCCGTTCCTGCTCAGCATCGTGTTGATCGCGGTGGGGCTGTTCCTCCGGTCGCGCATCACCGAGACCCAGACGTTCGTCCGGGTGAAGGAGTCGGGGCGGTCGCGGAAGATGCCGGCCATGGAGGCGTTCCGCCACTCCTGGAAGGCGATCGCCCTGACCGTCGGCATGTACGTCTCGGCCGGCGTCCCCTTCTATGTCGTCACGGTCTTCGCGCTGTCGTACGGCTCTTCCCACCTCGGTCTGTCGCGGAGCGTGCTCCTGACGGGGATGCTGATCGCGGCGGTGGTCGAGGCGCTGACGGTGCCCTGCTTCGGAGCGCTGTCGGACAGGCTGGGCCGACGCCCCGTGTTCCTGACCGCGGCCGGATTCACGGCCCTTCTCGCCTTCCCGTTCTTCTGGCTGCTGGCGTCCGGGCAGACGGGGCTCACCTGGCTGGCCATGCTGCTTGCGCTCGCCGTGGCGCACGCGGGCATGTACGGGCCGACCGCGGCGCTGTTCGCGGAACTGTTCTCCGCGAACGTCCGGTACACCGGCACGTCGATCGGTTACCAGCTCGGCGGTGTCGTGGCAGGGTTCGTGCCGCTCGTGGCGGGAGCACTCGTCGGTGCGGCCGGCGGTTCCTCCTGGCCGATCGCGTCCATCTGGGCGGCGGCGGCGCTGGCCGGGCTGGTCTGCGTGCTGATCGTCAGGGAGACCCGCGAGCGCGACCTGTAACTCGATCACGAAACTGCCGACTGATCGCGTCGAGGCTGGTGCGCACCGACAAGGAGGTGAGGGTTCGCCTGCGGCTTTGATGGCGACTCCAACGGCGCACATCTCAGGGCGGAATACGCGGCGTGCCGGCTCGTCTCGGTCCCGACGACAGTGATCTCGGAGCCCTGGAGCCCGGAGCCGCGGAGCCGGGCTCGAGCCGAGCCCGGCTCCCGTGGCCGACGAGATCGCACGCATTCTCGCCCTGCCGTTCGGTGACAAGCCCGTGCGCAGTGTCGTCGACCTCAGAGACTCAGGCGTCGAGGAGGTCAACGAGATCGCGCGCCGGACCCGGAAAGGGTTCGTCACCCGGATGGGCTTCGGGAACTGCTTCGCCCCAGGCGGGAGTAGGCGTCCGACTGCGCGGGGCCTGTGAACGACCGGCTAGCCAGGGATTACCCCTCCCTGGCTGAGTCGGTGCAAAGGGTCAACACTGGGGACGTGATCGACCGCCCGCGCTCGGGGCAACCACATCGGTCACTTTCCTGCTTGTCATCCTGCGCCGGTTCTCCAACCGCCCGCTGGTGTCGTTGTGGTGTCCGCGAAAGCCCTCCGGACCGATCCGATCGCTCGCCGGCACGCCCGATCCCATGCGATCCCGTTGGTGCGTGGGTGGTGACGTCCAACGTGCACACCGTCGAGCAGTCAAGTGCTGCGCGTGCCCGGCTACTGACCGACACCCGCGTCGGCACCGACCACCGCGACGGCCGCGGCATACACGCGGATGCCCGAGGCCGCCGATGATCAGGTCGCGCCATTGCTGCGGGGCGACCCGGCCCAGATTGGGTCCATTCGGCGCGGGTGAGGGTGCGTGCGGCGATGGAGCAGGCGGTCGCCGCGGGGTCCGTGGGCACAGCGATGTTCCACCGCCGCACGGTCGCCTCCCCGTCGCCGGTGGTCAGGCTCGTTGTGTCCGGGGCGAACGTCATGGAGACGACCGGGGCGGCGTGGCCGGTGAGGGACGCGCCGATCTCGCGGCGGCCGGTGACGTCCCAGAGCCTGACGACCTGGTCGTCGCCGCCGGTGGCCAGGGTTCTCCATCGCGGCTGAAGGCGAGGAAGGACACCAGGCCGCTGTGTCCGGGGAGGGACATGCCGATCTGGCGCCGTTCGCGGACGTCCCACAGCGTGGTCGCCTTGTTGGCGCCGATGACGAGGGTCCGGTTGTCGGGGGCGAAGGCCAGGGTATTGATCGTGCTGGTGAGCCCGCTGATCGTCGGGGTCAGCTACTTGCGGCCGAAGCTGCTCCGGAGCCGGACGGTCCGCCCGATATGGGCGGTGATCAGTGACGGCTGCCATGGGGAAGAAGAAGGCTCCTTCCACGGCGCCGTTCGCCTGCTGGTCGGTTCTTCTCGACTATCTGGACCAAACGATCGCGGCGGCCACCGCGAAACCCAGGAACGCCGATCCGAGTACCAGAAGAAATCCGTTTTCCAGCAGCGACCTCACCATGTTCCACCGTGTGAAAAGGAGCATGACCTCTGGCTTGTGTGCCAGGTACACCACTGGCACTTCTTGCCCCGGCTGCATCTTCGCGTCCATCCGCACGATCGGCTTGCAGGCCACCCGGTTCCCGTGTTGGTCCTCGAAGGCGATGATCGGTGTCCACCGTGTTCCCGCTTCGGCTCTGGTCGCCGCGTTGTCGACCACTACACCGGACGTGCGTATGCCGCGTCGCCATAGCCACAACACGTGCACGACGTCCCGCAGATAGGCCACGAGGAAACCTGTTCCGACCAGCCCGGCGAGCACGGTGAGAATCAGTTCGTCCGACACTTCGCCCCTCTCCGCCTCACGGGCTCTCCATGAATTGAGACGCTCCCAGGTGCCCTGCGGTTCGCGTCCAAGGGCTCCCGTGCCGAGACCTTAGTTCTGGGCGCGGAGGCTGGGGTGGGGTGAATATATTGATGGTGCGGGCCTCCGACCGGGAGTACATGCGGATATCAGTCACGCTGCGTCCCGCCGGACACGCATCAACTCCACCGGTTCCGTCGTCCTTTCGTGCCCACCGACACCGACCGGCTGAGTCGGCCGGTCGTCTCAGCCGACCGCCAGGCTGGATCAGACGAACGGTGGCTCCGCCTGTGTCCACTACCTGCGGGAATACCGAAATCCGATATGCCCGGTGACCGACCTTGGGCGTCATGTCCGGGGCGGGCCGGCGCATGTTCACAGGGGCCGATCGGTCATCGAGGTGCTGGGCAACATCCCACATGACCGGGGATCCGGGAGTGGTGCGCCTCGGTCGGTGCCGCCAAGCCGCTCCGGAGCGGCCAGGGGGACGAAGCCGTCCATAAACGACGGTGGGCATTCGGACGTTGTCGCATATGTCCACGATGGGATGACGGGGGGTTTGGGGGTCGTCCCCCCAAATGACAGCGCCCCTGAGAAGCAAGGAGGTTTGCGACCAAGGGCGGCCGAGGTGCGCTGGCAGGGACTTGAAACCCTAGCTCGCGGATTACGAGCTGCTGCTCACGCTGTACGACACGGGCTACTGGTGCGGGTCATTGATCTTGAGTTGTTCTCCGGTGTTCGAGATGAAGACGACCAGGAGCTTGGCCGGTTCTGTGTTGCTGACGTTTTCTGTGGCAACGTGGTGGGCTCCCGGCCGCTCGATCCAGTTCTCGCCTTGGCGGTAGGTGCGCATCGGTTCGCCTTCGAGCCGGCTGCGCACAGTGCCTTGAAGAACGTAGGCGTAGACGAACGCGTTGCCGTGCCGGTGGGGCGCCGCTCGGGCGCCCGGCGGGAAGGTCACGGTCGCCGAGGTGAAGGTCTTGCCGGGGATGTTCGGGAGCGCCTGGTTGATCAGGGTCTTCAGGGTCTCGGAAGGGTGTTCCGAAGCCACGACCGCGCTGGCCTGGGTGACCGGACGCTCCGTCGCAGGGGCGCATCCGACGACCGCGGCGGCCGTGCCGGCGATCAGCACGCCGCCGGCGATCCGCACATTGATCATGAGTGTTGTCCTCCTTGTTCGTCCGCGACCTGAATGATCGTCTTACCGGGCGTGCGGCGATGGCGGGCGAACGCGGAGGGCGTTTCGGAGAGCGGTCGCACGGCGCCGACGATGGGCTTGAGCCGTCCGGCCCGGAGGCGCCGGGCGAGGTCGGTCAGCCGGGTGCGGTCGGGTTCGACGACGAAGAAGACGGCTCGCCCGTCCTTGGGCTGCACGGTGGGTGGCATGGCGATGGAGACGAGGGTGCCGCCCGGGCGCACCAGTTCGGTCGATCGCACGAGGATGTCGCCGCCGATGACGTCGAACACCACGTCCACCTCGCCGACGTGCCGCAGATCGTCGGCGTCCAGATCGAGGAAGGTCTGCGCGCCGAGGCCGAGCGCGACATCACGGTCGTGCGCTCGGCCGGTGCCGATCACGCGGGCGCCCACCTCTCGCGCGAGTTGGACGGCGATCGAGCCGACGCCGCCTGCGGCGCCGTGAATGAGAACGGTCTGGCCGGTCGTGAGGTGGGCGTGGTCGAACAGTCCCTGCCATGCGGTCAGCCCGGAAATGGGCAGCGCGGCGGCCACGGTGTGGTCGATGTCGGCCGGGAGGGGGGCGAGGTTGCGAGCCTCCACCGCGGTGTATTCGGCCAGGGAGCCGTTGCGGGCCCAGTCGGTCAGTCCGAACACCCGCTGGCCCACGGTGAGGCCGGTGGTTCCGTAGCCGAGTTCGACCACGACTCCGGACAGCTCGTGCCCGGGGATGCTGGGTGTCCGGTCGCGGCCGGCGCGATCGGTCCACGTTGCGGGCCAGTCGAGCTCTCCGGGGGTGAAGCCCGCGGCGTGCACGCGCACGATGACGTCGTTCTCCGCGGCATGGGGATGGGGCATGTCGGTCAGGGCGAGGCCGCCGACACCCGCGTCACGATCTCGCACGGTGATCGCTCGCATGCTCGACTCCTTTCAAGAACGTTCGTCGGTATGGGCGGGGCTCACCACGAGGTCCGCTCGGGACGCACGTGATGAGGGCTCCCGGGCGCGGAGGTCGCGGATCGCCCGTCGTCGGTGCGCTTGTGAGCCTGTGGGCGTCCAGCGTGAGCCGCGACGATCACGGACAGCACCGCGATGAACGCGATGGAAAAGCGGGCCGTGGGCTCCAGCCCCCACCACCGGGCCGGCAGCCCGGCCGTCGGACACGGGGCGCCCAGTGCCGTGCAGCTGATCACGTAGGCGGTGGAGAACACCTCCGGCCGGGCCTCTGCGCCGGTTGCCGCGCTGATGAGGCGGAGGGGTCCGTTCACCGTCAACCCGGCGCCTAGTCCGGCGATGACCGACCCGATGACGGCCGCCGCCACGAGGAGGGCGGCGACCAGCACCGGACGGCGGCCCAGGTGATCGCTGAGCGACCCGGCCGTCAGCAGCGCGCCCAGCAGACCGGCGACGTACACGGCGACAGACACCGGCGGCATCGTCACCGGGAAGCCCCAACGCTCCCGGTGGAGCGGGTGGATCGGGGACGGCGCGCTCGCGGTCGCCCTCATCGGCATGTCGGCGCAGCGGGACGAACGAAGCACGACGTCCGTTGCGGAAGTGACTGACACCGTTCATCGCGTGGCCTCGTGTGATGTCCGCGGTCAGCTCGGCCAGGGCGAGCCGAGGATGCGCTCGACCGTCGTCGTGCGCCGGAAGCCGGGGATGAAGTGCTCGAGCACGTCGGAATTCACGGTGCCGTTCGTGGTTTCGGGGCGGTTCTTGAAGCCGTCGACGTAGGCTCGCAGGAATTCGTTCTTGAAGTCCCCTCGTGGATGGACGGCGAGGATCTCGTCCAACTGATCCTGTTCGAGTCCGTCCAGGCCGAAGCCGACCACGTCGGTCAGGACGCCGAGGTGCGTGGCCGCGATCTCCGGGGCCATCCGGCCGGGGATTCCCGGCGTGGTGTGCAGCGCGATCGCCGTCCAGACGGTCTCAGCGGCGGCCGTCGGGAAACCGCGGTCCAGGAGGAACTTGCGTGCGTGGTCGGCGCCATCGACTTCGAAGCGCTGCTCGACGTCGGAAAACGGAGTCAGGAGGCCGGTGTCGTGGAACATGGCCGCCAAGTAGAGCAGCTCCGGGTCCGGTTTCACACTGAGCTTGTGAGCGTGAATCAGGCCGAAGAAGAAGACCCGCCGGGAGTGGTGGTAGATGAGGGGGCTGGTCGTTTCCTGGATGAGCCTGGTCGCTTCGGCGACCGCCGCTGTCCGGGGAATCTCCAACCCCGCGATGACCTCTGCCATGACATCTGACTTTCCGGGAAGTGTGCTGGCTGTGGACCGTGTGTCCGACGTCCATGCTGCCGACGGGCGGTGTGCGGCGCCGCCTTCGTCCGGCCAAGAAGCACTCAAATCCGGACGGGCGCGAAACGCACCCGGGCGCTCCACGACGACCGTGGCTCTCAGCCATACCCCGCCGCGGCACGACGAAGCCACTCCAGGGCGGTCAGAGGGATGGCTGCGGCGCCCGCTGCCGGTTGAGCAACCCCGCCCAGGAGGGCCCCGTGATCTCGGGTAACGGTGTGCTACCAATGAACGGTGCCCATGCCTCCCGCGTCGCCGACCCGTCGGACGCCCGGGCCCGGGGATCAGCGAGCGGATCCGGCTCCGGAGGGACCGGAGTGGTGAACGCCGCCCCCCATCGCGTCGCGATCCTCGTCTACGACGGAGTGACGTTGCTGGACGTCGCCGGTCCCGGGGAGGCGTTCAAGGAGGCGAACCGGTTCGGTGCCGACTACCGGATCGTGCTGCTGTCGCCGACCGGTGCGGACGTCACGTCAAGCCTCGGGGTCCGGATCGCGGTCGACGGCGCCGTCTCCTCGGAGCCGGCTTTCGACACGTTGCTGGTGGCCGGGTCCGACCGCTATCCGCGCGCCCGTGTCCCCGGCGACCTGGCGGACGCCGCGCGGATACCGGCGGCCGTGGCCGGCCGTGTCGCGTCGATCTGCACCGGGGCGTTCGTTCTCGCCGCCGCGGGCCTCCTCGCCGGCAAGCGCGCGACCACGCACTGGAAGGTCGCGCACGAACTCGCCGTCCGGTGTCCGACGTGCCGCGTCGCTCAGTACGACGGGCACCTGACGGTCTGCCCGCCCAACACCGCCCGCGTGATCGCACTGGACCACACCACCGGCGCGCGCCCTGCGCGGCCCTGCCGACGACCTTCCCTTCCAGCTCTCCCCAACTCTGGTTGGGGCTCCGTCCGGAAGATGCGGGGCGGGCCTGCGGTGCTGGCGTTGGTGTGGGGTGCGGTGTTGGGCACGGTGCTGGTGCTCCGAGTGCACCGGCCCGACCTCGGTGGACACCGTCTTGGGCGAGATGCGGCCGCCCCCGGCGTCGCCCTGCTGGGCGACGCCGGGGGCGGCCTCGGTGCGAAGCAACGGGAAGGGGATCAGCCGACCCGATCCAGGTCGACTCCCTTGGTCTCCCAACTCGTGATCACCGCGACGAAGGTGATCGCCATGGTGATCACCAGGTAGCCGATGACCATCCCGACCCCGAAGCTGTTGATCAGCCACACCGCGATGAACGGAGCGGGGGCACCGGCGACGATCGAGGAACCCTGGAACACCAGCGAGGAACCGGCGTAGCGGTACCGGGTCGGGAACAGCTCGGCGATCCAGGCGGCCTCGGGTCCGGCCAGCATGCCGTGGAAGAACGCGCCGACGCAGACGCCGATCCACAGCAGCGGCAGGCTTTCGAAGTGCACCAGCCAGAAGAAGATCGGCGCCCAGACCACCAGCACCGCCGACGGAACCAGCATCGCGACCTTGCGGCCGACCCGGTCGGACCAGGCGCCGCCGGCGATCATCCCGACGAACTGGAACACCGAGGCGAAGGTGACCACCAGCGTCACGTCTCCGCGGTCGAACCCGTGGTACTTGGTGGCGTAGGCGATGACGAACACCGTGTAGATGTAGAAGGCGATGTTCTCACCGAGCCGCATGCCGAGACCGTGCAGCACGGCCCGCGGCCGCGAGAGCGCCTGCAGGACGCTGGACCGCTTGGCCTCCCGGTGCTTCCCGGCCGCGGACTTCCGCGCCTCCTCGGCGGCGCGCTGCGCCTGACGGAACACCGGCGACTCGTCCAGGCCCCGGCGGATCAGGAACCCGATGACCAGGAGCGGCGCGGCCAGCAGGAACGCGATCCGCCAGCCCCAGGACTCGAAGTCGGCGTCGCTCATGGACATGCCCAGCACGGTGATCATGGCGGCTGCCAGCACCGTGCCGGCCGGGGCGCCGGCCTGCGGCCAGGACGTCCAGAACCCGCGGCGCCTGGGCTCGCCGTACTCGCTGACCAGCAGCACCGCCGCGCCGAACTCACCACCGAGCGCGAAGCCCTGCACCAGACGCAGGAAGACGAGCAGGAACGTCGCGGTGATGCCGATGTCGTGATAGGTGGGCAGCAGGCCGATCGACATGGTGGCGGCGCCCAGCATCAGGAACGTCACCACCAGCATCGGCTTGCGGCCGAACTTGTCACCGAGGTGTCCGAAGACGATGCCGCCGAGCGGGCGGGCGAAGAAGCCGATTCCCTGGGTGGCCAGTGCCAGCAGGAGCTTGATGAAGCCGTCGTCGCCCGGGAAGAACAGCGGCCCGAGCACCGTCGCCGCCATGACGCCGTAGATGGCGAAGTCGTACCACTCGAGGACGGCGCCGGCCATGCTGCCCGCCAGCAGCCGGGGAAACCCGCGGCCGGGGGTCCCGCGGCGACTGCCGGTGCCTGCCGTGCGGGCGCGTGCCGCATCCGATGCCATTGGTGTTCCTTTCGATCTCCGAGGCCTTGCTCCTCGCCCCCCGGAGCCAAGCCGCCGCGTCAAATACGGAGTGTGAGCGCCTTGCCGCAGGCGCGTGAGCAGCACGTCATCATCTTGTCGCCGCGCGCACGCTCGGCCTTGGTCAGCACCACGTCGCGGTGGTCGACCTCCCCTTCCGCGACGGGCACCTCACACGTGCCGCACAGTCCTTCCTCGCAGTCGCTGGGCACGTCGAAGCCGGCGGCACGCAGCGCCGTGAGCACGGTCTGGTCGGCGGGAACGTGGACGGTGACGCCGGATTCGGCCAACTGCACGTCGAAGGCGTGCTCCTGGGCCGGGTCGAGCTTGCCCACGTCGGATGTGAAGTGCTCCATGCGCAGCGCGTCCTCGGGCCAGTGCCGGGTCGCCTCGTCGAGCGCGTCGAGCAGCCGCCGGGGACCGCACGCGTAGATGAGAGTGCCCTCCACCGGGTCGGCCAGCAGTGTGTCGACGTCCAGCCGGACGCCCTCGGCGGACCGGTACACGGTGAGCCGGTCGCCGTGGTCGCGGACGAGCCGGTCGAGGCAGGCCATCGTGCCGGTCGACCGGCCGCAGTAGTGGATCTCGTAGTCGCGGCCGGTGCGGCGGGCGTGGTCGGCCATCGCGATGATCGGGGTGATGCCGATGCCGCCGGCGACGAACACGTAGCGCCGCGCGTCCGGGTCCAGCCGGAAGTGGTTGCGGGGACCGCGCATGCGCAGCACGTCGCCGACGGTCAGGCGCTCGTGCAGGTACCGGGAGCCGCCGCGGCCGTCGCCATCCTTGCGCACCGCGATCTGGTAGCAGGACCGGTCGTCTGGATCGCCGCACAGGGAGTACTGACGGGAGAACTCGTCGAACTCCAGGTCCACGTGCGAGCCGGGCGACCACTTCGGCAGGGGCCTGCCGTGGGGGTCGGCCAGCGTGATCCGCACGATCTCGTCCGCCTCCCGTTCGATCTGGCGCACGGTCATGGTCCGGGACACGGCGCGTCCGCCCGGTCCACGGAGCCTCAACTCTTGGCGGCGGTCCAGGATCGCGGGGTCGGTGCGCTCGGGGTTGCGCTCGGGGTCCCACTGCACCCACAGGTGCTCGGGGCCGCGGAAGGAGGTATTGGGCAGGTAGGTGAACTCCTGGTCGGGGACAAGCCGCATGTGCGGGAGGCGCGTGGTGAACTCCTGCAGCATGACCTGCATTTCCATCCGGGCCAGGTGCTTGCCCAGGCACTGGTGGGAGCCGTAGCCGAACGACAGGTGCCCGGCGGCGTTGTCACGGCGGATGTCCAGCTCGTCAGGGTCGTCGAAGTGCCGCTCGTCGTGGTTGGCGGACGCCTGGACGATCAGCAGCTTGGCGCCCTCGGGGATGGGGACGCCGCCGATCTCGGTGTCGGAGGTGGCGATCCGCCGCCACGCCACGATCGGGCCGGAGAAGCGCAGGCACTCTTCCACCGCGGCCGGGATGAGGCTCGGGTCGGCGCAGATCTCCTCCCACTGGGTGCGGTTCTCCAGCAGCAGCCGCAGCGCGTTGGTCGTGGCGAGCGCGGTGGTCTCGTGCGCGGCCACGATGCCCGCCATCATCATCGAGTGCAGGTAGGAGTCGGTGATGACGTCGGGCATCTCCGGCTGCAGCCGGATCCCGTACGGCATCCACCCGGGCATCGAGGGGTCCTGGCGCATCTTGTCCAGGACCTCACCGGAGTACTCCCAGAACTTGCCGACCGACTCGGCGACGGCAACCTGCTCCTCGGGCGAGGGACGTCCCCAGGTGTTGACCGTGTGCGCGACCGAGTAGCGGCGCAGCGTGGCCATGTCCTCCTCGGGCACGCCGAGGAAGTGCAGCGCGACGGTCAGCGGAACCTCGAACAGCATCTCGCTGACGAGATCCGCCCTGCCCGCGTCGATGAACCGGTCGACGTGCTCGCGGACGAGGCGGCGCACGATCGCTTCGTGGTGGGCGAGCTTTTCGGGGGCGAACGGTTCCTGCAGCGCCCGCCGGCGCAGCATGTGGGCGGGCTCGTCCTCGTTGACGAGGGTGCGGTCCATCGCGTACCCGTGCGCCTTCAGCACCGCGTTCGCCTCGTCGGAGAACGGGGTGATCTTCTCCAGGGCGATGGACGGCGAGAAGGTGATGTTGTCGCGGAAGACCGCCTTGACGTCCTCATAGCGGGTGACCACCCAGTAGCCCAGCTCCGGGCTGTAGAAGACCGGCTCCTCCTCCCTCGACCACCGCAGTGCGCCCGCAGGGTCCTGCAGGTACGCCTCGCCGAACGGATTGAAGGCGGCCGCGTTGGGGGAGACGGGCCGTCCGGTCGGATCCAGCCGGGAGTGGTCGATCGGGCAGCCTCCCACGCTCGTACGGAGGGCGGACGCGGCGCCCTCCGGCGCTTCGGCTGCGGGGGATGAGACTGAGCCCATGTGTTCTCCTCGCACCTCTGTGCATTGGTTTTACGTTTATCGAACACTTATGTGCGATAAGCGAGACCGCGAGACCAGTGCAGGGTAAGGTGCGCCACATTGACGGGTCAAGAGTCACTTGCTGCACGACCGCCCGGTAGGACCTGCTCGACCGCATGCCGCAGTGCCCGAACCGGTCTGAGGTCAACGCGGGGCAGGGGCGTGCCTGCTCAGCCTCGAGTGGGCTGCTCGACCGGCGACTGTCGGTGACGCGGCGTTGTCAGCCGGTGACGAGCTGAGACAGAAGGCGTGCGGCACGGGTGACGGCGGCCGCCGCGCGGTCGATGTCGAGGCCCTCGGTGGAGACCACGCCGACACTGCGTTCGATCACGGTGCCGGGTTCGACGTCGTTGGGCACGCCGATGCCCGCCGACACGCCGACCGCGCCTTTCTGCAGCTCACCCTTGGTCACGCAGTAGCCGTCCCGGCGAGCCTGTCGGACGGGCTCGGGATCGCGCGGGCTCTCCGGGCGCATAGCCAGGATCGCGATGCCGGACGCCCCCTGAGTCAGCGGGTGCCTGCTGCCCACCCGGTAGCCGACCCTCAGCACGGTGTCCTTCGGTTCGGCCACCATGACCGCGACGCAGGTGTCGGCCTCCGCGGCGGCGATGAAGGCGGTCGCGTGGGTCTGTTCGGCGAGCTCCTCCAGCACGGGGCGGGCACCGTGCATGAAGTGCGGCTCGAACCGGGAGGCCAGCACCGCGGCGCCGAGGCCGAGCCGGATGCGGCCGTCGGCGGCGCGCGTGACGAGCGAATGGGCCTCCAGCGTGGCCACGATGCGGTAACAGATGGCGCGGTGGACACCCAGTTCCTTGGCCAGGTCCGCCACCGAGATGCCCGCCGGGCTCCGCGACACGACGTCCAACGCGCGCAGACCGCGATCGAGCGTCTGCAGCGTGCTCATCCCACTCCTCGTCCCATGGGTCGCCTTAGATGATCGCACAGCGGTGTCGCCGGGCGCCGCCCGGCTCCCGCCGCTTTCCGCCGCATCGCCCGGCGACACCCCCGTCCTCATGGCCGACGTCACCCGCAAACTCGTCAAGGATGTCAAAGGCGGCGACGAGGTCATCGCCACCGAGCCCAACCCGCTTGTCGAGGGCGAGCCACAGCATCCTCCCGAGTCGAGCGTTGGGTCACAATGAGCGTGGCATCAGGGCGGGTGAGTGAGGGGCGGTAGTGAAGCACGGCACGCTGATCGCGGGAAGGTACGAGCTGGTTGAGCGCCTTGGCCGGGGTGGGATGGGCGAGGTGTGGGCGGGACGCGACCGCGACCTGCACCGGGACGTGGCCGTCAAGTTCCTTGTCGACGACGCCGATACCCCTGCGGATTTGCGTCACCGCTTCGAGCGGGAAGCTGTGGCCGCCGCGCAGATCAACCATCCCAACGTCGTCGCCCTTTACGACCGGGGCGTGCACGACGGCCTCCGGTTCATGGTCATGGAGCGGGTGAAAGGCGCCACCCTCGCTGATCACGTACGCGGCGGGGAAGCGATGGAGGCGGCGCGGGCGCTGGATATCGCACTGGAGATCTGCGCGGCTCTGGTCGCCGCACACAAGGCGAAGGTCGTCCATTACGACATCAAGCCGTCGAATGTGATGCTCACCTCGGACGGCCGGGTCAAGGTCGTCGACTTCGGTATCGCCGGCTTCTCCCACGCCCACACCTTCACCGTCGCCCCGACCACCATGCTCTCGCCGGCGGGCACCGCCTCGTACGGGGCGCCGGAACAGTTCCTGGACCAACGTGGCGACGAACGCTCCGACCTTTACGCACTGGGCGGCGTTCTGTTCGCGCTTCTCGCCGGCGAGCCTCCGTTCACCGGTGCCAACGACCTTTCCGTCATCCGTCGTAAGCTCGACGGAGAGGCCCCTCGCTTGACCGCTCTTCGGCCCGGCGTTCCACCGCTCCTCGCCGATCTGGTGTCAGAGCTCCTTCAACGCGACCCGGACCGGCGCCCCCAGAGCGCGCAAGCCGTTCATGAACGCCTCCGACAGGCGCAGTCGGCCATCGTTCCGGACCGCGACGAGGAACGAGTGAAGACGGTGCCGGGGCTGCCGACCGTACCGACGCAGGTCGCCATACAGGAGACTTCACCTGGTGCCGCAGAGTGGTTCGAGATCTCCTGGACTGGAAAGGAGTCCCACTCCACCTATACGGAAGCGCTTGGAAAGGCTCCAGGGCCTCGCTGGATCACCGTGGGCATTCTCGCCGTCATGGCACCACTGATCATGTTCCTAGGATTGACGTACGGGGACGACACGCCGCACGACCCGCTGCAATACGCGGCATTCCTTGCAACTTTCCCGGCACTGTTGTGCAGTATCGTCGTCCCGCTGTACGGACTCTACCTCGCCTTTTACAGTTGGGCCTGGCTTCGTCATTCCCGCGGACTGTCGCACAGGCGGCCATGGTCGCTTCGCGTGGACTCGCGCGGCATCACGACCACGGACCCGCGATGCGCCACCCCCGCCACGGACCCCTCCGGACAGCGTGCATTTCTCTGGAACGAGATCGACACGGTCTCGCTCGAACGTACGGCGGCGGGCCGATACCACCGCTGCAATGCACTGCGCGTTCGGTTCCGCGGGACGGACCCTCTTCCCCGCCACTTTCGCCCGGCCGGATGGATCGCCCCCGACGTGTCGATCCCCGATCTTCAGGAAGGCCAGAACGAGCGTAGACCCCTCTGTGTCCTCGGCCCCATGACCGAACAGCAGCACGCTGCCCTCATCGCGGCCCTGGCCCAACACGCGGGACCACGCTGGAGCCCACGCACCTGACGCCCGGCTGACCGAGGCCGGCGGGCTCCGCCCGGCCCCCTGCGTGGTCGAGGATGGGATGGCAGCTGGGCGAAGCCGCCGAGCCCGGCGCAGTCCCCCGGGCACCCCTGCGCTCGCAACGTGGCGCCCAGCCACGGCAGTGAATTCGCGCAGCTGACCATCGGCGAGGCTGGGCTCCTGCACCGGAAATCCGCCCGCCTGCAAGACGATTCCGACACGGTGGCCCACCGTCGTACCTCCGAGGCGCCTGCCACAAGGACGTCCTCCGCACGGCCCGGCGCCGCAATGGCGGGCTGGTGGGAGCGAGGGAAGTGGCGTTCGGTCATGTGCGTTCCTTGAGTCAGCCGTCCACCACCGGACATACGCTCGCTCGCCTGGACTCGTGCCGCCATCAACACCCAATGTCGCTCGGCGAGATTGCAGCCAGGACCTCCCATGGCACGCCGTACTCGGCGGCTGCCTGTTGGTAGAGCGACAGGCACTGCTGGGAATGTCGAGCACGGGCCTGATGGGGCGCAGCTTGTGGGCGGTGCGGCCTGGCCGGAGGTCATGGCGCCGGTGAGGCCCGCGAGGCGGCGCTACTGCCGATCCGGCTGCACGGTCTGCGGCACGGCGTGGAGCCGGGCTCGACATCGGAGACCCACAACGGGGTGCCGTCCGGGGCGGACAGGAACTGCACGTTGCCTCCGAACGCCTTGTGCTTCTTGCTGAACCACAGGTCGTTGCCGTTCTCGCGGACGTCGGCGATTGATTCCGCTCAGTAAGTGAGGTTTCCTCAACATGATTTGGCAATAGCCGCCGTTGAGAAACCTCACTGATATCTGCGCATACTTCAGGCGCAGCGGTAGTGCGGCAGAGCGTTGAGGCGAGTCGGCCTGGGAGCCGCAGGTCCGCGCGGTCCTGTGACCGGGGGGGGGAGAGCACGAGGAAGGTGTCGTCGGACACGCGGCGGGTCGGGTACAGCACGTTCTCCCGGACGTCGCCGCAGGGGGGACCCACCGCCCCACCGAAGGCCGCACGCTCGGCCCGCCACTGTATGACTTCGGTCGATTGATCGACATGACCGCCTCGATCCAGCCCCGAACGGTCCCGGCCGGGGTGCTCAACGAGTACCACCGGGCGACCTGAGGTTCCCCACGAAAGCCCAGATCAGCGCCTACGCGCGCGTTATGGCACCCCACAGGCTCACAATGACGGCGGGCTGGGGCGGAAATGGAAGAGTGAAAGGGCTCTTGACCCGGATTGATGCGCGTCGATAGTTAGTGCATTGAACGCGTCCGCTTCCCTATGCTCCGCTGAAGAATGACCGAAGAGCCCGCGGACGGCAACCCCGCCATGACACCGGACGAGAAAGGAACCCCCGTGCTGCCCGCTATCCGCAGATGGACCATCACCGCCGTCGCCGCGTTCACCGCGTCGACGGCCGCGCTGACCGGCGCCTACTTCACCGGACAGCAACCGCAGGCCGCCAAGGTCGCCGCCGTCTCCTACGCCGCACCCGCGGCCAAGGCCATCGCCGCGGCCAACCTGTACGTCGACCCGAACTCCAACCCGGCGGCCTGGGTCGCCGCCCACCCCGGCGACCCGAGGGCCGCTCGCATCAAGGCGGCCATCGCCGACCGGCCGATCGCACGCTGGTTCGGTAACTGGGACAGCGATATCACCGCGGCGGTGTCCCGCTATGTCGGCGGCGCCGCGCAGGCCGGCGCCACACCGATGCTGGTGGCCTACAACGTCCCGGGCCGTGACTGCGGCAGCCACTCCGGCGGCGGAGCGGGCAGCCCGGATGCCTACCGCACCTGGATCGGGCAGTTCGCCTCGGCCATCGGCAGCCGCCAGGCGATCGTCGTGGTGGAGCCCGACGCGGTCGCCCAACTCGACTGCCTGCCGAACGGCACCGAGCGGCAGATCCGGCTCGACCTGCTGAAATACGGTGTGCAGCAGCTCAAGCAGAAGGCGCCGAACGCCTGGGTCTACCTGGACGCCGGCAACGCCAACTGGATTCCCGCCGGCACCATGGCCCAGCGTCTGCAGGCCGCCGGGATCGCTGACGCACGCGGCTTCGCGGTCAACGTGTCGAACTACTACACGACCGCACAATCGGTCAGCTACGCCAAGGCCGTCAAAGCCGGGCTCCCCAGCGGTAAGACCTTCGTGGTCGACACCAGCCGCAACGGCAACGGTTCCAACGGTGAATGGTGCAACCCCGCCGGACGCAGGCTCGGCACCCCGCCCCGCCAGGGAGTCGACGCCGAACTGGAACTGTGGGTCAAGGTCCCCGGCGACTCCGACGGCAACTGCGGGATCGGTGCCGGGATCCCCGCCGGCCAGTTCAGCCCCGACCTGGCCATCCGCCTGATCGACGGCACCTGATAGCCGAGCGTGCCGCCCGCACCGAAGCCCACCACCCCGGTGGGTGGGCGGGTGGCCACGCTGGCCTGACACCCGCCGTACCTCGGCCCGTCCCGGCGTCATGTCCGGGGCGGGCCGACGCGCGTTTACCGGGGTCGATTCGGCCATCAGGGCGCTGGAGTGCGCCCAGCGTCGGTAGGAGATCGGGGTTGGCGTGGCTTGGTCCGGGACGCCGAGTTGCCATTCGCGCCGGGTGACGACGCGGGTCCGGGAGAACTCGGTCCTCAGGGGTGCAGGACCACCTTCACCCGGTCCGTGTCGTCGCCCCGGGGCCTCGATCCGGGGAGATCCGGCACCTGGTCGACCCGGTACGTCTCGGGGCCTGTGGTACACGACTGCCTTCATGATGTCCTCCCCTGATGTGCGCGTTGGTGGCGCTTACTCCCACCGCGGTATCCGGGCGGGCCGCCTCCGCAGGGTGACCTACTGCAGGATGCGGGGCGGCTGGGCGGCGACTACAGTGGAGTAATGCCGTATCGGTCGGTCTGGCCGATGCGGGCCGCTCGGCCATCGAGGTCTCCGCGCCGCCCCTGACCGATTGCCCGAAAACGCTCGGCGGCGTGTGGACGCGTTCGCCGCGAGCCGCCGAGACCCGTCGGCGACGTGCTCGGGCGGGCGGAGAGCCGCGACGAGATCGCCGGCGTGGCCGACCAGCTGCCGATGGACTACCACGCGCTGCTGCCGGAGCCATGATGGCCACCGTTCCGACGCACTGCACCGAGGATGCTCGCGGGCCCGCGAGGATGCGTGGCCGTGCGGCCGAGTGGAGCGCCGTCCTCGATCTGCTGGCCGCGGCGCACGAGGGGCGCTCTGGAGTCCTGCTCGTCGAGGGCGAGCCCGGCATCGGCAAGAGCCTCCTCCTCCGCGAGGCGACGCGAACGGCCCGCGCGCGCGGCGTCTTGTCGGTGACGGTCGGCGCCCCCGACCTCGGCCGGATGCCGCTCGCGGAGTCGCTGCTCTCGGCGCTCGGCGAGGACGTGATCGCCGACGGCGAGGACCGTCCGCCGAGCAGGACCGGCACATGTGGCGGATCGAGAGGATCCGCGCCGGTCTCGACAAACGAGCCGGAGCCGGCCCCGTGCTGGTTGGCCTCGACGACCTTCAGCTGGTGACGCCGACGGCCCTCGCGACGCTGCGGGCCTGGACGTCACAGCTCGCCGGCCGGCCCGTCGCGTGGCTGCTGGCCCGCAGCACGGTGAAGGCGGGGAAGGCCGCCGGCCGCCTCTTCGGCCTCCTCGAATACGACGGCGTGCAGCGGATCACTCTGCCGCCCCTCGACGACGATGCGCTGACCAGGATCGTCATCGACATTCTCGGTGCCGTGCCCGACCCGCGGCTGGCGGCGCTCGCCGGCCAGTCAGGCGGCAACCCGTACCTCCTCACCGCGCTCATAGCCGGACTGCGCGGCGAGAATGGGATCCAGATTCGCGACGGCAGCGCACGTCTCGTCGCGGCTGGCCTGCCGCGGCGGTCCCAGGCGGCGGCACGGCACCTGCTCGACCAGTTGAGCCCGCGGACGCGCCATCTGCTGACCGTGACCGCGGTCCTGGCACGCTCGTTCTCGCCGGACGCCGCGGCCGCGGTGCTCGGCACGACCCCGACCGCGATCGTCCCGCAGTTCGACGAGGCGCTGTCGGCGGGCGTGCTCGCCGTCGCGGGGGATGAGCTGGCCTTCCGGCACGGCCTGCTGTGGCAGGCGGTCACCGACGCCGTTCCGGTTCCCATCCGGAAGGCGCTGCACCAGCAGATCGGCGAGGTCCTGTTCGACCGGGGCGGGCCTGCGACGGCGGCCGCGGCGCACCTGATGCAGGGTGTCCGCACGGGCGATCCCCGTGGCCTCGCCGAGCTGGACCGGCTGGTCGACGATATCCTGCCGGTCTCACCGCAGACCGCGGCGGACATCGCGCTGCGGGTAGTTCGCCTCACCGGTCTCGCCGAACCGGCCCGAACCGATCGCACACTGACCGCCGTCCGCACGCTCATCGAGGCGGGCCGGCTGGATGAGGCCGCCGGTTTCACCGAATCGGCCCTCACCCGGCCGCTGACCGCCGCTGCCCACGCGCGCCTGTGCTGCCTCCGGTCGGAGATCCTGCACATGCAGGGCCGGTCGGCCGAGGCCGCGGTGGACGCCGCGACCGTACTGGCCGAACCGGGCCTACCGGACCGGCTCCGCGAC
This sequence comes from Actinomadura sp. NPDC047616, assembly GCF_040642915.1. Lineage (NCBI taxonomy): Bacteria > Bacillati > Actinomycetota > Actinomycetes > Streptosporangiales > Thermomonosporaceae > Actinomadura > Actinomadura sp. NPDC047616. The sequence goes on from NZ_JBEYTB010000033.1 coordinate 25,688, forward strand.
GCCGCTGAACTCGCGCTACTCAACGCGCAGGTCGCTGCCCGTGACGGTACGCTCGCGCGTCGGCACGCGCAGGCGATCGTCGAGGCTGCCGGCGAGCACGGCGACGCCCTCGTCACCGGGGCGTTCATCACGCTCGCGCTGGCCGCGTGGGACACGGACGACCTGGCCGAGGGCCTGCGGCTCGCCCGTGAGGCCGTCAGCCGGGCGGCGTCCATCGACGCCTGGTGCCTGCACCCCCGGATGATCCTGGCGATGCTCCTGACCGACGTCCGGCGGCTGGACGAGGCATGTTCGGTGATGGCGAGCGCGGGCGACGACATCAAGGTGCGCGGACGTCTCGTGTGGGCGGCGGCGCCCGCCGTGCTCCGCGCCCGCCTGCATCTGGCCGCGGGCCGTTTCGACGACGCGATCGCCGAGGCCGAGGCGGGCCTGGCGGCCACCAGCGGGTCGGGCCCGCATGTGCTGATGTCGTCCGCGCTGGCGGTGCTCGCCGTCGCCGCGCTGCGGTCCGGGGACCTGAACGCCGCACAGCGGTACGTCGACCGGGTACGGCCGGGGCTGTCGCAGTACGGATCGCCGCACGCAGAGGCCCGCTTCGCGCTTGTGACGAGCCAGATCGCGATGGCGCGCGATGGTGCCGGTGCCGTGGCGACGGCGTTCGCGGAGCTGTGCGAGCAGGTGCCGGAGCACTCCTGGGCGCTGGTCAGCGATCCCACCGCGGCGGCCTGGCTGGTACGCACCGCACTCGCCCTGGACGATCGCGTGCGAGCCGAGAGCGTGGTCGGCGCCGCGGAACGGCTCGCCCGCGAGAACCCGGGCTTTCCCACCGTCACGACGGCCGCCGAACACGCCCGCGGCCTGCTGGACGGGGACGAGCGCGCGCTGGACCGCGCGTCCGTGGACCACGCCGACCTCTCCACCAATGCGCGCAGGACCGGAGCGGGCGCGGCGCCGGCCTGCCGATCGATCACCTTGCCGTCCCGCATGAGGAGCAGGGTCGGCACGGCCTGGACGGCGAACCGCTCCTGGATCTTCGGCGCTCGGTCGACGTCGACCTTCACGAGCTTGATCCGGCCGGCCATCTCGCGGGCGAGCTGTTCGAGCGCCGGGCTGACCATGCGGCACGGGCCGCACCAGGTCGCCCACAGGTCGACCACGACCGGCACGGAGGCGCGCTCGGCGACGTCGGCGAAGTCGTCGTCGCCGGCGTCGGCGATCCACGGAAGCGGCCGGTGGCAGTTCCCGCAGCGCGGCGTACCGTCGGCCACCGCCGGCACGCGGTTGCGCTTGCCACAGTGCGGGCATTGGACGGTCATCAATGCCCCCTCATGGGTTCTGGTGGGAGACCTTGAGTTCGCCGTCCTCCAGTCCCACGCGGATGACCGCGCCGTCCAGGATCTCCCCGGACAGCAGTGCGCGGCCGATCCGGGTCTCGACCTCGCGGGCGATGAACCGGCGTAGTGGCCGGGCGCCGTATACCGGGTCGAAGCCCTGGCGGGCGATGTAGGCGCACGCCTCCGGCGTGACGTCCAGCGTCATCCGGCGGTCGGTGAGGCGGCCTCGCAGGTCGTTGAACATCAGGTCGACGATCCGCTCGATCTCGCGCTGTGTCAGTGGTTTGAACAGCACGATGTCGTCGACACGGTTGAGGAACTCGGGCCGGAAGTGGGTGCGCAGCGCGTCCATGACGGCATCGCGCGCGTCGGGTTTGATCTCGCCGTCGGAGGTGACGCCGACCAGCAGGTAGTCCGAGCCGATGTTGGAGGTCATGATCAGTACCGTGTTGCGGAAGTCGACGGTACGGCCCTGGCCGTCGGTGAGCCGGCCGTCGTCGAGGACCTGCAGCAGCGTGTTGAACACGTCGGTGTGGGCCTTTTCGATCTCGTCGAGCAGCACGACGGAGTACGGCTTGCGCCGGACGGCCTCGGTGAGCTGGCCGCCCTCTTCGTAGCCGACGTAGCCGGGCGGGGCGCCGACCAGGCGGCTGACGGTGTGCCGTTCCTGGTATTCGCTCATGTCCAGCCGGATCATGTTCTCCTCGGTGTCGAACAGCGCCGCGGCCAGTGCTTTGGCCAGCTCCGTCTTGCCGACGCCGGTCGGGCCGAGGAAGATGAACGAGCCGATCGGGCGGCGCGGGTCCTTGATCCCGGCCCGTGCCCTGATGATGGCGTCGGTGACCAGCCGCACGGCCTCGTCCTGGCCGACGACGCGTTCATGCAGCACCTCGTCGAGCCGGAGCAGCTTTTCGCGTTCGCCCTCCTTGAGGCGGCTGACCGGGATGCCGGTCCAGCGGGACACGATGTCGGCGATCTCGTCCTCGGTCACGACCTCGCGCAGCAGCCGCCGGCCGGCTTGCTTGTCGGACAGCCGCTCCTCCTCGGCCTGCAGCCTGCGTTGCAGTTCCGGCAGCAGGCCGTGGCGCAGTTCGGCGGCGCGGTTGAGGTCGTAGTTGCGTTCGGCCTGGTCGGCCTCCCGGCGGACGCGTTCGATCTCCTGGCGCAGGTCCTGGACCTTGCGCAGTGCCTGCCGTTCGGCTTCCCACTGGGCGCGCATGGCGTCGGCCTCGGCCTTGAGGTCGGCCAGCTGGGCGCGCAGGTCGTCCAGGCGCTCCAGGCTGGACGGGTCGCTCTCCTTCGCCAGTGCCGCCTCCTCGATCTCCAGGCGCATCACCCGCCGGGTGAGCTCGTCGAGCTCGGCCGGCATCGAGTCGATCTCGGTGCGCAGTTTCGCCGCCGCCTCGTCGACCAGGTCGATGGCCTTGTCCGGCAGGAACCGGTCGGAGATGTAGCGGTGGCTGAGCGTCACCGCCGCGACGATCGCGGAGTCCTGAATCTTCACTCCGTGGAAGACCTCCAGCCGTTCGCGCAGGCCACGGAGGATCGAGATGGCGTCCTCGACGGAGGGCTCGTCGATCATGACGGGCTGGAAGCGGCGTTCGAGGGCGGCGTCCTTCTCGATGTGCTTGCGGTACTCCTGCAGTGTGGTGGCGCCGATCATGTGGAGTTCACCGCGGGCGAGCATGGGCTTGAGCATGTTGCCGGCGTCCATCGCGCCCTCGGCCGCGCCCGCCCCGACGACGGTGTGCAGCTCGTCGACGAACAGCAGGATCCGCCCTTCGGCGGCCTTGACTTCGTTGAGCACCGCCTTGAGGCGTTCCTCGAATTCGCCGCGGTACTTCGCACCCGCGACCAGCGAGCCCATGTCGAGAGCCCAGACGGTCTTGTCCCGCAGCCCTTCCGGCACGTCGCTGTGGTCGATGCGCTGGGCGAGCCCTTCGACGATCGCGGTCTTGCCGACGCCCGGGTCGCCGACGAGCACCGGGTTGTTCTTCGTCTTGCGGGACAGGATCTGGATGACGCGGCGAATCTCGGTGTCCCGGCCGATGACCGGGTCGAGTTTCCCGGTCCGTGCCTCGGTGACCAGGTCCCGGCCGTACTTCTCCAGGGCCTCGTAGGCGGCCTCCGGCATCGACGAGGTCACCCGCTGGTTGCCGCGGACCTTCGTCAGCTCCTCGAGGAACCGGTTCCGCGTGACCCCCTGGATCAGCCCGTCCTCGATGAGGGCCAGCACGAGGTGCTCGACCGAGACGTACTCGTCCTTCAGCCGTTTCGCCTCGCGCTCGGCCGTGTCGAACAACCGGGACAGCCGCTGGGTCACGTACACCTGACCGGGCGCCGCGCCCGGGCCGGTGACCCGCGGACGCCGCTGGAGCCGGGACTCGGTCTCCGTGCGCAGCAGGTCGGTGTTCACGCCGGCTCCCACCAGCAGCCGGGGGGCCAAGCCCTCCGGCTGGTCGAGCAGGGCGAGCAGGAGATGCTCGGCGTCGACCTCGGTGTGCCCGAAGCGCAGAGCCTTGGTCTGCGCGTCGTGCAGGGCCTCCTGGGACTTCTCGGATGCTCCTATAGATGTCAAGCTGCAGGAGCAAGATCGTTTTGGTTGGCTGGTGTGGTGGATGTGCTGGTCAGGGTGCGGTAGACCTCGCGGG
>NZ_JBEYTB010000034.1:0-29085 GCF_040642915.1 Actinomadura sp. NPDC047616
GCTTCTTCCGGCCCTGCGGCCTCCGGTCCTTCCGGATCTCGAAGTCCATCGCGTCCCCTCAGCAGGGGTGTTGCGACGACCACTAGAAGGGGAGCATGGTGCGGGGCCGTTCCGTCGTCGCGTCGAAGGCGAACCTCACGCGCCGCGCAGGACGGCGCCGGTGCGCTCGGCGGCCAGGGCCACGGCCGCGTCACGGGCGGCGCCCGACTCCTCCGCGGTCAGCGTGCGGTCGGCGGCGCGGAACCGCAGCGTGTAGGCCAGGGACCGGCGTCCCTCCCCCACCTGCTCGCCGGTGTAGACGTCGAACAGTCGCACCGACTCCAGCAGTTCCCCGGCGCCCTCGCGCAGCGCCGCCTCGACCTGCGCCGCCGGCACGTCCGCGTCGACGACCAGCGCCACGTCCTGGGTCGCGACCGGGTAGGACGACACGTGCGGCGCCCGCGTCACGTCCGGTTCGCCCAGGCCGCGCACCTCCAGCTCCATCGCGCAGGTCCGCTGCGGCAGGCCGTACTCCTTGACCGTGCGCGGGTGCAGCTCACCGGCGTGCCCCACCAGCGTGTCGCCGACGTACAGGGCGGCGCAGCGGCCCGGGTGCCACGGCGCGTGCTGGTCGGCCTTCACCGTCAGCTCCACCCCGGCCTCGCGCGCCACCACGCGGGCGGCCTCGATCGCGTCGGCCCACCCGGCGGGGCGGCCCGGACCCCACCAGCCGGCGCGCTCCCGCTCGCCCGCCAGCACCACGGCGGCGCGCAGCGGCTGGTCGGGCAGCGCGGCCTCCAGCGAGGCGATCTCGTCGGCGGTCGGGCCGCGGTCGACCGGCAGGCGCGGCGCCCGCTCCGGCGCGCCCGGACGCGGCCGGAACACCAGGCCGAGCTCGAACAGCGCCACGTCGGAGAAGCCGCGGCCCACGTTGCGGGCCAGGGTGCGCAGCAGCCCCGGCAGCAGCGTGGTGCGCAGCAGCGGCTCGTCCTCCGACAGCGGGTTGGCCAGCCGCAGCGCCCGGCGCCGCGGGTCGTCGGCCGGCAGTTGCAGCGCGTCCCAGTCGCGTTCGGCGACGAACGGGAAGTTCGGCGTCTCGACGTAGCCCGCGCCCGCCAGCGCCCGGCCGATGCGGCGGCGCAGCCGCTGGCCGGGCGTCAGGCCCCGCCCGGCGATGGGACGCGGCGGCCGCGCCGGGATGTTCTCGTAGCCCTCCAGCCGGATGACCTCTTCGGCCAGGTCGTTGGGGTCGGTGAGGTCGGGACGCCACGACGGCGGCGTCACCGTCAGCACGTCCCCGTCGTCGGCGCCGTCGTCGGCGCCGCCGTCGACCGCGCAGCCGACCTGCTCCAGGCGGCGCACCACCGTGGCCCGGTCGTAGGAGACCCCCGCGACGCGTGCCGGGTGATCGGCCCGCATGGTGATCGTGACCGTGCCGGCCGGGGCCTGCGCGTGCGTGACGCCCGGGACGATCTCGGCGCCGCCCAGCTCGGCCAGCATCCGCGCCGCCCGGTACGAGGCGTACAGCGGCAGCTCGCGGTCGACGCCGCGCTCGAACCGGTAGGACGCCTCGCTGTGCAGCTTGTGGCGGCGGACCATGCGCGCGGTGCCGATGGCGTCGAAGTGCGCCGCCTCGATCACCATGTCGGTCGACGTCTCGTCGATCTCGGTGGCCAGGCCGCCCATGGTGCCCGCCATGGAGATCGGCCCGGAGGCGTCGGTGATGAGGATGTCCTCGGGGTGCAGGTCGCGCTTGACGTGGTCGAGCGTCTCCAGGCTCTCGCCCTCGCGGGCGCGGCGCACCACGATCGGGCCGGTCAGCTTGCCGCGGTCGAAGGCGTGCAGCGGCTGGCCCAGCTCCAGCATCAGGTAGTTGGTGACGTCCACCGCCAGCGACACCGGCCGCATCCCGGCGCGGAACAGCCGCACCTGCATCCACATGGGGGTCTGCGCGGCGGGGTCGAAGCCGCGCACCTCGCGCAGCACGAACCGGTCGCAGGCGGTCGGGTCGGCGATGCTCGCCGGGTGGACCTCGGCGGTGTCGTCGGGGAGGTCGACGGCGGCCGGGTCCCGGAACGGCACGTCGTAGGCGATGGCGGCCTCGCGCGCCACGCCGCGGATCGACAGCGCGTAGCCGCGGTCGGGCGTGACGGCGATGTCGAGCACGTCGTCGCGCAGGCCGAGCAGCTCGATCGCGTCGGCGCCGACCGGCGCGTCGGGCGGCAGCACCAGGATGCCGGCGTGGTCGTCGCCGATGCCCAGCTCGCGCACCGAGCAGATCATGCCCTCGGACATGCGGCCGTAGGTCTTACGCGCGCCGATCTCGAACCCGCCGGGCAGCACCCCGCCGGGCAGGATCACCACGACGCGGTCGCCGGCGGCGAAGTTGGTGGCGCCGCAGATGATGTTCTGCGGCTCGCCCGTGCCGTTGGCCTGCCCCACGTTCACCTGGCAGTACCGGATCGGCTTCTTGAACCCGGTCAGCTCCTCGACGGCCAGCACCTCGCCGACCACCAGCGGGCCGACGACGTCGTTGCCGGCCTGCTCGACCGTCTCGACCTCCAGGCCCGCCTCGATCAGCCGGGCGGCCAGGTCGCGGCCGGTGACGTCCGCGGGCAGCTCGACGAACTCCCGCAGCCACGAAAGCGGGACCCGCATCAGATCTCCATCCCGAACGGAAGGGTGAACCGCACGTCACCCTCGACCATGTCGTGCATGTCCTCGACGCCGTGGCGGAACATCAGCGTCCGCTCCACGCCCAGCCCGAACGCCCAGCCGCTGTAGCGCTCGGGGTCGACGCCGCAGGCCACCAGCACCCGCGGGTTGACCATGCCGCAGCCGCCCAGCTCGATCCAGCCCTCCGAGGAGCAGGTGCGGCACGGCTCGGCGTCCGGCTCGACCGACGCGCCCCGGCACACGAAGCACTGCATGTCCACCTCGGCCGACGGCTCGGTGAACGGGAAGTACGACGGCCGGAACCGCGTCGCCAGGCCCTCCCCGAACATGCCGCCGACGAACGCGTCGATCGCGCCGCGCAGGTCGGCCATGGTCAGGCCCTCGTCGACCGCCAGGCCCTCCAGCTGGTGGAAGACCGGGCTGTGCGTGGCGTCCAGCTCGTCGGTGCGGTACGTGCGGCCCGGCACCACCACGTACACCGGCAGGTCGCGCTCCAGCAGCGACCGCACCTGCACCGGCGAGGTGTGCGTGCGCAGCACCAGGTCGGTGTCCTCGGAGCCGACGAAGAAGGTGTCCTGCATGGTGCGCGCCGGGTGGTCGGGCTTGAAGTTCAGCGCGTCGAAGTTGAACCAGCCCGCCTCGACCTCGGGCCCCTCGGCGATCTCGAACCCCATCGAGACGAACACGTCGGCCATCCGCTCCTGGATCGTGGTCAGCGGATGCCGGGCGCCGCGCGGGGCCCGGTCCCACGGCAGCGTGACGTCGACGGTCTCCTCGACCAGCACGCGCCGGTCGCGTTCGGCCTCCAGCTCGGCCTGGCGCGCCTTGATGGCCTTGCCGACCGCGCCGCGGGCGGCGCCGACGCGCTTGCCCGCCTCGGCGCGGGCCGCGGGCGGCAGCGCGCCGATCTCGCGGTTGGCCAGGGCCAGCGGGGAACGGTCGCCCGCGTGCGCCAGGCGCACCTGCTTGAGCTCGTCGAGGTCGGCGGCCGCGGCGATGGCGGCCAGCGCCTCGTCGCGGGCCCGCTCGACCTCCTCGGGCGCCAGCGTGGACACCTCGACAGGGTCGTAGGACTTGTTGGGTGCAGACATGGTGGTTGACAACTCCGGTCGGCGTGGAACGCCCCGAGTCTAGTGGCGCCGCCTGCGGCGCGATCCCGGGGCGCGGCGGAATGATCTCCGGTGTCGGCCCGCTCGGCGGCTCGTGACGCCGCTCAGACGGCGTAGTCGGGAGCCCCGGCGGGCAAGATAAATCGGAACTCGGCGCCGCCGCCCGGGGCGCGCTGCACGGTGATCGTGCCGCCGTGCGCCTCCACCAGGCCCTTGACGATGTAGAGACCGAGGCCGGTGCCGCGGCGCCGGTTGCCTCCGGGGCCGCGCCAGAACTGCCGGAACACGCGCTGCGCGGCCTCGGGCGGGATGCCCTCGCCCTCGTCGCGCACCGACACGGCGGCTCCCTCCCCATGCACGTCCGGCTCCACCACTATGGTGACCGTTCCGGCGCCGTGACGCACCGCGTTTTCCACCAGATTACCGATGATCTGCCCGATCTTGTCCGGGTCCAGCCACATCTCCGGCAGGGTGCCGCGCGTCTCGAACCGGAACCGGTCCTCGGCGTCGCCCGCCGCGACCCGTCCGGCGATCACCTTGCGGACCTCCTCGGCCAGGTCGACCACCTGGCGGCGCATCTCCAGCCGCCCGGCCTCGATGCGCGAGACGTCCAGCAGCTCGGTGATCAGCCGGGTGACGCGGTCGGCGTCGGCGTTGACCGTCTCCAGCATGACCCGCTTCTGGTCGTCGTTGAAGCGGTGCCAGCGCGCCAGCAGCGTGGCGGTGAACCCCTTGACGCTGGTCAGCGGTGAGCGCAGCTCGTGCGCGACGGTGGACACCAGGTCGGCGCGGTCGCGTTCGCGGCGGGCGCGCTGGGCGGCGTCGCGCAGGCACACGGTGAACCGTTCCACGCGCCGGCCCTCGCCGCGCCGGTAGCCGGCGGTCACCAGCACCTCGGTGCCGTCGGGCAGGTACAGCGACCGTTCGGGGTGCCGGGTGCGGATCGCCAGGCCCTCGTAGGGGGCCACGCACTTCCACCAGTCGCGGCCCTCGACGTCGCGCAGCGGCAGCACGTCGCGGAAGTCGCGGCCGAGCGCCGCGCGCGCCGGGACGCCGGTCATCCGGGCGGCGGCGGCGTTGAACGCCACGACCCGCCCGGCCCGGTCGGCCACCAGCACCCCGTCGGGAAGATCGTCGAGAGCCTCGCGCCCGGACGCGTCCGGGGAGTGCTCTCCGCCCACGACGGCCTCCAGTCACCGGTTGGAACGCGGCCTTTCCGAGTCTTTACGAGAGGAGACTCTATCCGCACACCGGCGTCTCACGGCACCCGGAAGCCCCGCCCCGGCAAGCCTTTTGTGTCCCCGCCGTACACGCCGCCGGCCGGCGCTACCCCGCGGACGCGGTGGAGGCGCGGGCGGCGGCGACGGCCTCGGCGAGGTCGTCGTGGGAGGGGAACAGCCGGTCCAGGCCGGTGATGCTCAGCAGGCGCGCCTGCTGCGGGCGGACGCGGGCCAGGTGGACCCGGCCGCCGTCGGCGGTCACCCGGTTGTGGGCGGCGACCAGCGCGCCCAGGCCGCTGGCGTCGCAGAAGCGCACCCCGGCGAAGTCGACCACCAGGCCGCGGCGGCCCGCGGCGTGCAGGGCGAACAGCTCGGCGCGCAGCGTCTCGGCGGTGCCCAGGTCGATCTCGCCCTCGACGGTCACGACGGCGGCGTCGGCGAAGGCGTCGGCGACGGTCACCCTCAGATCCGGCGGGGTGCCCCGCGGCCGCCGGACCGCGCTCGACCGGCATCGGATCTCCGGCCGGCGCCGTCCCAGGCCCGCGCGCCGCGTCGCCCTGCCGTCGTCGGTCATCATGTCCGCCCCCATTTTCCCGCGGCCTCGTCGCCGCTCTCGCCCCTCACGGTAGGCATCGGGTACGACGCCTGAAATCCGCCGTCCGGGTGGTCTCCCGCTCCTCCTTCGGAACGAGCCCGAACGCGCGCCGACTCCCCCGCGGCGCCGCCCGGCGGGACTCCATCTTCCCAGTTCACCGAGGTTTCGGCGGGGCCGATGGCGGCCGCATCCGGCCATCGGTAATAGTGCGCACAGACGGCGCGAACTAGCCCGCCCGGCCCGCGCGCTGGGCGCGGGCGGAGGCGTACAGGCACACGGCCGCGGCCGTGGCCAGGTTGAGGCTCTCGGCGCGGCCGTAGATCGGCACGCGCACCACGTCGTCGACGCTGCCCAGGATCTCCTCGGGCAGCCCCCACGCCTCGTTGCCGAACACCCAGGCGGTGGGGCGGGCCAGCAGCCCGTCGTCGATCGCCTCGTCCAGGGTGCGCTTGCCCGCCCCGTCGGCGGCCAGCACCGTCAGGCCCGCGCTCCGCAGCGCGGGGATCAGGTCGTCGAACCGCGGCCCGACGACGACGGGCAGATGGAACAGGCTGCCCGCCGAGGCCCGCACGCACTTGCCGTTGTACGGGTCCACCGAGGCGTCGGTGAAGATCACCGACTCCGATCCGGCGGCGTCGGCGGTGCGCAGCACCGTGCCCGCGTTGCCCGGGTCGCGCACGTGCGCGAGCACCGTCACCAGCCGGGGCGCGGCCTCCAGCGCGCCCTCCAGCGGGACGTCCACGAACTCGCACACCGCCAGCAGGCCCTGCGGGGTGACGGTCTGCGCCAGCTCGGCCATGACCTCGCCGCTGACCCGCAGCACCGGCACGCCCGCCCGTTCGGCGGCGCGCACCAGGTCGGCGTGCCGCGACTCGGCCTCGGCGGTGGTGAAGAGCTCGGCCAGACGCCCGGGCACCTCCAGGGCCTCGCGCACCGCCTGCGGTCCCTCGGCCAGGAACCGGCGGTCGCGGCGCCGGAACGCGCGTTTGGCGAGCCGGCGAGCCGCCTTGACCCGGGGTGACCGGACGGAGGTCAGCTCGCCGCTCGCCATCGTCGGTCCGAGCCCGGTCAGGCCGCCGCCGAGCCCTCGGCCGGCAGCGCCTTCTTGGCCACCTGCACCAGGGCGGCGAACGCGGCGGCGTCGTTGACCGCCAGCTCGGCCAGCATGCGCCGGTCGACGTCCACCTCGGCGGCCTTCAGCCCCTGGATGAACCGGTTGTAGGTCATGCCGTTGGCGCGGGCGGCGGCGTTGATGCGCTGGATCCACAGCCGCCGGAACTGGCCCTTGCGGTCCTTGCGGTCCCGGAAGGCGTAGGTCATCGAGTGGAGCTGCTGCTCCTTGGCCTTGCGGTACAGACGCGACCGCTGGCCGCGGTAGCCGCTCGACCGCTCCAGGACGACCCGACGCTTCTTGGCGGCGTTGACCGCCCGCTTCACGCGTGCCACGTGACTGCTCCTTCGTGGGGGCCGGGGCCGCCTGGCCCTCGGCCGGTCGTACAGATCCGGTAGGCGCGGCTACTACTTGCGCAGCAGCTTCTTGAGGTTCTTGGCGTCGGCCGGGGACACCACGGTCGTGCCGTCCAGGCGCCGGGTCCGCTTGCTGGGCTTGTGCTCGAGCAGGTGGTTGCGGTTGGCGCGGCGGCGGATCACCTTGCCGGAGCCGGTCAGCTTGAACCGCTTCTTGGCGCCGCTGTGCGTCTTGGTCTTCGGCATGGTCGCCGTCGTCTCCCTCAACTCCGGGCCCCCGGGGTGCACGGGGGCGCGCCTGATCGGCGCGCCCCACGGGTCCCGTGGGGGACGCGCCTCGATCAGGCTTAATGTACGTGCGTCTCGACCCTGCCTGAGCGCAGGGTCACACGCGCAACGGCCGGACGGCCGTCCGCGTGGCCCGGCCGCGCCGCCACAGGGCGGCCCGGGACGGGGCCGAGGCGGGGCCGGCTCAGTCCGAGCCGGGCCCCGTGTTCTGCGAGCGGGCCGCCGCTCGCTCGGCCCGGGCCTCCGCCTTCTTCTTGTGCGGCCCGATCACCATGATCATATTCCGCCCGTCCTGCTTGGGCCGGGACTCGACGAAACCGAGTTCCTCGACGTCGTCGGCCAGCCGCTGCAGCAGGCGGAAGCCCAGTTCGGGCCGGGACTGCTCACGGCCACGGAACATGATCGTGACCTTGACCTTGTCGCCGGCCTTGAGGAACCGCACCACGTGACCCTTCTTGGTCTCGTAGTCGTGCGGGTCGATCTTCGGTCGGAGCTTGATCTCCTTGATGACCGTGTGCGCCTGGTTCTTGCGCGCCTCTCGCGCCTTCATCGCGGACTCGTACTTGAACTTGCCGTAGTCCATGAGCTTGGCGACGGGCGGGCGCGCCGTGGGGGCCACCTCGACGAGGTCGAGGTCGGCCTCGCGCGCGAGTTCAAGGGCCTTGGCGATGGGCACGATGCCCACCTGTTCGCCGTTCGGACCGACGAGCCGGACCTCGGGCACTCGGATGCGCTCGTTGATACGCGGTTCGGCGCTGATGGGACCTCCTAGGGGCCGTTACTCCAAGTCTTCGGACCGGTCGTACCCAGGGCTTCCCATACGAAAAGCCCCGCACGGCATCGCATGCGGGGCCACCTTCGGCCGCCCTCGGGACGGTGCCCGGGGACGACGGCGTGCCGGACGCCGCTGGCGCCCGTCCGCCGGAACCGAGACCCACCGGCCTCCAACGGCCGGTCAGGTGGGAGGTGGCCTCCGCTTGCGCCCGGCCCGGGTGAACACTTGGACACCCATGCCGGATCGGTCGACCACCAAGACTATCACCTGCCGGGTCCTGATGTGCCATCCGGCTTCGCCGCCCGATCGCCGAGCGGGCCGGTACGCGTGCGTTCTGCCGTGTTGTACGCCACTTGTTGCAAACCCCTGCCGCGCCCCGTTCATTCCCTTTCGGCCTCTGTCTGGGGCACACCCGGCTGCCCGTGAAAGGCACATCAGAACTCACCCGCGCGCCCTGTGCTGCCGGCGGCGCCCTTGTTACCGTGGTCCTGCCCAGGGGACGCCGTGGGCCGGCCGCACGGAAAGAATTCCCGCGATGCCCGTATTCAGGAGCGAGGCCGTTACGACCACCGACCTGACCGGCTCCCCGGTCCGGCTGGAGTTCGCGCAGAAGGCCTTCATCGTCCACGACGACCGGTTGCTGCTGGTGCGCAAGTCCGCGTCCGACCCGCTGCATCCGGGCCGGTGGGAGGTCCCGGGCGGCCGCCTGGAGGTGGCCGACGACCTGGACCTGGACGACCACATCCGCCGGGAGGTCTGGGAGGAGGTCGGGCTCAAGGTCGATCCGGGGCCGCCGTTCCATCTGTGGCAGTGGTTCATGCCCGGTCGGGCGCCCGCGGACCGCCCCGACGGCCCCGACGGTCCGGAGGGCGGGTCACCGGGCTCGGGCGGCGGGCGCGTGCTGGTCAGGGTGGTGGCGGTCGCGCGCACGTGCCGTGCGGTGACCACGGAGATCACCCTGGAGCACCAGATGCCCGACGACCACCTGGGCGAACTCACCTGGGTGCCGCTGGCCCGCCTGTCCGGCTTCGACCTGATCCCCGACCTGCGGCCGGTGATGCGGGCGTTCCTGCGGCTGCACGCGGCGGCCGGGTGACCGGGGACGGTACGGGGGCGGCCTCCTCCCCCGGCGGCCGGGCGGCCGTGTCCGCGCCCGTCCTGTGGCCGGGGCTGGACGGCGCCGCACAGCGCCGGTTCCGCCTGGTCGTGCTGGGCGACGTGATGATCGAGGCGCGGGCGGACCTGCCCGGCGTGCGCTTCGCCGACGTGGCCGCCGACCGGCTGGCCTACGCCCCGGCCCGGGCGGTGGTGGCGGGCACGGCGGTGAACATGGCCCGGTGCGCCACCGGCTACTTCCGCCGGGTGGCGGTGCTGGGCAAGATCGGCGACGACGCGTTCACTCCCGTGATCCGGCGGGAGCTGCGGCGGATGGGCGTGCGCGACCTGCTGTGCGTGGAGCCTGGCGCACCCAACGGCGTTGCGGTGATGCTGCGCGACGGCGCCGCCCACCCCGACGCGGTGCCTCCGGCCGACGGCCGAGAGGCCGCCGGCGACGGGCCGGTCGGGCGCGCCGCGGACTGGCGGGCGGAACCGCCTGGCGACAACCGGGAGGACGGCCGGGGCGGGCCGGCCGGGCAGGGCGCGGACGGGCGGCGCGGGGTACGGCTGCTGGTGGTGGACGACCAAGGTCCGGGCCGCCGCCTGACCGAGAGCGAGGTGCGCCGGGCGGGCCCGGCGATCCGGCGCGCGGACGCCCTGTTCGCCGACGGCTACGCCCTGCTGGCGCCGGTGTCGCGGGCGGCGCTGCGAGCGGCGGTGCAGGTCGCGCGGGAGGCCGGCACGCTGGTGGCGTTCGACCTGGTGCCGCACGACATCGACCGCAGGCTGCCCGCCGCCGAGGCGATGCCGGTGCTGGAGGCGGCCGACGTGGTCATCACCGAGGTGCCGACGCTGGCCCGGCTGCTGGGCCTGCCGGTGCCGTGCGACGCGGCCGGCGTGCGGGAGATGCTGCCGGCGCTGGACCGCACGGTGCGGGGACGGCCGTTGTGGCTACTGCGTCACGGCCCCAGCGCGTTGGAGGACGTGGTGGCGTACCGGCGGGAGCATGTGCTCATGGAGTACCCGTCGGGGTACGGGCCGGGGGTGCGCCGCACGGGGTTCGGTGACCGGCTGGCGGCCGGGGAGCTCTACTGGTGGCTGTCGTTGCGTTCCAGCGGGGGCGCGCCGGGGAGCCGCTGACCCCGCTCGTGGGGGCTGGTCGCCGCAACGGCCGCGCGCATGGCGTCGAGCGTGCGCAGGAAGCGGGCCTTGCTCTGCGGCAGGCCGAACATCTCCTGCCAGCGCCAGACGTCCGGTGCCGTGCCGCCGGTGTGACGGCTCAGCGCCACGGCGGCGGCCCAGCGCAGGTACTGGCGCGGGGCTCCGTCCCCTGGGTACATGACGGCCTGGCCGCGTTCCTCCACCAGGAGGTAGGAGCGGCGGGCACGGAAGCATGCACGCAGCGCCTGGTGCGTCGCCACCCCGCCGCGCAGGCCTTGTTCCTCCAGGACGGCCCGTACGCTCGCCGTGGTCGGCAGCATGTGCCAGTGGGCGTGGTCGATGCACGCGCCTCCGCCTTGGGGGCTGCCGGGTCCGTGCTCCATGACCAGCACGTCGGCTGCGCCGTAGGCGGCCGTGTAGAGGCGGGCGACGTGGCGGCGCCATCGCAGCGCGCGACCCCACAGGGCCGCGCTGAACGCCGCCGCGCACTGGTGGTGGCCGGTCGTCACCAGCAGGAGGTGCCCGTCGGTGAGCGGTGCCAGGTCGGGCATGAGCAGGAACGTGTCGTCCGCCGCCAGGACGCAGCCGGGCCCGGGCAGGTCGGCCATGGCGTTGAAGCGGAATCTGAGCGGGGGGCACAGGACGCAGTCCGTCTGGGGGTCGGTACGCATCGCGGGTTCGGCCACGACGCCTCCTGGGAGCGTGCGCGGGATCGGGGGGCGTCCCAGAGCGTGCCCTGCGGCGCGCGGCTGATGCGGTAGATCTACCTCGCCGTGGGGGTCGGCGGGTCAGAGCCTGCGCACATCGGGGGTGCAGAACCGTGGCTTAACGGGCACATACACAAGAGATGACGGCCATGTTGACAAAGATCGTTCTACCGTGACGACAGTACCGCCGCCCAGCGCCTTCTCCAGTATCGACATGGCCGTGCTCCAGACCCGGCTGAACGAGTCGCTCGACGTCCTGCGCGACGCCTACGCCCCGGCCGACGACGTGGGCGGCGGCTGGTACCACGATCTGACGCGCCCCGACCCGGGAGCGACCGCGACGGCGGTGGGCCTGCTGGCCTTCACGGAGGCGGGCCGGTCGTTCGAGCACTTCGACGAAGGGCTGGCGTATCTGGCCGCCCACCAGACCGCCTCCGCCGACCGCCTCAGGGACGGCGGGTGGTCCACCAGGACCAGCCTGGGCCTGCCCGTCGTGGAGGCGACGGCGTGGATCGCGCGGTTCCTGGCACGCGCGCGTTGCGACCTGCGTGACGACGCACCCGACATCCGGCGCGCCTACCGGTGGCTGCTGCACAACCAGAATCCGGACGGCGGCTGGGGGTCGCTGTACGGGTGCCCGTCGCGGGTGTGGCAGACGTGCCTGGCCCTGCGCGCGCTGACCCAGCTCAACCCGTACCACCCCGCCGTCGAGCGGGGCGTGGAGTGGCTGACGTCCGACCGTACGAGCAGGCGCCCCGCCTGGGGGCCGACACGGGCCGCGGGCCCGACCGTCACGCACACCGCCTTCGTCCTTCTGACCCTGGCGGAGGCGCGTCCTCTGCAGCACGACGAGCGGTTGCCGGCCGCCTATGACTGGCTGCGCGCCAACCTGGACACCGAGGACTCGCACACCTGGATCGAGACCTACGACGTGGCGCCCAACGGGCCGGACACGCGGCCGGTGTGGCGGCTGGCGTTGTGGCACTACGGCCTGCCGATCGCGTTGTCGGCGCTGCTGCGCGACCCGCGCGGCGTGCCCGGCCCCACGGTGGGCTGCGCGTTCCACACGCTGGTGCGCGGTGAGGTGGCCACGCCCCGGTGGAACGGCCTTCCCGGCAGCGGCCGCACGTCGTTGTGGACGCTGTGGTGGCGTCTGGAGGCGCTGACGGATCTGACCCGGATGCCGTTGGCCGAGTCCGGGGACGTGCTGCACTGGCTGCCGGACGCGGCCGTGGTGCAGCGCTCACACGCCCGTGACCGTCCCCTGCCCGCGCTGCTCCCCTCCCGGGGGCCGCGCGTCCAGGTCGTGCCGTATCTGCGGCGCAACTGGAGCAGGCTGCTGCTCGCCCTGGTGGCGGTGGGGAGCATGGGCGGCGTGGCCACCGGCACGTGGGGCTGGAAGGACTTCTGGCTCAGCGTGATCCTGCCGATGGTGATGACGACCGCGCACGAGACGGCCAAGCGGCGCCGCTCCCCGCCCCCGGCGCTTCCCGCGCCCGGACAGCAGACCGCGGAGCCGCCGCCGAGCGTCCAGTGAGGGGCGGTGGAGCGTCAGGCGCCGTGGGAGACGCGGGCGCGGCGCAGCAGCTCGGCGCTTCCGGCGTCGCGCATCGCCTCGACCGGCACGTCGTCGCGTCCGGTCATCAGCCGCACCTGCCGTACGGCCTGGTGGACCAGCATGGGGAAGCCGTCGACGACCCGTGCGCCGGCGCTCTCGACCGTTCCGGTCAGCTCCGTCGGCCGCCCGTACGCCACGTCGAACAGGGCGGCGCCGGACCCGGCCACCAGCTCGGCGTAGGGGTCGGCGGCGCCCGCGGGCAGCGTCGACACCACCAGGTCGACGTCCAGCAGGGCGGGCAGCCGGTCGAGCGGGGCGACCTCGACGGCCAGGCCGAACCGCCGTCCGGCCTCGGCGGCGTCGCGGGCGCGTTCGGGGCGGCGCGCCGCGAGCCGCGTCCCGGTCACGCCGAGCTGCGCCAGCGCGGCCAGGGCGGACGCGGCCGTCGCGCCGCCGCCCAGCACCAGCACCGACGCGGCCTCGCCCAGCCCGGCCTCGGTGAGCGCGGTGACGATGCCGTACACGTCGGTGTTGTCGGCGTGCAGGCGGCCGTCGCGCGGCACGAGGGTGTTGGCGGCGCCCACCGTGGCCGCCAGGTCCGACACCGAGTCGGCCAGCGTCAGCGCCACGCGCTTGAGCGGCATGGTGAGCGACAGCCCGGCCCAGCCGGGACCGAGCCCGCCGAGGAGGGCGGGCAGGCCCTCCTCGGCGCACTCGACCGCGTCGTACGTCCAGTCGTCCAGGCCCATCGCGGCGTACGCCGCCCGGTGCAGCACCGGGGACAGCGAGTGCGCGATCGGGGAGCCCGCGACGAGGGCGTGCGGCACTAGTTCCCCCCGTTCCTCTCCAGGTACGCGTTCAGCTTGGCCCGCAGCCGGTTGAACTCGGCCTCGCTGTCGGCGTACTCGGTGATCCGGTTCTTGGGGTCGGTGGCGACGAACCACAGCCAGTCGCCCGGCTCGGGCTCGAACACCGCCCGGATGGCCGACTCGCCCGGGTTGGAGATCGCGCCCGGCGGCAGCCCCGCGTGCTGGTAGGTGTTGTACGGGCTCTGCGAGCGGATGTCCTCGTTGCTGGCCACGAACCCGAACTTGTTCAGCCCGTACAGCGTGGTGCTGTCGAACTTCAGGTACATCGGCTCGGGCTTGTGCTTCAGCCGGTTGTAGATCACCCGGGAGATCTTCGGCATGTCCGAGGGACGCCCGCTCTCGGCCTGGATCAGGCTGGCCATGGTGATCACCGAACCGGGGGACATGGGGATCTCGGCGGACTTGGCCTTGCCCTCCAGGTCCATCCGGTCGGCGGCTTGCTTGAACCGGTCCACCATCTGCTTGAGGATCTCCTGCGCCGACGCGTTGGGGTTCAGGTCGTAGCGTCCCGGCCACAGGTAGCCCTCGACGTTGCCCTTGGCGTACGACGGCAGGCCCAGCCCGCTCGGCTTGCGCAGCACCCGGGTGAACTCGGCCTGCGGGATGCCGGTCTTGCGGGACAGCTGCTGGACGACCTGGGTCGCGCGCAGCCCCTCGGGGATGGTGATCTGGTTGCCCGACCGCGACTTGGGGTCGAGCAGCAGCGCCATCGCCGCGGCCGACGACATCCGCTTGCGCATCTGGTAGAAGCCCGGCTGGATGGTGGACGCCTTGGGCTCCTTGCCGTACACCTGCACGAACGCGCGGGTGCTCTTGACCACGCCGTGGCCCTGCAGGGTGGCGGCGATGGACGAGCCGCTGTCGCCCTCCTTGATCTGGACCGTGACAGTGCCCGTGCCCGCGCCGTCGTAGTCCGGCGGATGCAGCCGGTGGTCCAGCCACGCGACGCCGAGCACTCCGCCGGTGCCGCCCACCGCCACCAGGAACGCCAGCGCGAACAGCACGGCGGCGCGGCTGTTGCGGCGCTTGCGGCGCTGCCGCCTGCGTGCCGTGCGCCGGTCGCGGCGGCCGGGCGGCGGTGCCTGCCGTCGTTGTTGTTGCTCCTCGTAGCCCTCGTGCCCTTGGGGGCGGTCCCCGTAGGGGTCGGAGAACAGATCCAAGTCGTTCATGAGCCTCCCCGGACGATCTCGCCTGGGGGGCGCCCCGTCAACCTTTCCCCGTCCAGGGCCGATTGCAACAGAACAGCGGCGGCCGTCTGGTCGACGACCTGCCGGCGTGCCCGGCCGCGCACGCCCCCCGCGCGCAGGCCGGTCTCCGCCGTGACGGTGGTGAGCCGCTCGTCGCAGAGCCGGACGGTGCCGGGGGCCAGCCGCCCGGCGAGCTCGGCGGCGAACCGCCGGGCCGCCTCGGCGGCGGGTCCCTCACGGCCCGACAGCGACGTGGGCAGGCCCACGACCACTTCGATGGCCTCGTTCTCCGCGGCGAGCGCGGCAAGGCGGTCCAGGTCGCCCTTGCCGCGCCGCACCGTCTCCAGTGGCGAGGCGAGTATGCCGGCGGGATCGCTGCGGGCGACGCCGATGCGGACGGTGCCCACGTCGATCCCGAGCCGGACGCCCTGCCTCATGGCCGTGCTCCGCTCCGCCGCGCACGGCGCTCCCGCGACCGGCGTCCCGGGTGACGCCCGCGGGCGCGGTGCGCGCCCATGCCGTGCCCTCGCGCGACCATGGCGCTCACGCGGCCCCTACGGCCCGTTCCACGGCGGCCAGCGCCTCGCCGACGGCGCCCGCGTTGGAGCCGCCGCCCTGGGCGAGGTCGTCCTTGCCGCCTCCGCCGCCGCCGAGCGCCTTGGCGGCCACGCCGACCAGCGCGCCCGCCTTCAGACCGCGCTCGCGCGCGCCCTCGGTGACGGCGACGACCACGACCGGACGGTCCTTGGGCACGCCCGTGACCATGACGACGGCGGGCCGGGCGGCCAGCCGTCCGCGCACGTCCACGGCGAGCTTGCGCAGGTCGTCGGCGCCGGTGCCGTCGGGCGCGCGGTGCCCGACGAACGCCACGCCGCCGATGTCCCTGGCGCCGTCGGCCAGCGAGCCGGCGACGGCCAGCACCTGCGCCGAGCGCAGCCGCTCCAGCTCCTTCTCGGCCTCGCGCAGCCGGGTCACCACGCCGGAGATCCGCTCGGGCAGCTCCTCCTTGCGCGCCTTCATCTGCTCGGCCAGCTGCGCGACCAGCACGCTCTCGCGGGCCAGGAAGCGGAAGGCGTCGATGCCGACCAGCGCCTCCACCCGGCGCACCCCGGCGCCGATGGACGACTCGCCGAGGATCTTGACCAGGCCGAGCTGCCCGGACCGGTGCACGTGGGTGCCGCCGCACAGCTCGCGCGAGTAGTCGCCGATCTCCACGACGCGGACCTCGTCGCCGTACTTCTCGCCGAACAGCGCCAGCGCGCCCATGGCCCGCGCCTGGTCGATGGAGGTGTGGAAGGCCCGCACGTCCAGGTCGTCCACCAGCACGGCGTTGACCTCGTCCTCGACGTCGCGCAGGACGCTGTGCGGCACGGCCCCGGCGGCGGTGAAGTCGAACCGGAACCGGCCCGGGGAGTTCTCCGAGCCCGCCTGCGCGGCCGACTCGCCGAGCGCGCGGCGGAACCCGGCGTGCACCATGTGGGTGGCCGAGTGCGACCGGGAGATCGCCCGGCGCCGGTCCACGTCGATCTCGGCGTAGGCGGCGTCGCCGACCTGGGCCTCGCCGCTGGCCACCACGCCGCGGTGCACGATCAGCCCGGCCAGCGGCGACTGCACGTCGCGGACCTCGATGACCGCGCCGTTGCCCAGCCGGATCGCGCCCTGGTCGGCGAGCTGGCCGCCGCCCTCGGCGTAGAACGGGGTGCGGTCGAGGACCGCCTCGACCTCGGTGCCCTCGCCCGCGGCGGGCACGCCCGCGCCGCCCACCAGCAGGCCGACCAGCCGGGCCTCGCCGGTGACGTTCTCGTAGCCGACGAAGTCGACCCGGCCGCCCGCGCTGGTGAGCAGCTCGTCCAGCACCGACACGTCCAGGTTGCCGGTCTTCTTCTCCGCCGCGTCGCGCTTGGCCCGCTCCCGCTGCTCGGCCATGAGCCGGCGGAAGCCCGCCTCGTCGACGCTCAGGCCCTGCTCGGCGGCCATCTCCAGGGTGAGGTCGATGGGGAAGCCGTAGGTGTCGTGCAGCTTGAACGCCTGCTCGCCCGGCAGCGTGGTGCCGCCCGCGCCGCGGGTCTCCGCCACCGCCGTGTCGAAGATCGCGGTGCCGGTGCGCAGGGTCGCCAGGAACGACTCCTCCTCGGCGTCGATCACCGTGTGGATGTTGGCGGCGGTGCGGACCAGCTCGGGGTACTGCTCGCCCATGGCGGAGATCGCCACGGCGGTCAGCTCGTGCATCAGCCCGGCGTCCTGGCCGCCCAGCAGCCGCAGGTTGCGGATGGAGCGGCGCAGGATGCGGCGCAGCACGTAGCCGCGGCCCTCGTTGCCGGGGCGGATGCCGTCGGCGACCATCATCGTGCCGCTGCGCACGTGGTCGGCGACGACCCGCAGGGACACGTCGGCGCGGGCGTCACGGCCGTACTTGGCGCCGGTCAGCCCGGCGGCGCGGTCGAGGATCTTCCGCAGGGTGTCGGTCTCGTAGATGTTGTCGACGCCCTGCAGGATCGCGGCCATGCGCTCCAGGCCCATGCCGGTGTCGATGTTCTTGGCGGGCAGGTCGCCCTCGACGTCGAAGTCGACCTTGCTGCGCACCGCCGCCAGCTGCGACTGCATGAACACCAGGTTCCAGACCTCGAGGTAGCGGTCCTCGTCGGCGACCGGCCCGCCCTCGCGGCCGTACTCGGGGCCGCGGTCGTAGTAGATCTCCGAGCAGGGGCCGCCGGGGCCGGGCACGCCCATGTGCCAGTAGTTGTCGGCCAGGCCGCGGCGCTGGATGCGCTCCAGCGGCACGCCGACCTTGGTGTGCCAGATGTCGGCGGCCTCGTCGTCGTCCTGGAAGACGGTGACCCACAGCCTGTCCTCGGGGAAGCCGAACCCGCCGTCGGACTGCGGCGTGGTCAGCAGCTCCCACGCGAAGGGGATCGCCCCCTCCTTGAAGTAGTCGCCGATGGAGAAGTTGCCCAGCATCTGGAAGAAGGTGGCGTGCCTGGTGGTCTTGCCGACCTCGTCGATGTCCGGGGTGCGCACGCACTTCTGGGCGCTGGTCATCCGCTGCGAGGGCGGGGTGCGCTGGCCGAGGAAGTACGGCTTGAACGGGACCATGCCGGCGTTCACCAGCAGCAGGGTCGGGTCCTCGGCGACCAGGCTGGCCGAGGGCACCACGGTGTGCCCGCGCCGTTCGAAGAACGAAAGGAAGCGGCGTGCGACTTCTGCCGACTCCATGATCAGTGGCCATCCTTGTCGTCGTCGATGATCGTGTAACGCGCCTTGAGCACCCGGCGCCGCCGGGTGGGGTCCGGCGCGGGGTCGATCGGCACGGTGTCGATCTGTACGGCCTCCCGCAGTTCCGCCTCACGGTTCCGCATCTCTCTACGGACGTCGTCGGCGAAATGCCTCAGCCGATCCCCCATGTCGTGTCCGGCGGTGACCGCGCGGGACGCCACGCCCTCGGGCGACCAGGTGCGCGCCAGGCGCTCCACCCGGCGCTTGACCCGGTGGCTGGCGTAGATGCCGGCACCCGCGCCGACCGAGAGCCAGAACAGCCGTTTCATCGCCCGCGCCCCCTGCTCCTGGCGCCGTTGCGGGAGGGAGCGGGCGTCAGCTCGGACCGTCCCGTGGCGCGGCCCTCCTCGGAGCGGGCGGCCAGCGCCTTGCGGACCCCGTAGGAGAACGCCGCCGCCTTCACCAGCGGGCCGCCCACCACGGACGTCATCACGGTGGTGACGGCCGAGACGTTCTGGGTGACCCCCGCGACCTGCTTGGTGATCACGTCGGTGCGGCCGAGCTGCTCGTTGGCGCGGCGCACCGTGCGGGTCATGTCCTCCATGAGCGGACCGGCCTGGTCGGCGATGTCGGCGACCAGGTCGCCGGCCTCGCGCAGGAGCCGGGCGAGCCGCAGCAGCGTGTAGGCGAGGAAGGAGACGAGCACGGCCCAGAACACGGCCACGATGAGGCCCGCGAGCTGTCCACCTGTGAGCATCAGGACTTCCGTTCGCTGTGTCTTTCGGGCTGGCTGGTCCGGTCTGACAGACCTTACCGTGGGCACCGGTCAGGGAGACGCGGGTGCGCGGCCGCCGGGGGCGCGCAACGCGGCCGTCCGCCGCGGGCGGGCGGGGCGCCGCGGTCCCAGTGTGACCGGGGTGTCGCACGGCAGGTTATCGGGCAAACACCGGCGATGCCCGAATGAATCCCTACATCGCGTCGACGGAGGCGCCCGGGGGCGGCGGGGGCCGCCTCGGTGAGGGCGGCGGGGTCAGCGGGCGTCGGGCGGCGTGTCGCGGGCGCGGCCGCGCAGCACGGAGCGGATGCGGTCGACGATCTCCGAGAAGCGGGCCTCGGCGCCGTAGCGGGTGGGCCGGTAGTACTCGCGTCCGCGCACCGCGTCGGGCGCGTACTGCTGGCGCACCACGCCGCCGGGGTAGTTGTGGGCGTACTTGTAGCCCTCCCCGTGCCCGATCTTGGCGGCGCCCTTGTAGTGGGCGTCGCGCAGGTGGGCGGGCACGGGCCCGACCAGGCCGCGGCGGACGTCGCCGATCGCCTCGTCCACGGCGGTGATCACGGCGTTGGACTTGGGCGCGACGGCCAGGTGGATCACGGCCTGGGCCAGGTTGATGCGGGCCTCGGGCAGCCCGACGAACTCCACGGCCTGCGCGGCGGCGACGGCGGTCTGCAGCGCGGTGGGGTCGGCCATGCCGACGTCCTCGCTGGCGTGCACGATCAGCCGCCGGGCGATGAACCGGGCGTCCTCCCCCGCCTCCAGCATGCGGGCCAGGTAGTGCAGGGCCGCGTCGACGTCGCTGCCGCGGATGCTCTTGATGAACGCGCTGATGACGTCGTAGTGCTGGTCGCCCTCGCGGTCGTAGCGCACCGCGGCCCGGTCGACCGCCTTCTCCAGCACCTCGACGGTGATCGGCTGCCCGTCCCCGGCGACCAGGGCGGCGGCCTCCAGGTAGGTCAGGGCGCGCCGGGCGTCGCCGCCGGCCAGGCGGATGAGGTGGTCCTCGGCGGGGGCGTCCAGCGTGGTCGCCCCGGCCAGGCCGCGTTCGTCGGCCAGCGCGCGGCGCACCACCTCGCGCAGGTCGTCCTCGCCGAGCGGCTCCAGGGTGAGCAGCAGCGACCGCGACAGCAGCGGGCTGATCACCGAGAAGAACGGGTTCTCGGTGGTGGCGCCGATGAACGAGACCCAGCGGTTCTCCACCGCGGGCAGCAGCGCGTCCTGCTGGGCCTTGTTGAAGCGGTGCACCTCGTCGACGAACAGGACGGTCTGCCGCCCGGTCATGCCCAGCTCGCGGCGGGCCAGGTCGATCTCGGCGCGGACCCGTTTGACGCCGTCGGTCACCGCGGAGATCTCCACGAAGCGGCGGCTGGTGACGCGGCTGACCACGGTGGCCAGGGTGGTCTTGCCGGTGCCGGGCGGCCCCCACAGCACCAGCGACATGGGCTGGTCGCGGTCGACGAGCTGGCGGATCGGCGTGCCCGGGCCCAGCAGGTGCGACTGCCCGACCACCTCGTCCAGGCCGCGCGGGCGCATCCGCACCGCCAGCGGCTCCCGGCCGTCGGCCGGGCCCGCGCCCGCCGCACTCGCGGCGGCCGGTCCGGCGGCGGCCGGTTCGGCCACGCGACCGCCGGTGATCTCCTCCAGCGGGTCGTCGAAAAGCCCCTCCGGCTGGTCCGGTCGCGCCCTGCTCACCTTCCGAACACTATCTCGCCGGACCGACATCTCCGGCAGGACTCCGACCGCCTCGGGCGGGGGCGGACGGTTCCCGGCACCGCCGCCCGGAATGACGGTACCGTTCCGATATCAACCGATCCGGCACCCGCGTCCCGGGGAACTCGGCACCGCGGCGCGGCGTTGGGTGCTTGGCCAGGTTCGTCAAGCCGGTCTATTTGGCCAGCTCGGTGAGGTCTGGCCGGTTCGGTCAGGTTGGTCGTGTTGGTCGTGTCGGTCGCGTCGAGCGCCGTGATCGCGTTGGCATCGCCCGGAGGTGAATCGGTGACCCGTACGGCGGCCGCCGCCTCGCAGCGGCGCCACGGGCTGGCCGGCCTGCTCGTGGCGTTGTTCGTGGTGGCCGGGCTCGTCTCCAGCTACGGGCTGGGGCACGGGGCGCCGCTGCGCGTGTGCACCCAGCACGCCCTGTCGGTGCCGTCCGAGGTCGCCGACGCGCTGGCCGGCGGCCCGCCGGAACAGGCGCACCCCGCGCATCCGGCGGCGACGCCTCTGGCGACGACGCTGAAGGCCCCGGTCGACCTGCCTCCGCTGAGCCCCGCCCACGCGTGCCTGTGCCTCGCCGTGCTGATCAGCCTGCTGACGCTCGCGCTGGCCGTGGGACGGCGTCCCATGCGCGCGCTTTTGGCGCCCCGTGGGCACAGGGTCCTCGCCCCACAGGCGACCGGCCCGCCCTCCCCGCCTTCACTCGCTTCTCTCCAGGTTCTGAGGCTGTGACGGCCCGGCCGTAGGAGCCAGGGCCTTCCCCGCTCGCCGCGCTTGCCGTGCGGCCCTGCCGCCCTACGGCCATGTCGCCGTTCCTGCCTCATCCCAGTTCCCTTGGAGAGACCCCCGAATGTCCAAGAGCGCCCGTACACGGGCCCGCAACCAGAACCAGCAGAAGAACCAGCAGAACCGCAACCGCGCACCGCAGGCGCGCAACCGCAACCAGAAGAACGTGCTCACCAAGCGGGAGGTCCCGTGGGGAGGCATCGTCTTCTTCACGGTGATCGGCGTCGTGGCGGTGGTGGCCATCGCGTTCGCCTTCATGCAGACCCGGGAGCCGTCCGCCTCGGAGGCGGCGGCGATCTCCGGTGTGGTGCAGAAGGAGAACCTGAGCCGCGACCACACCGGCGGGGCCGTGCAGTACGACACCAACCCGCCCATGGGCGGCGCCCACGACCCCGTCTGGCAGAACTGCGACGGACGGGTCTACGACCAGCCGCTGCGCAACGAGAACGCCGTCCACTCCCTGGAGCACGGCGCGGTGTGGATCACCTACCGTCCCGGCCTGGCCGGCGACCAGCTCGACCGGCTCAAGGACAAGGTGGACGGCACCGACTACACGCTGCTGAGCCCGTATCCGAACCTGGACGCCCCCATCGTCCTCAGCGCGTGGGGCAAGCAGCTGAAGGTGCAGGACGCCTCCGACTCGCGGATCGACGCGTTCCTGCGCGCCTACGTGAAGGGCCCGCAGACCCCCGAGCCGGGCGCCGCCTGCAACGGCGCCAAGGACACCCCGTGAGCGACGCCGAGACCGGCACGGCCGTCCGCCCGCCCCGGCAGGAGCGGGCGGACGGCCCGTCCGGCACCACCGGCGCACGCCGCGTCACCGTCGTGCTGGCGGTGCTGGTGCTGCTGACGGCGGCGGTGCTGGTCGCCCTAGCGATGCGGCGGTCCGGCCACCCCGGCACCGACTCGGCGGAGGCGGGGTTCGCCCGCGACATGAGCACCCACCACGCCCAGGCCGTGCGGATGTCGTTCATCGTCCGCGACCGCACCGACGACGAGCCGGTGCGGCTGCTGGCGTACGACATCATCACCACCCAGCAGGCGCAGATCGGCATGATGACCGCCTGGCTGGACGAATGGGGCCTGCCCAAGACCGACCCGGCCGGCCACATGCGCTGGATGGGCGGGCACCACGGCGGCGCCTCGCCCGCCCCGGGAGCCGGCGCCGACGGGGCCGTCATGCCGGGCATGGCGACGCGCACGCAGCTGCGGGAACTGGAGGCGGCATCCGGGCGCGACGCCGAGATCCGCTACCTGCGGCTGATGATCGTGCACCACCGGGCGGGCGTGGACATGGCCCGCGCCGTCCTGGAGCGGACCGACCGTCCCCGGGTCCGCAGCCTGGCCCGGAGCATGGTGGACGGGCAGCAGTCGGAGATCACCCTGATGACCCGCATGCTCACCGAACGCGGCGCCACCCCCTGACCGCCGGCGCGGCCCCCGCCCGGGGGCCGCGCCGCGCACGTCACGTCACGCCGCGTGTTCCGAGCCGCCGCGCGGACCGGCAGGCACCAGAAGGCCGCGACCGCGCCCGGCCGCCCGCCAAGGCCGCCGTCAGGGCTCGACGCGGGGCGTCAGCGGGAGAACTCGGCCAGGGTGCGCTCGGCCTCCTCCAGCCAGGCGCGGCGGGCCGTCAGGGCCTCCTCGGCCTCCTTGACGTCCTTGCCCCGCCCGGCGTCGCGGGCCTTGGCCAGCCGCTTCTCCAGCTGGTCGATGGAGCTGCGCAGCTGCGCCACCGTCGCCTCGGCGCGCGCCCGCGCCTCGGGGTTGGTGCGCCGCCACTCGGCCTCCTCGGCGCCGCGCACCGCCTCCTCGATCTTGCGCAGCCGCCCCTCCAGGCGGTCGCGCTGGTCGCGCGGCACCGGGCCGATCGCCTCCCAGCGCTCCTGGATCGACCGCAGCGACTGCCGCGCGGCCCGCACGTCGCCGACCGGCACCAGCCGCTCGGCCTCGGCCAGCAGCTTGTCCTTCTCGTCGGCGTGCACCCGCAGCTCGGCGTCGCGTTCGGCGAACGCGGCGTTGCGGGCGTGGAAGAACACGTCCTGGGCCGCCTTGAAGCGGGCCCACAGGTCCTCCTCCACGTCCCGGGCCGCCCGCCCCGCCAGCTTCCAGCGGCGCATCAGGTCCCGGTAGGCGGCGGCGGTCTCGCCCCAGTCGGTGGACTCCTGCATGGCCTCGGCCTCGGCGACCAGGCGCTCCTTCTCCCGCCGGGCCTCCTCGCGCTGGTCGTCCAGCGAGGCGAAGTAGGCCTTGCGGCGCTTGGTGAAGGCGTTGCGCGCCGCCGACAGCCGCTTCCACAGCGCGGTCTCGGTGGGCCGGTCGACCCGCTCGGCCGCCTTCCACTCCTCCACCAGCTGGCGCAGCCGCTCGCCGCCGTGCTTCCAGTGCGTCTCCTCGGCGGCGATGCGCTCGGCCTCGGCGACGATCCGCTCCTTGATCACGCGGGCCTCGCCGCGGGCGTGCTCGCGCGCCGCCCGGACCTCCTCGCGGCGCCGGCCCACCTCCTCGCCCAGCACGTCGAGGCGGCGCAGCAGCGCGTCGAGGTCACCGACCGCGTGGGCGTCGCTCACCGCCTCGCGCAGCCGCTGGATGCTGTGCTGGGCCTGGCCCGGCTGCAGGTCGGTGGTGCGCACCCGCTGCTCCAGCAGGCCCACCTCGGTGACCAGAGCGTCGTACTTGCGCCGGAAGTAGGCCAGGGCCTCCTCCGGGGCGCCGGCCTGCCACGATCCGACGACCCGCTCACCGCCCGCGGTCCGCACATAGACGGTGCCGTCCTCGTCCACCCGGCCCCAGGGATCGGTCGCGCTGGACACCCTTGCCTCCTGAATCACGGTCCGATCGTGCTCACACTCACCGGACCCTCCACACCTTAGTATCCCGTTCGCCTAATTCCCGGCGATCGCGACGTCCTGGATCGTCACCTTTGTCTTCGGCTTACCGTCACCCTGCGGCTCGGACCCGCCCTTGGCGATCTTTTCGAGCACGTCCATCCCCGAGGTGATCTTGCCGAACACCGTGTAGTCGGCGGGCAGATCGTTGGAATCGGCGTACACGATGAAGAACTGGCTGCCGTTGGTGTCCGGGCCGGAGTTGGCCATCGCCAGGGTGCCCTTGACGTACTTGGCGCCCTCGGTGTTCTCGTTGGCGAACTGGTAGCCCGGGCCGCCCGTGCCGTCCCCCTTGGGGTCGCCGCACTGCAGGACGTTCAGCCCGCCGCTGGTCAGCCGGTGGCAGTCGGTCTTGTCGAAGTAGTTCTTCTGGGCCAGGAAGGCGAAGGAGTTGACGGTGCAGGGGGCCTTCGCGCCGTCCAGCTCCATCTCCACCTTCCCCTGGCTGGTGTCCAGGGTCGCCTTGACGGCCTTCTCGTACGCGGGCTCGGCGGGCGGCTTGCCGACGTTCTTGGCCGCCTTCCCCTGGGCGGCGTCGTAGGCGCACCTCAGCGGGTCGGGCCGGGTCGCCGCCACGATGACCGCCGCGCCCGCGGCCACGACCGCCACGGCCACCACCGCTCCGACGATCTTCACGCGGCGGGCCCGGGCCTGCTCGGCCCTGCGGCGCTGCTGCTGCCGCTCGTAGCGCTGCCGCGCGAGTTGCTTCTTGCGGTCCTTCCCCGCCACGTGCCTGCCCCTCCTGGTGATGCGGATCCGTTGCGTCGAACCGTCCGCCCCGCCCCCGACGCGCCGGGCCGAGGATGTGATCAGGGGAACGTGCAGCGCATAGTAGCGGTACCGGCATATGGCCCGTGTATGGTCAAGCCCCCCGCACGCGACCTCCCTCACCCGGACCCGCCCGCCGGCGGTCCCGCCGGGCCCGCCGCGGCCCGGCGACACGGCGAACGACCGATCTCGTTCGCGATGCCCCTGGCCTCGCCGGTACCCTCGAAACGCCGCCGCCTGCGCCGCCGGGCCGCCCGGCCGGACGATCCCACGGACGCCCGCCCCGGACGACCCGCCGCGACGGGCGGCCGGGCACGGCCCCGCCGGCGACGGCGCGGGCCGGCACCACAGGCTCGAAGGGAAGGACGACCGTGCTCGTCGCCGGGTTCCCCGCAGGATCATTCGCCGCGAACTGCTACGTCGTGGCGCCCGCCGCGGGCGAGGAGTGCGTGATCGTCGATCCCGGCCAGGACGCCGAGGCCGGCATCGACGAGCTGCTGCGCGAGCACCGGCTGAAGCCGGTCGCCGTCCTGCTCACGCACGGCCATCTCGACCACGTCTGGTCGGTGGCGCCGGTGTGCGGCGCCAAGGACGTGCCCGCCTACGTCCATCCGGACGACCGCGACCTGCTCACCGACCCCGCCAAGGGCCTGGCCCTGGGTCCCGGGCAGCAGCTGTTCGGCGGGCTCGAACTCACCGAGCCCGACGACGTGCGCGAGCTGTCGGACGGCGCGGTGATCGAGCTGGCCGGGCTGCGCCTCACCGTGGACCACGCGCCGGGCCACACGCCGGGATCGGTGACGTTCCGCACGCCCGCCGCGGGCGACGTGCCCGACGTGATCTTCACCGGCGACCTGCTGTTCGCCGGCTCCATCGGGCGCACCGACCTGCCGGGCGGCTCCTACGAGCAGATCCAGGAGAGCCTGTCGCGGGTCTGCCTGACGCTGCCGGACGAGACCGCCGTCCTGCCCGGCCACGGCCCGCAGACCACCATCGGCCGCGAACGCGCGACCAACCCGTTCCTGGCGGAGCTGGCGCCCGCCGAGGGTCCCCGCACGGGGATGTGACCCAATAAGGATCATGAGTTCGAGCTTCCAGGCCCCCAAGGGGGTCAGTGAGTACGTCCCGCCGCGTGCGGACCTGCTGCAGGCCGTCCGGCAGCGGTTCGCCGAGCAGGCCCGGCTGGCCGGATACGGCTACCTGGAGCTGGCGGTCTTCGAGGACACCAACCTGTTCCGGCGCGGTGTCGGCGAGTCCACCGACGTGGTCAGCAAGGAGATGTACACCTTCACCGACCGCGGCGGACGCTCCCTGACGCTGCGCCCGGAGTTCACCGCCGGGGTGCTGCGCGCCGTCCTGGAGCACGGCCTGCACAAGCGCGGCGGGCTGCCGGTCAAGGTGTGGACGACCGGCCCGGCGTTCCGCGCCGAACGGCCCCAGCAGGGCCGCTACCGGCAGTTCTACCAGCTCGACCTGGAGGCGATCGGCAGCGAGGACCCGCAGGTCGACGCCGAGACCATCGCGATCGCCTGGAACTGGTACCGCTCGCTCGGGCTGACGCGGGTGCGGCTGCTGCTCAACTCGCTGGGGTGCCGCGAGTGCCGCCCCGCCTACCGCGCCCGCCTGCAGGAGTTCCTGCGCGGCCTGGACCTGGACGAGGCCACCCGCGCCCGCATCGAGATCAACCCGCTGCGGGTGCTGGACGACAAGCGGCCCGAGGTCCGCGCCCAGCTCGCCGGCGCGCCGCTGATGGCCGACCACCTGTGCGCGGCCTGCAAGACCCACCACGACCGGGTCCGCGGCCTGCTGGCCGACCTGGGCATCGCCTGGGAGGACACGCCGACGCTGGTGCGCGGCCTGGACTACTACACCCGCACCACCTACGAGTTCGACCACCCGCTGCTGGGCGCCCAGTCGGGCATCGGCGGCGGCGGACGCTACGACGGGCTGTCGGAGGACATCGGCGGCCCGCCGCTGCCGGGCATCGGGTTCGGCCTCGGCCTGGACCGCACCCTGCTCGCACTGGAGGCCGAAGGGGCCGGGTTCACCGCGCCGCCGCGCTGCCAGGTGTTCGGCGTCGCCCTCGGCGAGGAGGCCGAACGCAGGGTGTTCGGCCTGATCGCCGAGCTGCGCGCCGCGGGCGTGGCGGCGGACATGGCCTACGGCGGCAAGAAGCTGAAGGGCGCCATGAAGGACGCCGACCGTTCCGGCGCCCGGTACGCCGTGATCCTCGGCGAGCGAGATATCGCCGCCGGGTCCGTCCAGCTGAAGGACCTGGCCGGCGGCGACCAGACCGCCGTACCGCTCACCGAGATCGTCACGACGTTGAGGGAGAGGCTCGCACGATGATCCGCTCGCACGAGGCGGGGACGCTCCGCCGGGAGCACGCCGGCCGGCAGGTCACGCTGGCCGGCTGGGTGGCCCGCCGCCGCGACCACGGCGGGGTCACGTTCATCGACCTGCGCGACGCGTCCGGCGTCGCGCAGGTGGTCTTCCGTGAGGAGGACACCGCGCACGACCTGCGCTCGGAGTACTGCGTCAAGATCACCGGCGAGGTGCGGGTGCGCCCGGCCGGCAACGAGAACCCCGAGCTGCCCACCGGCGACGTCGAGGTCGCCGCCACCGACATCGAGGTGCTGTCGGAGTCCGCGCCGCTGCCGTTCCCGATCGAGGGGGACGCCAACGTCAACGAGGAGGTCCGGCTCAAGTACCGTTACCTCGACATCCGCCGCGACGCCGTCGCCCGCGCCGTGCGGATCCGCTCCCAGGCGTCGTTCGTGGTGCACGACGTCATGCGCGAGCACGGGTTCGTCAACGTCGAGACGCCCACGCTGACCCGCTCGACGCCCGAGGGCGCCCGCGACTTCCTGGTGCCCGTCCGGCTCCAGCCGGGCCACTGGTACGCGCTGCCGCAGTCGCCGCAGCTGTTCAAGCAGCTGCTCATGGTGGCGGGCACGGAGCGGTACTACCAGATCGCCCGCTGCTACCGCGACGAGGACTTCCGCGCCGACCGGCAGCCGGAGTTCACCCAGATCGACATCGAGATGTCGTTCGTCACCCAGGAAGACGTGCTGCGGGTCGCCGAGGATCTGGTCGCCCGGCTGTGGAAGGACATCGCCGGGTACGAGATCCCACGGCCCATCCCGCACCTCACCTACGCCGAGGCGATGGCGCGGTACGGCTCGGACAAGCCCGACCTGCGGTTCGGCCAAGAGCTGACCGACATGACGGAGTACTTCTCCGGCACGTCCTTCCGCGTCTTCCAGGCCCCGTACGTGGGCGCCGTGGTGATGCCGGGCGGCGCGTCCCAGACCCGCAAGGAGCTGGACGCCTGGCAGGACTGGGCCAAGGCCCGCGGCGCGCGCGGGCTGGCCTACGTGCTGGTGCAGCAGGACGGGACACTGGGCGGCCCGGTCGCCAAGAACCTGTCGGACGCCGAGAAGGAGGGCCTGGCCGCCAAGGTCGGCGCCGCCCCCGGCGACGCGGTGTTCTTCGCCGCGGGCCGTCCGCAGGACTCCCGCGAGCTGCTGGGCGCCGCCCGCCTGGAGATCGGCCGCCGCTGCGGCCTGATCGACGAGTCGGCCTGGGCGTTCGCCTGGGTGGTCGACGCCCCGGTGTTCGAGCCGCTGTACGACGAGAAGGGCGAGCAGATCGGCTGGACGCCCGTCCACCACCCGTTCACCGCGCCCAAGCCCGAGTTCGCCGACGACTTCCAGGACCGTCCGGGCGAGGCCCTCGCCAACGCCTACGACCTGGTCTGCAACGGCTACGAGATCGGCGGCGGCTCCATCCGTATCCACCGGGCCGAGATGCAGCAGCGGGTGTTCGACGTGCTCGGCATGACCAAGGAGGAGGCCGAGTCCAAGTTCGGCTGGCTCCTGGAGGCGTTCAAGTACGGCCCGCCGCCGCACGGCGGCATCGCGTTCGGCTGGGACCGCGTCGTGATGCTCCTGGCGGGCGGCGACTCGATCCGCGACGTGATCGCCTTCCCGAAGGCCGCGTCCGGCTTCGACCCCCTCACCTCGGCCCCCACGACCATCACCCCGCAGCAGCGGGCCGAGGCCGGCATCGACGTCATCCCCGAAGAGGAAGAGTCCCAGTCCTGAACCAGAAGGGCGGCCGGCGCCGAGGCGCCCGCCGCCCGTGTGGTTAATGTCTGGGGCACTTACAGATGGGGGGTGACGTCGCTGCCGGCCACGGCCCCCTGCGGGGGGGTGGTTGTGGGGGGGGGCGAGGTGTGGGGGTCGAAGCCG
>NZ_JBEYTB010000035.1:0-25599 GCF_040642915.1 Actinomadura sp. NPDC047616
GCTTCTTCCGGCCCTGCGGCCTCCGGTCCTTCCGGATCTCGAAGTCCATCGCGTCCCCTCAGCAGGGGTGTTGCGACGACCACTAGAAGGGGAGCGCCGTCCCGGGGGCCGTTCCCGTGCCGCCGTCGGTCAGTGGAGGCCGTTGAGCTTGGCGATCCGGCGCTCGTACATGCGCAGGACGTCGGCGCGGGCCGCGTGCTTGCTCTCGTACTCGCGCAGCAGCTTCACCTGGTCGACCGTCAGGCCGCGCAGCCGGGCGCGCAGCTGCGGCAGCGTCGCCTCGTCGTAGTTGGGCACCGGCAGGTCCTCGGCGACCTTCTCGGCCTCGGCCGGCGCCGCGGGCTTCGACTCCGGCCGCGGCTCGAACACCGCCTCGTCCTTCGGCTCGGGAGCGGCCTCGGGTTCCGGCTCACGCTCAGCGCGGGGTACCGGTTCGGGTGCGGGCGCGGGCGCCGGCGTGACCCCGGCCTCGGGTGTCGGCGTCACCTCGGCCTCGGGCTTCGGCTCGGGCTCGGCGGGCGCGGGCTTCGGCTCGGGCTTGGCGGCCGCGGGCTTGCCCACGGAGATCTCGCCGCCCGCGGTGCCGGCCGCCGGCTTCGGCGCCGGCTTCGGCCGCGCCGGCCCGGGCCTGGCGGGCGGCTCGGCGACCCGGCTGCGGGCGGGCGCCGGGGACGGCGCGGACTCGGCCTCGCCGCCGCGCACGCGCTCCACCACCTGGCCGACGACCTTCTCGGCGGTGTGCCGGACGTCCGAGCCCAGCCGGCCCAGCACGGGACGGACCCCGCCGCCCTCGGTCAGCTCCTTGTAGTCCCTGGTCAGCCGGTCGCTCAGCAGCAGCGCCCGGCCCACGCCGAACATGGCCAGACGGACGGCGTGCAGCGGGAGGTCGCGAACCTGCTCGCCGACGGTGTCGCGGACCCGCTCCTTGAGGCGGCGCGGCGATCTCGTCATCGTCATCCACTCCCTGCTGTCGGGATCCTTGGCTTGGTCGGTCGGCTACTGCACCGTTCGTCACCTTTCACTCTGCCGTATCGGTGCGAGACCGGTCACCCCGGGTTAATGGATTTCCGTCCAACAAGCGCGTGGAGTGGGTCACAGCGAGCGGGCTTCACCAGAGCTTTCCGCGCCGGGGCGGCCCGGCGGCATGACGCCGACGGCCGTACGGGAGCAGTGGTGCGGCCCGTACGATAGGGCCATGACCTCCACCAGCCAGCGCAAGGTTCTGCTCGCCAAACCACGCGGTTACTGCGCGGGTGTGGACCGCGCCGTGCAGACGGTCGAGATCGCCCTCGACAAGTACGGGCCGCCCATCTACGTGCGCAAGCAGATCGTCCACAACGTGCACGTCGTCAAGACGCTGGAGGAACGCGGCGCGATCTTCGTGGACGAGACCGAGGAGGTGCCCGAGGGCGCCATCGTGGTCTTCTCCGCCCACGGCGTCGCCCCCGTCGTGCACGACGAGGCGCGCGGCCGCAACCTGCGCACCATCGACGCCACCTGCCCGCTGGTCACCAAGGTCCACAAGGAGGCGGTCCGGTTCGCCAAGGAGGACTACGACATCCTCCTGATCGGGCACGAGGGCCACGAGGAGGTCATCGGCACCACCGGCGAGGCACCCGACCACATCCACCTGGTGGACGGCCCGGGCGACGTCGCCAACGTCAAGGTCCGCGACCCCGAGAAGGTCGCCTGGCTGTCGCAGACCACGCTGTCGGTGGACGAGACCATCGCCACCGTCGACAGGCTGCGCGAGCGGTTCCCCAAGCTCATGGACCCGCCGTCCGACGACATCTGCTACGCCACCCAGAACCGCCAGACCGCCGTCAAGGAGATGTCGGCCCGCGCCGAGCTGGTCATCGTGGTCGGCTCCACGAACTCGTCCAACTCCATGCGGCTGGTGGAGGTCGCCAAGGAGCACGGCGCCGACGACGCCCACCTGGTCGACTACCCCGAGCAGATCGACCCGGCCTGGCTGGAGGGCGTCACCACCGTCGGCGTCACCAGCGGCGCCTCCGTCCCCGAGGAGCTGGTGCAGGGAGTGCTGGCCTGGCTGGCCGAACGCGGCTACGGCGACGTCGAGGAGATCGAGTCCGTCCAGGAGAGCATGCGCTTCGCCCTGCCGCACGAGCTGCGCAAGGACCTGCGCTCCGCCTGACGGTCCGCCGCCCGACGGCCCGCCGGGCTTCGCCGGGGGCGCTGTTCAGTCGACCTCGCCGTGGTGGAGGCGACGACGGTCGTGCGGGGAGTCCGGTGACTCCTCCCACCGGACCGGGTTCTCGTTCTCCTCCTCCTCGAACAGCCGCGTGCGGGCCAGCTTGGCGCGCAGCTCCCGGACGTTGGCCGGCAGCCCGCGCGGCAGCGAGAGCAGCAGCACCAGCAGCGTCCCCAGGAACAGCCAGGGCGCCGTGCCGGCCAGGGCCGTCAGCAGTCCCACCGTCACCCCGCGCAGCAGCGACCCCTGCCCGAGGGTGGTCAGGAACTCGGCCAGAACGGTCACCGCCAGGAACACCAGCGGCGGACTGACCACCAGCGTCAGCAGGTCGGCGGGACGGGTGGTCAGGGCCGCCAGCACGCATCCGGCGACGAACCCGGCGCCCGCCAGCACCTGCCAGTCCAGCCACCGCGACAGCAACGCGCCCACCAGCCCGGCGGCGAAGATCACCACAATGCCGCCGCGCCCGGTCAACGCGACCGGCGAGCCGCCCGAACCGCCCGCACCGCCCGCGCGGGAGCGTGCGGCGGCGCCGCGCCCGCGTCGGCTCCCACGTCGCACAGCCCTCCCCGAGGCAGGCGAGGCGTCCCCCGACGCGTCGCGTACCGTCGATGAACTCATTGCCACCTCTTTCGCCGATCAATCTGATCAGGGATGGCCCGTCCGCCGAAACCTACCGGTTCGGTCGCCTGTCCCGGCCGGGAACGCCCGTCTCCGCCTGGATCACCACCGGCCGCACCGCCGTGCTCGTCGCCGGTGCCGCTTTCGCTGGCGGTGCCGTCGGCGGCGCGGAACTCGGCGGCCGACAGGGCGCGGGGGCTCTCCTGCACCGGTTCGGGACCGTCCAGCGTCGCCTCCACCACCCCCAGCTCGTTCAGGCGCCGCGCGCTGACCAGTACCCGCGTCTCCAGCGAACCCACCGTGCGGTTGTAGGACCTGACGGCGTTCGTCAGCGAGCGGCCCAGCTCGTCCACGTGCTGGCCCATCGTGCCGAGCCGCTCGTACAGCTCCTTGCCGAGTTCGAACACCGCGCGGGCGTTGCGCGACAGGGCCGCCTGCTGCCAGGCGTACGAGGCGGTCCGCAGCATCGTGATGAGGGTGGTCGGCGTGGCGATGTGCACCCGGCGGCGCATCGCGTACTCCAGCAGGCCGGGATCGCGGTCCAGCGCCGGTGCGAGGAACGCCTCGCCCGGGATGAACAGCACGACGAACTCGGGGGCGGGACTGAACGCCTGCCAGTACGACTTGGCGGCGAGCCGGTCCACGTGGTCCCGCAGGTGCCGCGCATGCGCGTCCAAGCGCGCGCGCTCCACGGCGGGGTCGTCCACGGCGGCCGCCTCCAGGTACGCGGCCAGGGACACCTTGGAGTCAACGACGATGTTCTTGCCGCCCACGAGCCGTACCACCATGTCGGGACGCACCGTCCCGTCCACCGTGGACGCGGCGGCCTGCTCGTCGAAGTCGCAGTGGTGCGTCATCCCGGCGAGCTCCACCACACGGCGCAGTTGCAGCTCGCCCCACCGTCCCCGTGCCTCGGGACGTTGCAGCGCCCGCACCAGCGTCCGGGTCTCGTTGCGCAGCTGCTCGGAGCTCTGCCGGACGAAGTCGACCTGTTTGGCCAGCATCGCGTGCGACTCGCGGCGGCCCGTCTCGACCTCGCGCAGCTGCTCCTCCACCTTGGCCAGCGTCTCGCGCAGGGGGGCCACCAGGTGCTCCACCGCCTGCTTGCGGCGTTCCAGCTCGCCCGCGGCCTCCGCCCCCGCCGCCTTCAGCCGCGCGTCGGCCAGCTCCAGGAAGCGTTCGTTGCTGGCGTCGAGCGCACGCGCGGACAGGTTCTCGAAGTGCTCGGCCATCCGCTCCTCGGCGTAGGCCAGCTTCTCCTCGGCGGCCCTGGCCCGGGCGATGAGACCGGCCTGACGGCCGGTGGCGAGCGCGAAACCGACCACCACGCCGAGGGCGGCCCCCAGCAGCAGGCCGGCGAACAGCGCGAGATCCATCCGTTCATCGTGACAGCGCGGCCCGGCGCCGCCGGAGCGACGCGCCGAGACGACGCCGCCCCGGACAAATGACCTCAGCGACTACTTACACGAGTGAAGCGGGCACGGTAGCGTCCGGTGGCGCCGGTGGGGCCGCCACAGAGGAGACCGACAGGATGACGACCAGCACCAGCCCACGGCCGCTACGTCTCGTCGCGGCCACGGCGGCGCAGCGCAGAGTCGCCCGGACGCTGGCGATGGAACCGGGCGGCCCGCCCACCCTGCGCGCCCGCATCGCCAACCAGGTCATCCGCGCCGTGATGAAGACGGCCTGGCAGTGCGCGCCCGACTCCGAGGCGGGCATGACCCGCATACAGCGCGCCACCGACGTCCTCGGACGTCTCCAGGCCGTCCCGCCCGGCGTGTCCACCGCACCGCAGGACTTGGGGGCGTGCACGGCAGAGTGGGTGCGCGCCGGTACGCCCGACGAACGCCGCGTCGTCCTCTACCTGCACGGCGGCGCATACTTCTTCGGCAGCCCCCGCCTGTACCGCCCGTTCAACTGGCGCCTGTCGGCCGCCACGGGACGCCCCGTGCTCGCGCTCGACTACCGGCTGGCGCCCCGCCACACCCCCGCCGACGCCCTGGAGGACGCGCTCACCGCCTACGACTTCCTGCTGCGCCGCGGGTACAGGCCGCAGGACGTCGTCGTCGCGGGCGACTCCGCCGGGGGGCATCTGACCCTCGCGCTACTGCTGGCGCTGAAGAAGCGGGGCACGGCCCTGCCCGCCGCCGCGGTCTGCCTGTCCCCGTGGGTCGACCTGTACTGCGAAGCCGACTCGCACCGTCTCAACCGCCGTACCGACCACCTCCTGCCGGCGGACAAGCTCGCCTGGCTGGGCCGCCTGTACTGCCGCGACAAGGACGACGACGATCCTGTGTTCTCCCCGCGGCGCGGCGACCTGTCGGGCCTGCCGCCGCTGATGTTCATGGCCAGCGGCTCGGAGATCCTGCGCGACGACGCCCGCGACGTGGCCGAACGGGCGCGCGCGGCCGGGGTCCACGTCGTCTACCAGGAATGGGACGGTCTGACGCACGTCTTCCCGGTGTTCGCCGAGTTCGTGCCCGAGGGCAGGGCGGCCTTCCGGCACATCGCCGAGTTCCTGCGGGCCGCGGGCGCCTGAGCCGTTCATCCGCCGGCCGCCCGTCCGGCGTCCGGCCGACGTGCCCGGGCCCATAAACTTGAGGGTCGTGAGCCTTTCCATCGGAATCGTCGGGCTGCCCAACGTCGGCAAGTCCACCCTGTTCAACGCGCTGACCAAGAACGAGGCGCTGGCCGCCAACTACCCGTTCGCGACCATCGAGCCCAACGTCGGCGTGGTCGGGGTGCCCGACCCCCGGCTGACCCGGCTGGCGGAGATGTTCGGCTCGCAGCGGACCGTCCCGGCGACCATGGAGTTCGTGGACATCGCCGGGCTCGTCAAGGGCGCCTCCGAGGGGCAGGGCCTGGGCAACAAGTTCCTGGCCAACATCCGCGAGACCAACGCGATCTGCCAGATCATCCGGGTGTTCGAGGACCCGGACGTCACCCACGTGGACGGCGAGGTGGCGCCCTCCCGCGACATCGAGACGATCAACACCGAGCTCGTCCTGGCCGACCTGCAGACGATCGAGCGGGCCCTGCCGCGCCTGGAGAAGGAGGCGCGCACCAGCAAGGACAAGGACAAGGTCGCGGTCGTCGACGCGGTCACCGCCGCGCAGAAGGTGCTGAACGAGGGCGTCACGCTGTTCGCGGGCGCCGCCGCGGCCGGGATCGACCTGGCGCTGCTGCGCGAGCTGCACCTGCTGACCGCCAAGCCCTTCCTGTACGTGTTCAACCTCGACGAGGAGGAGCTCGGCGACGAGGGCCTGCGCGCCCGGCTGAGCGAGCTGGTCGCCCCGGCCGAGGCGATCTTCCTGGACGCCAAGATCGAGGCCGAGCTGATCGAGCTGCCCGACGACGAGGCGCTGGAGCTGCTGCAGGGCATGGGCCAGGAGGAGTCCGGCCTGTCGCAGCTGGTGCGCATCGGCTTCGACACCCTCGGCCTGCAGACCTACCTGACCGCCGGCCCCAAGGAGGCCCGCGCCTGGACGATCCGCAAGGGCGCCACCGCGCCCGAGGCGGCCGGGGTCATCCACACCGACTTCCAGCGCGGCTTCATCAAGGCCGAGATCGTCTCCTACGACGACCTGGTCGCCGAGGGCTCCATGGTCGCCGCCCGCAACGCCGGGAAGGTCCGCATGGAGGGCAAGGACTACGTCATGCAGGACGGCGACGTGGTCGAGTTCCGCTTCAACGTCTGACGGCCGGACGCACTCCGGCAGTTGCACCGCAACCTGCAGCCCCACCGCCGGTGGACCGCTTCGGCGCTCCGCGGCCGGGAGTGTGGCCCGGCGGGTTGAGCGCCCTTGCCCGCGTGGCGGTGGCCGCCTATCGCCGACCGTGGTGTTTTGTCCGTTTTCATACCACAGTGTCGGTTTTCCGGGAATGGTGTGCCGAAGTATTGCCTGACCTGGTAGATAAGCACCCTGCCGTGCCGGGGCGCTCGTCCCGAAGGGGGTGCGGCGCGCCGTTCGGCGCCATGGATAGGGGATCGTCACCGTTTGGCAATCTTCCCCGTTCCGACTGAGGTGGATTGCATTATCCACAACCGCGTGCCGGGGCTGTGCTTCGTCGCGATGCGCTGGAACAATTGACGCTCGTGGTTACCCTGGGCCCGTAGTGGGGTCCAGAAACCGTGTCGTCCGCCCCTCGGGCGGGCGGGGCCGCACCAGGACAGGACCAGAGCAGGACCAGGCACAGGCAACGACCGCGCCGACCGGGGGCGAGGCGCGAGCGGAGGCAGGATGGCTCGCAGGTCGGCCGTGGGAAACGGCCGTGAGACCGCCGTGGTCGAGGAGGCGGCGCCGGCAGGCGCCGCGCTCGGCCAGGCCGTCGATCCGTGGGACGCGCCGGAGCGCGACGGCCGCCGGAAGCGCTCCGGCGGCGGCTCCGGCCCGCGGGGAGGCCGCTGGGGCGGCTCCGGCGGCCGCTGGTGGGTCTGGGTCGGCCGCGCGGTCCTGTGGGCGCTCATCATCGTCATCGTCGTCAACGGCGTGCGCGCCCCGTTCGAACGCTTCACCGCCGAGGAGACCGGGACGTCCGGCGCGCCCCGTCCCGGAAAGGGCGCCCGGTTCCCCAGCAGCGCGGCGGGCGCTTTCGCGCTGCAGTTCGCCAACGTCTACCTCAACTACGACCAGAAGAACGCGCCGGCCCGCGAGGAGCAGCTGCGCGC
The DNA here is from genome assembly GCF_040642915.1 of Actinomadura sp. NPDC047616. Lineage (NCBI taxonomy): Bacteria > Bacillati > Actinomycetota > Actinomycetes > Streptosporangiales > Thermomonosporaceae > Actinomadura > Actinomadura sp. NPDC047616. The sequence continues at coordinate 7,503 of NZ_JBEYTB010000035.1, forward strand.
GTTCCTCCCCGACGGCTCCGACGGGCAGTTCGGCTGGAACGGCGTCGGGCGGCTGCAGGTCCAGTCGGTCAACGTCGCCGGCGTGGACGCCAAGGACGACCACAACGGCGTCGTCACCGTGCTCGCGCGCAGCCAGGACAAGTGGCTGCGGCTGGCCGTGCCCGTCTACGCCGCCAACGCCTCGTCGCTGGTCGTCTCCGGCCGTCCCGCGCTGCTGCCGCCCCCCGGCAAGGCCGCGCTCCCGCAGCAGGGCGTGCGCGAACGCGACGGCGCGCTGGAGTCCGAGCTGCAGCCCATCCTCGGCACCTTCTTCCCGGCGTACGCGAGCAGCAACCAGGCGACGCTGTCGCGCTTCTCCGACGGCGCCACCATCGGCGGGCTCGCCGACACGGTGACCTTCTACCAGGTCCGCGAGATCATCGCGCCGCGCGGGCCGGCGGGCGAGCGGACGGTCACCGCCACCGTCGCCTGGCAGCTGCCCGGCACCGGTCCCGCCGGCGCCGGCGGCGAGCTGGAGCAGACCTACGAACTCGTAATGATCAAGAAGGGGTCGACCTGGTACGTGCGAGACATCCGCGGCGCCACCCCACCGAGCGGATCATGAGAGGCCACGACGTGAGACCACACCGGGGCCCGACCTCGCGCCGGACCCCCCGACCAGGAGGTTAGTCAGTCGATGCTGCAGCACATCATGGCGTCGATTCCGCTTGACGTCGTCGCGGCGCCGAACGACGAACTGCGGACCGACCAGCTCGCGGACTGGCTACGCCAGATATTCGGCCCGTTGTTCCTCGTCATCGTGGGCATTGTCGCGATCTTTTTCTTGTTCACCCGGGAGATCACCCGTTTTGTGCAATTCATCGTCCTGGCCATCGGAATCGGGGTGGTCTTCTACGTGCCGAACATCATCGAGACCACGGCCAGAGCGATCGCCAAGGCCCTCGGGGTCGACTTGACCTGAGCGGGGGACCGCGGTTACCGAGGGAGGTCGGAACGGCCCCGCGCGGGCCGCAGGCGGCACTGTGCTTGCACAGTTAGGGGAGTTGGGGCGTGGATCTACCCACGTACACGAACATATGGCGCATCGAGAAGCGGCTGTACAAGCTGTACGACCTGCGGCTGCCGATGCCTCTGCCGCTCGTCCAGATCGGCGTGTTCGCCGGCGTGTTCGTGCCGTGGATCGTGTTGCTGAGATTCGTCGGCGTCCCCTTCGCGTCCCCGTGGCACGTGCTCTACATCGTTCCGCCGGGCGTGCTGACCTGGCTGGCCACCCGCCCGGTCATCGAGGGCAAGCGGCTGACCGAGCTGCTGCTGTCGCAGTCGCGCTTCCTGGCCGAGCCGCGCACCTGGTGCCGGCTGACCCCGATCCGCGAACCGCGCGAGGTCGTCGTCGTGGCCCGCGTCTGGCGCCGCGCCGACGCCCCCGCCCCGGCCGCCGCCCCCGAACGCGCCGCCATCAAGTCCCGCCGCAAGTCCCGCCGCGCCCAGCCGGCGGTGGAGGAGGCCCCCGTCCCCGTCCTGGCTCCCAGCCCCGCCGTGGCCTCGGCCCCCCAACCCCTGGCCGAGTACTCCGCCCAACGCCAGGCCGCCGCCAACGGCCCCCGGCCCGCCCTGGCCGCGACACGCCCCACCGAAGACGGCCACGTCCACTCGGGCGAACTCTCCGCCACACCCCACCGCCACACCCCACCGTGGGCGCGCCCAACCTCCGCGGACACGGCCGCACCCCGAGCCCGCACAACCGCCGATAACACAGCCCCACGCACATCGCCGTGGCCCGAAGCGCCCGCCCCCCGTACTCGTGCGACGGGCGCAGACCAGCCACTGCCTCACACCGAAGCCCCCGCCAACGACCCGACGACCCCCTGGGCACAGCCCCCCTCCAACGCAACACCCAACGAGGCCGACACACCTGCCCGGTCTGCCGTTGGGAATGGGCACGTGCCATCGCCGGGGGCGGCCGCCGCCGGTGAGCCTGGGGCCGACGTGCCCGGCAGCGTTCGCGCAGGTGGCGAGGACGGCCCGAGCGTGTCGCCGAGGTCGGAGGCGGTGCCCGGGGCGGACGCCGGCGAAGATCGGCGCGTGGCCGCTGGTGAGGCGTCGGCGCAGGCGCGTGACCGGGGCCATGGTCCTGAGGTGGGCGCCGGTCGCGGTGCCGCGCGGGACGAGAATGCGCCGCGCGAAGAGGACGCGGGGCAGCGGCAGGGCGCTGAGGAGCAGGGCCCGGCGACGACGTCGCGCAGAGCCTACGTGGTCGGCACCGAGAACGATGTGCGCGTCGCCGGCCCGGAGTCGCTGACGACGAGAAAGTACAAGCCGTGGCGTCGCAGGTCTCGTGACATCGCGCACGAGGACGACATGTGGGTGGCGCCCGCCGAACCAGCGGACGCCGAAGACCGGCCCGGCGAGCTCGACCGGCCGCCGGCCACGCCGAGGCTCGAGGCGTCCCCCTCGGAGGAGGCCCCGGCGGCCGGGTCCGGCAAGCGCGCCTTCGCCTCCGGCGTGCGGCGTCCCGGGGGATCGGCGGAGTTCTGGCAGGCGGCGGAGTCCGGCGGGCAGGAGCAGCCGCCCGCGCAGGCGCCGCCGGAGACCCGTCCCGACATCCCGCGGCAGGACGCCCCCGCGCCCGCGGCGACGCGGCCCGACATTCCGCGTGTCACGCCTCCCGCGCCGGTGACGCGGCCGGACATCCCGGTGCGGCCGCCGCAGGGGGACGGCACCGCCGCTCCCAAGGAGACCAGGCCCGACATTCCGATGGTGCCGGGGGCCTTCGGCGGCGGAGGGCGGCCCGAACCGCCCGAACCCCCGGAGCCCCGGGAGCAGCCCCAGCGGCACGCCGAGCAGGACCCGCGGCCGGTCGAGGACGACGAGGGCGTCGAGCGGCCCCCGGCGGAGCAGGCGCCCAAGCCGTTGCGTCCGGCCACCACTGACGCGCGGGTGTGGCCGTCGGTGTCGGCGCCACGGCGTGAGGACGCCGAGCCGGCGCCGCAACCGGCGCCGCGGGCAGAGGAACAGGCAGAGGACCAGGCCGAGGTGCATGCGGAAGTGGAGGCGGACGAGCCGCCTCGCGAGGTGCGGTCGGGGCCCGCGTCGCCCATACGGCCGGGGCCGCCGCCCGCGCCGCCGCGCCCCAGACCGCGGCCGGTGCCGCCTCCGCCGGAGCCGCCCGCGCAGGGGCCCGCCATCACGCCCCCCGACCCCGACCAGCAGCACGCGTCCCCGGGCGGGCTGCGGCGGCTGCTCCAGGCGGTCGGCGGCGGGCACGGCGAGGCCGACGCCGAGTACGAGCAGCGGCTGCAGCAGCCGTTCCAGGGCACCCGGCACATCGTGGTGCTCGGCTGCACCGGCGGCGCCGGGCAGACCGTCACCGCGCTGATGCTCGGCCACACGTTCGCCCAGCACAACGGCGAGCCGGTGGTGGCGATCGACATCAATCCGGGGCCGGGCGCGCTGGCGCGCCGCACCCGCAGCGAGACCAACGAGACGCTCACCGGGCTCATCACCCGCGCCGACCAGGTCACCAGCCTGACCGCGATGCGCCGGTACACCTCGCAGGCCAGGTCCGGGCTGGACGTGATCGCGGCGGGCAAGAACCCGCTGCAGGCGCTGGACGACCGCGACTACGCCCTGGCGATCCGCACGATCGACAAGTTCTACTCGGTGACGCTGCTGGACGCGGCCGCCGCGGTGGTGGCGCGCGTGCTGCCGTACGCCGACCAGCTGGTGCTGGTGGCGCCCGCCAGCGCCGACGCGCCGCGCGCGGTGGCGATGACGTTCGAGTGGCTCGACGGGCACGGCTACTCCGAGCTGCGCTCCCGCGCCGTGACGGTGATCAACGGGGTGAGCCGCCGCAGCATGGACGACGTCGAGCAGGCCGAGTCGGTCGCCCGCGGGCGCTGCCGGGCGCTCGTGCGCATCCCGTGGGACGATCACCTCAGCATGGACCGCGCGCCGCGCAACGAGCTGAGGTCGTTGCGGGCGCCGACGCGGCGTGCCTACCTCGCCCTCGCCGGTGTGGTCGCCGGCGGGTTCACCCTCGTACCCGAGCGTTACCAGGAGCCGCAGCAGCAGGAGCAGGAGGCCACCCGATGAGCAGGGCATCGAAGGCTCGGGCGAGCCGGCTGGCGGTACGGTACTTCGACGACCGGGTGCTGCTCACCGACAGCGCGGCGTGGGCGTACTTCCGGCTGCCGACGGTGTCGTACGAGTTCACCACCGCCGAGGAGCGCGAGGCGCTGGCCACCAACATCACCATCGCGCTGGCCGGGATCCGGATGCAGGACGCCGAGATCCACCTGCGCATCGCGCACCGCACGTACCCGGCGGCGGACTGGGCGCTGGCGCTCGACCGCACGTCCGACGGCGGGTCCGGCTGGCGCGAGTACCTGGAGGAGACCTACGCGCACGTCTGGGCCAAGGACTTCTGGACCAAGGAGGTTTACCTGGGCGTGCGGCTCGGCCCGCGCGGCATGGGCGCGCACCTGTCGGGCGGGGTGCTGGCGCAGCTGCTGGGTTTCTACAAGCGCAGCGAGCAGGCGCTGGGCATCGACGACGACGCGATCGACGGCAAGGAGATCGCCCGCTGGACCGAGCAGGCCGAGCGGATCGGCCGGGCGCTGTCGTCGTCGGCGCTGTACGCCAGGCACGCCACCTCGACGGAGGTGGCGTGGCTGTTCCAGCACGCGGTGACCGCGTCGCTGGCCGACCCGCCGCCGTCGGCGGTGCCGCGCCGCACCTGGGGCAAGGGGGAGATCGAGGCGCTGGTCGAGGGCGCCATCCACAACGGCCGTTCGTACCTGCGGGTGGAGCAGCCCAACGTGGGCGGGGTGGGGTCGGGCGCCACCGCGCAGTCGTACGTGGCGTACCTGTCGTTCGCGCGGTTCCCGGACATGATGCCGTTCCCCGACGGCGAGCCGTGGCTGCACTACGCCGACGCCTTGCCGTTCCCCGTGGAGATCAGCTCGCGGATGAAGCTGATCCCGCCGGCCAAGGCGTCCAAGGACGTCTCCCGCAAGCTGGCGCACGCCCGCGACATGGACCAGCACATCCGGGAGGCGGGCGCCGAGGCGCCGATCGCGCTGGCCGAGCAGATCGACGCGGCGCGGATGCTGGAGCACGGCATCACCAAGGAGCGGCTGCCGTTCGTGTACGGGTGGCACCGGCTGATCGTGTCGGCGCCGACGGAGGAGCTGCTGGCGCAGCGGGTCGACGCGGTCGTCGAGCACTACCGCGACATCGGCATCGACGTGGTGAACTCCACCGGCGACCAGTTCTCGCTGTTCTGCGAGTCGCTGCCGGGCGACCGGATCAGGCTGAACGCCTACGCGCAGCGCCAGCCGCTGCGCACCATCGCGGGCGGCATGCCCACCGCGACCGTCGACCTCGGCGACCGTCCCGACGACAACGGCGAGGGCTGGGTCGGCCCGTACATCGGCGAGACGCTGGGCCGGGCACGGTCCATCGTGCACTTCGACCCGCTGGTCGCCGCGTCCCGAAACCGTCCCACCGCGGTCGCGATCACGGGGGAGCCGGGCGGCGGCAAGACCACGCTGGCGCTGCTGCTGCTCTACCAGATGGCGCTGCGCGGGGTGACGATCGCGGCGATCGACCCGAAGGGCGACGCCGAGTCGCTGGTGCAGCTGCTGCGCGCGCGCGGCCGCAAGGCGCGGATCCTGCCGCTGGGGTCGGCGGCGCCCGGCCTGCTGGACCCGTTCTCGTTCGGCGACGACCTGGCGGCCAAGAAGACCATGGCGACCGAGACGCTGCGGCTGCTGCTGCCGCGCATGTCCGAGGAACGCGAGTCGGCCATGATCCAGGCGGTGGGCGCGGTCGCCAACGCCGAACGGCCCTCGCTCGGCAAGGTCGTCGACTTCCTGGAGCAGGCCGACGACCCGGCGTCCAAGAACCTGGGCGCGGTGCTGCGGTCGATGTCGGAGATGCGGCTCGCGCGGCTGTGCTTCGATCCGTCCGGCGGGGAGCGCATCGACACCGAGGGCTGGACGACGGTGTTCACGCTGAGCGGCCTCACCCTGCCCGACATGGCGATCTCGCGGGACGACTACTCCTACGAGCAGCGTCTGTCGGTGGCGCTGATGTACCTGGTGTCGCAGTTCGCGCGGCGGCTGATGCACGGCCTGGACCGGCGGCTGCCCAAGGCGATCTTCCTGGACGAGGCGTGGGCCATCACCTCCACTCCCGAGGGCGCCAAGCTCGTCCCCGAGGTGTCGCGGATGGGCCGGTCCCGGAACACGGCCCTGATCCTGGTGTCGCAGAACGCCGGAGACCTCTTGAACGAACAGGTGACCAACTGCTTGTCGTCGGTGTTCTCGTTCCGTTCCTCCGAACGGGTGGAGGTCGGGAACGTGATGTCGCTGCTGGGGGTGGAGAACTCCGACGAGCACAAGGCCGTGCTGCGCAACCTGGGCAACGGCGAGTGCATCTTCCGTGACCTGGACGGGCGGGCGGGCCGCATCGGGGTCGACCTGATCTCCGAGGAGCTGCTGCGCTGGCTGGACACCAACCCGACCCGGTCGCGTCCGGAGTCGGAGCTCACCGCGGCGGGGGCGGAGATCGAGGAGGTCGGTCGATGAGGGGTCCCCGGTTGGCGGCCGCGGCACGCCGCGTCCGCGCGATGGCCCGCCCCGCGCGCGCCGCGGCGGGCGGCACCGCCCGCGCTGTCGCACGCGGTGTGCGCGGCAACGGCGTAGCCGCTGCTCGCGATGATGGGCGTGGTATGCCCGGCGAAGGCGTATCCGCCGTTCGGAGTGCCGGGCGCGGTGTGCCCGGTGGCCGTGTGGCCGTCGTTGGCCGGGGTGGGGGACGTGCGGTGGAGCGGGGTGCCGTTCGTCGTGGCGTGCTGAATCGTGTGGCGGGGCGACCGGCGCGGCGGATGGTCGGGCGGCCGGCGCGCGTGCGCGTGCAGCGTTCTCCGGCCGAAGGGCTCGACCCGGCAGGTCTGGGGGCGCGGGGGCGCCGTCGCATGCGTCCGGCGCGGCGCCGGTCGGCGGTGCTGCTGGCGCTGCTGGCGGTGTTCCTGCTCAGCCCGGTGGCCCCCGCCGGCGCGTCGATCCCGCTGCCGAGCCCGGGCGACGCCTGCCGTCCGGCCGACTACCCGCCCCCTGAGCGGTACGGGTCGGGCCTCGACGGAATGATCAAGCCGCCCGGCTACCCCGACCAGAAGCTGCGCGAGACCCCGGTCGACCAGATGACCTCCTACGACCGGTACGGGATGGCCGGCCAGTTCTGGTACGCGGTCGACATGGGCTGCTCCGACGCGATGGCCATGATGGGCAACGCGCTGGCCAACACCACGTTCACGCTGGTGCGCGTCATCGACCGCACCACGATCACCGTGTACCAGGCCGCCGCGTCCGACTCGCTGCTGGGCTGGCTGAAGAACACCGTCGACGGCGTCATCAGCGACATCGGCACGACCTTCAACGCCCGCTACTGGTCCTGGGTGGTGATCCTGGGCGCGATGTGGCTGGCCTGGTGGGGGCTGGTCCGCAAGCGCGCCAGCAAGGTCACCGAGGGCGTGATCTGGATGGTCGCGGCCATGGTGGCGCTGATCTGGCTGATCGCCCGGCCGGCGGACTTCACCACGCTCGGCACCAAGGTGTCGGAGGCGACCAGTGCCGCGTTCAACGCGGCGCTGCCGCAGAGCGACACCCGCGGCGGCACCTGCATCCCGCGGCCGGACGGCAAGCCGGACCCGGCGACCTCGGCGAACGTGGACGCCACCACCCGCAACGCCAACGGGCTGTGGGTCGCGCTGGTGTGCAAGCCGTGGCTGATGGGCGAGTTCGGCACGACCGACCCCAACGCCAAGATCGTCAAGGACAACGCCGACAAGCTGCTGTGGGCGCAGGCGGTCGACATGCCCGAAACCTACGGCGGGCAGCGGATCGACCTGGCCAAGAAGAACGACAGCTACAAGGACGTGGCCAAGAACATCAAGGAGGAGCACGCCGACGTCTACCCGCTGTTCCAGGGCAAGAACTGGGAGAGCCGGCTCGCGGTGGCGTTCGGCGGGCTGTTCGCCGCGCTGGTGGCGGGGCTGCTCATCCTGGTCATCGCGATCGCGTTGATCGTGGTGAAGATCGCGTTCCTGCTGCTGCTGGTGGCCGGGCCGATCTTCCTGGGCATCGGCATCCATCCGGGCATCGGCCGGGTGATCGCGGTGCGCTGGCTGGAACTGCTGCTGTCGATGCTGCTCAAGCAGGCCGCGCTGATCGGCGTGCTGTCGCTGCTGCTGTGGGCGTACGGGCTGATCCTCGGCGAGACGCTCCCGTGGGGCCTGCAGATCCTGCTCATCGCGCTGGTCACGTTCGCGGCGTTCGTCTACCGAAAGCCGTTCCAGCACCTGTTCTCCGCGGTCGGCTACTCGGCCGTGGGGGCGCGGGAGAAGAGCGAGGCGCAGCTCGACAAGTCGGTGATGGAGGCGCGCAAGAGCACCACGTCGGTGGCGACCGCGGTGGTGCCGGGCGCGGCCGGGTACCGGCTGGGCCGCCTCGGCAAGAACGAGGCCGGGGCCGACGCGGCGGGGCTGTCGGACGCGTCCGTCGGCACCGGCGCGGCGACCGAACGGCGCGGCGCGGCCGGCGCGGCGGCGGGGGCCGGAGAGGGCTCCTCCCCGGACGCGGCGCCGGTGCTGGCGGCCAAGCCGCGCAACGCGGCGGCGACCGGACGGACACGGCGCGGCGCCCCGCCGCTCAACCTGCCGACGCGCGGCGGGCTGTCCGACCGCGCGGTCACGGCGCGGGCCGCCGGCGGTGAAGGCTCCGGCGGTGGCGGTGGCGGTGGCGCGTCGTCGGGCGCGGGGACCGGCACTGGACGTCCCACCTCGTGGGCGGGCCGGGGCGGGGCCGTCGCGGCCGGTGACGGGGCGTCCTCGGGCGGTACGGCTTCGTCCGGCGGTGGCGGGTCGTCCGGTGGCGGCTGGTTCGCCGGTGGCGGCCGTTCCAGCGGCGGAGCCTCGGGCGGCGGACGTTCGTCCGGGGGAGCGTCGGGCGGTGGCAGCCGCGTCCGGGCGGGTGGCGGCTCGGGCTCCGGTGGTTCCGGTTCGGGCGGTTCCGGTTCGGGCGGCGGGTCGGGCGTCTCGCGTCGGCCGCGTGACGCCGCGGCCGGTGTGCCCAGGCCGCGTTCGGGCTCGTCCGGCGGCGGCGCCTCGTCGGGCGGCGGCTCCGGCCGTTCCGGAGGCGGCTCCGGCGGCTCCGGCGGCTCGGGTTCCGGCGGGTCCGGCAACGGGTCGGGAGGCGGCGGCAGGCCGCAGCCTCCGCCGCTGTGGGGACGCCGCGGCGGTGAGGAGGGCCCGCCCATGCCGTTCTGGCTTCGTCCGGTGGAACGCGAGCGGCAGCGGGACGAGTAGATGAACCTGTCCGACCGTCAGCGCAGGTTTCTGTTCGCGGGTCTGGTGGTGCTTCTGGCCGCGATCGGGGTGTACCTGACGGTGGCCGCGCCCGACGACGAGGGGAAGAAGGGGTCGGGCGGCCGGTCGTCGGTGGCCCTGCCGGGCCCGACCGGCCCGACGGGGCCCGCGTCCCCGCCGCCCGGGATCTCCTCGGCGGTGACGCCGGGAACCTTCGACATCTACCGGCTGCTGCCGTTCTCCCAGCGGGAGTTCGCCACGGCCGCCGACGTGGCACAGCGGTTCGTCGCCGCGCACGGGACGTACCGGTACGACGACGGCCCGCAGACGCACGCCGGGCGGCTGTCCGGGCTGGTCACCAACGACCTGCTGACCGAGCTGGTGCGCGGCGAGAGCTCCCCCGGGCAACTGGAGGAGCGGCGCCGCCACCAGGAGACCGCCGAGTGCACCGCCACGCTCGACCGGATCCGCGACATCGAAGACAACTCGATCATTTTCCTGGTGACCGGCAAGCAACGGATCACCCGCGGGGGGCAGACGAGCGACAACAGCCGGCAGTGGGCGGTGACCGTGGCGCGCGACGGGGCGTCGCTGCGCGTCTACGCGGTCGCGCCCGCCGACGAGGGACAGGCGGGTGACACCGGATGAACCGTCGTACCGTTCTGCTGGCCACGGCGTTCGGCGCGGTCGGCATGCTCTTCCTGACGTTGATGGTCGTCCCGGTGCTGTTCGGGTCGACCCAGTTCCTGTTCGGCGGGGGCGGCGCGGGCGGTGCGGGCTGCGTCGACACCTCCCGGGCCGGCGCCCAGCCCGCCGAGGCGTCCGACGCCCGCTCCATTCCCGCGGACTACCTGGCGCTCTACAAGAAGGCGGGCGAGGACTACGGCATCCCGTGGAACGTCCTGGCGGGGGTCGGGAAGGTCGAGACCAACCACGGCACGTCCCGGCTGCCGGGCGTGTCCAGCGGGGAGAACTACGCGGGCGCGGGCGGCCCCATGCAGTTCCTGGCCGCCACGTTCCGCGCGTTCGGCGTCGACGGCAACGGCGACAAGAAGAAGGACCGCTACGATCCCGCCGACGCCATCCCGTCCGCGGCCCGCTACCTCAAGCACAACGGCGCCCCGCAGCGCATGCGCACCGCCATCTTCATGTACAACCACTCCTGGGACTACGTGAACCTGGTCCTGAGCTGGGCGGAGCGTTACGCGGACGGCGACTTCAAGGTCGTGCAGTCCAACGGCGTGGAGTGCCAGGACAACCAGCTGCCCCCCGGTGTCGACGGCCTGGTGCAGCGCATCATCGCCTTCGCGATGGCGCAGCGCGGCAAGCGGTACATCTTCGGCGCCAACGGTCCCGACGCGTGGGACTGCTCCAGCCTGCTGCAGGGCGCCTACCGCTCGGTCGGCCTGCGGATCCCGCGCACCACGTTCGAGCAGTGGCCGTTCGGCGTGAAGATCCCCAAGGGCAAGGAGCAGCCCGGCGACCTGGTGTTCTTCAACTCCGGCCCGGGCACCAGCGCGAACAACCCCGGCCACGTCGGCATGGTCATCGGCAACGGCAAGATGATCGTGGCGAGCTGCTCGACCTGCGTCCCCAACATCGGCGTCAAGCCGTACAAGCGCGGCGACTGGGTCGGCACCACCCGCCCCCTGGCCACCGACAACCTGAAGAAGCAGCTCGCCCAGCTGGGCAGCAACCCCGCCGGCTGACCAAGCCCGCCGGCTGACCAAGCCCGCCGACCGACCCGAGTGGGCCGACCGGGTTGGCCGGCCGCGCCGACCGGCCGCGCCGAGTGCCCTTGCCAACTGCTCGCGCCGGCCGACCGGATTGCTGGTCGCGTCTGCTGGCCGTGCCCGTTGATCGGGTCGGCTGCTCGCGTCGGCCGACCGGTTGGTGGGTCGTGCCTTTTGACCGCCGAGTGGCCACTGACTGATCGTTCGGGCTGATCCCGTCGGCTTGCTGCGCCGGGTGGCGCCCCATGGCACGGTGGGCGCCTACGGCTGATCCGGATGCTGTCGTGCGAGGGCCGCCCCACCGGCCTGGGCGATGCCTTCGCCCACTACAGCCGCATTTTCCAGACCCTGCACATGCTGCAGTTCCTGGCCGACGCCGGCTACCGCCGCATGATCGGCACCCAGCTCAACGTCCAGGAGGGCAGGCACAGGCTGGCCCGCCGGATCGCGTTGGGCGACCGCTTGTCGGGTGATCGCGTCGGAGTGGTCTGGGCGGTGTCAGGAGGGTGGGGGCTGGTCGGAGTGCGATTCCGGGCGGCGCGCGTTCTCCGAAGGCGGCGGCTCGGTGGACGTGGCCTGTGCCGGGCGGCCCAGGAGGCGTTCCAGAAGGTGAGTCTCGCCTGGCCAGGCGGCCAGAATGACCTCACGGGGGATCTGGCGTGCGGCGTAGCGCAGGGCCAGGGCCACCACGACGATGTCGTCGAGCGGGCCGATGACCGGCAGGAACTCGGGGATCAGGTCGATGGGGCTGGCCACCCACAGGGCGGCGAACACTACGGCGGCCTTGGCGCGGCGCGGGACGCGGGGGTCGCGGCGCAGACGGCGGGCCGCGGTGACGCAGTCGGGCAGGAACGCGACCAGGTCGCGGAGCAGGCCGGGCGGCAGGCGGCGGGCCAGCAGGATGAGCACGCCCCACGAGGCGGCGACGACCGCCGCGGTGATCGCGAGTCCGATGAGCCACCCGCGCATCGACTTTCCTCTCAGCGGTACCGGCGGCGGCCGACGACGGCGGTGATCTCGCGGAGGGCGTCGGCGGCGTGGTGGAGGGCCTCCTCCGGCACGCCCGCCATGGCCTCCCCGTGGGAGCGGATCACGGCGTTGAGGGCGGTCTCGGCGACGTCCAGGCCCTCGGGGGTGAGCTGCACCCAGCGGCTGCGCGCGTCACCGGGGTCGGGTTCGCGTTCCACATAGCCGGCCTTGGTGAGGCGTTGCAGCACGTTGCTGGTTCCGCCGGAGGTGAGGTACAGGGAGCGGGCCAGTTCACTGGGGCGGAGCCGGTACGGCTCGCCCACGCGGCGCAGGGCCGCCAGCACGTCGAACTCGGCGTAGGTGAGACCGATCTCGACCAGCTCGGCGCGCGCGGCGTGCTCGAACATCTGGTTCAGGCGCGCCACCCGCTTGCTGAGCATGGTCAGCGTGATCACCGACGGGGGCAGGCCGTCGCGCTGCCAGGCGGCGGCCATGGCGTCCACCTCGTCGCGCACACGAACGTCGGCACCTCCCACGAGTCGAGGATATCCGTCGGCATATTCCTTTCTGAAAAGCTTCTTCTTAAGCTTTCTTCATTCCAGTTCACGCCCGAGCGCATCGACGCCAACGTTGCGGCGTTGCGCGCGTCCGGCATCCGTGCGGTGTTCGGCTACTGCTACGGCGGCGACGACGGCTTCGACGGGCTGGCCGCCGAGGGCCGCCGCGTCCGCACCGAGCACTTCGACGACGCGGCCCCGGCCTGCTCACCATGGCGATCGCCGCGCTGGGGCCGGATTCCGCCGGTGCCGAAAGGGCGCTGCACGAGTGGCGGCTGGCCCGCGACCTCGACCTGCCCGTCACCGTGCACATGGGCGGCCACGACACGGAGACCGCCGCGCGCGGGCCGGCGTTCCTGCAGGAGAACGCCCTGCTGGACTACCCCGCGATGCACGTGCACGGCACCTACTACACCGACGAGCACTTCAAGGTCATCGCCGGCGGCGGCGGGACGGTCTCGGTGGCGCCGACGAGCGAGGCGGCGCTCGGCATGGGCTACCCGCCGACCGGGCGGGCCCGCGCCGCCGGAGGCCCCACCTCCCTCAGCGCCGACACGGTCACCAGCGGCCCGGGCGACATGTTCAGCCGCGTCGACACGGTGATCGTCGGGGGACGGGTGGTGAAGCGGGACGGGCGCCTGCTGCACCACGACGTCGCCGGCCTGCTGGAATCGCTCGCCGCCTCGGCCCGTCACGTGATCGCCGACGATTATTCAGGTGGGGTCGGCGGGTTCGCGTGGCATGCTGGCCGCGTGGAGCCAGAGACACCCGAGATCCGGATGCGCGTCGACCCCGAGCTGCTGCTGTTCCTGCCCGCCGCGCGCAGGCGGGAGGAACAGCCGGTGGCCTGCGACGGGACCTCGACGCTGGGGCACATCGTGGAGGCCCTCGGCGTTCCGCTGCCCGAGGTCGGCGCGCTGACGGCCGACGGCGCGCGGGTCGAACCGTCGCACCAGCCGTCGCCGGGCGAGCGGGTGGAGGTGGCGTCGGTGCCGCGTCCCCAGCCGGTGCCGCTGGAGCCCGGCCAGGACGCGCCGCGGTTCCTGCTGGACGTGCACCTGGGCACCCTGGCGCGGCGGATGCGGCTGCTCGGCCTGGACACCGCCTACCACAACGACATGGACGACCCGGCCCTGGTCGTGCAGGCCAACGAGGAGCGGCGGGTGCTGCTGACCCAGGACCGCGGCCTGCTGCGCCGCCGGGCCCTGTGGTTCGGCGCGTACGTGCGCGGCGCCCGCCCCGACGACCAGCTGCGCGACCTGCTCGACCGGTTCGCGCCGGCGCTGTCGCCGTGGACGCGCTGCACCGCCTGCAACGGGCGGCTGGTCCCGGTTGGCAAAGAAGAGGTCGCGCGCGAGCTGGCGGACGGGACGCGGCGCAGTTACGACGTGTACGGTCGGTGCACCGAGTGCGGCCAGGTCTACTGGCGCGGGGCGCACGGCGGGCACCTGGAGAAGATCGTCCGGGAGGCCGCGCGCACGGTCGCGGCGGCCCGCGCCGCTGGCCCGGCCTCCTCGCCCGGCGCGCCGGGACCGGGGACGGGCGGCGCCGTCGACAGCGCCGCGTCCTGAGAGAGGGGCTGGTCACGATCAACGTGGTGGTGGGCGCGGCGATCATCGCCGCCGGACGGCTGCTGGCCGCCCAGCGCGGCGAGCCCCCGGAGCTGGCCGGGGGCTGGGAGTTTCCCGGCGGCAAGGTCGACCCGGGCGAGTCGGACCGGGACGCCCTGGTCCGCGAGTGCCACGAGGAGCTGGGCGTCAAGATCGCGCTCGGTGACCGGATCGGCGGCGACTGGCCGCTCGCGCTCGGCGCGGGAAGCGTCCTGCGGGTGTGGACGGCGGAGCTGGTCGAGGGCCGGCCGCAGCCGCTGGAGCACCTGGCGCTGCGCTGGCTGGCCCCCGACGAGCTGTACGACGTGGCGTGGCTGCCCGGCGACCTGCCGATCGTCGAGGCGATCCGCCCCTACCTGAACGGCTCGGCCTGAACCCGCCCCGGGCCGACCGGACGGCCTGACCGGCCCGGCGCGGTCCGGGCGGGGTCAGGAGATGCGGTTGGCGCCCGCGTAGTCGGAGCGGTCCGACAGCTTGGAGATCTTGACGACGTCGCCCGTCTGCGGGGCGTGCAGGTACTTGCCGTCGCTCAGGTAGATCCCCATGTGGTGCAGGTCGCCGCCGAAGTAGACCAGGTCGCCCGAGCGCAGTTCGCTGCGGTCGACCTTGCGTCCCAGCTCGTAGAGCGCGCCGGTGTAGTGCGGCAGGCCCTTCTTGCCGACCTGCGCGTACGCCCACACCACCAGGCCCGAGCAGTCGAAGCTCTTCGGGCCGGCCGCGGCCCACACGTACGGGCTGCCGAGCTTGGAGTAGGCCTTGCGCGCCATCTTCGCGGGCAGTCCGGAGCCCTTGATGGTGGCGGACAGGCCCGTCCGGGGGTCCTTGGCCTTGGTCGTGGTGAGCTTGTCGAGCTGCTTCTCGACCTCCTCGACCTTGGCCTTGGCGGCGTTGCGGGCGGTCTCCACCTGCGCGGCGGCGCGCTGCACCTGCGCCGTCCTGGCGACGGCCTCGCGCTGCGCCAGGTTGGCCCGGTTGATCTGCGTCTGCAGGCGTCCGAGCGTGGCGGTCTGGTTCTGCACCAGGTACGCCGACGCGGACAGGGTCTTGGCGTCGCCGGTCGAGAAGAACAGCGCGTCCGGACCGCCGCTGATGTAGTTGGCGGCGGCGAGTTTGCCGAGCTCAGCGCGGGCGGGGGCGGCCTGGTCCTGCAGAGCGGCGGCGGCCCGGGCGGCGTCGCGTTCGGCGCGCCGGGCCTTGTCCAGCTCGACGCGCGTCTTGTTGTACCGCTCGGTGAGCCGCTCGGCCTCGGTGTTCAGCGCGTCCAGCCGCTCACGCAGCTCGCTCTCGCTGGGACGGCCGGGATCGGCCAGGCGCGGCGCGGCGACCGGGGCGGTCGCGGCGGCGGGCGCGACGGCCCAGCCCAGGGCGACCGAGGCCGCGGCGGCCGCTGTGATGGTGGACACGGCGACACGCCGTGAACGGTGACCGGGGGGCAAGGGCGTGCACTCCTCTCCTCGTCCGCCTACCGGGTTAGCTGACGGGTTCGGGCGGGGAGTTCGCCCTACGACATGAGCGCGCGTCACTGCTGACGGTGCGACCTGCGTCGATTCACCCCGAGTCCCGGGGGCGGCGGCGCCCCGGGATGTGGTTCCCCGGCTCCCCGTGGGGGGATTCGGCGGTCCGGCCGCAGCCCGCGCAGTGGTCCGGCGGGCTCGGGACGGCCGGGTCCGGAGAGAGTACAAAGAAACCGTAAATCACGGCAACCGGGGCATATGGGACGAATTCAGCGGGCGGTTCGCTGGGGCGGTACGGACCGGCAAGTAGAATCGGGACGGCCGCGGCTCCGCGGCGACTCCCTGATCCTCCACCAGAGCGAGAATCGCATGCCCATCTCCACCCGCGACGACCTTCGGAACGTCGCGATCGTCGCCCACGTCGACCACGGCAAGACGACGCTGGTCGACGCCATGCTGTGGCAGTCCGGGGCGTTCCGCGCGAACCAGGACGTCAACGAGCGCGTGATGGACTCCGACGCCCTGGAACGGGAGAAGGGCATCACGATCCTGGCCAAGAACACCGCCGTCCGGCACGGCGGGCTCACCATCAACATCATCGACACGCCCGGCCACGCCGACTTCGGCGGCGAGGTCGAGCGCGGCCTGTCCATGGTCGACGGGGTGGTGCTGCTGGTCGACGCCAGCGAGGGCCCGCTGCCGCAGACCCGGTTCGTGCTGCGCAAGGCCCTGGAGGCCCGGCTGCCGGTCATCCTGGTGATCAACAAGACCGACCGGCCGGACGCCCGGATCTCCGAGGTCGTCGACGAGACCTACGAGCTGTTCATGGACCTCGGCGCCGACGACGACCAGATCGAGTTCCCGATCGTCTACGCCTCCGGCCGCGCGGGCCGGGCGTCCCTGGAGGCCCCCGGCAACGGCGAGCTGCCCGGCTCGCCCGACCTGGAGCCGCTCTTCCAGGTGATCAAGGACACCGTCCCGGCGCCGTCCTACGACCCCGACACCCCGCTGCAGGCGCACGTCACCAACCTGGACGCCTCCAGCTACCTCGGCCGCATCGCGCTGTGCCGGGTGCACGCCGGCACCATCAAGAAGGGCCAGCAGGTCGCCTGGTGCCGTCGCGACGGCAGCGTCGAGCGGGTGCGCATCAGCGAGCTGCTGATGACCGAGGCGCTGGAGCGCAAACCCGCCGACGAGGCCGGGCCCGGCGACATCATCGCCATCGCCGGCATTCCCGACATCATGATCGGTGAGACCATCGCCGACCCGGACGACCCGCGTCCGATGCCGCTGATCACCGTGGACGAGCCCGCGATCTCCATGACGATCGGCACCAACACCGGACCGCTGGCCGGCCGGGAGAAGGGCACCAAGGTCACCGCCCGGCTCGTCAAGGACCGCCTGGACCGCGAGCTGGTCGGCAACGTGTCCATCCGGGTGCTGCCCACCGACCGTCCCGACGCCTGGGAGGTGCAGGGCCGCGGCGAGCTGGCCCTGGCCATCCTGGTGGAGAACATGCGGCGCGAGGGCTACGAGCTGACCGTCGGCAAGCCCCAGGTCGTCGCCAAAGAGATCGACGGCAAGAAGCACGAGCCCGTCGAGCGGCTCACCATCGACATCCCCGAGGAGCACCTGGGCGCCGTCACCCAGCTGCTGGCCGTCCGCAAGGGCCGCATGGAGCAGATGACCAACCACGGCACCGGCTGGATCCGGCTGGAGTTCCTGGTCCCGGCGCGCGGCCTGATCGGTTTCCGCACCGAGTTCCTCACCGAGACGCGCGGCACCGGCATGGCCCACCACGTCTTCGAGGGCTACGAGCCGTGGTTCGGCGAGCTGCGCACCCGCCCCACCGGCTCGCTGGTCGCCGACCGCACCGGCGCCGCCACCGCCTACGCCCTCATCAACCTGCAGGAACGCGGCACCTTCTTCGTCGGCCCGGGCACCGAGGTCTACGAGGGCATGATCGTCGGCGAGAACTCCCGCGCCGACGACATGGACGTCAACATCTGCAAGGAGAAGCAGAAGACCAACATCCGCTCGTCCACCGCCGAGACGACGGAGACGCTGACGCCCCCGCGTCCGCTGAGCCTGGAACAGGCCCTGGAGTTCATCCGCGAGGACGAGTGCGTCGAGGTCACCCCGTCCGCCGTGCGCCTGCGCAAGGTCGTCCTGGACGCCAAGGAACGCGAACGCATCCGCGCCCGCACCAAGCGCTCCAACTGACCGCGGCTACGACAACACGCTGATGATCAGCCCTGCGAGGACGTAGGGCAGACTCCCGCGGCGATCCCGCGAAGACCGCCAAAGTACCGGCACGCCTTCGCGGATGAAGAACGCCGACGTGTCGGTGGCGATGGTGGCCGACAAGGTGCGGCACGTGCGCGGCACCTGCGCCGACGTGCTGTGC
>NZ_JBEYTB010000036.1:0-17747 GCF_040642915.1 Actinomadura sp. NPDC047616
GACGCTCGGCTGGGACACCCCAGCCGAGCGTCTCGCTAAGCTCCTGGCCGAAGCCAGTTGATCAACCGGTGTTGCGACGACCCCTCGAATGCGCCATGCCGGTGCGGGGCCGTTTCTCGTGCGCACGGGAATAACCCTTGGGACCTTTGTGTTGGGGGCTGATGTCCGGCTAGGCTGGATCGGTCTTATCGTCGCCCGGCAGGGGAGTCCGTTGGAGAACTGAGGTCGCCGACACCGCGCGGCAGCACGCCGAAGGCGTCATGCGCGCACGTGACCTCAGGCAGGACTTTCCGTCCCGGGCTTTTTCTGTGCCCGCGCGCCGTCCGTGCGCGCGTCCCGCGGTGTCTCCATGTGTTCCGCATTCGAATGTCGACGCGTTCATGGAGGGCCGCCACTGATGTCTTTTTCCATCGTCTGTTCGGATCTGTCGTTCGCCTGGCCGGACGGCACCGTGGTGCTGGACGGGCTGGACGCCGCGTTCGGCACCGGCCGCACGGGCCTGATCGGTGTCAACGGGTCCGGGAAGTCCACGCTGCTGCGGCTGATCGCCGGGGAGCTGCGGCCGGCGTCCGGGACGGTGAGCGTGGACGGGCAGGTCGGCCACCTGCCGCAGAACCTGCCGCTCGGCACCGCCCGCACCGTGTCCGACCTGCTCGGGATCACCGCGACCCGCCGGGCGCTGCACGCGATCGAGCGGGGCGAGGCCACCGAGGACGACTTCGCCGCCGTCGGCGACGACTGGGACGTGGAGGAACGCGCCCGCGCCCAGCTCGACCGCCTCGGCCTGGAGCACCTCGACCTGGACCGCACGGTGGCGGCGCTGTCGGGCGGCGAGTCGGTCATGGTGGGGCTGGCCGCGCTGCTGCTGGCCCGTCCCGACGTCCTGCTGCTGGACGAGCCCACCAACAACCTGGACCTGGACGCCCGGCGCCGCCTGTACGACGCGGTCGCCGCCTGGCCGGGCGTGCTGGTGGTGGTCAGCCACGACCGGAAGCTGCTGGAGCTGGTGGACGAGATCGCCGACCTGCGCGACGGCGCCGTCCGCACGTTCGGCGGGAACCTGCCGGCCTACGAGGAGCTGCTGGCGGTGGAGCGGGAGGCGGCCGAACGCGCCGTCCGCTCGGCGGAGACGCATCTGCGGCGGCAGAAGCGCGAGCTGGAGGAGGCGCATGTGAAGCTGGCCCGCCGCGTCCGCTACGGCAACAAGATGTACGACAGCAAGCGCGAGCCGAAGATCGTCATGAACGCGCGCAAGCGGGAGGCGCAGGTGTCGGCGGGCAAGCACCGCATCATGCACGAGCAGCGCCTGGCCGACGCGCGCGACCGGCTCGCCGAGGCCGAGGAGGCGGTCCGCGAGGACGAGGAGATCCGGGTCGAGCTGCCCGCCACCGAGGTCCCGGCGGGCCGCACCGTGCTGACCGTCACCGGGCTGCGCGCGCCCGAGCCGGGCTCCCTGGAGGAGCTGATCGTGCGGGGGCCGGAGCGCATCGCGCTGGTCGGCCCGAACGGCTCGGGCAAGACGACGCTGCTGCGCGCGGTCGCCGGCGAGACGGTGCCCGAGGCCGGGGCGTTCACGGCGGGCACGACCGTCAGGACGGGCGTGGAGGGCGTGCGGTACCTCCCGCAACGCCTCGACGTCCTGGACGACGCGCTGAGCGTGGTCGACAACGTGCGGGCCTTCGCCCCGTCGGCGTCGGTGAACGCGGTGCGGGCCGGACTGGCGCGGTTCCTGTTCCGCGGCGCCCGCGCCGACCGGCCCGCGGGCACGCTGTCGGGCGGTGAGCGGTTCCGGGCGGTGCTGGCGGCGCTGCTGCTGGCCGAGCCCGCGCCGCGCCTGCTGATGCTGGACGAGCCGACCAACAACCTGGACCTGGCCAGCGTGCACAGGCTCGGCGAGGCGCTGGACGCCTACCGGGGCGCGCTGATCGTGGTCAGCCACGACCTGCCGTTCCTGCGTGCGCTGGGCATCACCCGCTGGCTGCGCATGGACCGCGCCGCCGGACTGGCCGAGGTCGACGCCATGTGAGCGCGAGCTGAGCTGGAACGACACGGTCGCCTGTCGCCGCCGACGGAGTAACGTTACGGACCCGGCTTTGAATATTCATCCATCATGCTGCATACTCTTGCTGAACGTGGTGAGAGAAGGGCGGGGTGCGGATGGGCATCCGGGCGGCGGTGGCGGGCGCCAGCGGCTACGCGGGCGGTGAGGTCCTGCGGATCCTGGCGGGCCACCCCGAGTTCGAGATCGGCACGGTGACGGCGGGCGCCAACGCGGGCACGCCGCTGGGCGCGCACCAGCCGCACCTGCGTCCGCTGGCCGGGCGGGTCCTGGCCGAGACGACGCCGGAGGTCCTGGCCGGGCACGACGCGGTGTTCCTCGCGCTGCCGCACGGCCAGTCCGCGGCGATCGCCGAGCGGCTGGGCGACGACGTGCTCGTGGTCGACTGCGGCGCCGACTTCCGCCTGGCCGACCCCGCCGACTGGGAGCACTTCTACGGCACCCCGCACGCGGGCACCTGGCCGTACGGGCTGCCCGAACTGCCCGGCCACCGCGAGCGCCTGCGCGGCACCCGCCGTATCGCCGTGCCCGGCTGCTACCCGACGGCCGTGCTGCTGGCGCTGTTCCCGGCGTTCGCCGCCGGGCTGGCCGAGCCGGACGTCGTGGTCGTCGCCGCGTCCGGCACCTCCGGCGCGGGCCGCGCCCTCAAGCCGCACCTGCTGGGCAGCGAGGTCATGGGCTCGGTCAGCGCCTACGGCGTGGGCGGCGGCCACCGGCACACCCCGGAGATGGCGCAGGGCCTCAGCGCCGTCGCCGGCGAGCCGGTCACCGTGTCGTTCACGCCCACCCTGGCGCCGATGAGCCGCGGCATCCTGGCCACCTGCACCGCCAGGGCCCGGCCCGGCGTCACCGCCGAGACGCTGCGCGCCGCCTACGAGCGGGCGTACGCCGACGAGCCGTTCGTCGGGCTGCTGCCCGAGGGCACCTGGCCCGCCACGTCCATGACCCTGGGCGCGAACACCGCGCTCGTGCAGACCGCCCTCGACGAGCGCGCCGGGCGCCTCGTCGTGGTCGCCGCCATCGACAACCTCGCCAAGGGCACCGCCGGGGGCGCTGTGCAGAGCGCCAACCTCGCCCTCGGCCTGCCCGAAGAACTCGGACTCACCACGATCGGAGTGTCCCCGTGAGCGTCACCGCCCCCCGGGGGTTCCGCGCCGCCGGCGTCGTCGCCGGGCTCAAGGACGGCGGAATCCGCGACCTGGCCCTGGTCGTCAACGACGGCCCCTCCCGCGCGGCGGCCGGCGTCTTCACCCGCAACCGCGTGAAGGCCGCCCCCGTCCTGTGGTCCCAGCAGGTCCTCCAAAGCGGCCGCGTGCGCGCGGTGGTGCTCAACTCCGGCGGCGCCAACGCCTGCACCGGCGCGGCCGGGTTCCAGGACACCCACGCCACCGCCGAGAAGGCCGCCGAGCTGCTGGCCGACTCGGCCGGCGAGATCGCGGTGTGCTCCACCGGCCTGATCGGCGAGCGGCTGCCCATGGACAAACTCCTGCCCGGCGTGGAGGCGGCCGTGGCCGAGCTGTCGCGCGGCGACGGGGGACTGGCCGCCGCCGACGCCATCCGCACCACCGACACCGTCGCCAAGATCGCCTTCCGGCCGGGCGACGGCTACATGATCGGCGGCATGGCCAAGGGCGCGGGCATGCTCGCGCCGTCGCTGGCCACCATGCTGTGCGTGCTGACCACCGACGCCGACCTGGACGCCGCCGCCCTCGACCGGGCCCTGCGCGCCGCCACGTCCGTCACCCTCGACCGGCTGGACGCCGACGGCTGCATGTCCACCAACGACACCGTGCTGCTGCTGGCGTCCGGTGCCAGCGGCGTCACCCCGGACGAGGCGGCGTTCACCGAGCTGCTCACCGACCTGTGCGCCGACCTGACCCGGCAGCTGCTGGTCGACGCCGAGGGCGCGGCCAAGGCCATCGCCATCGAGGTCGTCGGCGCCGCCAGCGAGGACGACGCCGTCACCGTGGGCCGCTCCATCGCCCGCAACAACCTGCTCAAGTGCGCCATCCACGGCGAGGACCCCAACTGGGGCCGGGTGCTGTCGGCGGTCGGCACCACCGACGCGGTGTTCGAGCCCGACCATCTCAACGTCGCCATCAACGGCGTGTGGGTGTGCCGCAACGGCTCGTTCGGCGACGACCGCGACAAGGTCGACCTGCGGCCCCGCGACGTCACCATCACCGTCGACCTGTCGGCCGGCACGCACAGCGCCACCGTCTGGACCACCGACCTGACCGCCGACTACGTCCACGAGAACTCGGCGTACTCGACATGAGCGACATCGTCTCCGGAGCGCGGGTGCGCAAGAACCGGGCCGGGGTCCTGGACAAGGCCGAGACCCTGATCAAGGCCCTGCCGTGGCTGGAGCGCTTCCACGGCAAGACCGTCGTGATCAAGTACGGCGGGCACGCCATGACCGACGAGGCGCTGCGCTCCACGTTCGCCGAGGACGTGGTGTTCCTGCGGTACGCGGGGCTGCGCCCGGTGATCGTCCACGGCGGCGGCCCGCAGATCAATGCCGCCCTCGACAAGCAGGGCATCGAGTCCACGTTCACCGCCGGGCTGCGCGTCACCACCCCCGAGGCCATGGAGGTGGTGCGGATGGTGCTGGTCGGGCAGGTCGGCCGGGACGTGGTCGGGCTGATCAACCGGCACGGCCCGTTCGCCGTCGGCATGTCCGGCGAGGACGCCAACCTGTTCACCGCCGAACGCAAGCACGCCGTCGTGGACGGCGAGCCGGTCGACATCGGCCAGGTCGGCGAGATCGTCGAGGTGCAGGTCGACGCGGTGCGGGCGCTGCTGGACGACGGCCGCATCCCGGTGGTGTCCAGCGTCGCCCGCGGCGACGACGGCGAGATCTACAACGTCAACGCCGACACCGCCGCCGCCGCGCTGGCCGTCGCGCTCGACGCGGCCAAGCTGGTGGTCCTCACCGACGTGGAGGGCCTGTACGCCGACTGGCCCGACAGCGACGACGTCATCGACCGCCTCACCACCGACGAGCTGGCCGCGCTGCTGCCGGGACTGTCGTCGGGCATGGTGCCCAAGATGGAGGCGTGCCTGCACGCGGTGCGCGGCGGGGTGCCGCGCGCGCACGTGCTGGACGGCCGCGTGCCCCACTCGCTGCTGCTGGAGATCTTCACCGACGAAGGGATCGGGACGATGGTCCTGCCCAGCCCCATGGAGGCGGGGAAATGAACGACGAGCTGAGAAAGCGGTTCGAGGCCGCGTTCATGCCCAACTACGGCGTGCCGCAGGTGGCGCTGGCGCGCGGCGAGGGCAGCCGGGTCTGGGACGCCGACGGCAACGCCTACCTCGACCTGATCGCGGGCATCGCCGTCAGCTCCCTCGGGCACGGCCACCCCGCCCTGGTCGAGGCGGTCACCGCGCAGGTCGCGCGGCTGGCCCACACCTCCAACCTGTTCCTGCACGAGCCGGAGGTGCTGCTGGCCGAGCGGCTGCGCGACCTGCTCGGCGGCGACGGCAGGGTGTTCTTCGCCAACAGCGGCACCGAGGCCAACGAGTGCGCGGTCAAGCTGGCCGTCAAGCACGGCAAGGCGCACGGCCGCACGTACTTCGTGGCCACCGAGAACGGATTCCACGGCCGCACCATGGGCGCGTTGGCGCTGACGGGCAAGGCGTCCATCCGCGAGCCGTTCGGGCCGTTCGGACTGGACGTGCGGTTCGTCCCCTACGGCGACGCCGAAGCCCTGGAGGCCGCCGTCACCGACCAGTGCGCGGCCGTGTTCCTGGAGCCCACCCAGGGCGAGGCCGGGGTCGTGCCACCGCCGGACGGCTACTTCGCCGCGGCGCGGCGGATCTGCGACGCCACCGGCGCGCTGCTGGTGGCCGACGAGATCCAGTCGGCCATCGGCCGCACCGGCGCCTGGTTCGCCCACCAGCACGACAACGTCCGCCCCGACGTGCTCACCCTCGCCAAGGGCCTGGGCGGCGGCATGCCGATCGGCGCGTGCGTCGCGCTCGGCCCCTACGGCGAGGTGTTCGCCAAGGGCGACCACGGCTCCACCTTCGGCGGCAACCCCGTCAGCGCCGCCGCGGCCCTGGCCGTCCTGGACACCATCGAACGCGACGGCCTGCTCGCCAACGTCACCGAGGTCGGCGCGGTGCTGTCCGACGGGATCGCCGCGATCTCCCACCCGCTGCTGGCGGGCGTGCGCGGCCGCGGGCTGTGGCTGGGCGTGGTCCTGAACGGCGCGGTCGCCGCCGCCGTGGAGGCCGCCGCCCGCGACGCCGGATTCCTGGTCAACGCCGTGCAGCCGGACGCGGTCCGCCTGGCCCCGCCCCTGATCCTCACCGCCGGCGAGGCGCGGTCGTTCGTCGACGCGCTCCCGGCGATCCTCGACACGGCCGCCGAGGCCGTCCCGGCCGGTAAGGAGAACTGACCGATGGTCCGGCACTTCCTGCGCGACGACGACCTGACCCCCGCCGAGCAGGCCGAGGTCCTGGATCTGGCCGCCGAGCTCAAGCGCGACCGGTTCGCCCGCCGTCCCCTGGAGGGCCCGAGGTCGGTCGCGGTGCTGTTCGACAAGCCGTCCACCCGCACCCGCGTGTCGTTCGCCGTCGGCATCGCCGAGCTGGGCGGCCACGCCCTGGTCATGGACGCCGGCTCCAGCCAGCTCGGCCGCGGCGAGACGATCGCCGACACCGCACGCGTGCTGGAACGGCAGGTCAGCGCGATCGTGTGGCGCACCTCCGGGCAGGAGCGCATCGAGGAGATGGCCGACGGCACCACCGTGCCCGTCGTCAACGCCCTCACCGACCTGTTCCACCCCTGCCAGGTCCTGGCCGACCTGCAGACCGTCCGGGAGGCCAAGGGCGCCCTGAACGGCCTCACCCTGGCCTACTTCGGCGACGGCGCCAACAACATGGCCCACTCCTACCTGCTGGGCGGCGCCACCGCCGGCATGCACGTGCGGATCGCCGCGCCCGAGCAGCTCCCGCCGGACGCCGCCGTCGTCGACCGCGCCACCGAGATCGCCGCGGCGACCGGCGGGTCGGTCACCGTCACCGCCGACGCCAAGCGCGCCGCCGCGGGCGCCGACGT
Organism: Actinomadura sp. NPDC047616; assembly: GCF_040642915.1. Lineage (NCBI taxonomy): Bacteria > Bacillati > Actinomycetota > Actinomycetes > Streptosporangiales > Thermomonosporaceae > Actinomadura > Actinomadura sp. NPDC047616. Next base: position 7,128 of record NZ_JBEYTB010000036.1, read on the forward strand.
GCTGGCCACCGACACGTGGGTGTCCATGGGCCAGGAGGGCAAGGACACCTCCGTCTACGAGCCGTACGCGATCGACGAGGCGCTGCTCGCCCAGGCCGCCCCCGACGCCTGCGTGCTGCACTGCCTGCCGGCCTACCGCGGCAAGGAGATCGCCGCCGCCGTCCTGGACGGGCCGCAGAGCCTGGTGTGGGATGAGGCCGAGAACCGCCTGCACGCCCAGAAGGCCCTGCTGACCTGGTTGCTGGAGCACTGACCATGACCACCCCGCTCACCAAGACCGCCCGCCAGGCCCGGGTGATCGAGCTGCTCACCCGGCATCCCGTGCACTCCCAGGGGGAGCTGGCCAAGCTGCTGGCCGACGAGGGCGTCGAGGTCACCCAGGCCACGCTGTCGCGCGACCTGGTGGAGATCGGGGCGGTCAAGCTGCGCGCCCAGGACGGCAGCCTCATCTACGCGGTGCCCGGCGAGGGCGGCGAACGCATCCGCCGCGCCGCCACCGGCGCCGCCGAGACCTTCACCGGGCGGCTCGCCCGGGTGGCCGCCGAGCTGCTGGTGTCGGCCGAGGCGTCGGCCAACCTGGTGATCGTGCGCACCCCGGCGGGCGCCGCCCAGTACCTGGCCTCGGCGATCGACCACGCCGAGTGGCCCACCATCCTCGGCACGGTGGCCGGCGACGACACCGTCCTGGTGATCGCCCGCGACCCGGACGGGGGTGAGTCGGTCGCCCAGTCCCTGCTGCGCCTGACGAACGGACGCGAACGACGAGCCTAGGGGGCCGCGCGCCCCCGCAGGAACACCTGACCGCGTTCCCGGCCGAGACCGGGGCCGCACGGGACGGGGCATGCCGCCCTCCCCGGCGAAGTGGTCGTACGCTGATGCGGGACATGCCGCGTGACCCCGGCCCGAGACGGCCCGGGTGCAGCCGACGCGGTAGACAGAAACTCAGCCATGACGGTGGGAAGAGGAATTTCGTGACCAAGGCACCGACGCGACTGTGGGGCGGACGGTTCGAGGGCGGTCCGTCGGACGCGCTCGCGCGGCTCTCGGTGAGCGTCCAGTTCGACTGGCGGCTGGCCCCCTACGACCTCATGGGGTCGCGCGCGCACGCCCGCGTGCTCAACCGGGCGGGCCTGCTCACCGACGAGGAGCTCGACCGCATGCTCGGTGCCCTGGACGACCTGGAGGAGGCGTGCCGGTCGGGCGAGTTCCGGCCCACCGTCGCCGACGAGGACGTCCACACGGCGCTGGAGCGCGGCCTGCTGGAGCGCCTCGGCACCCTCGGCGGCAAGCTGCGCGCCGGCCGCAGCCGCAACGACCAGGTCGCCACCGACCTGCGCCTGTACCTGCGCGACCACGTCCGGCAGATCGTGCACCGGCTGGTCGAGCTGGAGACCGCGCTGATCGCCCAGGCCGACCACAACCTGGGCGTGGCCGCGCCCGGCATGACCCACCTGCAGCACGCCCAGCCCGTGCTGTTCTCCCACCAGCTGCTGGCGCACGTGCAGCCGCTGACCCGCGACATCGACCGGCTGCGCGACTGGGACCGGCGCGCGGCCGTCTCCCCGCTGGGCTCGGGCGCCCTGGCCGGCTCGTCGCTGCCGCTGGACCCGCAGGCCACCGCCGAGGAGCTGGGCTTCGACTCGGCCGCGCCCAACTCCATGGACGCCGTCGCCGACCGCGACTTCGTCGCCGAGTTCCTGTTCGCCGCCGCGCTGATCGGGGTGCACCTGTCGCGGCTGGGCGAGGAGGTCTGCCTGTGGGCCTCGCAGGAGTTCCGCTGGATCGAGATGGACGACACCTACGCCACCGGGTCGTCCATCATGCCGCAGAAGAAGAACCCCGACGTGGCGGAGCTGGCCCGCGGCAAGGCCGGTCGGCTCATCGGCCACCTGGTGGGCCTGCTGACCACCCTCAAGGGCCTGCCCCTGACCTACAACCGCGACCTGCAGGAGGACAAGGAGGGCGCCTTCGACGCCGTCGAGACGCTGCTGCTGGTCCTGCCCGCGATGTCCGGGCTGATCGCCACGATGCGGGTCAACACCGAGCGGCTGGAGGCGACGGCGCCCGACGGGTTCGCCCTGGCCACCGACCTGGCCGAGCTGCTGGTGCGGCGCGGCGTCCCGTTCCGCGAGGCGCACGAGGTCGTCGGCCACCTGGTGGTGTGGTGCCAGGTCAACGACAAGGACCTCGGCGACCTCACCGACGAGGACCTGGCCAAGGTGTCGCCGCACCTGACCCCGGACGTGCGGGAGGTCCTGGACGTCCACGGGGCGCTGGCGTCCCGCAAGGCGTACGGGGGCACCGCCCCCGACCGGGTCCGCGAGCAGCTGAGCGCGCTGCGCGCCCTCGTCAACGAGCACGCCGCCTGGGCCGCGGGCCCCGACGAGAGCTGATCCCCCCGTCTCCCGACAAGCGGTACGGTGACAGGCCGACGCACACCCCGGGCGTCCCAGGCGCCCGGGGTGGCACCCGCGCCGCGCCCGGAACCTCCACCCGGCGGCCCGCGTCCGCAGATCATGGACGGAGACGGGGCGGCGCCCAGGCGGCATCACGGTGAGGTCATGGACGAAGTTCTGCTGCGACGCGACTTCTTCGACCGTCCGGTCGAAGAAGTCGCACCCGACCTGCTCGGACGTGTGCTCGCGCACCGTACGGACGAGGGCGAGGTCGCGGTACGGCTCACCGAGGTGGAGGCGTACGCCGGCCCCCTGGACCCGGCCTCCCACGCCTACCGGGGGCTGACCCCCCGGACCGCGGTGATGTTCGGCCCGCCCGGGCACGCCTACGTGTACTTCACCTACGGCATGCACTTCTGCGTCAACCTGGTGTGCGGCCCGGACGGCACCGCCTCGGCCGTCCTGCTGCGTGCCGGCCAGGTCATCGCGGGCGAGGACGTGGCGCGACGCCGCCGTCCACGCTCGACCGTACGGGACCTGGCACGCGGCCCCGCGAGGCTCTGCCAGTCCCTGGCCATCGCCCGCGAACAGAACGGCCTGGACGTCTGCTCACCCGGCGGGGAGCTGCGGATCCTGGCGGGGGACGGCCCCGTCGACCCGCCCCTCGTGCGGACGGGGCCGCGCACCGGCGTGAACGGCGGCAAGGAGACCCCCTGGCGCTTCTGGATCGACGGCGACCCCACCGTCTCCCCCTACCGCCCCCACGTCCCGCGCCGCCGCGGTTCGGGGAAGGCCGGGAACTCGGGAGCGGCGACCGCCGATGCCTGACCGCCGTAAAGCGTCACGCGCGGTGGCGGTGGTCCTGACAGCGCTGCTCGCGCAGGGAGCCACGGCGCTGGTGCTGCTGCTGGACACGCGCCTTCACCGTACGGAGAAGTTCGGCCGCATCGCCCAGCCCGCGACGGTGACGTACGAGGACGACAGGCGCCACTACGTCGGCGTCGTCCGGGAACGCAGCTGGATTTTCGGCCGCCACCAGGCCTACCGCCTGTACGCGGGCGGCAGTCCCGACCTCGGCTACGGCCACTTCGTCCGGCTGGAGTTCCTCGGGGTCGACCGGCCGGTGCCGGCCGGGGCCGACTGGCGCCGCGACGGCGTACGGGTCCGGTTCACCTCCGGGCACGAGGTGTTCGTCCCGGCGCGGTACTTCCTGGGCGGGCGATAGTACGACCCGCCGTCCGGCGCGCATCCGCCGCCCGGTGTTCAGGTCGTGATGACGGATGCGGCAATCCGGGGTGTCGTGCTCGCACGGGATGATGCCGGTCATATCGTCCGGCGTTTCCCGCCGCGGCGACGGATGCGGTCCGTCCGGGGGCCTCCCTAGCCTCATGATCGACTTTTCCGTCGAGGACAAGGACACCCATGAAGCAGAACAACCCCCCGAGCCGTTCGCTGCCGTCGCGCGCCCTCGCGGGACTCGCCGCCGGCACCGTGGCCGCCGTGATGATCGGCGCGTCGCCCGTCACTGCCGTCGCCGCCGGCGGCGGGGCGCCCGCCTGCATCGCCACGGACGAGATCGCCTTCCGCGGCCAGCCGCTGACCTGGCACGTCTCCGACCTCTGCGAGGATCCCGACGGCGACCCGATGACGATCGTCGGGGTCAGGACGCAGGGGGAGGGCACCGCCACCCACAGCACAGACACCGTCACCTTCCAGGGCGAGGTGCGGCCGGGTTACAGCGCGCAGGTGGACGTCACCGTCTCCGACGGCGCCGGCCAGAGCGTGGCCGAACTCAGGATCTCGCACGTCGATCCCGCCATCGGCACTCCGGTGGACGACTCCTACACCGTGCGACGCGGCCAGAAGATCACCTTCGATGTGCGCGACAACGACCAGAACGCCGCGGGCAACGGGGTGTGGATCACGAACGGCCCGTCTCTGGGGGACGCCCAGTCGAACGGCGACGGAACGATCACCTACACGGCGGCGGATCTCCCGGGGTCGGACACGTTCGAGTATGTCCTCACGAACCCCGCCAACGGGAACCAGAGCCTCCGTCCGGCGCGGGTCACGATCAAAGTCACCCAGTGAACGCGCCCCGGGTGTCCGCCACCGCGGGGCGGACACCCGGGCGGGCGCCGACCAGGCGCCGATGCCGGCGCCGGCGTCAGGGCGCCCTGCCCAGGTCGAGTCCCGCCAGTTCGCGGCGTGAGGCGACGCCGAGCTTGGGGAACGCCTTGTACAGGTGGTAACCGACCGTCCTCGGGCTGAGGAACAGCCGGGCGGCGATCTGCCGGTTGCTCAGGCCGGTGGCCGCCAGCCTGATGACCTGCAACTCCTGCGGGGTGAGGCGGTCCAGACCGCCGGCCTGGCGACCGGAGCCGACCCGGCGTTCGCCGGTGGCGCGCAGCTCGGCGCGGGCGCGGTCGGCCCAGGGCCGGGCGCCGAGCCGTTCGAATATCTCCAGAGCGGACCGCAGCTCGCGGCGGGCGTCGGCGCGGCGGCCGGCCCTGCGCAGCCACTCGCCGTACAACAGCTCGGTGCGCGCCCGCTCGAACGGCCGGTCGCCCCGCTGGTGCAGCCGGACCGCCTCGGCGTAGTACCGCTCGGCCTCCCGGCCGGAGGCCAGCAGCGCACGACAGCGCAGCGCCACCGCCTGAGCCCAGGCCTGACGGGTGTGCGCCGCCCACTCCGACCACCACTCCGACACCGTCCGCGCGATGTCGGACCGCCCCACCCGCACCGCCGCCTCCACCACGTCACCCGCCCGGTGCAGCGCCATCACGACGCGTACGTCGGGTGCGGCATCGCCGTACTCCTCCTCGTCCCTGCGCAGGGCGGCCTCGTACCGGCCCAGGGCGACGTCGAGCAGGTTCAGCGTGAGAAGGCGCAGTTCCCTCGCTGCCAGGTCCCTGACCTCGCCGATCCGCTCGGTCAGGGCCCGGCACCTGTCCTCGTCCCCCTCCAGGGCCGCCAGATACGCCAGGACGCCCGTCAGGTAGGCGGCGACCTGACGCTGGCCGGTGTCCCGGGCGACGCGCAGCCCCTCCTCGGCACTGGCCGAGGCGTCACGGTGCAGCCCCCGGACGATCTGCGACCGGGCCGTCAGCGCCAGCGCCGTCGGCAGTACGCCGACGGCGCCTTGGGCCCGGCACTCGTACTCGATGGTGAGGGCCCGCTCGTAGGCGGTGTCGTCGTCACCGAACACCAGGTCCCATATCGCGACCCTCGCACGCTGCTGTAACCCCAGCGGCCGCCCGTGATCACGCAGGCCCTCCAGCATGTCGTGAAGCCACGCCCACGACCTGGGCGGCTCCTCGGCGGCCGGCCGGGCCGGCTCCGGCGCGGCGCGCACCAGCCGGCCGGCGTTCCCCGCCGGCCGCGGCCGCAGCGCCGCCGCCCGCCGTGCGCAGGCTGCCGCGGCGGCGAAGTCGGCGGCGAGCCACGCGGCGGTGGTCGCCTCGGCGTACATGGCCGCCGCGGTGTCGTCGTCCCGTCCGGTGAGCATGCCCGCCGCGTCTGTCAGCAGGGCGTGCGCGGCCCGCGGACGGCCCTCGGCGGTGGCGACGGCGGCGCGGACCTGCGCGGCCCGCGCCAGGGCCGGCGGGTCCTCCAGATCGGGGATGGCCGCTTCGGCGAGCTCGGTGGCCCGCCGCCACCAGCCGGCGTCCAGGGCGGCCGTGGCCGCAGCCACCAGGCGGCGGCCACGGTCCAGCCGCGCGGGGGTGAGCTGGGCGGCCCGCTCGTAGGCGGCGGCGACCGCGGCGTAACCTCCCCGCGTGCGGGCGTGCTCGGCGCAGCGTTCCAGCGCGGCGGCCGTGTCCTCGTCCGGTCCGGTGGCGGCCGAGGCCAGGTGCCAGGCGCGCCGGTCGGCGTCGTCGGCATGGCCGTCCAGGGACTCGGCCAGTGCGCGGTGCGTGGCCAGCCGGAGGGTGACCGGCGCGTTCTGGTAGACGGCGGCGCGGATCAGCGGATGGCGGAACACCAGCCGGCCGTCGGTGACCCGGACGAGCCGTGCGGTCTCGGCCGGTGCGATGTCGGCGAGCGACGCGCCCAGCCGCCGGGCCGCCTCCAGCACCACGTCCAGGCGTCCGGTGTCATCGGCGGCGGCGACCAGCAGCAGCGCTCCGGTCCCGCCGGGAAGGGCGGCGACGCGGTCGCCGAAGGTCTGCCTGAGCCGGCTGGAGGCGGTCACCTCGCCGAGACCCACGGCCTGCACGGGCAGTTCACCGCGACGCTGGGCGGGACTGAGCGTGGCGGGCAGTTCCAGCAGGGCCAGCGGATTGCCCAGGGCGTCCTCCAGGATGCGGTCCCGCACCCGCGGTGACAGGTCCGCGGCCCGCTCGGCCAGCAGCTCGGCGGCGGCCGCGGCGTCCAGCCCGGCAAGGCGCAGCTCGGCGACGCCGGGGGCGGGGAAGGGCCGGTCGTCGTCACGAGCGGCGAAGACCAAGGCGACGCCCTCGGCCTCCAGACGGCGAGCGGCGAACAGCAGCGCCTCGGCCGAGGCGTGATCCAGCCAGTGCGCGTCGTCGACCAGGCACACCAGCGGACACCGCTCGGCCAGGTCGGCCAGCAGCGTCAGTACCGCCAGGCCCACCAGGAAAAGGTCCTTTCCGGGCGCGGGCACCAGGCCGAGCGCGCCGCGCAGCGCCTCGGCCTGCGGCGCGGGCAGCCGCCCGATGCCCTCCAGCGCCGGGCGCAGCAGCAGATGCAGTCCCGCGAAGGGCAGCTCCATCTCCGGCTCGACTCCCGCGCCGCGCAGCACCCGCACGCCGTCCCCGGCCGCCGCCGCCGCGTAGTCCAGCAAGGCGGACTTGCCGATCCCGGCCTCTCCCCGCAGCACCAGCGCCCCGCTCCGCCCCAGCCGGACGTCTGCCAGTAACCGATCTATCACCGCTTGTTCTCGCCCCCGACCGAAAAGCATGATCGGATCCTAGACCGCCGCCGTTTTCGCGGATCGGCTTCGCGCCCCATTCGCCGGACGCCCCGCGCACCGAGACGGGCGCCGAAATTCCGCGATGTCATCCGCGTGAGGAAACCACACGTCATATTCACGCGGCCGCACCTGTCGAGCCCGAAAGACGAGGCGCGGACCAGGCGGCGCACCCCACACCATCGCCGAATCCGGACGCGGGCGACTCCCCTCCGCCGAGTGATCGCCGTCTCCGTGGCAAATGACGCCTATTGAGCCTCGGGTGGCGGGCGTTGCCGGGACCCGCGGAGGCTCTCGGCCATTGTCGGCCGACGACACCTCGTCGTCGGGGCCATGGTCGATGGCACCGTGGCCCGGTACGGGTGAGCGGCGGACGGGAGACGGACGTCCGTGCCGGGAAGGGCATCCGAGGAGGCCACGCCCGGTTCGTGGAGCCGCCGGGGCGGTGAAATCGATGAGGCATCAGCTGTGCTGAGCCCGTAAGGTGTCTAGGACCCCCGGCTTCCGCGCGGGGGAGGACCGCGACGTATCGGCGGTCCATCCGCACCATGATGGACGTATCCGAAATCGAGGAAGAACGTGACCGACATCCTGGACGATCTGGCGTGGCGCGATCTGATCGCGCAGTCCACCGATCTGGATGACCTGCGGACGCTGCTCGCCGCGGGGCCGGTCACGCTGTATTGCGGCTTCGACCCGACCGCGCCGTCGCTGCACCTGGGCAACCTCATCCAGATCCTCACCCTGCGGCGCTTCCAGAAGGCCGGACACCGGCCGATCGGGCTCGTCGGCGGCGCCACCGGGCTGATCGGCGACCCCAGCGGCAAGAGCGCCGAACGCGTCCTGAACTCCAAGGAGACCGTCGCCGGCTGGGTGGAGCGCATCCACGGCCAGGTGTCGCGGTTCCTGGACTTCGGGGACGGCCCGACCGGCGCCCTCATGGTCAGCAACCTCGACTGGACCGGCCCGATGAGCGCCATCGAGTTCCTCCGCGACATCGGCAAGCACTTCCCGGTCAACCGGATGCTGGCCCGCGAGACCGTCCGCAAGCGCCTGGACACCACGGGCATGAGCTACACCGAGTTCAGCTACGTGCTGCTGCAGGCGATGGACTACCTGGAGCTGTACCGCCGGTACGGCTGCCGCCTGCAGACCGGCGGCAGCGACCAGTGGGGCAACCTCACCGCCGGCGTCGACCTCATCCGGCGCGTCGAGAGCGGCTCCGCGCACGCCCTGACCACGCCGCTGCTGACCAAGGCCGACGGCACCAAGTTCGGCAAGACCGCCGGCGGCGAGAACTACTGGCTCGACCCCGAGCTGACCTCGCCGTACGCCTTCTACCAGTTCTGGATCAACGCCGACGACCGGGACGTGGAGCGCTACCTGAAGGTCTTCAGCTTCCGCTCCCGGGAGGAGATCGAGGAACTGGTCAAGCAGGGCGCCGAACGGCCCGCCGCCCGCATGCCGCAACGCGCGCTCGCCGAGGAGGTCACCACGCTGGTGCACGGTGCCGAGGAGTGCGCCCGCGTGATCGCCGCGTCCCGGGCCCTGTTCGGCCAGGGCGAGCTGCAGGACCTGGACGAGCGGACCCTGCGGGCGGCGCTCGCCGAGGTGCCGCGCGCCGAGGTCCAGCCCGGCGAGCTGCCGCCCGTGGCCGACCTGTTCGCGTCCTCCGGCCTGTGCAAGAGCAAGTCCGAGGCCCGCCGCACGATCGCCCAGGGCGGCGCGTACCTCAACAACACCAAGGTCGAGGCCGAGGACGCCGTCCCGTCGCCCGACGACCTGCTGCACGGCCGCTTCCTGGTCCTGCGCCGGGGCAAGCGCAACATCGGCGGCGTCGAGGTCGTCCGTCCCTGACCCGGAGTGGTCTGCGTCCGCCCGGACGCCTGAGGGCATCCGGGTGGACGCAGCCCTCCAGCCGATGGTGCCGCTCCTCCTGTCCGATTGGGCGGGCGACGGAAGCGGGATGACGCTGCCTGCGGCGGACTACCACACGGCGGCGCCGGCCGCCTGCCACGTCGCGGATCGACCTCGGAGGCATGGCGGTCGCGGAGCAGGCCGAGCCGCTGGGCACCGAGCCGGCGCGGGGGCGGCGGGGCCGCTGCGGCACGGAAGACACGATGGTCGCCATCGTCTCCGTCGGCGCGCCCCGTTCCGCCCGTGGCGGCGACGCGCGGGCGATGGGGGCTGGCGGGTGATGGGGGCTGGCGGTGGTCACCGAGCCCTGGCCGCTGCCCATGATGTCGAGGTTCGCGTGGCGTCATCGCCTGGTCATCTCGGCTCTCGTTCTGCGCGCCGCCCACGCTCGGCTTCACCGGCGGCGATCACAGACTGGGGGGTGCGAGCCCTGCACTGCGGCTCCACACTGACAGCGGCATGCCCTCGACCGCGTCGACCCGGGCACCCCGCCCCGGCCTGCGGGAGACTGAAGACCTCCAAGGTGCGCCGCCTATCGGCGGGCGCGCCATGGATGGCGCAACCGAGTAGGTGCCGTTCTTCTGCAGGTTGGCCAGGAAGTGGTCCTCGTCGAGCATCGCGCCGTCTACCTGGACGCGGTCGGTGAGCAGGGGCGTGGCGAACGCTCCAGCCTCGGGGACGACGTCGAGCTCCGCCTCGGCTCGCGGGGCCGGGATCGGCCCACTCGGCCCGATTTGACGACTCCGTCGGACCTCCCTAATCTTCTTCGTGCCCCAAGGGGATGCGGGACGCCGGACACGGCGGACGGCCCCGGGGAACCTCCCGACATAAAACGGTTCGGAGTCCGCTCCGGGTGGTTGTAGTCTGGGAGGGTCAGCCCGGACGGGATGCAGGACGCCGCGTGTGCGGTGGCCGGCCCGCGGGACTCCTCCGCAGTAGTGATCTTCTGGGCGATCTTGTCGTCCGGGTGGTTGGTGTGCGGGGGGCTGGGCTGGGTCTGGATGTCGGGCTGGTTGGTCCGGTTGACAGGCGGGAAGGTTCCGGTAAGATAGAAGGGTTGCCCCGGAGTGGGGGCCTGCGAGAGCGGGTTCCGCGCGGTGGGTGTCCGTTTCTTGAGAACTCAACAGCGTGTTAAAAGCCAGTGCCTTTAGTTGGCTGGACTGAATCGTCTGGCCACCCCCGTTGCCCTGGTCCGTGAGGATTCGGGGTGGGGATTTCTTTGAGGCAGGCAGTCTTTCGGGACTGCATTGCCGGGATTTTCTCTGAGGTTTGGCCCGCTCGTGTGGTGGGTCGTTGGACCTTGATGGAGAGTTTGATCCTGGCTCAGGACGAACGCTGGCGGCGTGCTTAACACATGCAAGTCGAGCGGAAAGG
>NZ_JBEYTB010000037.1:0-16236 GCF_040642915.1 Actinomadura sp. NPDC047616
CCCGCACCGACCCTCGGGAACGGCAACGACCGGACCCCCAGGAGAGGGCCCGGCCGTTGTGGCGCGGCAATTCAGGTTTCGCCGTACCGCAACCCGTTATGCAGCTCGCGCGCGAGCATCGCGGCCTCATAGTCTTCGTATTCCGCGTAAGAGTCGGGATAGTCCTCACACCAGGTACATACCTGCCAGGGATTCACTGGCCGGTCGGTGCTGCCACACGCCCGGCATTCGCCAGATCGTTTCATGCCCGGCAGGGTACACCGGCCCGGCCCCGCCGGTCCCGCAACCGCGAGCGCACCAATAAGAACGGCCCCGGTGATCCACTAGGGACCGCCGGGGCCGATCAAGCATTTCTGCAAGCGCATTCTTTAACCAGAATGGCACAGAAACGGGTCACTCGGCCGGTGGTGTCTCTCTCTGGAGTTGGGCGAGTAGGGCGCCATAGACGCCGGGGGATTCTTGGGCGGCGCGGACTAGTGCGAGTAGAACCGTGGCCTTATCTAGCTTGGCGGTGCCGAGGTCACGTTTCGCGCGGTACACCAGGTCATCGAACATGAGGGCCTGTTGGGGGTACAGGCGCCACGTGAACGCGGTCCGATCGTCGGTGCCGGATGCGCGAGTGCTGGCAGGCTGGCCCGCTGCGGCCGGAGGTGTGGGGGGTGCGGGGGGCGCGTCATCCGCATTCGGCAGGGTGGGCTTTATCGTGCGAAACTGCTTAGGCTTGGCGCTCATGAAACCCTCCCTTCTAGGGCGCAAAGCTCTTTAGCACACTCGACGTAGGCGCCGAGATCGTCAGGGACAGTGCCCCATACATGGGCGTAGGTTTCGCGGTCCTGCGGTATTTCCGTGGTGAGGACATTGAGCCGTTCCCCGGTGAGGTAATCGCGGGCGGACTTTGCGATACCCTTCCCCGGCGAGGGGACCCGGGTGAGGAGGGCATGCAGGGGTACGCGTGCCTCCCGGGCGATCAACGCCGTGGCGGGCACCCGGGATAGCTCTCCCTGTTCGGGGCCGACCGGTGCCACCACGAGGCGGGCGGCGAGGATGACCTGTCGCAGTACCTCGGGCGCCTCACCTCCGACGTCAACGAGCACACGGCGGGCGCCTACCTCGTGGGCGGCCCGCTGTGCGAACGGCACCAAGAGCCCTTGACTTGGCGCCCATTGGACGACGTGGAACGGCAGGGTCCCGCCGTCCGCGTACACCCGTGTAGCCCAGTCTGTGACGCCTTGTGTCCCGTGGTCAGCGTCAACCACGAGCACGTCATCCTCGCCAGCGCTCGCGAGCGCGAACGCCAGGAACATGGCCGTTGTGGACTTCCGGGCGCCGCCTTTCAGAACGTTGACCACCCACCACGGCGGGGCCACTGCCATGCGCGATACCTCCTGTGTCAATAAGGCCGACCGGCTCACAACCTGCGAAGACGTGTTCCGCGGGCCGATGCCGGCGGCGAGGTGCACCCTTTGTGACCTGCGCAGATGTTATTAGACGTCGTGACGCTGTGACGTCTTGACACCTTGACGTCTGATTGTCGCAGGCCGGGCGCCGGTAAGGCACCTATGACCACGGCGACACTATGCGGGCTATGTCAGTACGACATACCTTAGGTTTGTCGGAACGACATAGAGAGGGGAGCGAGTGAAGATCAGCGTTGACGGGAGCGAGGCCGCCACCACGGACGGCCGTCCGGCGCGCGTGACGCTCACAATCGATATCACCAGCGACACGGACGACCCCCGGGGCTACCTGTGGGGGCTGGCGGTCCGGGGTGATCTGGCGCAGGTCCTGCGCATGTACGGCCAGGGACGCCACATCACCCCGCAGGGCCCCGCCGATGTCTGGGACATGCTCACCGCAGCGGGCCGGGTCGGCGCGCGTATCGAGCAGGTGATCGGTGACGTGGCGTGGCTGGCGCGCGACACCTACGGCCGGTCATGGGGAGAGATCTCCCTAGCCCTGGACCGGCCGCAACCGACCGTGCGGCGTCTTGTGGAGCGCATCCGCACGGAGTACGCCGACCTTGGCTACTGGCGTGACGCTGGCGGGCTCCACAAGGCGGACACCCCCGAGGAGGCGCGCCGCCGCGCCATGGCTCGCATTGACGAGCTGGCCGCCCGCCGTACCCGCCCGGCCGACGAATGACGGTCCGGGCCGGGGCCCCTCACCTAGCCCGTGGCGGCCCCGGCCCGGCATCCCCTCCCATTGGGTCAGCAGAGAGGACACCCCCATCATGACCGCGACCGCGTACGCCGTCACCCTGGCGACGCTGATCATCGCTCACCATGTGGCCGATCACTGGCTGCAAACCAATCACCAGGCCACGCACAAGGCCCGGCCGACCCTGCAGGGGCACTTGGCGAACCTGCGGCACGTCGGCACGCACACGGCGACCCTGGCCGGTGCGCTGCTGCTCGTGGCGTGGCAGACGGGCACCGCCTACCGGCCGGGCTATCTGGCCGCCGGGCTGGCCGTGAACGCGATCACTCACTACGTCGCCGATCGCCGGGTGCACCTGGATCGGCTGGCGCGGCTGTGGCCGATCCGCAAAGGCGGCTGGATCGATCACGACCGGTACGCCCTGTACCACCTTGACCAGTCATGGCACCTCGGCTGGCTGCTGATCACCGCACTCATCATCACCTGACCGCCGGTGCGTCCGGGCGGCCGGACCCCGGCCCGGCCGTCCCACGGACCGGCGAGACAGGCTCACCGGCGATCACACGAGAGGACCCGACCATGACCACAACGCCCGTCATCCCCGAGCATCTGCGGCCCTGGTCCGTGCCGTGGCCGGACTACGCCCCGATCGACATCACGCCCCCGGAATTGCAGCCCGAGGGCATCGCGGCCAGCGTCCGGGAGGGGTGGGCCGAACCCGCCACCGACCCCCGCGCCATCGACTACGGGCCCCGTCAGGCGGTCGCGCTGCTGCCCTACACCGTGGCGGACGGGCTGCCGCTCAACCCGGCCGGCCGAACCGGACGCTGTGGCCGCAACCTCGGCCGATGGGGCGAGAACGCCGCCGCCGACCCGATCGTCATCGCGGCCACCCCGGACGGCCCGCACGTGCTGTTGATCCGCAGGTCCGACTGCGGCCACTGGGCGGTGCCCGGGGGCATGGTTGACCCGGGAGAGACCGCCCCGGCCGCACTCGTGCGGGAGTTGGCCGAGGAAACCGGCGTGGACCTCGCCGACGTGACGCCGACGATCCTCATGCGCACCTACGTTGACGACCCCCGGGCGAGTGATCACGCCTGGGTGTGCTCGACGGTCGCCCTGTTCCGGGTGTCGGCGCCGCTGCCCGCCACGGCGGCCGATGACGCGATCGATGCCCGCTGGGTGCCGTGCGCCGACATGGACACCCTGACGAGGGATCTGGCAGCCGCGGGCGCGGTGCTGTACGAGGCGCACCGGCCGCTGCTCATGGCAGCACTACGACACGGGCACTGACCGCCGGTGCGTCCGGGCGGCCGGACCCTGGCCCGGCCGTCCCACGGACCGGCGAGACAGGCTCACCGGCGATCACACGAGAGGACCCACCATGGGACTGTTCAGCAGCCGCAACGCTGACCGGCAGGCCGACCGCGACCGCAGGGCTCGCGAGTATGACGAGGCGGCCCGTAAGGCGCGCAAGGAGGCTGACAAGTACCGGCGCATGCTGCGCAACGGCGAGTCGGACCCTGCCGCTCTGCGCGAGGCCCTGAAGGACGCCGAGTACGAGGTCCGCACCGCTGAGCACAACGCGCGCGTCTTCCGCGGCCGCTGACCGCCGGTGCGTCCGGGCGGCCGGGCCGGGTGTCCGGCCGTCCCACGGACCGGCGAGACAGGATCACCGGCCGAACGCACCGACTGAAAGGCGAGGCGAAATGGCGGTCATCACGAACGGCAAGATGTTGCGGTGCCCCGACTGCGGCAACACGGAGAATTGGGCTAACCTGGCCCAGATGAACGGCAAGGTCCGGGCGGAATGCGGTGAATGCGGGGCCATCGTCCGGCAGTGACAAAGTAAACACAACGGGACCCCGGCCACGTGCCGGGGTCCCGTTGTGTTTGGCTGGATTACCAGTCGATTTCTTCGATCGATTCTATGTGCATGTCCGGTACGTACCGTTGGATGATGACATTCAGGTCAGCGGCTGCGGCGTCCGGGCCGTGCTGAATCATCGTGTTGATGATGTGATCGGCCTCTGCATCGGTCATGCGATTGCCGGGGTTAATCCACCGCTTCCGCCTGTCCTGACTGACACGGACCATGCCGCAAATCGCGAGCCCGCCGCTACCGGCCTGCTCGCGGCCGGGACCGCTGGCAGTTCCGGCGTCGCGGAGTTTGCCCGCCCGGCCCGGCTTGACGTTCGCTTCTCGGTGGGCCGCCTCGAATCGGTCCCTGTTTCGTTTGCCCGGGCCCTTGATTTGCCCTGACATGTACCGTTCGACGGTGCGCACCGACACGCCCAGCTTTTGGGCGGTGCCCTGCTTTCCCCACCGGTCGACCATCTCTTGGGTTTTCCGCTGGGTGGTCGCCTTTTCTGCGGTGCTGTAGGCGCGGCCGGTTAGTGCCTGCCACAGAGCGTGGCCTAGGTCCCGCGCCGCCTTTCCTCTCATTTTCGGCATGGTGCGTCACACCTTCCGGGGGGTGCCGTTGACGTCGGACGCCAGGAATTCCGCCATGGGGATGGTTTTCTTGTGGGACCACTGGCCGAGAGTCGGGATTTCGTCAGTGGCCGGGAATTTCCAGCCTGCCGGAATCTCCGTGCGGGGATCGGCGGTGGTGGCGGCGTAGTACACGCAGTCGGAGTTAATGCGCAGCGGCCACCGGCCGGATTCAGTGCCAGCCTGTATCGCCTTTCGGAGGATCGTAGCGCGCGTCATGGCAATGATCTGGTCTGCCCAGTCATTACGCTTGACGAATCGCGTACCCCGTTCCAGCATCCCGACCATTTCTCGGTAGGTCGCTTTGAGTGCCTCGCGCACGTGCGCCTCGTCAGGGTCGGGAGTGTCCGGCGAAATGCCGAGTAGGGCATCCCTCAGAGTCTCAGTGAGTGCAGGCCGGGCCCGGTCGCCGCGCAGTAGGCGCGCCCCCTGCGGCAGCGTTTTACCTCGCGCGCCATTCCGCACCGGTGGCAGCCACGCATCGGTGACCATCTCTTCCGGCATGCCGGTTTCGAGGAGCAGCGCAACAGTGGGAGTCGCGAGCCAATGCGGCCCGGCGGCCCCACCCCGGCCGGTCAGGTCCGGCAGATTCTCGAATGGCTGCCACGGTCCGGAAACCTGCCAGTATCCCGGAATGCTCGCGTCGAATCCTCCGGCGATGCCGCAGTGCTCCAGTGCGTCCCAGGGGAGCACGGTGACACTCATGGCCGAGAGGTACGCCTGCACTTTGTCGAATCCGAGCACGTACGGCGTTTCGCGTTCTGCCGGGGTGATGAGATCGGCGGGCCGGTCCCATTTCAGCAGGGTTTCTTGTGCGGCACCTCGCGCCGGAGACTGGCCGCCGTTCCATTTGAGCAGGGCTTTCCGGGCCGGTCGGCGGCCGGGCTGCTGCGGCGCGTCCGGCCCGAAAGGCGCGACGCGCAATGCGTTGCATGCGGAGGTACCCGAGGTGAATGAGAACGGCACCCCGACCATTTCCCTATACCGACCGAGGAGATAGGCAGCGGTAAATGCGTCGTGATCGCCCCGGATGTAGGTGAATGAGCCGACCTGCATTTTCTGGGGGTCAACCCATTCCGGGACCACCACGGCAATGGACGGGCGGCCCTTGCCGTGCCACGCAGTCCATGCCCCGATGCCTGCCGCCGATGGCTGCCAGCCCGCCCCGGCCGCCTCGCTCACCGCGCGGCACGGCTCCCCGGCTTTGCTCTTGGGTGCGCGTGTCGTCTTCCCGCGCGCTGCGTCCCGGGCGACCTTGCCGGGCCTGGTGTTGATCGGCGCGTCCGGGTACCCGAGCGCCCGTGCCGCGTCGGCACTGACCGCGATGGTCCCGCCGGTCGGCATGCGGTCGGCCACATCGGCGAGCAGGGCCGGGAGCGAGGTGTACGGGCCGTCTACGGTCTCGGCGGCGCCGTCCGGGCCGACCCACGTCACGCCATGCTCGGACACCCCGGCGGCCAGCACGGGTGCCACGGCCGGACTGTCAATAGCGGCGGGTGCGGGGTGACCTGCGGACACCTCGCCCGCGGCCGACGCCGGCCGAGGTGTGCCAGCCTCGCCTGACGTGCGGGTTTCCTTATTGGACACCGGCGGGGCAGGGGTGGTGTCGGCGGCGTCCGGGGCCGCCGGGCCGGGGCCGACGTCGGGGCCGCCGGTGCTGGTGTCGGGGCCGGTCGGCTCTGCCGGTGCGGCCCCGTCCGTGTCGTCCGGGCCGGGCTCTGCCACGTCCGGCCACACGATTTGGGGCCGGATCACGAGGTACCACTGCCCCCGGCCGTTCACCACGACCTTCTTCACGATCCTGTCGCCACTGGTGACCAGGGCCCCGGCCCTGGCGAGAGCCTTGCCGATGGATCGGGCGGTGTACCCGGCGGCCCGGCCGTCCCCGGCGGCTGCGGTGAGGGTGTGCAGGGCACTCTCCCGGACCGCGAGCCCGCCGTACGTCGGCGCCCACACCAGCGGCACCCCCGCCCCCTCATAGATGGGGAGTCCGCTCATGTCCCGCCCGGCCTCACGTAGCCCTAGTTCCGTGGCCGTGAGCCCGTCCGGGCCGCGCCCGGGGCCGGTGGTGCCGTCCCGGTCCATGACGTAGGCGCGGCGCGCGGCCAGCGCCCGCCGGATGATGTCCCCTACCGCCGTAGCCACGTCATCGGTTCCGGCGCGCCGGTCGTCCATGGTCACCGCCTGCTCTGCCAGTGCCCGCGCCAGCGGGGCCGCCACGCGCTCCACGAGCGGGCCGGGGTCGGCCCCGGCGGCGTCGGCCACGAGGATGAGCCCGCCGAGCATTTGCCCGGCCCCGGCCACCACCCCGTCAAACCCATCGGTCGCCTGACGCCAGCCCGGAACTTCCCGGTCCATGTGCGGGGCGAGTGCGGCCAGCCCGCGCCGGTCGGCGTCGGCGAGGATCTCGGCGGGGTCGGCGGCATCGCCCAGGCGGGCGATGATGCGGTCACCGATGGCCCGGCGGGATGCCGCAGTGCGGGCCGCGCCGTCGCGTCCGCCACGGCCCTTATCCGCGGGCTCCCACCACACCGTCTGTGCGTCACCCTGCCGCAGGTAGAGCATGACGGCCCGGCGCATGAGTGACGTTTGCATCGCGGCCGGGAGCTGCTGCGCGGTCAGGGTCGCGATGCTCCGCACGTAGGTGTCGGGGCGGGGGTTGATCTCCCGGTCGGCGCGGGGCCGCACGGCCTCTTGGTTGGCCAATGGCCGGATGATCCGCTCGTATTTCGCTGCGGCGTCCCGCTGCTCTGCCAGGGATGACGCGCCGGTCAGCGCGAGGTCATCCCACAGTGTCGGCATGTCGGCCTCACGGTCGGCGGCCATCTCCAGCCGCGTCACGGTCGCGGACATCACCGACGTGGCGACCGGCGGCCACTGCGACCCGTCAACCACAAGCCCGCGCCCGGCCGCCGCAGTGCTGGATTTTCCGGCGCCGGGGTCGCCGTGGATCACCAAGCCGAACGGCACCGGCCGCACGCTCTGTCCGAGGGTGCGCGCTGCTGCGGCGATGCCCATGAGCGGGGCCCAGCCGCCGCAGTCGGCGATCTCGGCGAGGTCCCGGCGAACCTGGTCATCCGGCGGCGCGGGCACCGGCGCAGCCGCCGCTACAAGCCGTTCGGGCATGCCCACGACGTAGACGTCCCGCCCGGCCGGGTAGGTCCGGCCGTCCGGGTAGACGTACACCCGTGCGCCGTCCGGCATCGTGTGCCAACCCGTACGGGTCACTGCCACAGTGCGGTCAAGGCGGGCGCCCTGGTCAAACACCACGCCCGCCATGACCTCGCGTGTCTGCCGTGTGGTGATGCCGTACGCATCGGGGCAGCGCGCCCACACATCCCCGCTAGTGATCTCCTGATAGGACGCGATCACGACATCGGCACCGACCTGCATGCGGTAGTACCGGCCGGTCGGGGTTCCGTCGTCCGCCACGGTCACCATGCGAGCCAACACCAGCGGACACCAGTCCAGCACCGGCCGGTACTCGAAGCGCGTCCTATCGACGATCTCTGCGCCGTCGATTTCGTCGCTCTTACTCGCCTTGATGGAGGCGACCTTGAACAGCCCGCCCCGCTGGCCGTCCGCCCCGGCGGGGTCGGCCGGACGCTCGTATGCCCACCCGGGGCAGCCACGCACCATGACGCGGGCCGGGTGCAGGCTGGTGACGGTGGCACCGGTCGGCACGTCAGATGACGCGGTAGTCATCGACTCACCCCCCGCAACCAAGCGGGAGATGCAGACGTGAAGCGTCGAGTCACGTAGACTCCCCTTCGTAGCGTGATTGAGGGTCCCGCGCCGACCGGTTGGCAGCCGGTCACATAGGCCGGGGCCCTCAGGCATGTATGGGGGAGGGTACGCCGATCCAGTGACACGCGAGGCACGATTGCCATGCGTGTCGCCGGACGTCGAATGATCGGCACTACACCTCCCGTGACAGATGTGACGCAGACGAGCAAAGATCGGCCCCGACCGCGCGGCAGCGGCCGGGGCTGATCTCGTCTAGGCGTCGGTGCGGGTCTCGGTGAGCGTGACGCTCCATCCGTCCCGCGCCGCCGCGCCGGGCAGGATCTCCCGGAATCGGTCGGACAGCGCGAGGTACTCGGCGGCCCGCTTGTGCCACGTTGACGCCAGCGGGCTGCCCGGGTCCTGCGCCAGGTCCGCCAGGGCCGCCGCGCGTGACAGGAGCAGGGTCCGGATGACCTCGATTTCGTACGCGGTCAACTGCACGTGATCACCTCTCAGAACAGGGAGTCCATGGCGGGCGCCTCGTTGTGCGCCGCCGCGCGCTGCTGACGCCTCGCCGCACTGACGCACAGGTCCCAGCACGACGCGCACCACGCCCGCATCTCCTCGGCCGGGACGTGCCGCAGCGTCCGGGCGGGGTCGGGGCCGGGGTGCGTCGGCCCGGCGAGGAGACGCACCCCGGCCGTGCCGTGTTCAGCCTCGCACCGGCCCCGGTGCCGGGGGTGCCGCGCCTCGCACTCGCACCGCCAGCCCGCCCGGTCCATGACCACGGCGTAGACGTCGGCCCCGGCCAGCGGCAGTGCGGGCGCGGGGTCCGGGGTCGCGCGCCACCGGTGCCCGCACCCGCACCGCCAGCGGTCGCCGCCGATGCAGTACGTCGCGGTACGTGATCCGCAGTTCGGGCACGGCCCGGCGCCCGGACGCCGCAGCGTCCGAGCGTCGGAACCGTGCATCGTGGGGGCCGTCATCGCGCCGCGCCGTCCGGGCGCCGGGCCGCCGCAGCGTGCGCCTTGACGTCCGCCAGCCACACGGGGAGGCGGCCCAGTCGCCGACCGGCCCGGCCGTCCATGACGCCGCACACGTACACGAACGCGCACAGGGCCGGGACGGAGATCCAGCCCGGCGCCGTGTAGAACACGGCGGTCAGGACACCCAGCGTGAGGGCGACCCCGGCGGTCACGACGTGGGATCGGGTGACTCGCGCCATCACTCGCTCGCCCCCTTGCCGGTGCCGCGGCAGGTGGGGCAGTCGCGGTTCTGAGACCCGCCGACCTTGCCCTGACCGCCGCAGCACGGGCAGCCCTTCTCAGCCGGGGCGATCATGCGCGCCAGCCTTCGTGCCATCATGGGAGAACCTCCTTTGAGGTACGCGCCCCCGCCGGACGTCCGCCAAGACATAGACCGGCGGGGGCTTTCGTATGGACCAGGTCCAATCATGCGCCGGGTGGTGACCTGCGTCAAGGGACCTGGTCCTGACTTGCTCTCCCCACCCCGTGCAGACGATGATTCCCAAAGGGGAAATGCACCGGTGCTAACCGAAGATTCAAGGAGGCCACATGCCCGGCCGGTATGAAGACATCGCCGCTGACCTGCGCAGACGTATCGAGTCCGGGGAGTACCCACCCGGCACACGTCTCCCGGGGTATCGAGAACTGACCGAGATGTTGGGTGTCAGTAAGGACGTCATCCGGCGCGCCATGTCGACCTTGGAAGCGGAGGGCATCATCGAGATCCAGCACCGACGCGGGATCACCGTTCGATCCCAAGGTGAGCGCCGACGCCGTCGCGGTGCGGAGATCATGAGGGACCCCCGGCGCGGCTACATCTTCCCGGCCGCCACGGCGCCAGATGAGCCATGGAAGGCGCATGGCACCCCCAAGAGGTCTATGGAGCCGATCCCCGAGGATCTCGCGGCACTGCTGGGGGTCCCGGCCGGAACCGAGGTGCTACGGCGCCGCCGGGTGATGAGTCCGGCCGAGGATGACACCCCGTTCGACATCACCGACACGTGGATCGCCCCGCACGCCGTGGCGGACGCGCCGCAGGTGGGGGAGGTGTCGACAGGGCCGGGCGGATATCTAGACCGCCTAGAGGAGGCGGGACACGGCCCCATCAGCTGGGATGAGCGCACCCGCGCCCGCATGCCCACGAGCGAGGAGGCTCGCCTACTCCGCATGCCCCGCACCGGCATGCCCGTCCTAGAGCTGGTGAGGATCGGCCGGTCAGCCCGCACCGGCGACCCCCTAGAGGTCACCGCCGTTGTCATCCCCGCCGACCGCGTAGAGGTCTGGTCCTCTCTCACCCGTCACGAGACCGCCGCGTGGCCGGTTGCCCCGGTGACCCCGGCCGTCTAATAGCGACCCTGGCGGGATGGCCTGCGGTAACACGCTCCGCGGGCGCCCGCCGGCCGAATGCTTCACCCCCCACCACCTGCGACTACGCTATTAGACGCCTAGACGTCACGACGTCACGACGTCTCTGACCTCCAAAAGGACCAGGTCCCTTGACTCTGTACCCCCCGGGGCACATTATGGGACCTGGTCCTTACGGTTTCCTTATGGAGGTGATCCCACTGACACGGGACACGACCCCGGCCCCGCGTCCGCTCACTCCCGCGATGCGAGGCATGCTGTTGGGCGCGCTGGCCCTGCTCGCGGTGATCGTGTTCGCCGCGACGGCCACGGCGTTCGCCGAGTCCTACCAGGGACTCAAGACGTGGGCGACGCATCACCGCGTCCCCGGTACGTGGCGTGCGGACATCTGGCCGTTGCAGGTTGACGCCTACATCCTCGCGGGGGAGATCGTGCTGCTCGCGTCGGCCATCCTGCGATGGGGTACCCGCGCCCGCCTCCTGGGGTGGACACTCACCCTCTCGGGGCTCGCGGCCAGCATCGTCTGGAACGCCGGGCACGTCGGCGCGGAAGCGTCGTCCGCCGATCACATCACCGCAGCGGTACCCCCGATCGCGGCCGTCGCCGGACTCATGGCGGCACTGGCAGTCATCAAGCGGCTCGTGGCCGACCCTGTACCGCCCGCCGTGGCACCGGTGCGGCGTCACGACGTCTTGACGTCAAGGCGTCACGACGTCGGCCCGGCCCCGGCAGCGCTCACGGCCAGCCCGGACGGCGGGATCGTCCTGCGCCCGGCGACCCCGGCGGCGCGGTCGGCGATCCTCTCGGCCCTGTGCGCGGACCTCACGGCCGCCGTCGCGGACACCACCGGCGCCGTGGTGACCCTGGCCGATGTCATGGACGCCAAGACGTCACAGCGTCAGGACGTCATGACGTCCGGCACTGCCCCGGGGGACATGACCCCGGACGCCGACCCCGTGACCCGTCCGGACTCCGGCCCGGACGGGGACCACGGGGGCACCTCGGACGGCGCGGCCCCGGATCAGATCCCGGATCAGACCCCGGATCACCCGGACGTCATGACGCCGGGACGTCAGGACGTCAGAGAGACGCACCCGGGGCAGGCAGACAAGATCACGCAATGGCTGATCGGCAAAGTCCGTGACGCGAGCAAGACCCCGGACGACGGGCCCGACGATGACCCGGACGACCCCGGCCCGTCCGGCGGCGCCGCGACCGGTGATCTGCCCGACGCCGACACCCGCCTCGCCTCCGCCGAACGCGCCTACCTCATGTCCCTGCCCAGTGACGCGGCCCGTGTCCGTGCCGTCTGTGACCGGCTGGGAGGACTGGAGAGCCCCCCGGCCGAGGTGTCGGCATGCCTGGCCAAGCTGGGTGTGGACATCGCCCCGGCGTACGTCCGGACGGCGATCAAGCGGGCCCGGCGGTCCGCCCGCGAGGCGTGCGCCGACCCCGGCGAGGCTGACGCGCCCGCCGACGCCGGACCGGTTCTGTCCCTGGTCAAGCAGGAGACCGGTTGATCGGATCGGGACGGGGCGGCCCCCGTGGTTTCGCAGCCTGCCGGGGCCGCCCCTCTCGCCGATCACCCAACACGACAGGAGATCAACGAATGGACATCATCCCACTCGCCGCAGTGATCACCGGAGCGTTCGCCGGTGGCGTCACGGTCGGCGCGCTGTGCTTCTCGCCTCGCCTCGTCTCCATGACGGCGCGGGCCGAGGTCACCCCGCCCCCCACGTCGGAGCGTCCCCCGGCGGTGTACGTGCTGCCCGGCCAGCCCGGCGCCCCGGCCGCCCCGGTGATCCCGCCCGGGTACGTCATGGCGCCCGGCATGATCCTCGGCCAGTCCGGCGGCCCGGCCGCCATGATCCCGATGGTTTCGCCGGACCCCGCCATGAACCCGGGCGCGTCCCCGCTGCGTCAGACCAGAAACGACCGCGACATTGACAGCGGTCAAGACATACCGTTGATCATGCCCGCGTCCGACCGGGCGCCGGGTCACCCCCGGGAGGGACGCCGATGATCAGCCTCGCCGCACTCACCCGGATCATGCGCCGCCGTGTGCCCGCCGACACCCGCCCGCCGCGCCGGTCCCCGGACCCCATCCCCTACACCGGCGACCCGGCCGAACACCCGGTGAACCCCCGCAACATGCACGCCTGGCAGTGCGGTTGCCCGGCCTGCGCCATGTTCTGGGACAGCCGTGACGGTGCCCGCGAGTACCGCGCGTGGCGGACGTTCGGAGGTGGCCAGTGATGCCGCTGCTCCGTCTCGCCACCCTGCTCGCGCTGGCCGTCGCCGTCGCCGTGGCCGCCGGTGCGGCCCTGTGGCTGACCCCCGGCCCCCGCGCCTCGCTCGGTGCCGTCTACATGCTCACCTCGCTCGCCATCCTCGCCACCGGCCTCCCGGCCCCCCGCGCCCGCGCCGACACGCCCGCATACGGCCCTGTGAGCCCGTCCGGGCGCCTCCTATCGGTCCGGTGGCTGGCATGGCGCACCGACCCCGCTACGGGCGCCCTCTCGCGCTGTGAACGCGTCTGGCACGTCGGCACCGACGCCGGCCGAGCCGCCACGCTCGACGCGCGCCGGGGGTGGCGCCCATGACCGCCCCGCACCCGTCCCTGTCCCTGTCCCTGCTGACCGCCCAGGAGGCGCCCATGGCTGACATCACCGATGACCTCTCCGACGTCATCAGCGGCCTGACGAGCGGCCTCGCCGCCGTCTACGCCGAGTTGGACGCCGCCGGGTATGGCTGGCTGGTCTGGGCCCTCATCTTCACCGTGTCCATTGTGCTGGGCATCCGGCACGTCCGCTGGCACATGCGCCGCACGCAGATCAGCATCGGCGGCCAGGTCATCGCCTCGCGCACCGGCGTTGACCACTCCGGCGCCACCGTGTTCCGCTCCGCGGACTCCGTCGCGCGCCGCGCCTCGCTATCGCCGTTCCACGGCCGACCGGCGTTCTGGCGCGGCGTCCCCTACCCGGCCGCCGCCGCCCTGCTGTGGCTGTGGGCAGAGCACCGGCTCGTGTTCGCCGCCGTCACCGCCGGTGGGGCAGCGTACGCGGGCCGCCGGGTACACCAGGTCGGGGCCGACTGGCAGCACCGGCGCCGGATCGTCGCACCCATGACAAAGGCTCTCGGGCCCGCCCTCGGGGAGCGTCCCGACCGCATCCTGCAAGGCATCGTGATCCCGCGCGACTACGCGACCCGCGACGATGTTGAGCTGGTCATCCCGTTGCCGGACGATCACCGGCCGCAGCACATCACCGAAGCCTCGCGCATCGTGCATGAGCGGCTGCTGGGCGAATGGCGGCACACCCGCAACGCCGGGGCCCCGTACGTCCTCACGTTCACCCGCAAGCCCGCCCCGCCGTCGCTCGTCCGCTTTGAGGACGTCGCCGAGATCATGCTGACCGGCGGGAGCGTGTGGGAACCATTCATCGGTCTCGGCACCGAAGCGGAGCGGATCAGCCTCAATTTCGATGGGCACGTGGTGCACCTTGGAATCAGTGCAGGCACCGGCGCCGGAAAATCCACGCTCATGCGCATCCTCGCCGCACAGTTCGCTATCCGCAGCGGCGGCACCGCCAAACAAACCTATCTCGACGTCAAGGGCGATGACGAGGGCATGAAATCGGTCCCCGGCATGACCGTGATCAACGACATCGGGGACATACATCAGCTCGACGGCGTTTTCCGCATGTGGGCAGCGATCCGCTGGCACCTTGAAGAACTTGACGCGCGCCGCACCGGAAAGCGTGGCCCTAAAGAATCCTGGGAACCGCTCATTCTGTTCAACGACGAACAGAACGCTTTCGCGCGGTTCTCACAGCGGGCATGGAGCCTCGTCCGGGAAAAGGACGACCCAAAGATCCCGCCCGTGTGGGAAGACCTGTACCTGCTCGCAGTGATGGGCCGGTCGTTCAAAATCCGGCTCATCAATGCGTACCAGGTCATGTCCGCGGACGCGTCCGGCGGTGGGGACGCCAAGCGAGGCGGCGAGGTCCGGCGGCAATTCGGGTACAAAATGCTCGCCCGATTCGACCCGTCCATGTGGGATAACCTCGTGGGCACCCGCCCGCGCGGCCAATCGTCCGACATTCCCGGCCGGTGGCTGTGCGTCGATAACTCCGGCCGCGCCCGCGCCGTACAACTGCCATTCTTCGAGCCGCACCACGTGGCCGAACTGTGCGCCGCCGCCGGGCTGGACACCCCCGCCCCGACCATCGGCACCGCGTCCCCGGACGCCGTCCCCGCCCCGGCCGGTGCCACATCCCACGAGATCCCCGCCTCGTTCGGGGACATCAGGGACGGGGACACCTCGGCCCCGGACGGCCAGCGTGAGGCCGTGGTCTTGCCGTTCCGCCAGCGGGGCGAATCCCCGTGGCAAATGGCGGAGCGTGCCGCCGCAGAACTGCCACCGGCCCCCCAGGAGCCGGAGACGCGATACACGCTGAAAGAGGCGTGCGAAGCCGGGATCATCACAATCGACTTCGACACGGCAAAGAAACAGCGCACCCGCGCCCGCCAGCGGGGCGAATGGTACCCGCCCGCCGAAAAGCGGGGGAACGCCGAAACCTACACCGCAACCGACCTCCGCAAGTTCTACGGTGAAGGTGAGCAGCAGCAGCAGGAACGCGCCCGATAGAAGGGGAGAAACAGCGATGGCAGAACGCACCGTGACCATCACCTACAAGAACGGCCAGACCAAGGTCAAAAAAGTGAGCGAAGAAGAGGCCCGTAGAATCGAGCGCGAATTCGAGCGGGACCCGAACATCTTGATCGTCAGCGTCACCTGACAGGACGCGCGCGCCCCCCTGATCACGTGGCCGGGTATCCTCACGGGGTACCCGGCCACACTCGCGAAAGGACCCCCGACACATGGCAGGCATAGTCGTCACCCTCGTGGGTGGCCCGTGGGACGGGCACGAACAGGAGCTAATGAGCTCTGAGGATCTCCAGAAAGACCGGAGCAAGCTTGGCACATGGATGACGCTAAAAGACGGCTGGCCGGTAGACGTACCGGACGGGTGTGTTCCCCGAGCCGTGTATGAACCCGACCCGGCACCGGCCCCGGCGCACGTGTGGCATTACCGGGGCATCATCTACACGTGAGGCCATTCCCCGAGCCATTCGAGTAAAAGAATGCGCTCGCAGGAATACTTGATCAGTCCCGGCGATCCGTTGCGGATCACCGGGGCCGTTCCTTTTTCTACGGCTACGGGTTATCGGCCGGGGTCGGGGCGGCCCCTCTCGGGCCCCGCCTCGTTCGCATCGGGGGCGTGTGATCCCCTCTTGCGGTGCGCTGCCCAGATGACCGCTCCGGACTGAGCGGCAGCCACCAAGAGCGGAACAACTATCTGCGTGATGACGTCCATGCACCAACGAAATCAAGCGTGAATCCGCTGTGACCCCGCTCCGGCCCCGCTGTAGGTCCGTTTCCGTTCCGTTCTCACCACCCCGCCCCGGC
>NZ_JBEYTB010000038.1:0-13995 GCF_040642915.1 Actinomadura sp. NPDC047616
CCAACTCGGCATACGACCAACGCACCCGCTCATCCGCCACCGCCAACGCACCCGGCGTCCGCCCCACCTGCTCAGCGAACAAACCCACCAACGACGCCGACGCCACCGCACGCCCGGTGTCGTTCCAACCCGTCACCACGACCTCGCGTTCGTCAGCGCCCAACGCCTCCAAACGCCCCACCAACAGCCCGGGATCAGCCGCCATCTGCTCCAGCAACCGCACCAACCGCTCGCCCACCGCCCGCGCCGACCGTTCGTCGAACGCGTCGGGCCGGTAGCTGAGGCGCAGCTTGAGGACGTCGAGCGGTGCGACGGCCAGGGTCAGCGGGTAGTGGGCGGCGTCGCTGCCGTCCGTGCCGGCGACGCGGAGCCCGCCGAGGTCGGGCGGCCCCGCCGGGTCGCCGGGGAAGCTCTCGTAGGCGAGGAGGGTGTCGAAGGTGGCGCCGGGGCCCGCGAGCCGCTGGATCTCCGCCAGGCCCAGGTACTGATGGTCGAGCAACACCGACTGCTCCGCCTGCACGCGCCCCAGCAGCTCCGCCACCGTCTCACCAGGCTGCAATGCCACCCGCACCGGCACCGTGTTCACGAACAGGCCGAGCATCTGCTCCACGCCCGGCAGGTCGGCCGGACGGCCCGCGACGGTCGCGCCGAACACCACGTCACGACGCCCCGTCAGCTTGCCGACGAGCAACGCCCACCCCGCCTGCACGACCGTGTTCAGCGTGACCCCGACGCCACGGGCCAGGTCGCGCAGCTCGCCGCTGAGCCGGTCGCCCACGTCGACGATGACCTCTTCCGGCATGACCGGGGCCGCGTCCCGGACGGACGGGACGAGCAGGGTCGGCTCCTCGACACCGGCGAGCGTCTCACGCCACACGGCACGTGCGCGGTCCTTGTCGTGGCGGGCGAGCCAGGCCAGGTACTCGCGGTACGGGGTCACGTAGGGCAGCCCGGAGGTGTCGCCCCCCGCCGCGTACACCGCCCAGAGTTCCCGCATCAGGATCGGCATGGACCAGCCGTCCATGACGATGTGGTGGACGGTGACGACCAGCCGGTGCCGGGTCTCGCCGAGCCGGACCAACAGGAGCCGCAGCAGCGGCGGCACCTCCAGGTCGAAGCGGCGGCCCCGCTCGTCGTCGGCGAGCCGGGCGGCCTCCGCCGACGCGGCGCCCGGGGCCCAGCCGGACAGGTCGACCTCCCGCCAGGGAAGCTCCACGCCGCGGATGACCACCTGGACGAGCTGCTGCGATCCGGCGGGCTGGCGGAAGGCGGCGCGCAGGCTGGCGTGCCGGTCCAGGAGCGCCTCCCAGGAGCGGCGCAGCAGGTCCGCGTCGAGGGGGCCGTCCAGCTCGACGATCTGCTGGACGGTGTAGACGTCGAGGGTCCGCTCGTCGTACAGGGCGTGGAACAGCAGCCCCTCCTGTAACGGCGACAGGGGCCAGACGTCCTCGACCCGCCTCTGCGTCACCGCGTTCCCCTTTCGTCCGTGTACTCGGCTTCGAGCTCGTCGATCATGTCCTGGGCCAGCGTGACCAGCGGGAAGTCCGACGGCGTGTGGCCGCCGGAACCGGTGCCGTCGGTGTGCGCGACGAGGCCGGTGAGCATCGCCGTCCACCCGGCGGCCAGGGCGCCGGCCTCCGCCTCGTCCAGCAGGTCCTCCGGCCAGCTGAGGGAGAGTTCCAGCTCGGGCCCGTGCGGTCGTTCGCGAACCAGGCCGGTGAGCTCCAGCGCGTGCGGGGCCGCCATCGCGGGGTCGGCGCCGCCGCCCTCGCCGACCTGCCGCCAGGCGGCGCGGGCGCCGCCGGCGGTGCCGCCGGTGAAACGGCCGAGGTAGTTGAAGCCGATCTGCGGCACCGGCAGCCCCGCCAGTTCGGCGGCGGTGCCGGGGTTGAGGTGGCGGAGCAGGCCGTAGCCGAGCCCGTCGGACGGGACCGCGCGCAGTTGCTCCTTCACCCTCTTGATCAGCTCCCCGGCGTCCGGGCCGCCGGCGCGCACGCCGGCGGGGTCGATCGGCCCGGTGTCGAGACGGACGGGATGGGCGCTGGTGAACCAGCCGACGGTCCGGGACAGGTCCATGCCGTCGGACAGGGCCACCCGGCCGTGGCCTTCGACGTCCACCAGCACGCCGGCGGTGCCGCGGGTCTCGGTGAGCGCGGCGGCCAGCGCGGCGAGCAGCACGTCGTCCATTCCCGCGTGGAAGGCGGCGGGGACGCGCGTCAGCAGCGCGCCGGTCGTCTCGGTCGGGACGGTCACCGTCACCCGGCGCATCCGGGTGAGCAGGTCGCGAGCCGGGTCCAGCGGCCGCCCGCCGAGCGGTGGTTCGGGGTGGTCGAGCATCGCCTTCCACAGCGGCAGCTCGGCCGTCCGCTCGGAGCCGCGCGCCTCGGCGGACAGTGCCAGGGCCCAGCTGCGGAACGACACCGGCACGGGATCCAGGGGCTCGTCCGGTTTCTCGTAGGCGTCGGCGAGGTCGGGCAGCAGCACCCGCCAGGACACGCCGTCCACGGCGAGATGGTGGACGAGCCAGAGCAGCGTTCCCTCGGTGTCGGGGCCCGCGTCGAACCAGACGAGCTGGGTCATTACCCCGGCCGCCGGGTCGAGCCGGGTGCCGGCCAGGCGAAGCTGTTCCGCGACGGCCTGCTCCGAGGCTTCGGCCGTGACGCGATGGACCAGCGCGGCGACGTCCACGGTGCCCGGCTCGGGGATCACCAGTTCCCACGGCTCGTCCAGCCGGGCGCGCAGCACGTCATGGCGGTCCGTGACCGCGCCCAGCGCGGCGACGAGACGATCGAGGCTGATCCCGGCGGGGACGGCCAGCCGCATCGACTGGAAGAAGCCGCCTTCCAGGGCCGTGCGCCCCGACCGTTCGGCCAGCTCGCGCATCACCGGGGTCAGCGGTGCCCGGCCGACCGCTTCGGCCGCGGCCGTGGGCTCCTCGTGGGCCCCGGTGACGGCTTCGGCGACGGTGGCGAGCCCCGCGGGCGAGCGGAGCTGGAACAGCTGCGTGGTGGTGATCTGCAGCCCGGCGCGGCGGGCCTTGGACACCAGCAGGATCGCGAGGATGGAATCGCCGCCGAGTTCGAAGAAGGAGTCGTCGGCACCGGCCTGCTCCACACCGAGAACCTCGGCGAACAGCTCGCACAACAGGGTTTCGGCGGGTGTGGCGGGGGCGCGTCCCTCGGCGCGGTCGGCGAAGTCGGGGGCGGGCAGGGCGGTGCGGTCGAGTTTGCCGTTGGCGGTGACGGGGAGCGCGTCCAGTTCCACCACGGCGGCCGGGACCATGTGGTCGGGTAACCGCTCGGCGACGTACTCGCGCAGCGCCGCCGACCCCGCGGAACGGTTCGCGGCCGGGACGGTGTAGGCGACCAGGCGTTTGTCGCCTGGACGGTCCTCCCTGGCCACGACCGCGACCTGAGCGACGTCCTCATGCGCCGCCAGCACCGTCTCGACCTCTCCCAGCTCGATCCGGAACCCACGGATCTTCACCTGCTCGTCGGCTCGCCCGGCGAACACCAGCTCGCCGTCTGGCGTCCACCGCGCCAGGTCGCCCGTGCGGTACATCCGCTCACCGGAGCCGAACGGGCAGGCCACGAAACGCCCCGCGGTCAGGCCGGCCCGACGCAGGTATCCGTGGGCGAGCTGGACGCCCGCGACATACATCTCGCCGGTCACGCCGGCCGGGACGGGCCGCATGAATTCGTCCAGCACGAACACCTGGGTGTTGGTGATGGGACGGCCGATGGGGACGACGTCTCCGCCGGTCAGCGGGCCGGTCATGGTCGCGCACACCGTCGTCTCGGTCGGACCGTAGGCGTTGATGAACCGACGGCCCGCCGACCACCGCCGCGCCAGCCACGGCGAACACGCCTCTCCGGCCACCACCAGGGTCACCCCGCCAGGCAGATCGTCCACCACACCCAGCACCGAAGGCGGCACCGTCACATGCGTCACCCCATGCGACTCCACCACCCCGGCCAGGTCACCGCCGGGCACGTCCACCATCACCACCGCCGCACCCGACAACAACGCCACGAACACCTCAGAAACCGCGGCATCAAACCCCAAGGACGCGAACTGCAACACCCGCGCGTCACAGCCCACCCCGAAGCCCTCGGACTGAGCGGCCACCAGATTCACCACGCCGCCGTGCGGGACCGCCACACCCTTCGGCACACCCGTCGAACCCGACGTGAAAATGACGTAGGCCACGTCGTCGGGTGACACGGGTACGTCGGGGGCGGTTGCCGGTCGGTCATCCAGATCACCCAGGACGAACACCGGTGTTCCCTCGGGGACGACGTGCCGCGTGTCGTGCCCGCAGACGACGACCGTCGGGCGGGCGTCGGCGAGCATCAGCTCGATCCGCGCGGATGGATAGCCAGGGTCGACCGGCACGTAACCCGCACCGGCCTTCAACACACCCAGCAGCACCGCCACCAGCTCGGCCGACCGCTCCACCACCACACCCACCAGATCACCACGCCGCACACCACGCGCCACCAGCTCATGCGCGACCCGATCGCTCGCCACGTCCAACTCCGCGAACGTCCACGAGCCATCAGCACCCACCACCGCCGTCGCCTCAGGCGAACGACCCACCCACTCGGCGAACCGATCCACCAGCGAACCCCCAGGCACCGGCCGAGCGGTGGCATTCCATCTCTCCACGACCGTGTGCCGTTCGGCCGGGTCCAGGATGTCGAGCCGGTCGACGGGCAGGTCGGGGGCGGCCACGACCTGTCGGAGCACGCGGGTGAGCCGGTCGGCCAGCGCGCGGACGGTGGACTCGTCGAACAGGTCGGCGGCGTAGTGGAGCCCGCCCTCCAGGCCGGCCGGCGCGCCGTCGGCGTCGCGGTGTTCGGCCAGCGAGAGCGACAGGTCGACGCGGGCCGCCTCGGTGCCTTCCTGCAGGGGCAGGGGTTCGACCTGGAGGCCCGGCAGCGTCCAGGAGGCCGGGGGGATGTTCCCGAAGGCGAGCATGACCTGGAACAGCGGGTGCCGGACCAGCGAGCGGGTCGGGCTGAGGTCGTCGACGAGCCGTTCGAACGGCAGGTCCTGGTGGGCGTAGGCGGCGAGGTCGGTCTCGCGGACCCGGGCCAGCAGATCGAGGAAGGACGGATTGCCGCTGACGTCGGTCCGCAGCACGAGCGTGTTGACGAAGAAGCCGGTCAGCCCGTCCAGCGCGGCGTCACCCCGGCCCGCCACCGCCGTCCCGATCGGGATGTCGGTACCCGCGCCCAGCCGTGCGAGCAGCGCCGCCAACGCGGCCTGCACCACCATGAACGCGGTCGCGCCGCCGCGCTGCGCCACCCGCAGCAGACCGGCGTGGGTCTCGGGGTCGACGTCCATCGGCACCGTCCCGGCCCGGAACGACGCCGTGACCGGGCGGGGCCGGTCGGTCGGCAGGACGAGTTCTTCCGGAGCACCCGCCAGGGCGTCGCGCCAGTAACCGAGCTGGCCGCTGATCAGGCTGTTCGGATCGTCCAGGTCGCCGAGCACCGCACGCTGCCAGATCGCGTAGTCGGCGTACCCGACCGGCAGCGGCGGCCAGTCCGGGGCACGGCCCTCCCGGCGCGCCGCGTACGCGACGCCCAGGTCACGGGCCAGGACGCTCATGGACCAGCCGTCCACCGCGATGTGGTGGGCGACGACGCTCAGGACGTGCTCGTCGTCGTCCAGCACGAGCAGCCGGGCCCGCCAGGGCAGCTCGCGGCCGAGGTCGAAGCGGACGTTGGCGTCGGCGGCAAGAGCGGGTCCGAGGTCCTCCGCGGCGATCCGGCCGATCTCCAGGCGGGGATGTCCGGCCGTGCCCGCCAGGATCCGCTGGTGGGGCGTGTCACCGTCGTCGGGGAAGATCGTGCGGAGGGTCTCGTGCCGGTCGGCGAGGTCCGCGAGCGCCGCCTCCAGCGCCGTCACGTCCAGCCTGCCCGACAGGCGCAGCGCCAGCGGAAGGTTGTAGCCCGCGCCCGTCCCCTCCTTCTCCAGCCGGTTCAGGAACCACATGCGCTGCTGGCCGAAGGAGAGCGGCACCCGGTCCGGACGGGGACGCGCGGTGAGCGCGGCACGTCCCGCGCCGTCCTTCGCCGAGACGGCCCGCGCCACGCCCGCCGCCGAAGGCGCGGCGAACAACGCCCGGATGCCGATTTCGGCGTCGAAGACCGCCCGCACGCGGGCGAGCAGCCGCATCGCCAGCAGCGAGTCACCGCCCAGCTCGAAGAACGATTCCTCCGCCCCGACCCGCTCCAAGCCCAGGACCTCGGCGAACAGGCCGCACACGACCTCTTCCGTGGCGTTCAGCGGGGCACGTCCGCCCGCGCGTCCGCCGTAGTCGGGGGCGGGCAGGGCGGTGCGGTCGAGTTTGCCGTTGGCGGTGACGGGGAGCGCGTCCAGTTCCACCACGGCGGCGGGGACCATGTGGTCGGGTAACCGCTCGGCGACGTACTCGCGCAGCGCCGCCGACCCCGCGGAACGGTTCGCGGCCGGGACGGTGTAGGCGACCAGGCGTTTGTCGCCCGGGCGGTCCTCCCTGGCCACGACCGCGACCTGAGCGACGTCCTCATGCGCCGCCAGCACCGTCTCGACCTCACCGAGCTCGATCCGGAACCCACGGATCTTCACCTGCTCGTCGGCTCGCCCGGCGAACGTCAACTCACCGTCCCGCGTCCACCGCGCCAGGTCACCCGTGCGGTACATCCGGCCGCCTGTGCCGAACGGGCAGGCCATGAACCGCTCGGCGGTCAGGCCTGGACGGTTGACGTACCCGTGAGCCACCCCGGCGCCGGCCACGTACAGCTCACCGGTCACCCCCACCGGCACCGGACGCATGAACTCGTCCAGCACGAACACCTGGGTGTTGTCGATGGGACGGCCGATGGGGACGACGTCTCCGCCGGTCAGCGGGCCGGTCATGGTGGCGCACACCGTCGTCTCGGTCGGACCGTAGGCGTTGATGAACCGGCGACCGGCCGACCACCGCCGCGCCAGCCACGGCGGACACGCCTCACCAGCCACCACCAGCGTCACCCCGGCAGGCAGATCGTCCACCACACCCAGCACCGAAGGCGGCACCGTCACATGCGTCACCCCATGCGACTCCACCACCCCGGCCAGGTCACCGCCGGGCACGTCCACCATCACCACCGCCGCACCCGACAACAACGCCACGAACACCTCAGAAACCGCGGCATCAAAACCCAACGACGCGAACTGCAACACCCTCGCCCCGGCCTCCACACCGAAGCCCTCGGACTGAGCGGCCACCAGATTCACCACGCCACCATGCGGGACCGCCACACCCTTCGGCACACCCGTCGAACCCGACGTGAAGATCACATAAGCCACGTCATCAGCCGAGACCGCCACGTTCGGGGCCGTGACCGGCCGGCCGTCCAGGTCACCCAGGACGAACACCGGCGTTCCGTCCGGGACGACATGCCGAGTCCGCTCCGCACAGACCACGAGGGCCGGACGCGCGTCGGCGAGCATCAACTCGATCCGTGTGGACGGATAGCCGGGGTCGACCGGCACGTAACCCGCACCGGCCTTCAACACCCCCAGCAGCACCGCCACCAGCTCGGCCGACCGCTCCACCACCACACCCACCAGATCACCGCGCCGCACACCACGCGCCACCAGCTCATGCGCGACCCGACTGCTCGCCGCGTCCAACTCCGCGAACGACCACGAGCGATCAGCACCCACCACCGCCGTCGCCTCGGGCGAACGAGCCACCCACTCGGCGAACCGATCCACCAGCGAAACCCCCGGCACCGGCCGAGCGGTGGCGTTCCATCCTTCGATCAGCAGTTCGCGCTCGGCGGGATCGAGGATTTCCAGCCGGTCCATTGGTGCTTCGGGCTCGGCCGCCACCTGCTCCAGCACCCGGACCAGCCGGTCGGCCAGCGCGCGGACGGTGCTCTCGTCGAACAGGTCGGTCGGGTACTGGATGCTGCCTTCGAGCCCGGACGCGTGCTCGGCCAGCATGATGGACAGGTCGAAGCGGGCACCCACCACCGTCGGCGGCAGGGAGTCCGACTGCATCGGCCTCACGCTCAGCCCCGGCAGCTCCCACCGGATCGGCGGGACGTTGCCATAGGCGAGCATGACCTGGAACAGCGGGTGCCGCACCAGCGACCGCGCCGGGTTGAGATCCTCCACCAGCCGTTCGAACGGCAGATCCTGGTGGGCGTAGGCGGCGAGGTCGGTCTCACGGACGCGAGCCAGCAACTCGGTGAACGAGGGGTTGCCGCTGACGTCGGTGCGCAGCACGAGCGTGTTGACGAAGAACCCCGTCAGCCCGTCCAGCGCGGCGTCACCCCGGCCCGCCACCACCGTGCCGATCGGAACGTCGGTGCCCGCGCCCATCCGCGCCAGCACCGCAGCCAGCGCCGCCTGCACCACCATGAACACCGTCGCGCCGCCGCGCTGCGCCACCCGCAGCAGACCGGCATGGGTCTCGGGGCCGACGTTCAGGGGCACCGACGCCCCCTCGAACGTGGCCACCGACGGCCGGGGCCGGTCGGTCGGCAGCGCGAGTTCCTCCTGCAGGTCTCGCAGCACCTCCCGCCAGTGGCGGAGCTGACGGCTGATCACGCTGCCGGGGTCGTCGCCGTCGCCGAGCACCTCACGCTGCCAGATCGCGTAGTCGGCGTACCCAACCGGCAGCGGCGGCCAGTCCGGAGCACGGCCCGCCCGGCGCGCCGCGTACGCCACGCCCAGGTCACGGGC
Source organism: Actinomadura sp. NPDC047616 (assembly GCF_040642915.1). NCBI lineage: Bacteria > Bacillati > Actinomycetota > Actinomycetes > Streptosporangiales > Thermomonosporaceae > Actinomadura > Actinomadura sp. NPDC047616. The sequence continues at coordinate 8,728 of NZ_JBEYTB010000038.1, forward strand.
CAGGACGCCCATCGACAGGCCGTCGGCCGCGATGTGGTGGGCCACCATGAGCAGGACGTACTCGTTCTCACCGAGCACCACCAGGCGGACCCGCCACGGCGGTTCGGACTCCACGTCGAAGCCCCGGCCCGCCTCGATCTCCAGGAGCGCTCTGAGCCCGTCCTCACCGGCCGCCTGGCTGATCACGAGTTCGGGATAGCCGTCCGCCAAGGGAAGCTGGTAGGGAGTCCCGTCGACCTCCGGGTAGACGGTGCGTAGGGTCTCGTGCCGGTCGGCCACGTCCCGCAGTGCCGCCTCAAGCGCCGCGATGTCGAGGGCACCGGACAGCCGCAGGCCGAACGGCATGTTGTACGAGGCGCCCGCCTCTTCGAGCCGGTTGAGGAACCACATGCGCTGCTGCCCGTACGACAGCGGCAGCCTGTCCGGCCGGGGACGGGCCGTCAGCGGTGGACGGCCCTGGTCCGTGCCCGCCGTGACAGCCTTCGCGACGCCGGCGACCGTGGGTTCGGCGAACAGGGTTCGGATGCCGATCTCGGTGTCGAAGACCGCCCGTATCCGGGCGATCAACCGCATGGCCAGCAGCGAGTCCCCACCCAGATCGAAGAACGAGTCTTCGGCTCCGACCCGCTCCAGCCCGAGAACCTCGGCGAACAAGCCGCAGAGGATCCCCTCGGCCTGGGTGGCAGGCCCCCGACTGACCGACCGGCCCGCGAAGTCGGGCGCGGGGAGGGCCGCCCGGTCCAGCTTGCCGTTGACCGTCAGCGGCAGCGCCTCCAGCTCAACGAACGCCGCCGGGACCATGTACTCGGGCACAGTGGCCGACAGGTGCTCGCGGAGAACGGCGGCGTCGACAGCGCCGTTCGATGGGACGACGTAGGAGACCAGGCGTTCATCGCGGACCACCACCACGGCGCGGTCGACGCTCTCGTGCTTCGTCAGCACGGCTTCGACCTCGCCCGGCTCCACACGGAACCCGCGAATCTTCACCTGCTCGTCCGCACGCCCGACGAACTCCAACGCCCCATCCGGCGTCCAGCGGGCCAGGTCGCCGGTGCGATACATCCGCCCTGCGGCGAACGGGGAGGCCACGAACCGTTCGGCGGTCAGCGTCGGACGGTTGACATACCCGCGCGTCACGCCTGCGCCAGCCACATACAACTCACCGGTCATGCCCACCGGCACCGGACGCAGGAACTCGTCCAACACGAACACTTGCGTGTTACCGATCGGACGACCAATAGGCGGAGCGCCAGGGCGGTCCACCACGCCGACCGTCGCCATGACGGTCGTCTCGGTCGGGCCGTAGGTGTTCCACAGCCGATCCCCGCCTGCCCACCGGGCCGCCAGGTCCGCCGACAACCGCTCGGCACCCAGCACCCACCGGTCCACGATTTCGACCTGGGCCGGATCGAGCACGCTCAACAGCGACGGCACGATACTCGCCGCATCCACACCCCGCTCGTTGAGCATCCGCGTCAGCGCCGCCGACTCGGCACGCTCCTGCGTAGTCGCGATGACGAGGGTGGCCCCTGACGACAACGCCACGGCGATATCGAGTACCGAGGCGTCGAAGCTGAACGACGCGAACTGCAGGATCGCCTTACCCGGAGCCGCGCCCAGGACCGGGCGCAAGGACTCCACCAGGTTGACCATGCCGCCGTGGTGGCCCATCACACCCTTGGGACGGCCCGTGGATCCGGAGGTGTAGATGACGTACGCCAGGCTGGACGGATCCAGTTCAATACCCAAGGGCTCGGCGGACTGGTTGGCCATCAGTTCATCGAGGGAGTCGATCCGCAGGGAGGCGCCGCTGTCGGCGAGCATGAACTCCAGCCGGTCAGCCGGATATTCGGGGTCCAGCGGCACATAGGCCGCGCCCGCCTTCCACACCCCGACCATTGCCACCACAGCGTCGATCCCGCGCGGCAGGCACAGACCCACGACCGACTCACGACCGACCCCGGAATCCCGCAGATACCGGGCCAGCCGGTTCGACCGCTCCTCCAGCTCGGCATACGTCAGGGCCGCAGCGCCGCACCGCAACGCCACCGCGTCCGGCGTGCGGTCCGCCCACGCCCGGATCTGGTCGGGGATCAGCAGGTCGGGGACGGATGCGTCGGTGGCGTTCCAGCCGGTGAGCAGGAGTTCACGTTCGTCCGGGTCGAGGATGTCGAGCCGTCCCACTCCGTTGCCTGGAGAGGCGGCGAACTGCTCAAGGATCGACAGCAGGTGTCCGGAGAACGCCTGCGCGGTGGCCTCGGTGAAGACGTCCGGCCGGTAGTCCAGCGACAGTTCGAGTTCCTCGCCCGGCAGGACCGCGAGCGTGAGCGGGTAGTGCGCGGGGTCCTGGACGTGAGTGCCGAGAAGACGCAGCTCGCCGATCCGCGTGGGCCCGGACGGATCTCCCGGGTAGTTCTCGTAGACCAGCAGCGTGTCGAAGACGGCACCGCCTTCGGCCTGGCGCTGGATGTCGGTGAGTCCGAGATGCCGATGGGCCAGCAACGCGGCCTGCTCGGCCTGCACGCGCACCAGCAGTTCGGTCACCGTCTCGGCGGGGTCCAGCCGTACCCGGACGGGAACCGTGTTGATCAGCAGTCCGAGCATGCGCTCGACGCCCGCGATCTCGGCCGGTCGGCCGGAGACGGTCGCGCCGAACACCACGTCGCGGCGGCCCGTCAGCTTGCCCACCAGCACCGCCCACGCGCCCTGCACGACCGTGTTCAACGTCAGGCCGTGCGCCCTGGCCATCTCGCGCAGGGCCGCCGCCAGCGGTTCGCCCGCCCGGACCGCCACCCGGTGCGGCACGACCGGCTCGCCTCCCGTGACGGCGGGGGCCACGAGGGTCGGCTCGTCGAGCCCGGACAGTGCCTGCTGCCAGGCGGCCCGCGCCGCGTTCCGGTCCTGCCGGGCCAGCCACGCCAGGTACTCCCGGTAGGAGGTGACGGCGGGCAGCGCCGCCGGTTCGCCGCCGGCCTCGTACAGCGCCCACAGCTCCTCCATGAGCACCGGCAGCGACCAGCCGTCCAGGACCATGTGGTGCATCGTGATGACCATCCGGAACCGGCGCGGCCCCAGCTTCGCCAGCAGCAACCGGATCAGCGGGGGTGTCGCGAGGTCGAACCGCCGCCGGTGGTCCTCGGCGGCCAGCCGTTCGGCCTCCGCGAGCGCCGCTTCCCCGGTCAGTCCTGAGAGGTCGGCCTCGCGCCAGGGAAGCGTCACCTCGCGGGCGACGGCCTGGACGATCTCCTGCGACCCGGCGAGGAGGCGGACTCCGGCGCGGAGGCTCGCGTGCCGGTCCAGCAGCGCCTGCCACGCACCGCGCAGCCGCGCGGTGTCCAGGGGACCTTCGAGGTCAAGGGCCCGCTGCCCCACGTACACGTCGGCGGACCGCTCGTCGTAGACGGAGTGGAACAGCAACCCCTCCTGGAGGGGCGCCACCGGCCACACGTCGATCAGCCCGGGAACGGCGGCTTCCAGCTCTGCGACCTGGTCCTGGGCCAGCGACACCAGCGGGAAGTCCGAGGGGGTGAACCCGCCGCCGGTGTGCGCGACCAGGCCGGTCAGCGTGGCCGCCCATGCCTCGGCCAGTTCCTCGACCGCGCTTTCGGTCAGCAGCTCCGACGGCCATTCCAGGGTCAGGGTCAGTTCCGGGCCTTCGGGGAGGTCGTGGACGAGCCCGGAGGCTTCCAGGACGTGCGCTGCGGGCGTCCGCGCGTCCGCCCCGCCGACCAGGCCACCGCGTCCCGCCGACTGCCACGATGTGGCGGGGGCGTCGGCGGTGCGGCCGCTGAAGCGGCCGAGGTAGTTGAAGCCGATCTGCGGTGTGGGCAGGGCCGCCAGTTCGGCGGCGGTGTCGGGGTTGAGGTGTCGGAGCAGTCCGTAGCCGAGGCCGTCGGTCGGGATCGCGCGCAGTTGTTCCTTGATCCGCTTGAGCAGCCGGCCCGCGTCGGCGCCGCCGGCCCGCACGTCGGCGAGATCGATCGTTCCCGGGTCGAGGCGGACCGGATGGACGTCGGTGAACCAGCCGACGGTCCGCGACAGGTCGAGCGTCTCCGACGAGCGGCCGTGGCCTTCGACGTCGATCAGTACGCCGCCGCTGTGCCGCCGCCAGTCGGCGACGGCCGCCGTCAGCCCGGCGAGCAGGACATCGTCCACCCCCGCGTGGAAGGCCGCGGGAACGCGGGTCAGCAGTTCGGCGGTCACCTCGGGCGGAAGCGTGACCGTGCGCGTGTTCATCGTGCCGACCACGTCGCGGTCCGGGTCCAGGGGCCGGTCTCCGAGCACCGGCTCGGCGCCGTCCAGCATCGCGGTCCACAGCGGCAGCTCCGCGACCCGTTCCGCCTTGGCGGCCTGCTGGACCAGATCCAGGGCCCAGCGCCTGAACGGAACCGGCACCGGTTCCAGCTCGTCGTCCGGCGCGTCGTAGGCGCCGGCGAGGTCAGGCAGCAGAATCCGCCACGAGACGCCGTCCACCACGAGGTGATGGACGAGCCAGAGAAGCGTTCCTTCGGCATCAGGGCCCGCGTCGAACCAGACGAGCTGGGTCATCACCCCGGCCGCCGGATCGAGCCGGGACACCGCCGACCGGGTGTGCTCGTCGACCACCTCGTCGTCCGGCGTCCCCTCGCAGGGCACCCAGCGGACAAGCCCAGCGGGATAGATCGTTCCCGGCTCGGGGACGACCAGCTCGGTTCCGTCGAGCCGGGCGCGCAGCATGTCATGGCGGTCCAGGACGGTCCCGACCGCGCGGGCAAGACGCTCGAAGTCGAGCCCGGCCGGGACGGAAAGCAGCATCGACTGGAAGAATCCGCCCTCCAGTGCCATACCGCCCGATCGCTCGACCGCCTCCCGCATCACCGGCAGCAGCGGCACCCGCCCGGTCGCCTCGACCTGATCGGCGGCAACGATGTCGTCTTCGACGGGAACGGCCACAGCCGCCATCCCGGCCGGCGAGCGATGCTCGAACACCTGCCGGGCGGTGAACACCAGCCCCGCGCGGCGCGCCCGCGACACCAGCAGCATCGACATGATCGAGTCGCCGCCCAACGCGAAGAAGCCGTCGTCCGCGCCGACCGTGTCCAACCCCAGCACCTCGGCGAACAGACCACAGAGAACCGCCTCGGTCTGGTTGGCCGGTGCTCTGCCGCCCGCGAGGCCCGCGAAGTCCGGGGCGGGCAGCGCCGCGCGGTCGACCTTGCCGTTCACCGTCAACGGCAACGACTCCAGCTCCAGCACCGCCGCCGGAACCATGTACTCCGGCAACCGCCC
>NZ_JBEYTB010000039.1:0-13425 GCF_040642915.1 Actinomadura sp. NPDC047616
CGGATCGAGCTGGGCGAGATCGAGGCGGCGCTTGCCGCGCACGCCTCCGTGGGCCAGGTCGCGGTGGTGGTGCGCGAGGATCAGCCCGGCACCAAACGCCTCGTCGCCTACCTTGTTGCCGCCGAGGGTGCCGGGGTGGATGAGGCCGTGTTGCGGGAGTTCGCAGCCGAGCGGTTACCGGAGTACATGGTTCCGGCGGCGTTCGTGGTGCTGGAGGCGTTGCCGACCACGCCGAACGGGAAGCTGGACCGGGCGGCGTTGCCCGCCCCGGACTTTGGTGGTCGGTCGGGTGGGCGTGGTCCGGCGAATGCGACCGAAGAGGTGTTGTGCGGCCTGTTCGCCGAAGTCCTCGGCCTGGAGCAGGTGGGCGCCGAAGACTCCTTCTTCGAACTCGGCGGGGATTCGATCGTTTCGATGCTGCTGGTCTCGCGGGCCAGGCGGGCGGGCTTGGCGCTCACCGTCCGCCAGGTGTTCGAACACCGCTCGCCCGCCGGTCTCGCGGCCATCGCCGTTCCCGCCGACCAGGCCGCCGCGAAACCTCGCGAGGACGCCGCGACGGGACGGCTCCCACTCGTGCCGATCATGCGTGACGTCGCGGAACGCGCCGGACGGGTCGCGCTGGAGGGCGAGTTCTACCAGTCGATGCTCGTCTCGGTTCCCGCCGGCCTGGACCACGGGGGGCTCTCCCGGGCCGTCCGGGCGGTTCTCGACCGGCACGACATGCTGCGCGCCCGGCTCGAAACCACTGACGAACTGCTGGTCACCGAGCCCGGCTCCGTCGATGTTGACGCCGTGTTGCGCCGCGTGGGCGGCATCGCCCCCGACGTCGTCGCCGAACAGTCGCGGGCGGCGGGCCGCAGGCTGGACCCCCGGGCGGGAGTGATGACGCAGCTGGTCTGGTTCGACGCGGGTCCGGACGTCGACGGTCTGCTTCTGTGGGCGGTTCACCATCTCGCGGTCGATGGCGTGTCCTGGCGCGTCCTGCTGTCCGATCTGGCCGACGCCGGCACGGCGGTGGCGGAGGGCCGGACCCCCGACCTCGCCCCCGTTCCCGTGTCCTACCGGGAGTGGGCGCGGGAACTGCGCGCTCGCGCCGGCAGCCCCGAGACCCTGGCCGAGCTTCCGGCCTGGATCGACCTGCTGAGCGGCCCGAACCCGGGCCTGGCCGACCGTCCCCTCGACGCGGACGTGGACGTGGTGGCGGCCGGGGTCGGCCAGGTGACGGTGACGGTCCCCGCAGAGGTGACGCGCGCGCTGCTGACCCGCGTGCCCGCCGCCTTCCACGCCGGGATCGACGACGTTCTGCTCGCGGCCCTGACCGGCGCCGTCACCGCATGGCGTCCCGAAACGCGCGCGGGAATCCTCGTGGACGTCGAGGGGCACGGACGAGTCCCCCTCACCAACGGCATGGACCTGTCCCGAACGGTCGGCTGGTTCACCAGCCTCCACCCCGTCCGCCTGGACGCGGGCGACCTGGACGTCACGCCGGGCCGCCAGGACGCCGGACGGCTGGTCAAGCGAGTCAAGGAGCAGTTGCGCGCGGTCCCGTCCGACGGCCTCGGCTACGGGCTGCTGCGCCACCTCAACCCGGACACCGCCGCCGAGCTGGCCGGGCTGCCGGTGCCGCAGATCGGCTTCAACTACCTCGGCCGCTTCGCCGCGGGCGAGCCCGGCCGGCACTGGCAGCCCACAGGCGCGGGCGGGCTGAGCGGCGGAGCCGACCCCCGCCTCGCGGCCACGCACGTGCTGGAGGCGGCCGGGCTCGTGCACGACCTGCCCGGTGGTCCCGAACTCGAACTGTCGCTCAGCTGGCCGGTGACGCTGCTGGACGAGCCGGACGTGCGGTCCCTGGCGCAGGCCTGGGCCGACCTGCTGGACGGGCTCGCCGACGCGCCGGGCGGTCACACCCCGTCGGACTTCCCGCTGGTGAGCCTGGACCAGGACCAGATCGAGGAACTGGAGGAGACGGGACTGGCCGAGGTGTGGCCCCTGTCGCCGCTCCAGGAAGGGCTGCTGTTCCACGCGCTCTACGACGAGCAGGCCCCCGACGTCTACACCGTCCAGCACCTGGCGACGTTCACCGGCGCGCTCGACACCGCACTGCTGCGCCGCTCCTGGGACGCCCTGGTGGCCCGGCACGCGGGCCTTCGCGCGGGATTCCGCCGGCCGACCGGAGCGGAACAGTACGTGCAGGTGGTGGTGCCCGAGGCCACGGTCCCCTGGCACGAGGCGGACCTGTCCGGGCTCGGCCGGGACGAGGCTCGCGAGGAGTCGGAACGTCTGGCCGCAGACGAAAGAGGGCGCCGGTTCGACGTCGGAACACCGCCGCTGATCCGGCTGCTGCTGGTGAAGCTGGGCACGGATCGGTACCGGATGGTCGTCACCATGCACCACCTGGTGCTGGACGGCTGGTCGCTGCCGGTGCTGATGAGCGAGCTGTGGCAGGTGTACGAGGCGGGCGGCGACACGTCGACGCTGCCGCCCGTGGTCCCGTACCGCGGCTATCTGGACTGGCTGGCCCGGCAGGACCGGGACGCGGCGCGGACCGCCTGGCAGCAGGCACTGTCCGGGGTGGACGGACCCACCCTCATCGCGCCCGCCACGGCCGAGGCCACGGTGCTCCCGGCCAGCCTGACCATCCGGCCGGACGACCGGCTGGTCGACGCGCTGCGGGACACCGCCCGCACCCACGGCCTGACGTTGAACACGCTCATGCAGGGCGCCTGGGCTGTGCTGGTCGGCAAGCTGACCGGCCGCGACGACGTCGTGTTCGGCGCGACCGTGTCGGGGCGCCCCGCCGACCTGCCCGACGTGGACCGGATGCTCGGCCTGTTCATCAACACCGTCCCCGTGCGGGTGCGCCTGGACGCGGCGGCCTCGCTCGTCTCGACGCTGTCCGCGCTCCAGGACCGGCAGTCCGAACTCATCGACCACCAGTACCTGGGGCTCGCGGAGATCCAGCGGATGGCCGGCGCCGGCGCCACGTTCGACACGCTGCTGGTCTACGAGAACTACCCGATCGAGGCGGCCGGGCCGCCGATGCCCGGCGAACTGCGCCTGCTCGACGCGGAGGCGCAGGACGCGGCCCACTACCCGCTGACGCTCGCGGTGGCCCCCGGGGACCCGTGGGAACTGCGGCTGACCTACCGTCCGGACATCTTCGACGAGCCGACCGTCCGGACCTACGCCGACCGGCTGCTGCGGGTGCTGGAACAGATCGCCACCGACCCGGAACGCGCGATCGCCCGGATCGAGGTCCTGGACCACACCGAACGCTTCACCCTGCTGGAGAACTGGAACGACACCGGCGCGTTCGTCCCCGATGTCCTGATCCCCGGCCAGATCCGGGCCTGGGCGGAGCGCACGCCGGACGCGGTGGCGTTGCGGTGCGGTGACGCCGCCCTGACCTACGCCGAACTGGAGGAGCGGTCGAACCGGCTGGCCCGGTATCTGCTGGACGCCGGGGTCGGCCGTGAGTCGGTCGTGGGCCTGTGCCTGCCACGCGGGATCGACGCTGTGGTGGCGATGGTCGGGGTGTGGAAGGCGGGCGCCGCGTATGTGCCGCTGGACCCCGAATATCCCGCTGACCGGCTGGAGTTCATGCTCGCCGACAGCGGCGCCTCCCTGCGGATCGACTCGCTGGACGACCTGATCGCTGATCAGTCCGCCGAGCCGTTGGGTATCCAGGTGGACGCGGCGAGCCTGGCGTACGTCATCTACACCTCCGGCTCCACGGGCCGTCCCAAGGGCGTGATGGGCCACCACGGCGGCATGGTCAACCTGGTGGAGTCGCTACGCCCGGTCCTGGGCGCGGCGCCAGGCGAGAAGGTGCTGCAGTTCGCCTCGTTCAGCTTCGACGCGTCGGTCCTGGACGTGGCTGTGGCGTTGTCGTCGGGGGCCACGCTCGTCATCGCCACGGCGCAGGAGCGCGCGGAACCGGCGGCGCTCACCCGAATGGTCAACGAGCAGGGCGTCAGTGCGGCGAGCATCGTGCCGTCGCTGCTGAGCGTGCTCGACCCGGCCCAGGTCGAGGGCGTGGATCGGTGGGTCTTGGGTGCCGAGCGACTGTCGGCGGACCTGGCGGCCCGCTGGGCAGGCGGAGATCGGCTGTGGAACACCTACGGCCCCACCGAGACGACCGTCATGGCCACAGTCGGTGTGGTGGACGGCCCCGGAACCCCGCCCATCGGCCGCCCGATCGGCAACACCAAGGCGTTCGTCCTGGACGAATTCCTCCAGCCGGTTCCGGTCGGAGTGACCGGCGAACTGTACGTCGCCGGCGCAGGCGTCACACGCGGATACGTCAACCGTCCGACCCTGACCGCCGAACGGTTCGTGGCCTGCCCATTCACCACCGGACGCATGTACCGCACCGGCGACCTGGCCCGATGGACGCCTGACGGCGAGCTGGAGTTCATCGGCCGAGCCGACGAGCAAGTCAAGATCCGCGGATTCCGCGTGGAACCGGGCGAGGTCGAAACCGTGCTGGCGAAGCACGAGAGCGTCGACCGCGCCGTGGTGACGGTGCACGACGGCCGCCTGATCGCCTACGTCGTCCCGGCGAACGGTGGCATCGACGTCGCCGTCCTGCGCGAGTTCGCGGCGGTGCGCCTGCCCGAGTACATGATCCCCTCCGCGTTCGTTGAGCTGGAGGCGCTCCCCCTCACCGTCAACGGCAAACTCGACCGGGCCGCACTCCCCGCCCCCGACTTCGCGGGCCGGACGGCGAGCCGGGCCCCCGCCACCCCCACCGAGGATCTCCTCTGCGGCCTGTTCGCCGAGGTGCTCGGGGTGGAGCGGGTCGGGGCGGAGGATTCGTTCTTCGAGCTGGGCGGCGACTCGATCATGTCGATGCTGCTGGTGTCCCGGGCCCGGCGTGCGGGGCTGGTGCTCACCGCGCGGCAGGTGTTCGAGCAGCGGTCACCGGCGGCGCTGGCGGTCGTGGCCGCGCCGCTGGACGGCGCCGCCGCCTCGGACGCGCCCGCCGCGACGGGCCGGATTCCGCTGGTGCCGGTGATGCGGGAGGCGGCGGAGCGGTCCGGCCCGGCGGCCTTGGAAGGCGAGTTCTTCCAGTCGGTGCTGGTCGCGGTGCCCGCGGGACTGGACGCCGACCGGCTGGCGCAGGCGGTGCGGGCGGTCATGGACCGGCACGACGTGCTGCGCGCCCGGCTCGACGGCACCGAACTCGTGGTCCCCGAAGGCGGCGTGCACGCACAGGCGCCGCCACTGCGGCGGGTGCCTGCGGAGGAGCCGGTGCACGAGCAGGTCCGCGCGGCCGCCGCACGGCTCGATCCGTCCAACGGGGTCATGACGCAGCTCGTCTGGTTCGACGCCGGTCCGCAGGGTGACGGGCGGCTGCTGTGGCTGATCCACCACCTGGTCGTGGACGGGGTGTCGTGGCGGATCCTGCTGCCGGATCTGGCGGCGGCCTACGAGTCGCCGGACACGGAGCTGGAGCCGGTACCGGTGTCGTTCCGGCAGTGGGCCCTGGACCTCGCGGCCCAGGCCACCGCGCCCGAACGCGTCGCCGAGCTGCCGCGCTGGACGGCGCTTCTGGACGGCACGGAACCGCGGCTGGGCGACCGGCCGCTCGACCCGGAACTGGACAAGGTCACGACCCTGCGCCAGGTGACGGTGACCGTCCCGGCCGAGGTGACCGGGGCGCTGCTCACCCGGTTGCCGGCGGCCTTCCACGCGAGCGTCGACGATGTCCTGCTGGCGGCGTTCAGCGCGGCGCTCGCCGAGACCCGCGAGGACTACCGGGCGACGGGTGTTGTCGTGGACGTCGAAGGCCACGGTCGGGAAGGGATGGACCTGTCACGGACCGTCGGCTGGTTCACCAAGGTGCATCCCGTCAGGCTGCCCGTCCCGGAGACCGGCCCCGGCGACGTGCGTGCGGGCGGTCCGGCCGCGGGCGAGCTGATCAAGAGGGTGAAGGAGCGGTTGCGCGCGGTCCCGTCCGACGGCCTCGGCTACGGTCTGTTGCGCTACCTGAACCCGGACACCGCCGCCGAACTGGCGGCCCTGCCCGCCCCGCAGATCGGCTTCAACTACCTCGGCCGCCTCGCCTCCGGGTCCGCCGGCGCCCCCGGTGACGGGGGACGGCACTGGCAGCCGGTGGACCGCACCGGCCTCGGCGGCGGCGCCGACCCGCGGATGGCGGCCGGTCATGTGCTGGAGGTGTCGGGGGTCGTCCACGACCTGCCGGACGGTCCCGAGCTCGTCCTCGGCCTGATGTGGCCGGAACGGCTGCTGACCGAGACGGCCGTCCGGGAGCTGGCCGACGCGTGGGCGGCGATGCTTGCCGGCCTCGCCGCGCACGCCGCCGACCCGGCGGCGGGCGGCCACACCCCGTCCGACTTCCCGCTGGTCCCCCTGGACCAGGGCCAGGTCGCGGAGCTGGAACGCGCCGTCCCGGGGCTGGCCGAGGTGTGGCCGGTGACGCCCCTGCAGGAGGGGCTGCTGTTCCACGCGGGCTACGACGAGGAACTCCCCGACGTCTACGTCAGCCAGCGCGTGCTCGACATCGAAGGGCCGCTCGACACGGCGGCCCTGCGCCGGTCGTGGCAGACGCTGCTCGACCGGCACGCCGGCCTGCGCGTCGGCTTCCTCACCCCGGCCGGTGCGCGCGAGCCGGTGCAGGTGGTCGCCGACGGTGTCGCCGTCCCGTGGCGGGAGGCGGACGTGCCGGGCGGCGACGCGGACGAGTCGGAGCGGCTGGTCGCCGAGGAGGCGGAACGCGGGTTCGACCTGGCGTCGCCGCCGCTGCTGCGGCTGCTGCTGATGAGGCTCGGCCCCGGCCGCCACCGGCTGGTGGTCACGATGCACCACATCGTCATCGACGGCTGGTCGATGCCGATCCTGATGGAGGAGCTGTGGGCGGCGTACGAGGCGGGCGGCGCACCGGCCGCGCCGGCCCCCGCCGCCTCCCCCCGCGACTACCTCGGCTGGCTGGCCCGGCAGGACCGGGACGCGGCCCGCCGGGCATGGCGGGACGCCCTGGACGGGCTGGACGAGCCGACGCTCGTCGCGCCCGCCGTCAAGGACGCCGATCCGGTGCCGCCGCGCGGCGTCACCGTCCGGGCGGGCGAACGGCTCACCGGGACGCTGCGCGACACCGCGCGGGCGCGGGGCCTGACCGTCAACACCCTGGTGCAGGCCGCGTGGGCGGTGCTGGTCGGCAAGCTCACCGGCCGCCGCGACGTGGTGTTCGGCGCGACCGTCTCCGGCCGCCCCGCCGAGGTGCCGGGCGTGGAGCGCATGCTCGGCCTGCTGATCAACACGGTTCCGGTGCGGGTGCCGCTGGACCCCGCCCGCCCGGTGGGCGCGCTGCTGGCCGACCTTCAGCGGCGGCAGGCCGAGCTGCTGGCGCACCAGCATCTGGGGCTGTCGGAGATCCAGCGGCACGCCGGGCAGGGCGCCGTGTTCGACGCGCTGCTGGCGTTCGAGAACTACCCGGCCGACCCGGCGGGCCCGGCGGTCGCCGGTGGGCTGCGGCTGACCCGGGGGGAGATCCGGGACGCCGCGCACTACCCGCTGACGCTCGTCGTCAACACCGGCGACGACCTGGAACTGCGCCTGGACTACCGGCCCGACGCCTTCACCGCCGACGAGGCCCGGCGGCTCACCGACCGGCTGCTGCGGATTCTCGGCCAGTTCGCCGCCGACCCCGGCACCCGCGTCGGCGCGCTGGACGTGCTCGACCCGGCCGAACGCCGTCTCGTCCTCGCCGACTGGAACGCCACCGAGCGTCCGGTGTCCGCCGCCACCCTGGTCGACCTGCTGGAACGGCAGGCGGCCCGCACCCCGCACGCCCCCGCCGTCACGCACGGGGCCGCCACCTGGACCTACGCCGAACTCGCCGCGGCCGCCAACCGCGTCGCCCGCGAGCTGATCGCCCGCGGCGCCGGCCCGGAACGGATCGTCGGCGTGGCGCTGGAACGCTCGCCCGAACTCATCGCCGTCCTGCTGGGCGTGCTGAAGGCCGGTGCGGCCTACCTGCCGCTGGATCCCGGCTACCCGGCGGCGCGGCTCGCCGTCATGGTGGCCGACGCCGACCCCGCCGTGGTCGTCTGCACCGACGCGACCGCCCCGGCGCTGCCCGCCGGCGTGCCGCTGCTGCGCTGGGACGACCCCGCGATCGCCGCCCGGCCGGACACCCCGCCCACCGACGCCGACCGGACGGCCCCGCTGCTGCCCGCCCACCCGGCCTACGTGATCTACACGTCCGGGTCCACGGGCGAGCCCAAGGGCGTCGTCGTCCCCCACGCGGGCGCGGTGAACTACGTGACGTGGCGCAGCTCCGCCTACGGGTTCGGGCCCGGCGACCGGGTGCTGCAGTTCGCGTCGGTCTCGTTCGACACGTCCGTCTGCGAGATCTTCCCCGCGCTGACGTCCGGCGCGACCCTGTGCGTCGCCGACCGCGACGGCGACCTCGGGCAGGAGGTGCGGGACCTCGCCGTCACCTCCGCCACCTTCACCCCGACCGTCCTGGACACCCTCGACCCGGACGCGCTGCGCACCGTCACCCGGCTGATCACCGCGGGCGAGGCGTGCGGGCCGGACCTGCTGCGGCGCTTCGCGCCCGGCCGGGCGTTCTTCAACGAGTACGGGCCGACCGAGGCGACGGTCGACGTGACCTGCTGGACCTGCCCGCCCGACGTCCCCGGCACCGTGCCGCTCGGCCGGCCCATCGCCAACGTGCGGGTGTACATCCTGGACGAGTGCCTCCAGCCGGTGCCGCCCGGCACGGTCGGCGAGCTGTACGTGGCGGGCGCGGGCATCACCCGCGGGTACGTGCGGCGGCCCGGCGTCACCGCCGGACGGTTCGTGGCCTGCCCGTTCGCCGCGCCGGGCGAGCGCATGTACCGCACCGGCGACCTGGCCCGCTGGACGCCCGGCGGGGAACTGGAGTTCGCCGGACGCGCCGACGAACAGGTCAAGATCCGCGGCTTCCGGATCGAACCCGGCGAGATCGAGACCGTGCTGACCGGGCACGAGAGCGTCGCGCAGGCCGCCGTGGTCGCCCGGCGCGACGGGCCGGGCGGGCGGCTGCTCGTCGGCTACGTCGTCCCGGCCGGGGACGGCGCCGCAGGCGTCGACGGCGCGGCGCTGCGCGCCCACCTGGCCGAGCGGCTGCCCGAGCACATGGTCCCGGCCGCGTTCGTGGAGCTGGCGGAGCTGCCGCTGTCGGTGAACGGCAAGCTCGACCGGGCACGGCTGCCCGCCCCCGACTTCGCGGCGCTCGCGGGCGGCCGGGAGGCGCGCACCCCGCGGGAACGGCTGCTGTGCGAACTGTTCGCCGACGTGCTGAACCTCGACCGGGTCGGCGCGGACGACGGGTTCTTCGCGCTCGGCGGCGACTCGGTCATGTCGATGCTGCTGGTGTCGCGGGCCCGCCGCGCCGGGGTGCGGTTCACCGCCCGGCAGGTGTTCGAGCACCGCACACCGGCCGCGCTCGCCGCCGTCGCCGAGTTCGGCGGGGCCGGGCAGGGCGGGGACGCGCCCGCCCCCGGAGAGGAGGCGGCGGGGGAGGGGCGGCTGCCGCTGCCCCCGGTCGCGCACGAGATCGCCGCGCGGGCCGGGCGGACGGCCCTGACCGGCGAGTACTTCCAGTCGATGCTGGTCACCGCCCCGGCGGGACTGGACCCGGCCCGGCTGTGCGGCGCCGTCCAGACGGTGCTGGACCACCACGACCTGCTGCGGGCCCGCCTGGACGGCGACGAGCTGGTCGTCCCCGGCAGGGGCGCCGTCGACGCCGCCGACGTCGTCCAGCGCGTCGAGGGCACCGACGAGGAGACCGTGGCCGCGTGGATGCGGCAGGCCGGCGGCAGCCTCGACCCCCGGTCCGGGCACCTGACCCGCGTCGTCTGGTTCGACGCTGGCCCGGACACCGGCGGGCTCCTGCTGTGGGTGATCCACCACCTCGCCGTCGACGGCGTGTCCTGGCGGATCCTGCTGCCCGACCTGGCCGACGCCTACGCGGGACGGGCCCTGCAACCCGTCCCGGTGTCGTACCGGCACTGGGCCCGCACGCTCGCCGAGCAGGCCACCGGCCCCGACCGCCTCGCCGAGCTGCCGCACTGGACCGGCACGCTGCGCACCCCCGAGCCGCCGCTCGGGGACCGTCCGCTCGACCCGGACCGCGACCTGGCCGCCCGGATGCGGCGGATGGAGACGACCGTCCCGCCCTCCGTCACCGAGGCGCTGCTGACGCGCGTGCCCGAGGCGTTCCACGCGGGCGTCGATGACGTCCTGCTCGCCGCGCTGGCCTGCGCCGTCGTCCGCCATCGCGCGGAGCCCGGGGCGGGGCTGCTGGTCGAAGTCGAAGGCCACGGCCGGTCCCCGGAGTCGATGGACCTGTCGCGGACGGTCGGCTGGTTCACCACCACCTACCCCGTGCGCCTGGACCCCGGCGACCCCGCCGACCTGGGCGGCGCGGTCAAACGCGTCAAGGAGCAACTGCGCGCGGTCCCGTCCGACGGACTGGGCTACGGCCTGCTGCGTCACCTCAACCCGCGGACCGCCGCCGAGCTGGCCGCGCTGCCGGCACCGCAGATCGGCTTCAACTACCTGGGCCGGTTCGCCGCCGCCGGCGACGCCGACGACCGGCCGTGGCAGCCCACCGGCATCGGCCTGGCCGGCGGAGCGGACGCGACGCTGGCCGCCACGCACACCCTGGAGGCGGCGGGCCTCGTCCACGACCTGCCCGGCGAGCCGCGCCTCACCCTCACCCTGACCTGGCCCGAGGACGTGCTCGCCGACACGGCCGTCGAGGAACTGGCCGAGGCGTGGACGGGCGTCCTCGCGGATCTCGCCGACCACGTCGCCGACCCCGCCGCGGGCGGCCACACCCCGTCGGACTTCCCGCTGGTCACGCTGGACCAGGACCAGATCGAGGAGCTGGAACGCGCCGTCCCCGCGCTCGCCGACGTCTGGCCTCCCGCGCCGCTGCAGGAGGGCCTGCTGTTCCACGCCGCCTACGACGACCAGATCCCCGACGTCTACACCATCCAGCAGACCGTCGACCTGCACGGACCCGTGGACGCCGCGCTGCTGCGGCGGTCCTGGGACGCCGTGATGGCCCGGCACGCCGGCCTGCGGGGCGCCTTCCGGCGGCCCGCCGGAGCGGACCACCCGGTGCAGGTCGTCGCCGGTGACGTGACCGTCCCGTGGACCGAGACGGACCTCTCCGGCACCGACCGCCCCGACGAGCGGGCCGAACGGCTCGCCGCGCAGGACCGGGCCCGCCGGTTCGACCTCGCCGAGCCCCCGCTGATCCGCCTGCTCCTGCTGCGCCTGGCCGCCGACCGCTACCGGCTCGTCATCACCATGCATCACATCCTGCTGGACGGCTGGTCGTTCGCGGTGCTGATGCGCGAACTGTGGACCGTCTACGGGGCGGGCGGCGACCCGGACGTCCTCCCGCCGGTAACCCCCTACCGTTCGCACCTGGAATGGCTGGCCCGCCAGGACAAGGCGGACGCGCGGGAACACTGGCGCCGGGCCCTCGCCGGACTGGACGGCCCGACCCTCGTCGCCCCCGCCGCCGCCCCCGGTGTCTCGGTCATGCCGCGCAGCGTCGTCGCCCGCGCGGACGCGCCGCTGACCGGCGCCCTGCGCGAGATGGCCCGCGCCCGCGGCCTGACGGTCAACACCGTGGTGCAGGGCGCGTGGGCGCTGCTGCTCGCCGGTCTCACCGGCCGCGACGACGTCGTGTTCGGCGCGACCGTCTCGGGCCGCCCCGCCGACCTGCCCGGCGTCGAACGCATGCTCGGCCTGTTCATCAACACCGTCCCGGTCCGGGTGCCGTTCGACCCGGCCGCGACCGTCGCGGACCTGCTGACGGACCTGCAGGAACGGCAGGCCGAGCTGATCGCCCACCAGCACCTCGGCCTCACCGACATCCAGCGCCTGGCCGGCCCCGGCGCCGCCTTCGACACCCTCCTGATCTACGAGAACTACCCCGTCGACGCGACCGCGCCGCCCGGCGGCGGCCTGCGCATCGAGGTGACCGGCGACCGGGACGTCTCCCACTACCCGCTCACCCTGGCCGTCGCGCCCTTCACCGAACTCGAACTGAAGCTGGACTACCGCCCCGACCTGTTCGACGAGCCCACCGCCGACGCCCTCGCCCGGCGCCTGGTGCTCGTCCTCGAACAGTTCGCCGCCGACCCGGAGACGCCCGTCGGCCGGATCGGGCTCCTCGATGACGACGAACGCCGCACCGTACTGACGGACTGGAACAACACCACGTCACCGGCCTCCGCCCGTTCCGTCGTGGACCTGTTCGAGGAGCAGGCCGAGGCGGCGCCGGATGCGGTGGCGGTGGTCGAAGAGGGCCGGGTGTGGTCGTATGCGGATCTGGACGTGTTCGCGGATCGTGTGGCACGCGGGCTGGTGGGGCGCGGGGTCGGCCGGGGTGATCTGGTCGGTGTGGTGATGGGCCGGTCGGTTGAGCTGGTCGGGGTGTTGTTGGGGGTGTTGAAGGCGGGCGCCGCGTACGTGCCGGTGGATCCGGGGTGGCCGGAGGCACGGCGTCAGGCGGTGCTCGCCGGGGTGAGCCTGGTGGTGGACGACCCTTCGGAGATGCCGGCCGAGGGGAGTGATGGCGGCCGGGTTCGTGCCGAGGTGGGTGCCGATGACGCGGCGTACGTCATGTTCACGTCGGGGTCGACCGGGGTGCCCAAGGGGGTCGTGGCCACGCATGGCGGCGTGGCCGGGCTGGCCGTCGACAGCGGCTGGGGTGTGGGTGCGGGGGACCGTGTGCTGCTGCACGCCCCCCATGTCTTCGACGCCTCCACCTACGAGATCTGGGCGCCGCTGGTCAGCGGGGGAATCGTGATCGTCGCGCCACCCGGACAGGTCGAAAGTCGCGAACTGGAGCGGCTGATCAAAACCCACGGGCTGTCTCATGTGCATGTGACGGCCGGGTTGCTGGGGTTGCTGGCGGAGGAGTCGCCGGGGTCGTTCGCGGGTGTGCGTGAGGTGTTGACCGGTGGTGATGTGGTTCCGGTTTCGGCGGTGGAGGCGGTGCGGGCGGCCTGTCCGGGTGTGGTGGTTCGGCATCTGTACGGGCCGACCGAGGTGACGCTGTGCGCGACCACCTTCGAGCTGCCCGCCGAAGCCAAACTGCCGGGCGTGCTGCCCATCGGGCGCCCCCGCGACGATGCCCGCGTGTTCGTGCTCGACCGGCACCTGCAGCCGACCCCCGCCGGGATGGTGGGGGAACTGTATGTGGCCGGGGGCGGGCTCGCTCGCGGCTACCTGGAGCAGCCTGGCCTGACCGCCGAACGGTTCGTCGCATGCCCGTTCGGGGCCGGGGAGCGGATGTATCGCACGGGTGACCTGGTGCGGTGGACGCCCGACGGTGACCTGGTGTTCGTGGGGCGTGCGGATGAGCAGGTGAAGATTCGTGGGTTCCGG
>NZ_JBEYTB010000040.1:0-9006 GCF_040642915.1 Actinomadura sp. NPDC047616
GATGGGTGGCACCGGAAGTCCCACTGGAACGCGGCTGGACACGGCATCTGACCGGGGACGAGCGTGCGCTCGCCGACTCCTGGCTCGACTTCCATGTCGGGCGCGCGGCGGCCGGTCAGCCGGTGCGCGCCGTGCGGCGCCGGATACGCCACGCCGATGCCCGACAGCGCCAGCGCCAGCCGCCGCGCGACCGGCCCGAACCGGGTGGCGGCGCCGACGGCGACGGTGCGGGCGGCACGCAGCGCGGGCGCCTCGGTCAGCGCCAGCCGCAGCAGCGCGCCGCTGCCGCGCAGCACCGCGCGGCCGACCGGGTGGCGCTCGTCGTGGTAGGTGTCCAGCAGCCCGGGCGGCGCCCAGCCCTTCAGCTCGGCGGCCAGCTTCCACCCGAGGTTGGCGGCGTCCTGCATGCCGGTGTTCATGCCCTGCCCGCCCGCCGGGGAGTGGACGTGCGCGGCGTCCCCGGCCAGGAACACCCGTCCCACCCGGTAGCTCGGCACCTGCCGTTCGTCGCTGTGGAAGCGGGACGTCCAGCGCGGGTCGCGCATGCCGTGGTCGGTGCCGAGCGCCCGCCGCGTCGTCGCGCGCAGCTCGTCGAAGTCGACCGGTTCGGAGTCGGGCGGCTGGCGGTGCCGGTCCCAGGCGATCACCCGGTACCAGCCGTCGCCGAACGGCGCCAGGAACGCGAACGCGTCGCCGACCGCGCCCACCGACAGCACCTCCCTCGGCGGGTCGGCCAGGCGCACGTCGGCCAGCATCACCGACCGCACGACCGAGCGTCCGGGGAACGGCAGCGCGAGGGCGCGGCGCACGGTGCTGCGCACCCCGTCGCAGCCGACCGCGTAGGCGGCGCGGCGGGTGTGGGCGCCGCCCGCGGTGCTGACGACCAGGTCGACGCCGTCCGGGTCCTGCCGGACGTCCACCACCTCGGCGCCCTCGACGATCTCGGCCCCGGCGGCGCGGGCCCGCTCGGCCAGCACCCGCTCGGTCTCGTACTGCGGGGTGACCAGCACGAACGGGAACCGGCCGGGCAGCCCGGACAGGTCCAGCGCGGCGGACCCGAACAGCGCCAGGTGGCCGACCCGGGTGCCGGTGGCCAGCAGTTCGTCGGCCACGCCGCGCGCGTCCAGCAGCTCCAGCGTGCGCGCGTGCACGGCGAACGCCCGGGTCAGCGGCGACTCCCCGGCCCGGCGCTCCAGCACCGTGCAGCCGATTCCGGCCGCGGCCAGGTCGCCGGCCAGCATCAGGCCGGTCGGCCCCGCCCCCACGATCACCACGTCCCTGGTGGCAGGCATCGCGCCCCCTCCGGTCCAGATCGTCGGACTGTGCCTGCGGCCATTCCCGGCGCCGCGGGGGCTACGCACATCCCGGCCGCATTTGTCGGGCCGGTCGCCCGGCGTGCGGGGTCAGCCGAGCCCGGCGCGGTGCGGGGACTCCAGGCCCAGGTGGATGCGGTACCGGTCGGCGCGGTAGGTGGTGAGGGCGACCTCGACGCACGCGCCCCGGCTGAACGTGCGCTGCTGCACCAGGAACACCGGGCTGCCCGGCTCGACGTCCAGCAGCGCCGCCTCCCGCTCCCCGGCCGGAACGGCCTCGATGGTCTGCTCGCCGGCGTCCAGGACGATCCCGTACTCCTCCTCCAGCACCCGGTAGAGCGAGGCGTCCGCCGGGCGGCGCTCCAGCAGGCCGGGCGCGCGGGCGGCCAGGATGTGCGAGCGTTCCACCGCCATCGGCTCGCCGTCGGCCAGCCGCAGCCGTTCCAGGACGTGCACCTCGGCGCCGCGGTCGGCGCCGAACAGCCGGGCCAGGCGCGCATCGGCCTCGACGGTGCTCCCGGTCAGGTCGACCGAGCCGGGCCGCATGCCGCGGGCGCGCATGTCCTCGGTGAACGACACCAGTTCCTTGGGCATCTGCACCTTCGGCCGGGCCACGAACGTGCCCTTGCCGGGGATGCGGCGCAGCCGGTCCTCGGCCACCAGCTGGTCGACCGCCTGCCGCACCGTCATCCGCGACACCCCGAACCGGCGGCACAGCTCGCGTTCGGACGGCACCGGCGCGTCGACCGGCAGCCGCTCCTCCTCGATCATCTCGAGCAGGATGGCCCGAAGCTGGAGGTACTTCGGAAGCGGCGCCGACGGATCGATCACACCCCATTCTTATCCGATCCGCGGCCCGCGCCCGCCGTCCGGCCGGGGCGTCGCGGCGCCCCGGCCGGGCGCGCCGGTCAGGACGAGGCGCGGTCGAGCAGCGCGAGCTGCTCGGCGGTGAGCGTCACGTCCGCGACGGCCATCAGCGGCGCGAGCTGCTCGACGGTGCGGGCGCTGGCGATGGGCATGGCGACCGTGGGCTGGGCCGCCAGCCAGGCCAGCGCCACCGTGGCCGGCTCGACGCCCTGTTCCCCGGCGACCCGGTCGAGCGCCTCCAGCACCCGCGGGCCGCGTTCGCTCTCCAGGTACCGGCGCGCCCGGGGCGCCCGCACGCTGTCCACGGTCGTGCCCGGACGGTACTTGCCGGTCAGGAACCCGGAGGCCAGCGCGTAGTAGGGCAGCGCGGACAGGCCGTTGCGCTTGGCGACGTCCGCGAGCGCGCCCTCGTAGGTGCCGCGCGACATGAGGTTGTACTCGGGCTGGACGGCCTCGAATCGGGCGAGCCCGTCGCGTTCGGACGCGGCCAGCGCCTCGGCGAGCCGGTCGGCGCCGATGTTGGACGCCCCGATGTACCGGACCTTGCCCGCGCGCACCAGTTCGTCCAGCGCGCCGAGGATCTCCTCGACGGGCCGGTCGGGTTCGTCCCGGTGGATGTAGTAGAGATCGATGTGGTCGGTCCGCAGCCGACGCAGCGACGCCTCGGCCGCGGCCCTGATCGTGCTCGGCGCCAGGCCCCGGTGGTCGGGATGCGAGCCGACCTTGGTGGCGATCACCACGTCGTCGCGCCGCCCGCGCCGCGCGAGCCACTGGCCGATGATGGTCTCCGACTCTCCCCCGGTGTGGCCGTCCACCCACGCCGAGTACACGTCCGCGGTGTCGATGAAGTCGCCGCCGCCCGCGGTGTAGGCGTCCAGGACGGCGAACGAGCCGTCGCGGTCCGCGCTCCACCCGAAGACGTTGCCCCCCAGGCAGAACGGGCCGACGTGCAGATCCGTGTGTCCTATGCGTGCCATGTCCTGGATGAACCGGCCGGCCCTGGCCGGCATTCCGGGTGCACCGCAATGTGCGGGCCCCGATCCGGCCAGGACGTCCCCTTGACCGCGGCCCGCGTCCGATCTCATACTGAACTCTCATTCAGTGAATATAAATTCGGCGAATCAAGATTCGGAGAGGCGGGACGATGCGGGTGATCGTGGCGGGAGGCGGAGTGGCCGGGGCGGCGAGCGCGATCGCGCTGCGCCGGATCGGCGCGGAGGTGACGGTGTACGAGGCCTACCCCGACCCGGCGGGGCCGGTCGGCTCGTTCGTCAGCCTGGCCCGCAACGGGCTGCGGGCGCTGGAGACGCTCGGCTGCGCCGGCGCCGTCCGGCGGGCGGGCTTCGAGGTCGACCGGCAGCGGATGTGGTCGGCGTCGGGACGGCTGCTCGGCGACATGCCGCGCGGCCGCCCGTCCGGCGATCCGGTCCGCAGCGTGACGCTGATGCGCGGACGGCTGGTGGAGGAACTGCGCGCCGCGGCACAGCGCTCCGGAGCCCGCGTCGTCACCGGCGAACGGCTCGCCGACACGGCCACCGTGCCCGGCGGCGTGCGGGCGACGTTCGCCGGCGGCCGCACCGCCGAGGCTGACCTGCTGGTCGGCGCCGACGGCATCTGGTCGGCGACCCGCCGCCTCCTCGACCCCGCCGCGCCCGAACCCGCCTACGCGGGCTTCTACAGCGCCTCGGGGATCTCGGCGGGCGTCCCCGGCATCGCCCCGGGGACGTTCAACATGACCTTCGGGCGCAACGGCGCGTTCATCCACATCGCGGTGCCCGACGGCACCGTCTGGTGGGCGGCGCAGGTCAGCGACCCGACGCCGCCGGACCTGGACGCGGTCGACCTGGACGCCGTCGCGCGGCTGTACCGGCACGAGGAGACCCCCGCCGCCGTCCTGCGGGCGACGACCACCTGGCTTCGGCCGACCCTCAACCACGTCCTGGCGCGGGTCCCGGTGTGGCACGACGACCGGACGGTGCTGGTGGGCGACGCCGGGCACCCCGTGGGCTCCGGTCAGGGCGCGTCGATGGCGCTGGAGGACGCCGTGGTGCTGGCGACCGCGCTGCACACCGCCGGATCCGTGCCGCGCGCCCTGGCCGAGTACGAGGCCCGGCGACGCGCGCGCATCGCCAGGATGGTCAAGGCCGCCGGCGCCAACCGCGACGCGAAGACGGCCGGCCCGATCGGCCGCCGTGTCCGGAGCCTCGTCATGCCGCTGGTGTTCCGGTACGGCTACGAGCGAGCCACCGCCTGGCTCTACACCCAGGCCCCCGGCCCTCTCCCCGTGTGAGGTCCGCCGGGCACGCCGCCGGGGCGTCACCCGGCGGCAGGCGCGGCGACCTCCTCGATGCCGAGGCAGGAGCGGAACATCGGATGCACCTGGAACCGCTTGGCCGCGGCGAGGTTGAGGTACCGCGCCTGGTGGGCGCCGAGGAAAACGCCGCCGCCCGTCCGGTCCGACGCGCTCCTCGTGCCGCCCTCGGCCGTCAGGAACCCCACCTGCCACAGGACCTCGATGAGGGAGTCGGGGTCGCGGTCGTACAGCCAGGACTCGGTGTCGCGGGTGCGGATCTCGCCGGTCGCCAGCTCCAGGCAGAGCATCTCCAGGTCGTCGCGCGCGAAGGTGGGCCCGCGCCCGCGGAACACCTCGAACACGCTCATCAGCCCCGGGTACTGGTAGCGGTACTCGGCGGCGATGTCACGGGCGCGCTCGGAGGAGTAGCCCGGCTCGGCCCGCGCGACGGCCGCCAGCGGCATCGGCAGGTCCATGCCGCGGCCGAGGGCCGCCCGCTGCGCCTCGGTGCAGAACTGGATGATCTCCCGCGGCCGGTACAGCGTTCGCTCCGCCATGTACCTGAACGACCCCGCCCGCGGCCCGCCCGGCTCGCCGGCGAACACCGCCGACCAGCACGACTCGTCGGTCAGCCGGTCCAGGGCCTCGGCGTCGTAGCCGCGTTCCCGCGCCGAGTGCCGGATCCGCTTGGCGATCAGCTCCAGCAGCGACTCCTCGGTCCACTGGATGCGCTCCAGCAGGTCGCGGTGCTTCTGCGCGTCGTCGTACAGGGCCGGGATGTCGTCGTACATCTCCTGCCGCAGCGAGACGTAGACCCGCAGGTTCGGATGCAGCTCGTTGATCGACACGCACGCCTGGAACAGCCCCGCCACGAACGCCTGGGCGTCCTCGGAGGAGTCCCAGCCGCGGTCGAGCTCGTCGACGAACACCGACACGCGGCGCCGGCTCAGCACGTTGCGCAGCGACGGCAGCAGGTCGTGGATCTCCTCCAGCTTGTAGAGGCGGTCCAGCTCACGGGTGCGTATCCCGGCCTCCAGCGGGCCGAGCTTCACCCCCTCCAGCCGTTTCAGGTACGACACCAGCAGCGACATCGGCCCCAGCTGCCCGGTGGCGTAGTTGTCGCGGATGAAACGGTGGATGTCGGCGCCGCCGTTCCTGGTCAGCCGCATTCCCTTGCGGGCTATCTCCTTCATGACCAGGACGTAGATGAGGTATTTCCACGCCGCCGCGTAGGCGCCCTGCTTCGCCCACGACCCCTTGCGCTCGGCCGCCAGCGTCTGGCTGAGCAGCTCGTAGGAATAGTCGTCGGGCGACAGTTCGATGACGTTGTTTCCGGCGATCCGCTCCTGCCGGGCCAGCATCTGGAAGATGGCGCTCTTCCCGGCCCCCCGGTTGCCCAGCACGATCGTCTTGGCGCCGGACTGGACGCGCTGGTAGGCCGCGGACTCCACGAAGCATTTCTCCAGACCCCGGCCGATGTCACGTTCCGCCGAGGGGGTGCCGAAGTCCAGATGTTCCAGAATCCTCGACGACAGCTTCAGCCGTGCCATGAGACCTCCGCGCGCTGGTGTCCCAGGCCTGATTCTCCGTTCGCGCTGGGTGCACAGCAACCCACCGTCCGCGCCCACGGAAAAGCGTCACCGGCCCGCACCCCGCCGCCGCCACCGATCCGCCGTCGAACGATTCCCCGGACGCCCGCATCACGCCACGCCCACGACGTTCAACGATCGAAAACACCCCGCCGGGCTTCGCGGCGGGGGGGGGGACGGGCCGCGTCCGCCCCCGCCGCGAGCCGGGCGTCGCGGCTCACGCCCCGGCGCGCGGCGGACGCCGCCCGCCGGGCGCATGGGCGGAGGTCAACGAGGACGCAGGTTGAGGCCCAGGGCGCGGAACTGCTCGACCGGCCGGTGGTAGCCGCGTTCGATGTGGTGGACGCCGCGCAGCCTGGAGGGTCCCTCGGCGACGGCCGCCGCCAGCACGGCCGAGAACCCCGCGCGGATGTCCGGCATCGTCACCTCACCGCCGCGCAGCTTGGACACCCCGCGCACGACCGCCGAGTGCAGCGCCGCCGTGTCGTGGTACCGGCACGCGGGTCCGCCCAGGCAGGTGTCGTACACCTCGATCTCCGCGCCCATGCTCTGCAGCGCCGGCACGTACGCCAGGCGGTTCTCGTACACCGTCTCGTGCAGCACCGACATCCCGTCGGCCTGGGTGAACAGCACCATCAGCGGCGTCTGCCAGTCGGTGGCGAACCCGGGATGGGTGTCGGTCTGCACGGCCGCGGGCCGCAGCCCGTCCGGCGCCGACGCCATGATCCACTCGTCGGTGATCTCGAACCGGGCGCCCATCCGGTCCAGCGTGGTGATCGCGGTGACCAGCCGGTCCTGCGGACAGCCGTGCACCCGCACCTCGCCCCGCGTGACCAGCCCGGCGACCAGGTAGGAGAACGCCTCGATCCGGTCGCCCGCCAGCCGCGTCCGCGCCCCGCCCAGCCGCGGCACGCCCTCCACCTCGATGCGCCGATCGGGGGCGAACGCGATCCGCGCCCCCATCCGCTGCAGGAACAGCGCCAGCTCGATGATCTCCGGCTCGGTGGCGGCGCCCCGGATCACCGTCTTGCCCTCGGCGCGCACGGCGGCCAGCAGCACCGTCTCGGTGGCGCCGACGCTCGGATAGGGCAGGTCGATCCGCGTCCCCACCAGCCGTGTGGCGTTGGCGTGGATCCCGTCCTCGGCGACCTCCACATGGGCGCCGAACGCCCGCAGCGCCTCCACGTGGAAGTCGATGGGCCGGCGCCCGATCGGATCGCCCCCCACCAACGGCACGAACGCCTCGCCCGCCAGGTGCAGCAGCGGGCCGAGCATCAGGATCGGGATGCGGTTCAACCCGGTGAACGCCTTCGGCACCCCCGGATCGGCCACCGCCCCGGGCACCACGGTGATCTCGTCACCGGACCGCTCCACCGCCATGCCCAGGTGCTCCAGCATCGCCGCGGTGATCTCCACCTCCCCCACCTCGGGGGCGTTGCCGATGGTGCTGGGCCCGTCCCCCAGCATCGCCGCCACCATGTGCTTGCTGACCGCGTTCTTCGCCCCGCGCACCGTCACGTCCCCGCGCAACGGCCCGGACGGTTCGATCTCCCACACCTTTTCAGTCACCTGAGCAGACTATGACCCGCACCCGCGCACACCAACCGCACCGAAACCCGCCCGCCCACTCGCGTCGCGCCCCCGCAACCCCACGGGCCCCGTCTCCGGGGACGCCCGCACACCGCTCTCCGGCGCATCCGGCCACCGCGATGATGCGGCCTGCCGTCCCACACAGCCGGCGGCCACGGCCATGCCCTTGCACCGATCGCTCGCGAGCTCGCAAGAGTGCACCAGACCTGGAGAACGGCTCGGCGGGGGGCGGCCGCCGGATGAACTCGCACGGTAACGTCCGGATGCCGGCCGCCCGGCCGTGTGATATTCGATCGCGCCCGTTGCGGGCGAACCGGAATAATGCTCGGGTGCTGAGCTTCGCAGACTTCGACACGCGCGGTTACCGGATGGTGGACGTCCGGACCGGTTATGGGCAGTGGGTGACGACATACGAGGACACGGTCGAGGACGCGATGGACATCGCGCTCCTGGAGGACCTGACCGAGCCGTCCTGGGAGACCGTGCGCCGCGCCGTGGACCTGGGCTGCGGCACCGGCCGCACCGCCGCGTGGCTGCGCCGCAACGGCGTCTCCTCGATCGACGGCGTCGACCTGACGCCCGAGATGCTGGCCGTCGCGCGGTCCCGGAAGGTGCATGACCGCCTCCACGAGGCCGACGTCACCGACACGGGTCTTGAGGACGGCGCGTACGACCTGGTCATCGCGTCGCTCATCGACGAGCACCTGCCCGACTTGAGCCCGCTGTACGCGGAGGCGTGGCGGGTCGCCGAGCCGGGCGCGCTGTTCGTGATCGTGGCCTTCCACCCGCACTTCATCATGACGACCGGAATGCCCACCCACTTCACCAGCGCCTCGGGTGAGCCCATCGCCATCGCGACCCACGTCCACCTGTTCAGCGACCACGTCATGGCGGGGGTCCGGGCCGGGTGGACGCTGGCGGAGATGCGCGAGGGCACCGTCGACGACCGTTGGATCGCCCTCAAGCCCAAGTGGGAACGGTTCCGCAACCACCCTGTCTCCGCCGCCCTGGTCTGGCGCAAGTCCGGCTGACTTGACCGTTTGTCTCTGGAGCGGCCTGGTGGAGCCTAGGACACGGCGGCCAGGCGGTAATGGATGAAGCCTGCCTGCCTATATCCGGTCGGGCAGGTCGGCCTGGTAGTGGATGCGAGTCGAGCCGGAGCGCATCCTGGGCCATGGACGGGCCGCGTCAGCGCAGGCCGCTAACTTAGACAGGTGATTTGAAAACAACTGCCGGAAATGCGGAAGGCCCCCGCCGTGACGGCGGGGGCCTTCCAGAAGAGAATGTCCGGCGGCGTCCTACTCTCCCACACAGTCTCCCATGCAGTACCATCGGCGCTGAAGAGCTTAACTAC
>NZ_JBEYTB010000041.1:0-8486 GCF_040642915.1 Actinomadura sp. NPDC047616
TACCGGAACCTTCCCGCCTGTCAACCGGACCAACCAGCCCGACATCCAGACCCAGCCCAGCCCCCCGCACACCAACCACCCGGACGACAAGATCGTCCAGAAGATCACTACTGCGGAGGAGTCCCGCGGGCCGGCCACCGCACACGCGGCGTCCTGCATCCCGTCCGGGCTGACCCTCCCAGACTACAACCCTTCGGAGCGGACTCCGAACCGTTTTCTGTCGGGAGGTTCCCCGGGGCCGTCCGCCGTGTCCGGCGTCCCGCATCCCCTTGGGGCACGAAGAAGATTAGGCAGGCGTGCGCCCCCCGTCAAATCGAGCCGTCCGGCTTGTCGTCCCCTGCCGCAAACCCCCTGGTCACCGCCTGTTCACCGGGGTGAGCCGCCGCCGGCGCCCCGTGCGTGTCAGTGCCGTGTCAGCGCGCCCCGCCGCCGTGTCGGTGCCGTGTCAGCGGCCACGCCGAGGGTGGTCCCGCTGAACGAACGAACCATGACGACCGACCGGAAGGCGGGACATGACACGGGACTTGTCATACGTGATACGCGCCGAGGGGCTGCGCAAGAGATTCGGGGAGACGCAGGCCCTGGACGGCGTCGATCTCGAGGCGCGCAGGGGCACCGTCCTCGGAGTGCTCGGCCCGAACGGGGCGGGCAAGACCACGGCGGTGCGGGTGCTGGCGACTCTGCTCAAGCCGGATGCGGGACGCGCCGAGGTCTGCGGGTTCGACGTGGTGAAGGACGCCGCGCAGGTGCGCGCGACGATCGGGCTGACCGGCCAGTACGCCTCGGTGGACGAGGAGCTGACCGGGCTGGAGAACCTGGTGATGATCGGCCGGCTGCTGGACTTCGGGCGGGCCGAGGCGCGGGCCCGGGCGCGGGAGCTGCTCGCCGGGTTCCGGCTCGACGAGGCCGCCGGGCGCGCGGTCAAGACGTACTCGGGCGGGATGCGGCGCCGCCTGGACCTGGCGGCGAGCCTGGTCAACCGGCCCGAGGTGATCTACCTGGACGAGCCCACGACAGGGCTGGACCCGCGGGCCCGCAACGAGGTGTGGGACACCGTCCGCGCCCTGGTGAACGACGGCACCACCGTGCTGCTCACCACGCAGTACCTGGAGGAGGCGGACGAGCTGGCGGACCGGATCGTGGTGTTCGACCACGGACGGGTGATCGCCGACGGCACGTCCGCCGAGCTGAAGGCGCGGGCCGGGCGGCAGACGCTGACGGTGCGGGCGGCGGAGCGGCACCGGGTGGGACAGCTGGCCGCGATCGTCGGCGGACTGGTCGGTGGCGAGCCGACGGCCGACGAGACGACGGGGCTGGTCACCGCGCCCGTCGCGGACCCGGACGTGCTGACGGCGCTGGTGCGGCGGCTGGACGAGGCGCGGATCGCGGTGGCCGAGCTGGCGCTGCGGATGCCGAGCCTGGACGAGGTGTTCCTCACACTGACCGGTCACGTCGCCGGCGACGAGGCCGAGCGCGTCAAGGAAGGGAGCGCGGTATGACCGCGATGACGACGGTGGCCGGGGGCGTGCGCGGGGAGCCGCCCCGGCGGATCAGCCCGCGCCGGACGCTGCGGCACTCGCTGACGCTGGCCTGGCGCAACGTGGCCCAGTTGCGGCATTCGCCGGAGAAGCTGCTGGACTCGACGTTGACGCCGGTGGTGTTCCTGCTGCTGTTCCTGTACGTCTTCGGCGGGGCGGTGGCCGGTGACACGCACGCCTACCTGCAGCAACTGCTGCCAGGACTGGTGGCGCAGATGGCGATGTTCGCCACCATGGGGCTGGGCACCGCGCTGAACGAGGACATCCACAAGGGCGTGTTCGACCGGTTCCGCAGTCTGCCGATCGCCCGGTCGGCGCCCCTGACGGGGGCCGTGATCGGGGAGACGGTGCGGTTCTGCAGCGTGATGGTGATGCTGGTGCTGTGCGGGACGCTGCTGGGGTTCCGGTTCGACAACGATCCGCTGTCGGTGCTCGCGGCGTTCGGGCTGGCGTACGTGTTCTACCTGGCGGTGTGCTGGATCTCGGTGCTGGTGGGGCTCATGGCGCCGTCGCCCGAGAGCGTGCAGGGGCTGTCGTTCATCTTCGTCATGCCGTTGACGTTCGGCAGCAGCATTCTCGTCCCCGACACCTCCACGATGCCGGGGTGGCTGGAGGCGTGGACGAAGGTGAACCCGGTGACGCATCTGGCGGACGCGGTGCGGGCGCTGACGCTGGGCGGTCCGGTCGGGAACTCGGTGTGGTACACGCTGGCGTGGGCGGCCGGAATCGTCGCGGTGACGTTCCCGCTGGCGATGCGGATGTACGCGCGTCGCGTGTGACCGGTCCGCCGGTGGGACCATGCCGCGCTGGGCGGCCCCGCTCCGGGCAGCACCGTTGGAGGACTCCAGGACCTCGCCCCACCCACGGCGAGGTCCTGGTCGTCCGCGTTCTCTTCGGAGCCGGCGATCCCTAGGCCGATGAGATCGGCGGGTCAGGGGTCAGGGTCAGGGCGGCGTCGCGGGTGACACAGCGGCCCTCCTCGTATGCCGACGCGTACTCGGTCTCGCCGAGGGCGGCGGTGGCGGCGGCCTCGGTCCGGCGGACGTCGAAGCTCGCTTCGTCGTGGTAGCCGTGGAGCGTGCGCGCCGTGCCGAGCAGTTCGGCGGCGCGCCGGTGGTCGCCCCGCGCGGAGGCGAGGGCGGCCAGGCCTTCGACGAGGGTCGCGATCGGCTGGTTGCTCAGCCATACGGCGTCGCGTGCCACGTCCATGGCCCGTCCGTGCCAGCGTTCCGCGGCCGGCAGGTCGCCCTCCTGCGCGGCCAGGCAGCCGAGTTTGCTGAACGTCAGGGCGGTCACCTGGACGAAGTCCGCGCGGGCCTGGCGCGGTTCGACCAGCGCGAGGGCCGCGTCCAGCATCGCGCGGGCCGTGGCCGCGTCCCCGGCGTGTCTGCTCAGCTCGCACGACGCCAGGTAGCCGCCCGCCGCGTCGGCGTGTTCGCCGACCCTTTCCAACGTGCGAGTCCCCCGCTCGATCTCTCGGCGGCCGCCTTCGAGGTCTCCCATCTGCGCGCGGATCCGGCCCAGAAGCAGACGGAACGAGGCCCCCTGGTCGGGGTTCACTCCCTGGAGGGTGTAGCCGAGGGCCTCCTCCACGAGCCGGAGGGCGGTTTCGGCCTGGCCGCGGGCGAGGGCCACCTGGGTCAGGCCGCCGAGTCCGATCTGCATGCCCAGGCGGTCGCCGATGGCGCGGAAACCCCGGTATCCGGCGGTCATGTCGGAGAAGGCGACGTCGATCTCCCCGGAGTACAGGCCCAGTTCGCCGCGCAGGATCAGTCCCATGGCGCGGCACCATGGGTCGGGGTGCCGTTCGATGTCGGCGAGGGACTCGCGGACGAGGTCCAACCGTCCCACAACGAAATGGGAGAGCGGTTCGGCCAGGTTGAGAAGGGGGTGCCTGGGGTTTGGCGGCACAAGGGGCAGAACCTGCTCGACGATGTTCCGCATGGCCTCCTGCGTGAAGCCCGGTCCGGTCTTGAGCTCGCTCACCAGGGCGGCGAGGAACGAGCAGGTGGCGTACTCCTCCCGCAGGTCGGACGGTACGGCGCCGCCCGCCATGTCGCGGATCGCGACCGACCAGCCGCCGACCTCCATCTCCATGTCGCGGATGAACCAGAACCAGGTCAGTGCGGCCACCAGCCGCAGTCCGGTGCGCACGTCGCGGGTCTCGACGACATGGCGCAGCGCGGCGGTGCAGTTGTCGTGCTCGGTGACGAGGCGGGTCATCCACGACAGCTGGTCGTGGCCGCGCAGTTCGGGTTCGGCGCGTTCGGCCAGTTCCAGGAAGTAGGCGGCGTGCGCGTCGCGGACGCGGTCGCCTTCGCCGGCCTCGGCGAGGCGTTCGGCCGCGTACACGCGGACGGTCTCCAACAGGCGGTAGCGGACCTGGGCGGCACCGTCCGCCATGACCAGCGACTTCTCCACGAGGGAGGCGATCACGTCGAGCACGTCGGCGGCGGCGGGGCCGTCCGTGCCGCCGGGTGACGCGCACACGCGGACGGCGGCCTCGAGGACGGCGCCGCCCGCGAACACCGACAGGCGGCGCAGGACGGCGCGTTCGTCGTCGTCCAGCAGGTCCCAGCTCCAGTCGACGACCGCGCGCAGGGTGCGGTGGCGGGGCAGTGCCGCGCGGCTGCCGGCGGTCAGCAGCCGGAAGCGGTCGCCGAGGCGGTCGGCGACCTGCGCGGGGGTCAGGGCGCGCATGCGGGCGGCGGCCAGTTCGATCGCCAGCGGGATGCCGTCGAGCGCGCGGCAGATCGCGACGACGGGTGCGGCGGTGGTGTCGTCGACGGTGAAGCCGGGACGGACGGCGGCGGCCCGGTCGGCGAGAAGGCGGACGGAGGCGTGCCGCATGGCCTCTTGGGCGTCGGCGTCGGGCGGCGGCAGGGGCAGGGACGGCACGGGGCACAGCGACTCGCCGGTGATGCCGAGCGGCTCGCGGCTGGTGGCGAGGATCCGCGCGTCGGGGGCGGCGGCGAGGACCCGGTCCGCCAGCGCCGCCACCGCGTCGACGAGATGCTCGCAGTT
This sequence comes from Actinomadura sp. NPDC047616, assembly GCF_040642915.1. NCBI lineage: Bacteria > Bacillati > Actinomycetota > Actinomycetes > Streptosporangiales > Thermomonosporaceae > Actinomadura > Actinomadura sp. NPDC047616. Next base: position 4,563 of record NZ_JBEYTB010000041.1, read on the forward strand.
GTCCAGGACCAGGACGGTGTCCCAGGTCGTCAGGGCGTCGGCGAGCCGGTCCAGGGCGCGCGCCGGGGACCGCGTCTCGTGGCTGGGACGGAGGGGGTCGGCCAGGCCGAGGGCGGCGAGCACGGCGGGGCCCACGTCGGCGGCGTCGCTCACCGACGCCAGCGGGACGAACCAGACCCCGTCGGCCGTGGTGTCGACCAGCGGGGCCGCGGCCTCGCAGGCCAGCCGGGTCTTGCCCGCGCCGCCTGGGCCGATCAGTGTGACCAGCCGCGACTCGCGCAGCAGCTTGCCGACCTGCCGCGACTCCTCTTCGCGTCCGACGAAGCTGGTGAGCTGGGCGGGCAGGTTCGTGCGGCGCCGGTGCGGCGTCGCCGCCGCCGTCTCCGCCGCGGAGTCCCCCGCCGGCCGGTCGGCGGATTCGGGGCGGGAGGCGGATTCGGGGCTGGAGAGGGCGGGGTCGCGGCGCAGGACGGCCAGGTGCAGTTCCGCCAGTTCCGGTGACGGGTCGATGCCGAGCCGGTCGGCGAGGGTCCGGCGCGTCTCCTCGTACACGGTGAGGGCGTCGGCCTGCCGTCCCGTCGCGTAGAGCGCGCGCATCAGCTGCCCGCGCAGGCGTTCGCGAAGCGGATGTGCGACGGTGAGCGCCTCAAGCTCCGGAACGAGGCCGGCCGGGTCGCCCGCGGCCAGGTCGGCCTCGATCCGGTCCTCGATCGCCGCCAGGCGCAGGCCCTCCAGGCGGGCGATGGGCGCGGCGGCGAAGTCGGCGTCGGCGACGTCGGCGAGCGCTGGGCCGCGCCACAGTTCCAGGGCGCTTCGCAGTGCTTCGGCGCGTGCGGCCGGGTCGGTGCGAGCGCGCGCGGCGGCGACCCGGCGTTCGAACTCGACCGTGTCGACATCGCCCGGGGCGACGGCCAGCCGGTAACCGGGCGGCCCGTGCTCGACGAGGTCGCGTCCGGCGGCGGCGCGCAGCCGGGACACCAGTGCCTGGAGCGCGCCCGCGCCTCCCGAGGGAGGGGCTCCGTCCCACAGGTCGTCCAGGAGCCGTTCGACCGGGACCCAACGGCCGGGGTCCACGGCCAGGCGGACCAGCAGGGCGCGCAACCGGGGGCCGTTCAGCGCCACGGGCCGTCCCGAGGCGTCGTCCCGCACGTCGAGCGGGCCGAGAATGCCGATGCGCACGCGGTCCCCCTTCCGGTCGCCATTGTCCCGGACGGACCGGTATCTGGAATTGTGCTGCCATGCGCCGCGAACCGCGAACCATATCGTTCACCGCGGCTCGCGGCCGGTGCGCACGACAGCACCCGGGGGACCGCGCGACGCTCCGCGCAGTCGGTTACTCGCGCAGTCGGTTACTCGTCTTCGATGCGCATGGCGCGTTCCTCGGCGGTGTATCCGCCGCCGTCGTCGCCCGCGTCGTAGGCGACGGCGTCCTTCTCGGTGTCGGTGCGGGCCCCCTCGTCCTCCTCCACGATGCGCCCGGCGGGCCGGTAGGGCTCGTCCGGCACTTCGGGGATGTCGGGCTCCTCGCGGGCCAGCCGCATGTCGAGGGGTTCGCCCGCGCGCATCTCCTCCTCGGTCATCCCGAACTCGTCCAGCGCCATGGGGCGGTCGCCGGGGACGGGGGCCTCCTGCGGATCCTGGGCCCGCTGCTGTCCGGGGGTGCCGTCCTGCAGGTCGGGGATGCCCTCGTCCTCGGGACCGGAGGTGTATCGCCGCTCCGGGTCTCCGCCCGGGATGTTCTCGGTCATGACGTCCCCCTTCGCCGGTGGTCGTCTCGTCGATCTCCCCGACCGTTACCCCGAGGGGCGTACATGATTCGTCCTCGGTGCACGGGTAAAGGGCGGTAGGTACGCGTTCGCCTCTCGATCGGACAGGGCGACGCGATCGCAGCCAACGACACGGAGGAGCGATGACCTCGGTCGTCGACACCGCACGCAAGCACAAGCGCGAGTACGCCGGGGACGCCGACCGGCCGCTGGGTTCCTACCTGGGGACGATGGCGGTGTACGCGGTCACCGCCGGGACGCTGGCGCTGCTGGCGCAGCGCCGTCGCAACCGCACCGGTGACGCGGCCCTGCCCTGGGTGCTGCGCGCCGTCCGCACGGCCGGACGCGCCGCGCGGGGCCGGCGGACGGGACGCACGGGTCACGTCATCGGGCTCGGCGACCTGGCGCTGATGACGATCACCACGCACAAGCTGTCCCGGCTGATCGCCAAGGATCCCGTGACCAGCCCGTTGCGCGCCCCGTTCACCCGGTACGAGGGCACGTCCGGGCCGTCGGAGCTGGCCGAGGAGGTGCGCGGCAGCGGCGTGCGGCACGCCGTGGGAGAGCTGATCACCTGCCCGTTCTGCACGGCGCAGTGGGTGGCCACCGGGTACGCGGCGGGGCTGATGCTGGCGCCTCGGGCGACCCGGGCGGTGGGCGCCACGATGACGGCGGTGGCCGGGTCGGACTGGCTGCAGCTGGCCTACGCCCGGCTGCAGCAGGCCGCCGAAGGCTGACGGCGGCGGCGACGGCCCGGGGGCGGCCCCTGCCACGTTGCCTTCCGATGGCCCCTTTTTACGTTTGACTTGGTCGTCACGGGTACGGCGGCCCCATGGATCTCACTTTCCTCAAACCGCTGTACCGCCGGTCGGGCCCGTACGCGTCCGTGTACGTGGACCTGACCCGCACCACCGAGGACGCGCCCAAGGCCGCCGAGCTGCGGTGGCGGGCGCTGCGCGCGGACCTGGAGGAGCAGGGGGCGCCGCACGGCACGCTGGGCGCCGTCGAGGAGGCCGTGCTGGCCGAACTGCGCGAGCGCCGCTCCACCGGGCTGGTGCTCTTCGCGGCGGACGGCGAGGTGGTGCACGCCGAGCGGCTGCCCGGCCCGCCGGCCGCCGCGCTGGCCCGGGTGGCGCCGCTGCCGCACGTCCTGCCCTACCTGGCCGCGCGCGGCGAGCCGCTGCCGTACGTGCGGGTGCTCGTGGACCGCCGCGGCGGGGAGATCTGCTGTGTGACCGCGGACGGGAAGCGCCGCGTGTTCGAGGTCGAGGGCGACGAGGAGTATCCGATCCGCAAGACCAAGGCGGGCGACTGGAACCAGTCGCGGTTCCAGCGCGCCGCCGAGATGGTGTGGAAGGCCAACGCCAAGAAGGTGGGCCGCGAGGTCGACCAGGCCGCCAAGCGGTGCGGCGCCGAGGCCGTCGTGGTCGCCGGGGACGTCCAGGCGCGCGGGGCGGTGCTGGAGGAGATCTCCGAGGGGCTGCGCGACCGCACCGTCGAGACCGACCGCGGTTCGCGCGCCGACGGCGCCGACGGTGCCGGGCTGGACGCCGAGATCGCCCGCATTCTCGAGATCAGGCGGACCGAGCGGGTCGGCGCGGTCGCCGAGCGGTTCGAACGCGAGCTGGCCAACGGCCAGCGCGCCGTGGCGGGCCTGCCCTCCACCGTGCAGGCGCTGCGCCGCGGCCAGGTGGAGAGCCTGCTGCTGGAGGACGACCCCGACTCCCCCGCCCGGCTGTGGGTGGGGCCGGAGCCCGGGGACGTGGCCCTGACCGCCGAGGAACTGCTCGAAGCCGGCGTCAAGGACCCCGTGGAGGAGCGCGCCGACGCCGCGCTGATCCGCGCCGCCGCGTGCTCCGACGGCGAGCTGTTCATCATGCCGTCGGACGATCCGTACGCGGGCCTCGGCGTGGGGGCGGTACTGCGCTACACCATCGCCGCCTGACCGGTCGGGCTTCCCCGCGGGCACGAGTGATTCGGGCACGGATGAGTCGCCTGGGCGTTCGGGCGGCGGATGAACGCCCAGGCGACGCTTGAATCGGCGCCGTGGGGGCGGGGTGGTGGGGGGGGGCGGGGGGGGGCGCGGCCCCCCCCCGCGGGCGGCGGGCGGGGGGGGGGGCGGGGGGGGGGGGGCCCCCCCCGCCCCGCCCGCCGGGCT
>NZ_JBEYTB010000042.1:0-1833 GCF_040642915.1 Actinomadura sp. NPDC047616
TGATGGGTAGGGGAGCGTCCTGCATCCGGTGAAGCCGTGGAGTGATCCTATGGTGGAGGGTGTGGGAGTGAGAATGCAGGCATGAGTAGCGATTCACACGTGAGAAACGTGTGCGCCGGATGACCAAGGGTTCCTGGGGCAGGCTGATCCGCCCAGGGTAAGTCGGGACCTAAGGCGAGGCCGACAGGCGTAGTCGATGGACAACGGGTTGATATTCCCGTACCCGCTGGTATGCGCCAACGCCGAGGCCGTTGATGCTAACCATCCGAACCCGGTTACGAGCCTTCGGGCTTGTTTCTTGGGGGAGCGTGGGACCCGATGCGGTAGTAGGTGAGTGATGGGGTGACGCAGGAGGGTAGCTCAGCCCAGGCGGTGGTTGACCTGGGGTAAGCCTGTAGCCCGGTGTGTAGGCAAATCCGCACACCACGTAAGGGTGAGAGGTGATGCCGAGCCGTTTTAGGTGAAGTGAGTGATCCCGTGCTGCCGAGAAAAGCCTCTAGCGAGTGTACTGGCGGCCCGTACCCTAAACCGACTCAGGTGGTCAGGTAGAGAATACCGAGGCGTTCGGGTGAACTGTGGTTAAGGAACTCGGCAAATTGCCCCCGTAACTTTGGGAGAAGGGGGGCCACGTCTGGTGAACGCCCTTGCGGTGGGAGCTGGGTGTGGTCGCAGTGGCCAGGGGGAAGCGACTGTTTACTAAAAACACAGGTCCGTGCGAAGTCGTAAGACGCGGTATACGGACTGACGCCTGCCCGGTGCCGGAACGTTAAGAGGACCGGTTAGATCTCTTTGGGGGTCGAAGCTGAGAATCTAAGCGCCGGTAAACGGCGGTGGTAACTATAACCATCCTAAGGTAGCGAAATTCCTTGTCGGGTAAGTTCCGACCTGCACGAATGGCGTAACGACTTCCCCGCTGTCTCAACCACAGGCCCGGTGAAATTGCAGTACGAGTAAAGATGCTCGTTTCGCGCAGCAGGACGGAAAGACCCCGGGACCTTCACTATAGCTTGGCATTGGCGTTTGGTGTGTCTTGTGTAGGATAGGTGGGAGACTGTGAAGCGGGTACGCCAGTATTCGTGGAGTCGTTGGTGAAATACCACTCTGGTCGCATTGAGCGTCTAACCCGCGCCCGTGTATCCGGGTGGGGGACAGTGCCTGGTGGGTAGTTTAACTGGGGCGGTTGCCTCCCAAAGAGTAACGGAGGCGCCCAAAGGTTCCCTCGGCCTGGTTGGTAATCAGGTGGTGAGTGCAAGGGCACAAGGGAGCTTGACTGTGAGACTGACAGGTCGAGCAGGTGCGAAAGCAGGGCCTAGTGATCCGGCATCGGCGTGTGGAAGCGATGTCGCTCAACGGCTAAAAGGTACCCCGGGGATAACAGGCTGATCTTCCCCAAGAGTCCATATCGACGGGATGGTTTGGCACCTCGATGTCGGCTCGTCGCATCCTGGGGCTGGAGTAGGTCCCAAGGGTTGGGCTGTTCGCCCATTAAAGCGGCACGCGAGCTGGGTTTAGAACGTCGCGAGACAGTTCGGTCCCTATCCGCTGTGCGCGTTGGAGAATTGATGGGGGTCTGTCCCTAGTACGAGAGGACCGGGACGGACGGACCTCTGGTGTGCCAGTTGTCCCGCCAGGGGCATGGCTGGTTGGCTACGTTCGGTCGGGATAACCGCTGAAAGCATCTAAGCGGGAAGCCTTCCCTGAGATGAGTTCTCCCTCCCCGCCTTCGGGTGGGGGTAAGGCCTCCAGTAGACGACTGGGTTGATAGGCCAGGCATGGAAGCATCGTGAGGTGTGGAGTGGACTGGTACTAATAGGCCGAGTGGCTTGACACACA
>NZ_JBEYTB010000044.1:0-1378 GCF_040642915.1 Actinomadura sp. NPDC047616
GGGTCTGTCCAGTTAACGGTGTAACTGGATCTTGTTCGGGTTAGTTTCGGGCTGCGGCCAAGCGGCCTTCGAAGGCGATGTCGAAGGCGTTCAGGGCGGGCTTCCAGCGCTTCATCCAGCGTCGGCGGCCGGTGCCGGTGGGGTCCAGGCTCATGATGGCCAGGTAGACGCACTTGAGAGCGGCCTGCTCGTTGGGGAAGTGCCCGCGGGCCTTGACCGCGCGGCGGATGCGGGCGTTGACCGACTCGATCGCGTTGGTGGAGCACACCACGGTGCGGATCTCGGGGTCGAACTGCAGGAACGGCACGAACTCGGCCCAGGCGTTCTCCCACAACCTGATGATCGCCGGGTACTTGCTCCCCCAGGTCTCGGCGAACTCCAACCACCGTTCGGTCGCCGCCGACTCGGTCGGCGCGGTGTAGACCGGCTTGAGCGCCCTGGCGATGGCGTCCCAGTCCTGCCGCCCCGCATAGCGGAAGGAGTTGCGCAGCAGGTGGACGATGCAGGTCTGCACCAGCGCCTGAGGCCACACGTGCGCGACCGCGTCCGGCAGGCCGCTCAGCCCGTCGCAGACCACCATGCACGCGTCGGCGACACCACGGTTGCGCAGCTCGGTGAGGACCTGCAGCCAGTACTTGGCGCCCTCCCCGCCGCCGTCGCCGGCCCACAGCCCCAGGATGTCGCGGGTGCCGTCGACGGTGACGGCCAGCGCCACGTAGATCGGGCGGTTGGCGACCTGCCCGTCGCGGATCTTGACCTGGATGGCGTCCAGGAAGATCACCGGGTAGACCGGGTCCAGCGGCCGGTTCTGCCACTCGGTCATGCCCTCGATGACCTTGTCGGTGATGGTGGAGATGGTCTGCTTGGACACACTGGCGCCATAGACCTCGGCCAGGTGGGCGGAGATCTCCCCGTGGGTGAGGCCCTTGGCGCTCAGGGACAGCACCATCTCGTCCACCCCCGACAGGCGGCGCTGCCGCTTGCGGACGATCTTCGGTTCGAACGTGCCCTCCCGATCGCGTGGGACGTCGATCTCGACCGGGCCGACCTCGGTGGTGACGGTCTTGGTCCGGCGGCCGTTCCGGGAGTTGGTGGCGCCGCTCGTGGCCCGCTCGTGCTTGTCGTAGCCGAGATGGTCGGTGATCTCGCCCTCGAGCGCGGACTCCAGCACCCGCTTGGTCAGCTGCTGCAGCAGCCCGCCCTCCCCGGTCAGATCCAGGCCCTGCTCGCGGGCCTGGGCCACCAGCTGACCGATCAGGTCCTGGTCGACCCCGGCCGGCTTGTCGGACTTGGCCACTGCGGCGTCCGCCTTCGCTTCAGTTGTCGTCATCAGGTGTCACTCCTTGATCAGGAGTTACACCGAAAACCGTACAGTCCC
>NZ_JBEYTB010000045.1:0-1310 GCF_040642915.1 Actinomadura sp. NPDC047616
GGCGCATTCGAGGGGTCGTCGCAACACCGGTTGATCAACTGGCTTCGGCCAGGAGCTTAGCGAGACGCTCGGCTGGGGTGTCCCAGCCGAGCGTCTTTCGTGGTCTGGAGTTGAGTTCGGCGGCCACTGCTTCCAGGTCTTGCGGGGTGTGGACGCTCAGGTCGGTGCCCTTGGGGAAGTACTGGCGCAGCAGGCCGTTGGTGTTCTCGTTGGAGCCGCGCTGCCAGGGCGAGTGCGGATCGCAGAAGTAGACGGGCATGTCGGTGGCCATGGAGAACTGGTGGTGCAGGCCCATCTCCGAGCCCTGGTCCCAGGTCAGGGAGCGTCTCAGCTCAGTCGGGAGGGTCTGGATCGTGGCGGCCAGGGCGTCGCGCATGGTCTCGGCCGTCCGGTCGTCGGGCAGGTGGACCAGCAGGACGTAGCGGCTGGCGCGCTCGACGAGGGTGCCGATCTGCGACGTCTGCTTGCGGCCGATGATCAGGTCGCCTTCCCAGTGGCCCGGGACGGCACGGTCGGCGGCCTCGGCGGGGCGTTCACTGATCATGACCATCGGCGCGGCGTAGCGGGGCTGGCGCTGCTGGGCCTGGCGCCGCGGCTTGCGGTGGGCCCGGCCGGTGCGCAGTGCCCTGACCAGCTCGCGGCGCAGCTCCCCGCGGCCCTGGACGTAGAGGGCCTTGTAGATGGTCTCGTGGCACACGCGCAGGTCCGGACGGTCGGGGAAGCGGACGCGGAGCATCTGGCTGATCTGCTCCGGACTCCATTTCATCTCCAGCCAAGACTGGACTATGTCGCGCAGCTCGGGGCTGGCCTCGAACTTGCGGGTCTTGGGACGCGCACGGCGCACGGCGGCGCGGGCGTGGGCGGCGTGCGGCCGGTAGCACCAGTCGTCGCGGGTGCCCTCGGTCCGGTTCCGGCGGACCTCGCGGCTGATGGTCGAGGGGTGGCGGCCCAGCTCGCCGGCGATCGTGCGCTGCGACGCGCCTTCGCGGATCCGATCGGCGATGTGGATGCGCTCGGCTTCGCCCAGGTAGCGCGAGGGGCCGGAAGGAGACGGCTCCCGGGTGACGGGAGGCGCCGCCTTCCGGCCCTTGGTGGCATTGCTGCCGTTGCGCCACTTCTTGCCGGTCCGGCGGTCGATGCCGACGATCCTGCAGGCTTCCCTGCTGCTGTAGCCCTGATCCATGAGCCGGAAGTATGCAGCCCGCTCACGGGTCAGCTTCTTCCGGCCCTGCGGCCTCCGGTCCTTCCGGATCTCGAAGTCCATCGCGTCCCCTCAGCAGGGGTGTTGCGACGACCACTAGAAGGGGAGC
>NZ_JBEYTB010000046.1:0-1272 GCF_040642915.1 Actinomadura sp. NPDC047616
CCCCAGGGAGGGGGTATCGGCCTGCGGCCGATAAAGGCGCCATCGGCGCCTGACCCCCGATTAGGCTCTGACCTGCGGAAACACGGGGGTTCGCTTGGCTGGGGTGGCTCGGTCACGCGCCAGTCGAGCGAGGTACCCCCCTCCCCTATCGCTCCTGGCGATCATGCTACCCCCAGGGGGTGTCTGAAAAGGCCGAGAAATAGGAATGGTGAAAGAATGGCCTATGGCCATTCTCTGACCGATCGTGTAGGGGGTCGCGATAAAGGGGGAGAATGGCGAAAGAGAATGGCGGATTATTCGCCCCGCGGTGCACCAATTTCCGGGTGCAGAAAATGGGGAGAGAACGCCAGACGGAATGGCGGCTCTGTGGGGCGCTCTGACAGCCCGTGGCGGGGGTCCGGGACCCTTGCCCGCATCCGGTATAGCGGGCCGTCTACGGCGATTTCAGGGGCCCTGTCCGCGCCATTCCGGCCGGGGCCGGGCCGGTGGCGGGCGAGGCTGCCGGGCGGCCCCTGGGAGGGTGTGACGTCACGGCGTCCGGGCGTCATGGCGTCTAGACGTCTGGCGGTCCGGCGTAGCGGCCGGGGTCCCGACCTCGCCGACCCCGGCCCGGCCCCGGCCCGGCCCCGGCGGCGAGGCGGCCCCGCGCCGACCCCGGCCCGGTCGTCAGGGGCCCCTTACCCCCAGAACGTGGAACACGTGGAATACGTGGAACGCCGCAGGTCAGGGCAGGGTTTCGTGTTCCACGTTCCGGGGGCCGGATGTGGAACGGGCGCGGCGAGGATGTGGAACAGCCCCGGCCCGGCCCGGTGCCGACCCCGGCGCCCCCGGCGTTTCCGCAGGTCACCCGGCGGCGAGGTGGCCGAGGATGCCCCGGGCGGCCCGGCCCGGCGGCCCCGGCGAGGATGTGGAACGGGCGCGGCGAGGATGTGGAACGGGGCCCTGGGGAATGTGGAAAACCGGCCCTGACCTGCGCATACCACATTCCACATTCCCGGCCCCGGGGGGCAGCCTCGCCGACCCCGGGCGGCCCCGGCCCCGGCCGGGCGAGCGAGGCGGCCCCGGCGGCGAGGATGTCCAATAACCCGGCACCCTGGCTGACCTGCGGCGAGGCGCCCCGCGGGCCGATGCCGGCCGCGCCACCCACCCCCGCCGACCTGCGGCAACGCTATTAGACGACCCAGGCGAGGCGGCCCCGCCCCTCGCCGACCCCGCCCGGCCTCGCCGACCCCGGCCCGGCGTCGAGCTGCCGCACGCGAGCGAGGCGGCCCG
>NZ_JBEYTB010000047.1:0-1023 GCF_040642915.1 Actinomadura sp. NPDC047616
CTAGATGCTTGATTCCAAGGGCGGAAGCGTGCGGATTGCCTGCGGACATGCGACGAGGGTGTCCAAGATCGATTTGTGACGAAAGACCTGGACACCCTCGCCACCGCACTGTACGTCAAGATCGATGACCACCTGACCGCTTTCCCGCACCTGGCTCCGCGGCGTCCGCGAGTGGGCATCAAGCCCGCACTCAGTGACGCCGAGCTGGTGACCCTGGCGGTGATGTCGGCGCTGCTGGGCTTCACCAGCGAGCGGCGGTGGCTTCGCTACGCCCGCGAGCACCTGGCCGGCATGTTCCCCCGCCTGCCGCGCCAGCCCGGCTACAACAAGCGGCTGCGAGCGGCATCGCCCCTGGTCATCACCATGATCGAGGTGCTGGGGCGCGACACTTCGCTGTGGAGCGACGACGTGTGGGTGGTGGACTCCACCCCGGTGGAGTGCGGCCGGTCCCGCGAGACGACCCGCCGCAGCGCGCTGGCGGGCTGGGCCGAGTACGGCTACTGCGCATCGCATTCCCGGTTCTTCTGGGGGCTTCGGCTGCACCTGGTGTGCACGCTGGGCGGGCTGCCGGTGGCGTTCGCGCTCACCGGCGCCAAGGCCGACGAACGCACCACCCTGCTGGGCATGCTGGACGCCGCCGGTGACCTGGTGGCCCGTCACCCCGGTCAGACGATCATCGCCGACAAGCACTACTACGGACGCGCGTTCGAGCACGCCCTCACCAGCAGTGGTCTGCGGCTGCTGCGCAAGGCTCGCAAGGGCGAACCCGCACGGGCCGGCACCGAACTGTTCAAACCGCTGCGGCAGACCATCGAATCGATCAACCAGACCCTCAAAGGGCAGCTCGACCTGGAACGACACGGCGGCCGCACTCCTGCGGGCGTCGTCGTCCGGGTGAGCGTCCGCGTCCTGGCGCTGACCGCAGCGATCTGGCACAACGACAAAACCGCCCAGCCCACCGCCCGATCCCTGACCGCCTACGATCACTGACCGCAACCAGACAGCTTGGAATCAATCATCTAG